>CASFCH010000015.1 GCA_949293315.1 uncultured Oscillospiraceae bacterium | reverse complement strand
TTCCGTATCAAACGGGATCGTGACGGTAGGCCTTGAGGAGCTGAGCCTGGGGCGTGTTGCAATCAGCATCACGGTGTCCTCGGATGATATTGACGTGAGTGATGGGACGAAGACCACCGTGTCGGCTACGCTCAAATATACGATTATTCCTACTTCAGAGATGAGGGAGGATTTTGAGAAAGTATCAGAAAGTGTAGCGGATGCCGCAGAAGAAGTTTATTTGCTGTTAATGGGTGCAGTGACGACGGTACTTGAAGAATATGCAGACGAAATTGTGCTCGTCGCTGGTGTGGTAGTGGCAGTTACTGCAATCTTAAAATTTTGTGTGCCAATTTTGAGGTCCCTTCCCCTATAAGCTGATTTGGGCATTTGAGAGTCAGATTACAGATTGATGGGCACAAATTTTAGGTAATAAGGCGCAGGCAACACAACAATTTTGTGTTGCCTGCGCCTGACGCTAATCCCTGCGGTTATGTTTCATCTTTTTGTTCCGTGAGGCAATCAAAGAAAGCTCCAATAAATTTACGACTGAAATTAAGATCGATATATAAGAACAATAGACATCGAAGAGAGCAATAGGAAGAAGTGTCAAGATCTGGATAAGGATTACAATGCTTACTGCGGTTCTTATAATTTTGGGAGCTAATTTGTTCCTTCTATAGTCGAATAAAAAATATACAGTTGGAATAATGCTCAATCCTCCAAAAATTAGTGATAGCGCAGTATATATATCCCAGTCCAGAGAATCGGGAAGACGATTGACAATAATCAAAATCGGGTTTCCAATACAGCAAATTATCCCAAGGATGTATAACGAGGGGAGATAAGGGGAGCGATTTTTTCTCAGATTATTCCGGAATAATTCTGAAAACAGAACAGACAGCAGCAGCGCAGCGCAAAAGGCGAGAATTTGCCAGAGAGAGTGGATTTTTCCGCGATAGACGGAGAGACAGAAGAGAACGACCATGAGGATTTGAAGAATCCGGACTGTTTTGGTCAGGGAGAGCAGATGGGGAATATTTTCTTCCCAGTTTTCCTGCTGCCGGGGATCAAGATGGAAATTTGTCTTTGGAGCCACGTCGAAATCCCTCCACTCTGTTTTGCAGCATCTTTGGCGCCGCTGTTCTCCTTAAAATTATATCACATTTTTAAGTGCGTAAGAACAATTTTTCGTTTATTTTAAAATGTTTTTGCAAAGAGGGGCGTGGGGGAGATCGACCTTCTCACAGACGGGAGCAGGACCTTCCGATCACCGCAGGAGCTTTCAAAACAACTGTAAAACAGCAAAAAAGCGGGACGAGCCGTCCCGCTTTTGCGTATGTGTCATTTTGCGCGCTCAGCCGACCTTTTTGCCGTCCTTGAGTTTGATCTTGCCGAGCATCGGCACCTTCATGGCGCCCTCGCAGGTGTCGCCGTTAAAGGTCAGCTCGCTCACGATCTCCTTGCCGGGGAGCATCTCCACCGTGCCGACGGCGCGCAGCGTGTTGCCGTCCTCCTGAATGCTCTTGATTTCAAATTTCGGGACGGGGCCGTCCATGATGATTTCCAGCCCGTACTGCCCGTTCGTATCCGTGATTTTGAACTTGACGTCCCCCTTGAAGAACATCGTGTCCACCCTGCACTGCCATGTACCGATTCCGATCATAATCGTTCCACTCTCCTTCATGATGATCGGGGCCGCCGGAAAGATGCCGCCCCTCTGATTATTTATATGACCGGCAGACCACTGCTGCCACTTATTGTTATTATAGCCAAGCGGGTGGAAAAAGTCAATGAAAATCCGTGCATATTTTATCAAGAAAACGATAAAAGGGCCGATAAATTTATTGACAATTTCAAAAAAATGCACTATCCTAAAATGAAAAGGGGGCAGCTATATGATTACGGAAAAAACGCCGCTCAAGGTGATTTACAAGACCCCGGTGGGGCACGATATCCTGGAGAAGATCTTCTATACCCTCCGCCTCCCGGCGCGGACGATCCTGTCTACGCCGCTGGGGAAGCTGAACTTCGGGGCGCTGAAAAAATTGACCTTCGGCAGGGTGGATGACGGGTTTATCCAAACCGCTCTTGCATTGCTCAACGGGGAGAAAGACGTCCCCGCGCCCGACGACGGGAAATTTGTACGCAAGTGGTGGAAGGAGGCCGTGTTCTATCAGATCTACCCGCGCTCCTTCAAGGACTCGAACGGCGACGGGATCGGGGATCTGAACGGCATCCGGGAAAAGCTGGACTATCTGAAAGAGCTCGGCGTGGACGCCATCTGGTGTTCGCCTGTCTATGATTCACCCAATGATGACAACGGCTACGATATCCGCGACTACAAGGCCATCATGCGGGAGTTTGGGACGATGGAGGATTTCGACCGTCTGCTTGAGGAGATCCACGCCCGCGGGATGAAGCTGATCATGGATCTGGTGATCAACCACTCCTCCGATGAGCACGCCTGGTTCCAGTCCGCCCTGAAGGATCCGGATTCCAAATATCACGACTATTACATCTGGCGCAGGGGGGAGCCGGATACGCCGCCCAACAACTGGGATTCCATCTTCAGCGGCCCGGCGTGGAACTACTATCCCGAGAGGGGCGAGTGGGCCATGCATCTGTTCAGCGCCAAGCAGATGGATTTTAACTGGGATAACCCCGACTTCCGTCGCGATATCGAGAAGATGGTCAACTGGTGGCTGGAGAAGGGGATCGATGGCTTCCGGCTGGATGTCATCAGCTTTATCTCCAAACGGGCAGGTTTGCCGAACGGAAATGCACTGATCGGCGATATGATGGGCGCCACCGGCGTGGAGCATTACTTCTACGGCCCGCACCTGCACGAGTATTTAAAGGAGCTGCGCCGCGAGACCTTCGGGAAATATGATGCGTTTACCGTCGGCGAGTGCCAGGGCACAGGGCTGGAAATGAGCAAGCTGATGACCGGGGACGACCGCGGGGAGCTGGATGTCGTCTTTTCCTTCGACCATCTGAACAATCCCGGCAAGGGGAAGTTTTCCAGCTATCGTTTCGATCTGCGGCCCATGGCGGACAATTTGACCCAGTGGCAGATGGAGTATGGCAGCCACTGCTGGCCCACTGTGTTTTTTGACAATCACGATAACCCGCGTATGATCTCCAAGGTGGATCCGGACGGCGCCTACCGTACGGAGATCGCCAAGGCGCTCGCCGTGATGCAGATGACGCTTCGGGGCACCCCGTTTATCTATCAGGGCGAGGAGCTCGGCATGATCAACGCGCCCTTTGCCTCCATCAAAGAACTGCGCGATGTGGAGAGCCTGAATCTCTACAGGCAGGAGCGCGCTGCCGGAAAGAGTGAGCCGCAGGCCTTTGCAAAGGTGCGCGCCGGCTCACGTGATCACGCCCGCACGCCCATGCAGTGGACAAACGGGAAAAATGCCGGGTTTACCACCGGCGAGCCGTGGATCGGCGTCAATCCGGACTACATCCACTGCAACGCGGCGGAGGAGGCGCTCAGTCACGATTCCGTGCTCAACTTTTACCGGCGGCTGATCGCTCTGCGGCGGGAAAATGAACCCCTGATCTACGGCGCGTTTGCCCGCGCAAACACGGGGCGGGACTACTTCTGTTACCGCCGTACAATCGGGAAGGATTCGTTTTATATTGAGATCAATCTGACCGCCGGCGTTAAAAAGCGGCCCTCGCCGGTGGCGGGGATGGAGCTGCTGATCTCCAATTATACCGCCCGTTCGGAACAGCTTCGCCCCTATGAGGCAAATGTGTACCGTGTGACGGCTCAATAGCATGCAAAATAACAGAGCCCCGGAGGCCTGAACCTCCGGGGCTCTTGCTATGCGTTCTGTCCGGATTCCGTCAGATGGCGGGCGAACTGCCTGAGCTCCTCCGCGCTCTGAAATTCGAGGCCGGACTGGAGGATCCCCTCCTGAATGGTTTTGGGCAGCGTCTGAAAACAGGCGTCCAGCTCCGGGTTTTTACTGTAAAGGAATGATTCTGCCATCAAAAACACCTCCGCCCTTATTATGAGCTCGGGGGCGCCGTTTAATTCCAGAATTCAAAGAGCATGGCGAATTTGTGATATGCGATCTCCTGATACGGATTGGAGCTGAAGGAATTCTCGCCCCGCGGCCACTGGGTCATTACGCTGGCCATATTGCTCAGGAAGCAGAGAATGGTGCAGACGATCAGCGCATTGCGCAGCAGACGCTTGATCCGCTCGTTCTGGATCCGGTTGTAAAAGTACAGGCACACCGCCAGCGCGGCAAAGAGCATCTGCCAGCCAAAGTCCACATTGTACCGCATGGCGTGGCCGCTCTCCCACGTGGAGGCGATGATGATAACCGGGATCACGATGCAGCCCACGCCGCCGATCAGGAGCGCGCGCAGCCGCTTTTCACGGCCAAGCGTCCGGAGCGCACGGGGGGCGAACACGAGTGCAAACATCGGCAGCGCCCGCCAGAACAGGCCGAATGTCATCGGGACCCGGGCGTATTCAAAGTAATAGTATCCCGCCGTGCCGAACCACTCGTTCGAGCAGTTGACAAATGGGAAGGAAGAACTCAGCCCCGGCAGATTGAACAGGAAGTTGTAGATGCTGATCCACGCGAGGGAGGGGTGAAATTCGGCGCGCGTAAAGTCGTTGATTGTCAGCGAATACTGGATTCCAAAGTCGAACGGAGATCCGAAGCGCGCGTAATTGTACGCCATTTGAAGCAGGGAGAAAAATGCGTACGGCAGCAGGGATGCAGCCAGAAATTTGAGTGCGTATTTCCCCTTCTTTGCCGGCGCGTCGTCCGCCTTCATGTACTGGCGGAATGCGAAAAAGAGGAAGATCAGCATGGCCACCGCGTACAGGGCGAAAGTCGGGCGCGAGAGCACGGCCAGTGAGACGAACACAGCGGAGAGTGCCAGCTTATAGACCTTGATTTTTTTCGCTGTAAAAAGGTTGGAGGAGAGCATGAAATACAGCCCGATTGTGAAGAACATCAGCCCCGCGGTTTCCGCCGCCTCATAGAACTTCGGGCGGAACATACAGTACACCATGCCCGAGGAGCACAGCAGCAGGAACTGACCGCATACAGCCACGCTCGCCGTCGTCTTCGGGAACCAGCGCTTGAGTACCTCGTGCCAGCACAGGGAGAGGAAGACGGTCGCCAGCATGCAAAAGATCAAAATGGCGTTCATACACGGCAGATAGGTGCCCGTGAGGAGATGGAACGGCAGGAAGAGCGTGAGCACGGGGGCGATCCCGTAATAGGAGTAATATTTCCCATTGTAGAGCAGATGGTCCCAGCTGTAGATGATGTTTTCACTGCTGCGCGCGCCCCAGTCGTAGGGGTTATCCATGGCCAGCAGTTCCTCGCTCGGCTCCCGCAGGAGTGAGACCTGCCCATTCAGGAAGGCGTCCGGCAGCTCCTTGGAGAGCTGGTCAAGGACCGCCTTGTCGCTGTAATAAAACGGATCGCCCACATAGATGCCGTAGATGAATACGATCGTCCCCAAAAAGAAGGAGGCGGTGAGCACGGTTGCCCAGGTGTGCTTGATGTTCATCGGATCGTAGCGCAGCGCCAGGCACGGCGCCTTGGCTACAAAGTAGACGGCCGCCGCGATCACGAGCAGCAGCAGAATCCGCACGATGGAAAAGTGCATCGGCACCGTCTCGTTCAGGTCGAGCGAGCGGATCACGATCTGCTCCCCGCGGTCGATGTGCAGGGTGTAGCGAATGGTGTTTACATCCCCGGAGTAGGAGGTGACGGTATAGTAACTGCGCGCCACCGTCTTCACCTGCGTGCCGACATCGCTGTTGCGGTAGAGTCCCTCGCGTGTGGAGTCAGAAAAGAGGACGTCAAAATCCATCGCATTGACGGGGGCGTCCGCGTCGAGCTTGGCGGTGCGTACGGGGATATCAATATCCCGAAATTCAATGGAGGGGTTGTCCGCCGTGGCGGTAAAGGTATCCTCCGTTCCCTCGTTGAGCGTCAGGTGCACGGTCCAGGATTCGATGGCAGGGATACTCTTTTCCTCATACCGGTCCCCGAGCGTGAGGTATGTTTTATAGTTGAATACAAACAGCTCCAGCCCGATCAGTACGGCAAGCGTGATCATCAGGAATTTTCCGAACCGTGCCAGGAACGGGGAGCGGAGCTTCAGCGGCGCTCTGCCCACAGGCGGACCCGCTGCCGCGTTTTTCTTTTTATTTCTCATAGGGCAAAATCCTCCGGATCGAACTGCGGCAGAACGGCGCGCGGCATCGGCTCCCGCTTGAGCGGATCATAGGTGAACCGGCGGCAGTGGTGCTCCGGCGTCATGATGCCGTGCTTTTCGCACAGGACGCTGTCCCCGGCGGGGGACAGGCGGCCGTACAGGCAGTACTTGCACTGCGGTTCGATCTTTTTGTTGTACAACGCCTTTTTCATCGTCTTCCTCCTCTGCGATCCGTGCGGGACCGCCGGAATAACTTTAATATCATATCATGTTTTTCCCCTGATATCAACCTCGTTTATGGCGATCAGCCCCATCGCCAGCAGCGCCGCACAGGCGGGGATGCTTACGCTGATCCCGGCGTGATACAGGGGAGCGAAGCCGGCGGAGGTCTGCACGTACGCGGGGAAGAGCCGGCACAGCAGGGCGCAGATCCCGCCGCTGAGCACCGCCGCAATCAGGCGGGAGAGCAGAAGGTCCCCGGCGGAGACGCCGCACCGCCGGCAGTCCGGGATCAGCTGACAGATCACGCAGATCCCGGAAAAGGACAGCATGGCGGAGAGGCCCCACAGCGGTATGCGGTGTGCGGCCGCCGCACAGCCGGAGGAGATCTCCAGCACGCTCGTCAGCGCGAGCTTTACCGGTTCCGGGAGGGGGAGCAGACGCGTCAGCCCGCCCAGGGCGCTGAAGAGCAGTACCCAGGCGCAGATATTGACCATGGATTTGACGGCGGCGGAGACGGAGGCGGCCATCGCATCTGAAAGCGCCGGCGGCTGTTGCGCATCTTTCGGCTGCGGAGGCGGCGCGGTGCGGCGGCAGATCAGCCGCAGCGCGATCCCGGTCAGCGCGCAGGCGGCCGCCCCCGAGGCGTACAGCAGCACACCCGCGCGCGTATTCCCGACCATTCCGCCCCCCACGGCGGAGATGGT
>CASFCH010000014.1 GCA_949293315.1 uncultured Oscillospiraceae bacterium | reverse complement strand
TGGAGACGCGGACCTTTGAACCGGATGCGCCCAACTACACGCCCCGTATTTCCGGCATTCTGGCGGCGGATGGCTCCTATAAGCTCTCGATTCTCAAAAGTGCGGGCGGGAATCCGAACAGCGTGCAGCGCTTTTATTACACCTATGGACAGCCGATTGCCGGCGAGGGGCATCTGATCCATACTTACAACGGGGACGGCGATCCGATCCCATCCTTTACCGGGGAGCCGGAGTGCTTCCGTACGGAGGCGGATGTTGACTCCTTTGCGGAACACGTGTGGAGCTGTCTGGACCCAGACAACAGGGTCTCTCTCTATGTCTGCTTCCGCAATATTGACACGGGAGAGGCACAGGTGCGGATCATCAATAAGAATCACTGAACGGAGGTACGGCAATGAAAGAGATGCAGCTGAAATATGGGTGCAACCCAAACCAAAAACCCTCCCGTATCTTTATGCAGGAGGGGGAACTCCCGATCGAGGTCCTCAACGGGAAGCCCGGCTATATCAATCTGCTCGACGCATTCAACTCCTGGCAGCTTGTCAAGGAGCTCAAGGAGGCCACCGGTCTGCCGGCAGCGGCATCCTTTAAGCATGTCAGCCCGGCCGGCGCGGGGCTGGGTACGGAGATGTCCGAGGTGCTTCAAAAGATCTGCTTTGTGGACGATCTGGAGCTCAGCCCGCTCGCATGCGCCTATGCGAAAGCCCGCGGCGCGGACCGCATGTCCTCCTATGGCGATTTTATTGCGCTCTCGGATGTCTGCGACGTCCCCACGGCGACCATGATCAAGCGCGAGGTCTCCGACGGGGTCATTGCGCCCGGCTACACGGATGAGGCGCTGGCGATCCTCAAGGCCAAGAGGAAGGGAACCTATAATATCATCCGTATCGACCCCGATTATGTCCCGCGGGAGATCGAGCGCAAAGACGTCTTTGGGATCACGTTTGAGCAGGGGCGCAACAACTTCAAGATCGATGCCTCCCTGCTCGAGAATATCGTGACGGAGAATAAGGAGATCCCGGAGAGTGCGAAGCGGGATTTGATTCTCGCGCTGATCGGCCTGAAATATACGCAGTCAAATTCCGTCTGCTATGCCAAGGACGGGCAGCTGATCGGCGTGGGCGCAGGTCAGCAGTCCCGTGTGCACTGTACGCGGCTGGCCGGGAACAAGGCGGATAACTGGTACCTCCGTCAGCATGAGAAGGTGCTCTCCCTGCCGTTTAAGGCGGATATCCGCCGTCCGGACCGGGACAATACGATTGATGTCTACATCTCCGATGACTACATGGATGTTCTCGCGGACGGCGAGTGGCAGAAGTATTTCACCACCTGCCCGGAGCCGCTCTCCCGGGAGGAGAAGCGCGCCTGGCTCGACACGCTTACGGGGGTGTCCCTCGGCTCCGACGCCTTCTTCCCCTTTGGTGACAATATTGAGCGCGCGCACCGCAGCGGTGTGCAGTACATCGCGCAGCCCGGCGGCTCCATCCGCGACGATAACGTGATCGATACCTGCAACAAGTACGGCATCGCCATGGCGTTTACGGGTATGCGCCTGTTCCACCACTGATTCGGAGGGAGAAAAATGACAATTTTGATGGTCGGCGGCGGCGGGCGCGAGCACGCCCTCATCCGCAAACTGAAAGAGAGTCCCAAAGTGGACAAGGTCTACTGTGCGCCCGGAAACGGCGGCATTTCACGAGATGCGGCGTGCCGGAATGTGGCCGCATGTGACATTGACGGTATGGTCGCACTGGCGAAGGAGATCCAGGCGGACCTCGTCTTTGTCGCGCCGGATGATCCGCTTGCAGCCGGGATGGTGGACGCCATGGAATCCAATGGGTTCCGTGCGTTCGGCCCGCGTGCAAACGCGGCGGTGATTGAGAGCAGCAAGAGTTTTTCAAAAGATATGATGAAGCGCTTCGGCATTCCAACGGCAGCCTATGAAGTGTTTACGGATGCGGATCAGGCGTCTGATTATATCCGCAGCCGCGGCGAGTACCCTGTCGTCATCAAGGCGGACGGTCTCGCGCTCGGAAAAGGCGTCATCATCGCGGAAAATGAGGCGGATGCGATCAGGGCAGTGGATGAGATGATGCGCGGCGGCGCGTTTGGGGACTCCGGGAAAAAGGTCGTGATTGAGGAATATCTGACCGGGCCGGAGGTCTCTGTCCTGAGCTTTACGGATGGAAAAACCATTGTTCCCATGATTTCCTCCATGGATCACAAGCGCGCGCTCGACGGCGATCAGGGCCTGAACACCGGCGGCATGGGCACCGTGGCTCCAAACCCGTTTTACACGCCGGAAATTGCGGCGCAGTGCATGGATCAGATTTTCCTCCCGACAGTGCGGGCGATGAATGCGCTCGGCCGTCCCTTTAAGGGATGTCTGTATTTCGGCCTGATGCTCACGGAGAAGGGGCCGCGCGTGATCGAATACAACGCACGCTTCGGCGATCCGGAGACACAGGTGGTCCTCCCGCTGTTGGAGACCCCCTTGATCGACATTGTGGAGGCGGTCGTAGATGGGCGTCTCGGCGAGATCGATGTAAAATTCAGCACGGACAGCTGCGCCTGCGTGGTGATGGCCTCCGGCGGATATCCCGGCTCGTATGCGAAGGGACTTGAAATCACCGGGTTGGACGCAGACGGCCAACTCCCCGGTGCGACTGTCTACCATGCCGGCACCGCCTATGACGGAACATGCTTCCGGACGGCGGGCGGTCGCGTCCTCGGCGTGACGGCACGCGCGGCAACCCTCGACGGGGCGCTGGAGCAGGCCTATTCGGCTGTTGAGCGGATCCACTTTGACGGCGCTCACTATCGTACAGATATTGGACGCAAAAGGTTCACACGCAGTTAATATTTTTGCGATACATTATTTATAAAATTTTTATAAATCCCGCAAAAATAATTGCTAAGGTGAGGATTCGATATGAGTAAGTGGAAATCGTTCAGCAAAAAAAAGAAAATCTGGATCATTGTCCTGTGCGTAGTGCTCGTTGCGGTGATCGGACTGTGCATTTATTTCGCCGTCCGTCCGGATGATCGCTTTTCCGCGGAGATCGTGGAGGCGCAGGAAGAGAATCTTGTCCAGACGATCAATCCGACCGCCACGATCGAGGCGGCGGCCTCCGATACCTTCACCTTGGCAAAGGGGACGGTCCCCCTGGAGGTCAACGTCAAGCCCGGCGACCGTGTGAAGAAGGGCGATGTTTTAGCCACATTTGATCTGACCGATCTGCGCGAGCAGGTGAGCGAAAAACAGCAGGCCTATGACAAGGCGCTCTCCGCCTATAATGCCGCTGTCACCAGCAATCAGACGGCCAAACAGCAGCTGACACAGATCAATGCGGACATTTCGGCCCTGGAGTCCAAGATCGAGTCTCTCAAGTCCCAGGTGACGATTCCCGCCGCGGACAGCGCGGATGTTTCTGCGGATGTTGCCTTTATACAGGAGATGCTGCAGAATATGACGCCGGAGCAGATCCAGCAGCTGCTGGAGATGTTTAAAAATTCCGGCGGAACGGACGACGCCTTCAATGAAATTATCAGCGGTTCTTTTGGCGGCGTTTCCGAACTGGTGGAGGCGCAGAGCGAGCTTGTCAAGCTCCAAGCGCAGAAGATCGTGCTGGAGGCGCAGTCCGCCGTCTCCGTGTCCGATCTGTATCAGATCGCCGTGGATACCGCCCGGAAAGCTCTCACCAGTGCGCAGGACCAGCTTGATGAACTGTCCTCCGGCTGGGTGGCTCAGAAGGAAGGGCTTGTCACTGCGGTGAATATCGAGGAGGGCGTCCCCTTCGGCGGTGCGCCGCAGCAGGAGATGGATCTCACCAGTCTGCTGTCCTCCCTCACTTCCGGTGAACAGATGGACTCTTCCTCCGTGATGCAGATGATTACCCAGATGATGGATGCCGCCAATGCGGGCATGACCGTCAGCTATGACGACGGTCTGCAGGCGGTGTTCAGCGTCGGCAAATATGATGTGCTGAAGCTGCACGTCGGGCAGGAGGTCAAGATCAGCAGCGTCACCGGAGAATTCACCGGGAAAATCGAATATATTTCTCCTACGGCCTCCGAATCGGGCGGCCTGAGCATCAGTTCGCTCACGGGCGCGTCTTCCTCTGGGGCAAATGTGACAGTGCGTGCCTCCATTGACAATCCCGATGAGAGCATCATCATCGGATTTGATGTGGATGTAGAGATTGCCACGCAGGAGGCTGCAAATGCTATAGCTGTTCCCATGGAGGCGCTCTATATCGACGGCACAGATAAATATGTCTTTGTTCTCAATGAGGATAATACCGTTTCCAGGCGCGCCGTCACCACGGGGATCGCATCCGAAACCATGTATGAGATTGTCTCCGGGCTTCAGGCGGGCGAGAAAGTCGTGCGCAATCCGTCGGACAGCCTGACAGACGGTGAAAAAGTCAATCCGGTTGCCGCAGCAGATGAGGCGACGAGCACGAATAATTGAGATAGGCGGGGATCGGCTTGAATATTAAAGAGAATATCAGGATCGCCCTGTTCAGTATTCGGACGAATATGATGCGTTCCCTGCTGACGATGCTTGGCATCATCATCGGCGTCGCCTCCGTGATCGCGGTCATTACCGTCGGCAACGGCGGGCGGGACTACATTGTCGGCATGATCCGGGACATGGGCGCAAACGTCGTAAGCGTTACGGTAAACACTGCGGCGGCAGAGGACAGTGATTATATCACCTCGGACGATATCGAGGCAATCAAAAAGCTCGAGAGTATCCGGTACATTACGCCGGTCACTATGTCCATGGGGACGCTGAACGTCGAGGGGAACGGCGGCCTCGGGATGGCGCTGGGTACAGACGATCAGGTACAGTACCTGCTCAAGGGCGGCTGTAAGTATGGCCGCTATTACAATGAGGAGGAGATCAAGAGCGGCCGCGCCGTAGCGGTGGTGGATATCACGACGGCAAAAATGCTCTTTGGCTATGAAAATGTGGTTGGCCAGATGCTTGATTACTCCGTAAACGGTCGGTCCGAGCGCTTTAAAATCATCGGTGTCACCGATCTGATGAGCACCTTTGGCGGCGATTCGGATCAGATGGTGGCGATGATGGACTCCATGGGCGGCGGTATGATGGGCTATATGTTCATGGTCCCGTCCTCGGTGGCCTCTACGCTCTCCGGACGTGAGGATCAGTTCGAAATGTGCTACTTCTCCTCCACAGATGAGGGAGAGTTGGATGCGGCCGGCCGGGCTGCGCTCAACCTGCTTCAGACGCGCCATAATAACGCGGACAGGGATGTCTATACCGTCCAGAATATGGCGACCTACATTGACCTTCTGGATACCGTGATCCGCGTCTTCACCATTTTTATTGCCGCAGTGAGCGCAATTTCCCTGATCGTCGGCGGCATCGGCGTGATGAACATCATGCTTGTCACGGTGACGGAGCGCACGCGGGAGATCGGTATCCGCAAGGCTTTGGGGGCCAAGACGTCGAATATTCTCTTCCAGTTTCTTACCGAGTCGGTCGTTTTGTGCCTGATCGGCGGCATTATCGGTACGATTTTGGGGGTGTCGGGTGCGGCGCTTGTCTCCAATCTGATGAATGTTCCCCTTGGCGTGGATTTCTCAACAGTCCTGATCGCAATCGGGTTCTCGAGTGCAATCGGTATTTTCTTTGGCATTTATCCGGCGCGCCGTGCGGCGAAGATGCCGCCGATTGAGGCGCTGCGCAGGGAGTAAAACAGCATGACCGTTGCAACAGCCGAAAGGCTGTTGCAATTTTTCTGTGATCGAATGAGGTGAAACATCTATGGATATACGCCAACTCATGGAGCAGCTGTGCGCCGTTCCGGGCGTATCCGGGCGGGAAGATGGGGCTGCGGAAACTGCGGCCAACCTTCTCTCCCGTTACGCGCAGGTGCACAGGGACGCGCTGGGCAATGTAATCGGGCACATTCCGGGAAATGGTGCGCATATTCTGCTGGACGCCCATATTGATCAGATCGGCCTGATCGTCACGGATATCGACGAGGCGGGCTTCCTGCGGGTGGACCGCTGCGGCGGGATTGACCCGCGTATCCTCGTCGGGCAGGATGTGTGCGTGTGGGGAAATGGACCGATAAAGGGAACGATCTGCTCGACGCCGCCGCATCTGCTTCGGGATGGGGACAGCAAGCAGGCGGCCGGTTTTGAGGACATTGGCATTGACATCGGATTGACACAAGAGGAGGCTGCCTGCCGGGTGCGGCGCGGGGATCGAGTCACCTTTGATACGCCGCCGGTCAGTTTGCTGGGCACGCGCTTTTCCGCACCCGCCCTTGATGATCGTGCGGGAGTGGCGGCGATCCTGCTGGCGCTTGAGCGCTGCGGGGACCGCCTGAAGAATCCCGTCACGGTCGTCTTTGCCGTACAGGAGGAGATCGGGACGCGCGGTGCAGCTGTGGCAGCCTATGCCGCCCAGGCTGAAAAGGCGATCGCCGTGGATGTCAGCTTTGCCATGTCTCCCGGCTGTCCGGAGCGCAAGTGCGCCAAGCTTGGCAGCGGCGCGATGATCGGCATTGCACCGACGCTCTCTGCCGCCCTCTCCGACGAATTGGCCGCACTTGCCGAGCGGAAAAATATTCCGCATACGCTGGAAATCATGGGCGGAGAGACCGGGACGGATGCGGACCGAATTGACATTGCCGGCAACGGAGCTCGAATGGGCCTGATTTCCATTCCACAGCGCTATATGCACACTCCGGTGGAGGTTGTGGACCTGCAGGATATTGAGAGCACCGCGGATCTGATCGCCGCCTATCTGCTGCAGCGGGGAGGGAACTGCCATGCTTGAACATTTGAAAGAGCTCTGCGCGCTTCCCGGAATTTCCGGCCGGGAACAGGGGGTGCGCAGCTATATTTTGGACCATTTGCCACAGGAATGTGAAACGCACTGTGACGCGCTCGGAAATCTGTTGGTGCATAAGAAGGGGCGATGCCGACCTGCCCACCGCCTGCTGCTGTGCGCCCATATGGACGAGGTGGGGCTGATCGTCAACCATATCTCATCGGAGGGCCTGCTGGGCTTTACCTGCGTCGGAGGGATTGATGTGCGCGTTCTCATCGCACGGCAGGTCTTTGTCGGGGCCGAAAGACTGCCCGGTGTCATCGGACTCAAGCCGGTGCACCTGACAAAGCAGGAGGAGCGCAAAAAGATTCCGGATATTGACGATTTATATATTGATATTGGCGCTCAGAATGCGGAGGAGGCAAAGCAGTTTGTCCGCCTTGGGGACAGCGTTACCTTCCGCCCAGGGGTTCGTATGCTTGGCGAGGGGGTAATTGAGAGCAAGGCGATCGACGACCGCATGGGGTGCGCCGTCCTGCTGAATATGCTGCGGTGCGACCTGCCGTATGATATGGATTTTGCCTTTACCGTACAGGAGGAGGTCGGCGCGCGCGGCGCGCGTGCCGCCGCCTATGCGGCGGAGCCGGAATTTGCCATTATTGTGGAGACGACCACTGCCGCCGACGTGATCGGCGTCTCGGAGCGCGACCGGGTCTGCGAGCAGGGAAGAGGCGCCGTTGTACCCTTTATGGACCGCGGAGCGATTTATGACCGTGCACTCTATGAACTTGCCTTTGACATCGCACGGCGCGAAGAAATTCCGATCCAGACCAAGACAAAGGTCGCCGGCGGGAACGACGCCGGTTCTGTTCAGGAGAGCCGCGGCGGCGTGCGCTGCATCGCGGTGTCGGCCCCGTGCCGGTATTTGCACGCACCGGGCGTAACGGTTCACGTGTCGGATATTCAGGCGGTGGCCAAACTGACGGAAAAATTGGCCGAAGAAATTTGCGAAGGAAAAGGAATTTGATTTATGGGTGAAAACTTCTTTAAAATCAGCGCACGGATCCGGGAAAAGGCGGAGGAGGCCATGGCGCTGTGCGCCGACCGCTTTCGCGAGATCGACCGTGTGACGGAATATAACCAGAAAAAAATGCTTGCAGCCTTTATCGACAACGGGGTGAGTGAGAGCCACTTTTCGGCCTCTACGGGATATGGCTATGGCGATCGTGGGCGGGAGGCGCTCGATCGCGTACTCTCCCAGGCGTTTGGCACAGAGGATGCCCTGATCCGTCACAATTTTACCTGCGGCACGCACACGCTGGCGGTCGCGCTGTTTGGGGTCCTGCGTCCGGGCGATACAATGCTCTGCGTCACCGGCGCCCCCTATGATACGATCCGTCCTGTGATCGGCATCACGGGAAAGGCCGGGAGCGGCTCTCTAAGGGATTTTGGCATCCGATACGCGCAGGTGGAGCTCGACCCGCGGGGCAGGGTGGACATTCCCGCGGTTGAGGCCGCGCTAAAAGGGGACCCAACCGTTCGGATGGTCTATATCCAGCGCTCTCGGGGCTATTCTCTGCGTCCGAGTCTCTCTCCGCAGGAGATCGGGGAGATCGTCGATACCGTGCACCGCTGCTCTGACGCTGTCGTCATGGTCGACAACTGCTATGGGGAATTTGTCTGCGAGCAGGAGCCAACCCAGTTCGGCGCCGACCTGATCGCCGGATCGCTGATCAAAAACCCTGGAGGAGGAATTGCGCCTACGGGAGGCTATATTGCCGGGCGGCACGATCTAATCGAATTGTGTGCCCAGCGGTTGACGACCCCCGGGCTCGGGAAGGAGGTCGGCGCCACGCTCAATCTCAACCGTTCGCTGTTCATGGGCTTGTTCCACGCCCCACACGTGACGGGGGAGGCGCTGAAGGCCGCCGTATTTACCGCAGCGCTTTTTGAGCGCCTTGGATACGGCGTGACGCCTTGCTATCAGGACGAGAGATATGATATAATACAGTCGGTCCTGCTGGAAAATCCGGAATCCCTGATCGCATTCTGTCAGGGGATGCAGAAGGGGGCGCCGGTGGATTCCTTTGTCTCACCGGAGCCGTGGGATATGCCGGGATATGACAATCAGGTCATTATGTCTGCCGGTGCGTTTACACTCGGCGCGTCGATTGAACTTTCGGCCGACGCCCCGCTGCGCGAACCGTATGCGGCCTGGATGCAGGGGGGACTGAATTTCCACTCCGCAAAGGTCGGCGTGATGCTCGCCGCCCAGGAGATGGAGGACCGCGGACTGCTCAAGTAGGGGTGTGTATAGGATGGAAGATTGGGAAGGCTTTGAGGGCTTTACGCCGCAGGCACTGATGCTGCTGGCGGAAAATCGCTTTCAAAACAGCAAAATATTTTATGAGGATCACAAGCAGGAGATCAATATGCTTGCAATCCGCCCGATGCGTCAGCTTTCACAGGCGCTCGCTCCGCAGATGGAAGCGCTTGATCCCCTGATGAACCTCAATCCCGTGCGCATGGTCTCGCGCGTGCGGCGTGATACGCGCTTTACGCACGATAAGAGCCTGTACCGCGCCAATGTGTGGACCGTCTTTTCACGCCCCAAGGCATCTTTTCCGCACGCGCCATGCTTTTGGTTTGAAATCACGCAGCAGGAGTATACATATGGGCTTGGCTACTATTACACCACGCCCGCGCTCATGGAGGCCTTCCGAAAAGAGATGGCCTACCGGCCGCAGGTGTTTGAACGCGAGGCGAAAAAAGTGCTGCGTGCGGGGTTTCAATTTGAGGGCGCGCGCTACCGCCGCGATAAAGAGGGGGAAATTCCAGAGGCGCTCAAGCCCTATTATAACTTAAAGGACATTACGCTGATCCGCCATGGTTCGGATTTCAGTGTGCTTGAATCGGATTCGATCCTGAAGGAACTGCGGCAGGGGTATCGCAGTCTGGAGGGAATGTATCGTTTCCTGCTCGCCGCCCAGACTCGGGTAGAGCAGGACGCATAAGACGACGGCAGGAGGGGTATTATGACGACAAATGAACTCAAACAGCTCAAAAGCGGTACGGATATCCGAGGGGTTGCCGTAGATGGGCTTGAAGACCATCCGCTTACACTTACCGACGAGGCGGTGCGCAGGATCACGGCTGGCTTTGCCGTCTGGCTGACGCGCTTCGGGCGGGAAAAGGCCGTCGGGCCGCTTCGCATCTCCGTGGGGCATGACTCGCGCATTACAGCCGATCACATCAGATCCCTGGTTGTGCGGACGCTGGAGGAGGCTGGTGTGATTGTGCTCGACTGCGGCCTCTCTTCCACACCGGCCATGTTTATGACGACCGTGGATCTGGGCTGTGAGGGCGCCGTTCAGATCACGGCGAGCCACCATCCCTACTACCGCAACGGCCTCAAATTTTTTACCCGCAAGGGCGGTTTGGATGGCGAAGATATCGATCAGATTCTCGATTTTGCCGCGGAGGGAGAGGCTCTTCACCCCGCCGGGCCCGGCAGAACGGAGACCGTCCAGTACATGAATGAGTACTGCGCACGACTGCGCAGAATGATCTGTGAGGGGGTCAATGCCACAGATTTCCAGCGCCCGCTGCGCGGTTTTCATATCGTGGTGGACGCCGGAAACGGCGTAGGCGGTTTTTATGCGGAAAAGGTATTGCTTCCGCTGGGCGCGGATATCAGCGGCAGCGTTTATCTGGATCCGGATGGGCGTTTCCCAAACCATATCCCGAATCCTGAAAATGACGAGGCTATGGCAAGCATCAGCCGTGCCGTCACGGAAAATCATGCAGATTTGGGTGTAATTTTTGACACGGATGTTGACCGTGCAGCCTGTGTGGACGCACGGGGGCATGAGATCAATAAAAATCGCTTTATCGCACTGGCAGCCCGCATTGCGGCAGATGGCGGGCGCGGCGCGACGATCGTGACGGATTCCACGACGTCCGACGGGCTGAAAAAGTTTATTGAGCAGGATCTCGGCGGGATCCATCACCGGTATAAGCGCGGATACCGGAACGTTATCAACGAGGCGATCCGGCTGAATCTGGAAGGGGTCGACTGTCCGCTGGCGATGGAGACATCCGGACATGCCGCCCTGCGGGAAAATTATTTCCTGGACGACGGAGCCTATCTGGTGACAAAGATTATCATCAAGCTTGCACAGCTTGGGCGCGAAGGGAAGCAGCTGGAAGATCTTATCGCCACGCTTGAAGAACCCGCAGAGAGTTCGGAGATTCGCCTGAACATTTTGGCGGAAAACTTCCGCGAAGTCGGAAACCGCCTGATTGAGCATATCACACAGTGCTGTCAGAAAGACGAGCGCTGCCGTGTGGCACCGGACAACCGGGAGGGGATTCGCGTGTCCTTTGCGCCGGAGGACGGCGACGGATGGTTCCTGGTCCGGCTGAGCGTTCATGATCCGGTGATCCCGATCAATATCGAGAGCAACTGCGCCGGCGGCTGCCGAAGGATTGCAGCCAGTCTGCTGGGCCTTATCGGAAGCGTCGACGGGATCGATACAACACCCCTGGAAGAGTTTGCGCATAAGGCGTAAAATGCAGAAAAAGCGGGCAGGAGATCAACGATCTTCTGCCCGTTTTCTGCTAGCATTAGAGACGCTTTTATGAGAGCTCAAACATTCCGTGATAGAGCCGGTAGTAAACCCCTTTCTGACGCAGCAGATCGTCGTGATCCCCCCGTTCGATGATTCGGCCGTGATCGAGCACCATGATCGCGTTGGAATTGCGCACGGTCGAGAGACGGTGTGCGATGACAAACACGGTCCGTCCCTCCATCAGCCGGTCCATCCCTTTTTCGATCAGCGCCTCCGTACGCGTGTCAATGCTGGAGGTTGCCTCATCCAGAATCAGAACCGGAGGATCGGCGACCGCCGCGCGCGCAATGGCGAGCAGCTGCCGCTGCCCCTGAGAGAGATTCGATCCGTCTGCGGTGATCCTGGTCTGATATCCTTTTGGCAGACGGCGGATGAAGGAATCGGCATTGGCGATCTTGGCGGCGTGGATGATCTCCTCCTGTGTGGCGTCCAATTTGCCAAACCGAATGTTGTCCGCAATCGTCCCCGTGAACAGGTGGGTATCCTGCAGGACAATCCCAAGCGAGCGCCTGAGATCGTCCTTCCTGATATCACGCACGTCGATCCCGTCATAGATCACACGGCCGCCCTGTACGTCATAAAATCGGTTGATCAGGTTGGTAATGGTCGTCTTACCCGCGCCGGTAGAGCCGACAAAGGCGATCTTCTGCCCCGGCTTGGCGTACAGGGAGACGTCCTTTAAGATGGGGTGTCCCTCCTCGTAACCAAAATCGACATGTTCAAATCGAACATCCCCGCGCAGCGGCGTCAGATTGCCGGATTTTTCATCCAGCCAGGCCCAGCGCCCCGTCTTTCTGGCGCACGCAACAAGCGTACCATTCTCCTCCTGAACGTTGACCAGCCGAATTTTTCCGTTGTCTGTTTCGGGCCGCTCGCGCATCGTCTCAAAGATCCGCTCCGCGCCGGCGAGTGCGGCCAGCAGAAAGTTGCTCTGCTGCGTGAACTGGTTGATCGGCATGGCTGCCTGCCGGACAAATACCAGATAGCTGGCCAGACTGCCGACATCCGTGAGCCCTCCGATCGCCATCAGACCGCCCAATACGGCCACCACGGCGTAATTGATATACGAGATGCTCACCACGGCCGGGACCATGGTAGCCGCATAGCTCTGCGCGCCGGTTCCGGCCTTTTGCAGGCGGCGGTTTCTCTCCTGGAAGGATTTGAGATTTTCCGATTCGTGGTTGAAGACTTTGACGACCTTCTGACCGTTGACCATCTCTTCCACATAGCCGTCCAGATCGCCGAGCGCTTCCTGCTGGCGGTTAAAGTACATCTTGCTTCGTTTTCCACTGTACCGGATATAGAGGAACATGGCCGCATACCCGAGAAGCACGAGAAAGGAGAGCTGCCAGTTGAGCACAAAGAGCAGAATCAGCGTTCCCACAATCTGAATAAAGCTCTGGATAATCATGGCAAAGCTGTTATTGAGCGCATCTGCGATCGTGTCCACATCGTTTGTAAAAAGACTCATGATGTCGCCATGGCGGTGGGAGTCGAAATAGCGCAGCGGCAGTGACTGAAGATGACGGAATAGATCGCGTCGGATATCCAGCAGGACTTTTTGCGCCGCGCGTACCATGACCTGTGTATATCCATAGGCGCACAGCGCCCCCAGCAGATAGATGATCGCCGTCACCGCTACGCCGAGAATCAGTTGGCGGAGATCGCCCGCAGCCAGATTGTTGACAATCGGCCGGATCATGTAGGTCCCAAACAGATTCGCCAGCGCGCTGACAGTGACAAGCAGCGCCACAGCGGCCAGCAGAAGTTTGTGGCGCCCTAAATAGTCAAAGAGTGCACGCACGGTAAATTTCAGGTTCTTGGGCCGTTTACCGCTCATCGGACGCGCCATTCTGATCCGCTCCTTTCATCTGAGAATGATAGATCTCCTGATAGATCGCATTGTCCGCCAGCAGCTGCTCATGCGTGCTGACGGCGTTGATTTTTCCGTCCTCCAGAATGACGATCATATCCGTATGCATGACGGACGTGATGCGCTGTGCGATAATAATTTTGGTCATATCCGGAATTCCGGCGAGGGCGGAGCGGATCTGGGCTTCTGTTGCGGTGTCCACAGCGCTTGTAGAGTCGTCAAAGATCAGAACCTTCGGCCTTTTCAGCAGGGTGCGGGCAATACACAGGCGCTGCTTCTGGCCGCCGGATACATTGACGCCGCCCTGACCGAGATCGGTATCGAGCCCTTTGGGCATGCGCGCAATAAATTCATCGGCGCAGGCGGCCCGGCAGGCGCGCCAGATCTCTTTATCATCGGCCTGTTTGTTTCCCCAGAGCAGATTTTCACGCACCGTACCGGAGAAGAGGACGTTTTTTTGCAGAACGATCCCCACCGCGTCTCGAAGAGCGGCCAGATCATATTCCCGCACATCGTGCCCGCCGACCTCAACGCTTCCCACTGTGGCGTCATAGAGGCGGGGAATGAGCTGAACGAGCGTTGTTTTGGCCGAACCGGTCCCGCCCAGTATTCCCACTGTCAGCCCGGAGGGAATGCTCAGATCAATACCGGAGAGGGCGTATTCGTCGGCGTCTGCATTATATTTAAAGGAGACATTCCGGAATGTGACCGAGCCGTTGGGAATTTTCCGTATGGCATGGGGAGGGGAGGCGATGCCGGGCTCCTCATCGAGGACCTCACTGATGCGGCGCGCACTTGCCAGAGAGCGTGTGAGCAGCAGAAAGACATTGGAAATCATCATCAGGGAGTTCATCACCTGAAGCACATAGCTGAGAAAGCCCGTCAGATCTCCCACCTGAAGGCTGCCGCCGATGATCATGTTTCCGCCAAACCACATGATCAGCACGACAGACGTGTACATGACGATTTGGAAGGCCGGGAGATTGAGCACAGCGTAGTGAAAAGTCTTCTGGCTGGTGTTCATCAGATTCTCATTGACCTCTGCAAATTTTTCCTCCTCATATTCACCGCGGACAAAGGCTTTGACGGCGCGGATTGCAGTCAGGCCCTCCTGGACCATGCCGTTAAGGCGGTCCACAGCACTCTGCAGACGGCCGTACATCGGGGCCACCCGACGTACAATGAAAACGAGAATGAGCGCCAGAATCGGTGCGCTGATAAAAAAGACCAGCGCAAGCCGCGCATTCATCCAGATGGACAGGCCGATGCCGAGGATCAACATTACAGGGCCGCGCACCATGGGGCGCAGCCCGCCGTTGATGGCGTTTTGCAGCACGGTGATATCGGTAGTCATCCGCGTCACCAGCGAGGAGGTGTCAAAGCGATCCAGATTGGAGAAGGCGTAGGACTGTACTTTTTCAAATTCTGCCTCCCGGATACGCGCCCCCAGTCCATAGGAGGCACGTGCGGCAAACCGGGCATAGAGCAGCCCGGTCACCAGGGAGAGCAGCGCGCACACGGCCATCTCCGCCCCTCGGACAAGGATCAGGCGGGTATCGTGCCGCGCCACGCCGATGTCGATGATATCGGCCATCAGAATGGGAATGATCAGTTCAAAGCAGGTTTCAATAATGACCAGTACGGCGCCTGATATCAAATCCTTCCGGTAGGGGCCCAGATATCCGAGCAGACGTTTTAAATCTTTCATAACGCTTCCCCCTCCGGTTTGGATTTCAGGTTTTTGTATGCGCGGGACAGATAATCGGAAAAACGCGCCTGTTCCTCCACTGTAAATCCGGCCAGCATTTTTTCCTCCATGGCGCGGCAGCTGATCTGCCAGTCCTGATTGGCTTCTTTTCCCTTCTCCGAGAGGCTGACCACACCGCACCGGCGGTTGTTCCCATCCGGGGTACGGGTGATGAAGCCGCCTTTGATCAGGCTGTCAATCATTCGGGAAACGGCAGCCGGGTCAATTTCAAAGTAGTCCGCCAGCTCCCGCTGGCTGCACGGGCCGTGTGTATTCAGATAGGCGAGCAGCTTCGGCTGTCCCGCGCCCAGCCCAATCTGATCCAGATGCGGGCGCAGGCAGCTGCGCTGTGCGTGAAAAGTCCTGTAAATCAGCATGTGAAATGTTCGTTCCATTGCGGCACCTCTTGATATGTCAACAGTTGATATATCAATTTTATAACAGATATCATCACGTTTCAAGTGCGCTCCGGCAGATCAAATGGAGAATTTTGAGATCATTCAAAGAAAAGATTTGTCTATTTGGCAAAAGAGGAAGATTTCCCTCCCGATAGTGTGGGGAACGGGAAAGCAAAAAGCTCCGGAAGCAGGATTTCCGGAGCGTTATGACGGAATATACAGTTGTTTGTTACTTTCTTCTATAGCATTTCACGTAATCCACGACAAAATCATATGGTTTGGACTTATCATTCGCAGCAGGGCTGCCGCACCAGAACCGTTCCAGCTTCCCCGTCTGCTGATTGCGTGTGCGGCCTTCGCGGATCACGCCGTTTTCAATACAGCCGGCGACCTCGCTGGTGAGAAGGAGATATTCCGGCACCCTACAGATCCCCATGCGGCGCCCTTTGTAAATGTGGCGGGTTTCCCATGTCTTGTGACCGTCTATAAAAAAGATATACTTGTCCGCCTCCCAGAGCAGGGAATAGGTATGAAATTGCGCATACATGCCGGGGACATGAAAGGCGGGGGAGGAGAGCGATTTCAAACGCTCATCATATCCATCCGCATGGATGACATGAATATTCTGATTTTTCTGCCTTTCGAAAAAGTGAAAGGCGTGCGGGGACTCCATTACGTCGATTTCGACGCCGTCCTCTCCGCTCCACTGCCTGTCGCCGTCGGAAAAAGCAATATCGTTGTCCGGCATCAGCCAAAATGCCGACCAAATACCGACTGCCCGGGCGACTTTGCACCGCACCTCAAAATAGCCGCCCGTCTGTGAAAAACCGCTGTAAGCGGGGCCCGCATATTCGGGATGGACGGCCTGACTCGTCTCCAGAAATCCCGTATACCAGCCCTCGCCGTATTTGCCGCGCTTCCAAAGCGTTCGAATGTACAGTTTTCCGTCCCGGACGAAGATCACATCCGGATCATCCACACAGTACGCAGCGTTCCGGATGCCGCTTTTCTGTGGATCGGCGGTGTTCCGGGCCGTGTTAATTTTCCATTTTGTCAGATCCAGCGTGCCGAAATTGTCCTCAAAGGTGAGTTCCCACTTTTCTGGCTCGGGAGAAAAGGGCGCCGTCTCGGGGATCCGTTTGAGCATAAGATATATCCTCCAAAAAGCAAATTTGCTAAAAAAGCGCCATAGGAATTGGGAGAATGATCGAAAACAGGGCTGTTTCAGACCTGTATCAATAAGCACATCCCCAAAAGCAGTGCCAGATAGGCCAGATTATAAAGGGTGAATACGCCCAGATATCGCCTGCGCTGATCGGGATATTTTTCTGCAAAAAATTTGTAGGAAATCAGGCTTGCCATGGAGGCGATCAACGTCCCAAGCCCGCCAAGGTTACACCCGACAATCAGGCTTTCCCACTGTGACGTGAAGCCGGACAGCAGTAGGGCGGCCGGTACATTGCTGATCACCTGACTGGTCACAACAGCCGTCAGTTCCACATGATCTGCCAGAAGTGCGGATAGGATCGCCCTGAATCCCGGCAGCGCGCCCAGATTTCCGGTGAAAACAAAAAAGGCAAAAAAGGTTCCCAGGAGCGAGTAGTCCACATGACGCAGCACGGATCTGTCCGCAAACAGGAAAAATAACAGGATCACCCCCGCAATGATGCCGGGCGGG
The DNA here is from genome assembly GCA_949293315.1 of uncultured Oscillospiraceae bacterium. Taxonomy (GTDB): domain Bacteria; phylum Bacillota; class Clostridia; order Oscillospirales; family Acutalibacteraceae; genus Onthovicinus. The sequence goes on along the minus strand of CASFCH010000014.1, from coordinate 702 downwards.
ATGAGATCAAAAATTCCAAACAGGCACAGAATAAATCCCAGAATGCAGCAGATCAGGCCCTTTTTGCTGCCCATGCGCACGGGTACGGAGGGCGGCGCGACAGGAAACGATTTGCGCACAAGCGCATCCGCCAGCAGCAGAATCCCGGAGACGGCCACGTAGGGGAGCATCAGCAGGCACAGCCCGCCGAAGCCTATGCCCGATTTTGCATGCAGATACAAATTTTGCGGATTCCCCATGGGCGTGAGCATACTGCCCAGATTGGCCGCAAGCGTCTGGAGTACCACCGTCGGTACGGCGAGCTGTTCCCGACCGGCCAGCTTTAATACGGTCAGGCCAAACGGCACAAACGTAATCAGCGATACGTCGTTTGTCACCACCGTACTGCACACAAAGGGGAGAAAAATCAGTACCAGCAGCAGCTTGCGTGTGGTATCGGTCCGCTTTAAAAGTGAATTGCCGAGAAAAATAAAGGTTCCTGTCTGCTGGAACCCTTTCATGACGGCCATCAGGCTGAACAGGAGAAAGAGGGTGCCCCAGTCTATGTATGAAAAATAGGCGGCGCTGGGCGGGACAAGGAAGCAGGAGAGAAGTGCCAGTAGAACTGCGGCACACAGGACAATTTCCCTTTTAAAAAAGACGGCGCAGGCGTGAATCACTTTTCTCCGCATAATTTACCTCGGTTCGTACTATTTTAAAAAT
>CASFCH010000013.1 GCA_949293315.1 uncultured Oscillospiraceae bacterium | reverse complement strand
GGCCTCCTCATAGCACGGTTCGATCACCACTTTCCCGGAGGTATCCACGTACCCCCACTTCCCGTCCTTTTTGAACGCGATCAGCCCGTCTCCTGTGCAGAGGTCCATTTCCTCCGCCGTAAAGTCGCTCACGGGCTTTCCCTTTTCGTCAAACAGCTGGTATTTGCCTGTCTCTTTTGCTGCCACCATCACCTCCCCGGTTAAATAGCGGCCGTTATTATCCGTGACGATATCGGCAAACCGATCGCTCTTTTCCGCCCCGGACGTATCAATCAGGAACCACGCGCCGTCCTTCTGCACGGCCGCAAGGCCATTCTGAAAGGTTCCCGCCGCATCATAGCCGCCAAACTGCTCCTTTGCAAAGGAGTTATAATAGCTGTATGTTTCCCCGTTTAAAACCGGGATCAGGCCATCCGAAAATACGCCCGAGGCCGTGACCGTAAACGGAAAAATCCCGAGCACCATTCCGTCGCCATCCAGCAGCCTGCTGCCCAGCTCCGTATCGCAAACACGCACTTTCTCGTCGTTAAGGGAGCTTGCATAGGGGTATTTATACTCCCCCAGCGTCTCGCCCACCGTATCTATATATCCCCATTTTTCTCCATTTGATACGGCATACGCCGACGCCGACAGGCTCCTGAAATCCGTGTACGTGTGGTAATCCAGCTCATAGGAATACTTCAGCTCTTTGGCCTCTTTTACAATATTTTCATCCTCAACGCCATTTTCGATGGCCGTATATAAACAGTCATATGCGCTCTCTATATCATTTGAGACCATATGCAGCTCATACAGCTTTTGCGTAAAGTCCACATTCTTCGGATGCTGGGCAAGCGCGCTCTGAAGATCGGCGATAAAATCGGACAAAATCCCCGTATCCTCCTGATACCTCAGATCATACGCATGGAACAGCTTCGCCCAGTTTTCCTCCGTGTCATGGCGCGCAATCGCCTCCTTGTACTTCAGGATCGCACGCTGATAGAGGCCCTCCTCCACATACTGATCCGCTTCCGAAATACTGGACTGGTAGGAAACAACCCCCGTCCCCGTATCCACGGCAAAGGTGACCCAGCCCACCGCGGTCAGGACGGCCAAAGCGACGATGGTAAATATTCGTAATCCTTTCACTTCATACCAGCCCCTCTTAAAATTTCCCTAAAATAATTGCCAAAACATACCCCAGGTAGAGAAACGGACCAAAGGGAAGCTCATCCTTCAGCTTCTTCCGCTTTGAAATCAGCAGCGCCAGTGTGACGATCAGGCACAGCACCGTGGCAAAAAAGAAGGAATAAAACGAAGCCGCTATCCCGCTTAAATACCCCATTGCGCCGACAAGCTTGACATCCCCCATACCGAGCCCCCCCTTTGTGATAAAGGACAGGAGCAGCAGCACCAGAAATCCACCCGCCAGACCTATCAGGCTGCCCGCCAAAAGAACCGGAAATGATTCCCGCATATATATAAATTCAACAGCCAGCATGATCGTTCCGACGATCAAAAACAGGATGGGCAGGAGGCTGGGGATTTTTTTGGTAAACAGATCAATCACCGCTGCCGACATCATGATCAGGGCCGTTACAGCTACCTTGATAAACCCGATGGCGTCAATGCCGCTTCCGCCCCATTGAAAGGTCTGGGCGCAAAAGCACACCACACCCGTCAACAGGACGGCAGCCGCAAAAACAATCCATCGCGAAACCGGCGACACGGAAAATCCACGCTTTATCTGCACGAGGAATCCGGGCCCGCTGTCCGCAGGGCCTGCCGGCTCCGTCTGTCCGACGGAGCCGGACGGTTCGGCGGTATCCTCCCCCGAATCATTTCCCCGGGCCGGCAGCGCGGCTCCGGCCTCAAGGCGTTTATTGGCTGCTATGTAAGACAGCGCGCAGACACAGGCCGCCGCGATCATACAGGCCGCCGTTACCAGAAAAGCCATCACATGTTACTCCTACGGTCGTTTTTCAGCATGGCGCCGTCCGCCTACAGAGTGGTGTCCTGACTGCTGAACGCCTGCGAAAATTTATCCCACGCGTCACGCACCAGGCCCAGAATCTCATCCTTTAAGGCGATGAAGACAACAGCCAGAACGAGCACGATGGCCAGGATGATGATAATGGACAGGAAATTGGTGTCGCCGTCCTCATTGGTGAGCACGTTCTGGGCCCAGTCCCTGAAAGCAATCGCTTTTAAGCGCGCTTTCCATGCGAGTGCGTTAAGTTTCTTTTCGAGTGTTTTCATACAAATCTCTTCCTTCCTAAAATTTTTTATATCTATCAGGTCAGGGACCTATAATAGCATGCCAACAGCCGCTGAGATGACAATAATCATAATTCCCACAAAGATCAGAGCAATGGGTGCAAGGAGCTTGGACGCGGCCGCCTCGCCCTTTTGCAGCATGATCTGTTTCTTTAAGCTCCACATTTCAGAGGATTGTCTGGTGAGAAAATCGCTCAGATCTCTGCTCCCCTTTTCAAGCCCCTGTACCAGAGCGCCCGTGAATTTTTTGATTTCGGGGGTATCGGACATTATCCCGAACTTATGGATCGCGTCCATTTCGGACATGCCGTTCTGCATATCCGTACAGGACTCCCGCATCAGCGTATAGACCGTGCCCTCCTTGCCATAGGCGACCTTTTTCCATGCGTCCCGCAGGACCATTCCGGAGTTCATCAGCAGCGCCATGGTGGATACGATCTCCGGCAGCTCTGTCACACACTCCGCCTGCCGCCTTTTTAACTCCTCCTTCATTTTGGTGAAAAAGTAAAATCCAAATACGGCAGCGCAAAGAACACCTACCAGAATGAAGAAGGGGAAATCAAACGCTCCTGCCAAAACAAAGCCGGCGCACAGCGAAAGGTGGACAACACTGATAACCTGCGCCCATACCACCGTTGCGTAATATTCCGCGTACTGCGGATCATACAGCAGTTTCGCCTGATTGACCAACGTATGACGAATTTTCCCTTTCAGATTCAGGAGCTTGCCCTCATTCCAGGAAAAGCCGATCCCATAAAAGGCCTTCAGCGGAAAGTCGGCATCCTCAAGAGCTTCCAAACTGCCGTCAAATTTCTTCCCCTTTGACATTTTGACGATCAGCAGCACCAGAAGCACCGAACCCAAAACCAACGATACCAGCCGCATAATTTCACCCCTTTATATCCATCATTTTCTGCCCCATCTTATAAGCCGTCAGGAAAAAACCGACCCCGATGGTCATACATATCACGCCCACGATACTGCCAAAGGCGGCATCAAACTCCGAGCTGGACAAGCGCAGCATCAGCACCAGAAAAATCGGAATTATATTCATGATCTGCATCTGCATTTTATCGGAGGTGATCTTCGTCTGAATCTCTTCCGAAATCATGATTTTTTCACTGATAATATCCGTTGTCCGCCGGATGATTTCTTTAATATTCCCGCCGGTACGATATGCCGTTTCAAAAACAGCGGCAAAGTTTGCAATATCGTCATTTCCGCTGCGTTCCCCGAAATCCTTCAGCAGCGTTTCGAGCGGAATATTGTTCCGAAGGCCGTCTACGATCTCCCGCACCTCCCGAACAATATATGCATCATCCGAATACTGCATGGCCAAATCATTGCAGGAATTGGAAATCGCATCATTAACATTCATACCGCCCGACAGTGAGTTGGAAAGGGAGTCCAGAAAATCTCTGAATTGAATTTTCAGCTTTTTTAATCTTCTGTTTTTCAGTGCCTTTGTGATCACGGGAATAAAAATTTTACTTGATAACAGCCCCACCACACAGAATACCACGACATTGCTTATGTAGGTGGCAACTGTTGCAGCGCCGTCCTCACTCTTAAAGAGGCCGCCGTAAAACACAAGGCCGACAAGCCCGCCCACGATAAACGTGAGCAGGAAAAACAACAGCTTCTCTTTCGGCTTCATGATGTATACCCTGTAATTTAAAACAGGATTATTGATCGCCGACATGTAGTATTGCGGCTGTGTGTCCGTTTTCTTTTTACGCATAACGCCCCGCTCCTTATATCTCCTCTATAATGCCGGAAAGCTTCAGCTTAAAATCATTCTGCAGCTTATTTTTTGTCCGCTTCAGACTGCCCGATACTCTGGAAAGAGAAGTGTTTTCATCCTCCTCAAACACATACAGAGGGTTTAAAATAATTTCTCCATTTTCATAGCCGACCACCTCTGTGATCTCCATGGTTTTTCTCGACTTATCCCGCAGGCGGGAGAGATGGATAATAATATCGACCGCGGAGGCGATCTGCTGGCGGATTGCCTCCAGCGGCAGGCCCGACGCGCCCTGCAGCACCATCGTCTCCAGACGGCTGAGCATATCCTCCGGGGAGTTCGCATGGCCTGTGGACAGCGAACCGTCGTGGCCGGTATTCATGGCCTGAAGCATATCAAGCGCCTCTCCGCCGCGCACCTCTCCGACGATGATCCGCTCTGGCCGCATACGCAGGGAGGATTTGATCAGATCGCGGATGGTGATCTGCCCCGCTCCGGAGGCGTTGGCATTGCGCGTTTCAAGACTGACGAGGTTTTCAATATGGGCAATTTGAAGCTCCGCAGAATCCTCAATGGTAATCACGCGTTCATCTCCGGGGATGTAATTGGAAAGCGCATTTAAAAACGTGGTTTTTCCGCTGCCGGTGCCCCCGCTAATAAAAATATTATATTTTGCCCGAACCAGAACCTTCAGCTTATCTGCGATCTCCTGCGTCAGGGACCCATACTCAATCAGTTTTTCGATTGTCATGGGCGTTTTGGAAAATTTACGGATTGTCACCGTCGGTCCGCACAGCGCAATCGGCGGAAGCACTACGTTCACGCGTGATCCGTCCGGAAGCCGGGTATCACAGATGGGGTTCGCCTGATTCACCTCGCGGCCGGCCAATCCCACAATACGCTGGATGATATCCTCGAGACGGCGCTGGCTCTCGAACTGCTTTTCAAGCCTGAACAGACGGCCATTCTGCTCAATAAAAATGTGGTCCGGACCGTTGATCATGACTTCCGTTATGGTGTCGTCCTTCATGATGGAGTCCAGCAGCCCGAAGCCTCGGATGGAGCTGTAGACCTGTTCTACAATAGATACCCGCTGATCGATGGGGCAATAGGCCCCGCCTATTTTTTGTAAAACTATTTTTTCGACCTGCTCCTGCAGTTCCTCATCGCTGATCTGACTGAGCGGAATATTTTCTGTAACATACTGTTTAACCGCCGCTACCAGTTCCTGCTCCTGCTCAAATGTCACCCCAAACACCTGCCAATTTACAGTAGTTTATCAAACATCTCCATTTTGCTCAGCTGCTCCAGCACCTGCTCTGTACCGGCGTGTTCATACCGCGGCGCGCCGCCGATGCTCCTGAAATTGATCCCTTCGATTGTTCTGCTTGTCTTATTGCTGAATTTATTATAAATAAAGCACAATCTGTTCGTTAAAGGCGAATCGCTTCCCTGTTCCGCAATCGAAAGCGCCTGATGCGCTCTCTGTACCTTTCCGTTGGAAATTTGCGATCCATCCCCTACCCACACCAGCGTATGAGCCTGACGGAATATTTTCAGCGAATCGCTGTCCAGAGAAAAATCCATATCCAGAATCACATCATCATAGTGCCCGGAAAAGGCCGTCTCTCCGATCAGTCTGATCGTATCATCGGCTGTCAGCTCATACATATCCAGCGCCACCTTGGTCCGCGAATAAAAATATACGCCATGCCTATCCCGCTTGACACAGCTCTCCAGCTTCAGCGGCAGATTGGCCTTCTGACTTTTGAGCGCAAAAATAATGTCGCTCATGTCAAACTGCCCCTCGGCCGTAAAAAAGTCGTCGGATGACCCCAGTTTTTCAAGATTGAGATATAAAACTCTCCGCCCTTTACCGGCAAAATAGATTGCTGCAGAGGCCGCCATGGAGGAGGCGCCCGTACCGCCTCCGATGGAGCAAAACGTCAAAATTTTGGCGCTCTCATCCCCCAATTTTAACCCTGCTATACTCCCCGCTTTTTCAGAATAAATGCTGAGAATCTGCCTGTAAATCAGCTCTGCCTTCTGGAATTTGCATATGGCACGCTGTCCGCGGACCGTATCGATATCCGGTGAATCCACCAAATATGCAAATCCGCATCGTCTGGGGATTGCGGATATATCGATTTCAAACGTATCACTGGCAATAAGAACATCTATTCTCGCAGCATCGAGCTCAGCCATCGCCGTCGACGTCTCCGTAAATGAATAAATTTCAAATTTATCCGCATATTTTGTGCTGAAAACGGAAACGATCCTTTCCAAATAGCGCTGATCCCTTTCCAATATGGCAAGTTTGATTTTCACTGCTCCGTCACCTTTCTCTAAAATCAGACAGGATTCCCAACATTCTGTTATTTTTCCTCAAAATATGGTATCACGGCCGTCCTTTGATTCCAATACTCCATCAGCATATAAGTTGATCTGCCTCTCCTTGGGTTGAAATTCCAACATTTTAGTTATTGATTATAGATTTATAAATATCTATAACTTCATAAATTGTGTTTTATTAATAATTTCAGTATACATCGCCCAAATTTCATTGTCAACAACCCGCCGTCATTTATTGGATAAAAATGTATAATATCCCCTCCTCATGTAAAATTCTGCGGTTTTATGTCACATATGAGCGGTAGAAAAATGGTTTTGCGTGACTGAAGCCAAAAAATTATAAATTCCTCATAATCTGAAATTCTCCGCTATCCAGAGTTGTCTGCGACTATGTCCCGTAACGCCGTATACAAAAAAACAGCCCCGGTATCGGAACCGAGACTGATTTCTTCCATAAAATGGACGATATTCTTTGTAAATCAAATTGCTTTACAATAGCTAGTCTTAAGATTTCTGCCAAAACAGTGCTTTACCTAAAAACTGTACATATGTAAAGCAAATGCACTTCACCCATTCACCACCGGCGATATGACCGGCTTTCCGTCGCGGCCGAGCAGCGGCGTCATCCCGCCGGCGTAACCGGCGTAATGGAACAGATAATTCACGCCTGTCTCCCGGTCCACCCAGATCTCCATGCCCTCCATGGCGCCCTGTTCATAGACCTTTTCAAACCGCTTTCCCTTTGCGTCCTCTTTCTGAAACATACCTTTTCCCTCCTGAGCACTTTAAAATATTTCCGCGTAGCGGGATCAGTTCTCCTGCGCGCCCTGCTCGCGGTAGAGCTTCATCATGATTTTGGCCGCCTTATAGATATCGCCGCAGCCGAGGGTGATCACCAGGTCGCCCGCCTTGGCGTGATCGACGATATACTGCGCGACCTCCTCAAACGTCTCAAACCAGACGCTGCCGGGGATTTTATCGGCGAGCTGCTGCGTGGTAATGCCGTAGGTGTTCCGCTCCCGCGAGCCCATGATCTGCGTCAGCACGGCGTGCTGCGGCATCTTGAGCGCGTCCGCAAAGTCCTCCAGCAGCATATACGTGCGGGAGAACGTGAACGGCTGGAATACGGCCCACACCTCATGGTAGTCCATCTCCAGCGCCGCAGTCAGCGTCACCTTGAGCTCCGCCGGGTGGTGCGCGTAGTCGTCCGCAATGGTCACGCCGTTGAATTTCCCCAGGATCTCAAAGCGGCGTCCGGCCCCGCGGAAGCCCTCAATGCCGGGACGCATCTGCTCGACCGTCACGCCGTTATAGTGGGCCGCGGCGATGGCCGCCAGAGAGTTATCCACATTGTGGATGCCGGGGATGGAGAGGGCGATATGCCCCGCAAATTCCCCGCGGATATACAGATCGTACTCCGGGAAGGCCCCGTTGTAGAGCTGCACATTCACGGCGCGGTAGTCGGCGCCCTCGCTTGTGCCGAAGGTGATCCGGTCCTTGCCGGTGATGCCCTCCACGGCGCGCAGGGTTTTCGCATCGTCCAGATTGTAGATAACGGCACGGGTGGCCATCTCGGCAAAGCGGCGGAACGATCCGATCAGATGCTCCTCCGTCTTGAAGTACTCCATATGGTCCCGATCGATGTTCAGGATCACGGCCGTGTCCGGGGACAGGTGCAGGAACGTGTCCTGATACTCGCACGCCTCGCAGATCATATCGTCGCTGTGGCCCACCAGACCGTGGGAATCGATCATCGGCAGGCGGCCGCCGATCACCGCCGTGGGATCCTTGCCGGCCATAATCATGATCTGCGTCAGCAGGGAGGTGGTGGTCGTCTTGCCGTGCGTGCCGCATACGGCGGTGCAGTTGCCGTACATGCGCGTCACCGCGCCGAACAGCTCCGCCCGCTCAAAGGTGGGGATCCCCATCTCCTTTGCCGCGCACAGCTCCGGATTGTCGCTGAGCAGCGCCGCCGTGTGCACGACCATCTCCGCGCCGCGCAGGTTCTCCGCGTGGTGCCCCATGTACACCGGCACGCCCAGGGACTTGATGTGCTCGAGCGTATCGCTCGGGTTATTGTCCGAGCCGGAGAGGTCGTACCCCTCCTCCAGCAGGATCTCGGCGAGCGGAGCCATCCCCGCGCCGCCGATCCCGATCATGTGAATCCGGCGGGCCGTTTTTAAAAGTGTATCTATGTTCTGTACGTTATTCAACGTCTTCACCCCAAAATCCATATTGAACATTATTCCCGATTGGTCTATTCTATATTATATTGCATGCGGCGGAAGAAATAAACACCTTTTTCGTAAAATTTTCCCGTCTCCCCGGGAGGGCGCCGGCGATGATCCATGCACCGAGTGGACGTCCGCTTCATACGATGGGGCAGAATGAGTTTTTGGAGGAATCGACTTGAACATACAGAGCATACTGGTCTGCGGCGGGGACGAGCGCCAGCTCTATGCCGCCGGAGCCCTGATAAAAAGAGGATATGAGGTAACCGTCGCCGGATTTGAAAAGAGCGGACGGGCGGCGGATTTTCCCTGTGAACGGGAGATCCCCGCGGCGGTCCGCTCCTGTGACGCCGTGGTGCTGCCGCTGCCGGTGACGCGGGACGGAGCGCATCTCAACCTGCCGCTTTCCGACCGTGCGCTCCCGCTGGCGGAGCTGCTGGAGGCGATCCGGCCCGGGCAGCGCGTATTCGGCGGCATGGTGAGCGCACCGCTGCGCGCGGCGATGGAGGAGCGCGGCGCAATAGTGTTCGACTATTACGCGCAGGAGGAGCTGATCACCGCCAACGCGGTCCCCACCGCGGAGGGGACGCTCAAGGTCATCATCGAGTCCACACCCGGCATGGTCCAGTGGAGCCACGCCGCCGTGACGGGATTTGGGCGCACAGCGAAGGCGATTGTCCGCGTGCTCTCCGGCGTGGGGGCGAACGTGACGGTCTTCGCGCGCAAGAGCACCGACTGGGCGCAGGCACAGGCGTGGGGATGCGCGGCGTGTCCGTTCCAGAGCCTGCCGGCGCTGGCGGGGACATTTGATTTTATTGTCAACACCGTCCCGGCCCGTGTGATCGACGCCCCAATCCTCATGCGGATCAATCCGGACTGCCCGGTGATCGACATCGCCTCCCCGCCCGGCGGTGTGGATCCGGACGCGGCGCGGGAATACGGCGTTCGGGTGATCCCCGCCCTTTCCCTGCCCGGCCGGTACGCGCCCAAAACGGCGGGGGAGATCATCGGGGATACGATCGGCAATCTGATACAGGGGGAGGAACAGGCATGCGCACGCTGAAAGCGGGATTCGCCCTGTGCGGCTCGTTCTGCACGTTTTCCAGGGCGATCGCCCAGATGGAGTACCTGCGGGGTCAGGGGATCGACCTGTACCCCATCATGAGCCGGAACGCCTATGAGACCGATACGCGCTTTGGACGCGCGGCGGACTTTGTCCGGCAGATCGAGGCGCTCTGCGGCCACCCGATCATCCACACGATCGAGGCGGCGGAGCCGATCGGGCCCAAAAAGATGTTTGATATCCTCGTGATCGAGCCATGCACCGGCAATACGATCGGGAAGCTGGCCAACGGCATCACGGACACCCCCGTGACCATGGCGGCCAAATCCCACCTGCGCAACGCGCGGCCGCTGCTGATCGCCGTCTCCACAAATGACGCGCTCGGTGCGGCGGGGAAAAATATCGGCCAGCTTCTCAACTATAAAAACATCTATTTTGTCCCCATGCGGCAGGATGATTCGGTCAAAAAACCGCGCTCCATCGTGGCGGATTTCACCATGACGGAGGACGCCATGCACGCCGCGCTCAACGGGGAACAGATCCAGCCGATATTGATGTGAGAACGTGACAAATCCCCCCACAGCGCCGTTACCGGGGCCTGCGGGGGGATAATTTCACAAAGCGGAAAGCGCCCTAAAAAACGCCGTGCCCGGCTGATGGATGCATGATGGATGGCACAGGCCATTCAAAGCCTTCCCTTTGAGGGGGAATTTGCACAGATCTTTATCAGCCTTCCCCTTGAGGGGGAATTCGCACAGATCTTTATCAGCCTTCCCCTTGAGAGGGGATTCGCACAGATCTTTATCAGCCTTCCCCTTGAGGGGGGATTCGCACAGGCCTTTATCAGCCTTCCCCTTGAGGGGATTCCCCTGTTATGGGAATCACCCCTTACACAGGGGAGCCGGGGGCCATTTAAAGCCTTCCCCTTGAGGGGAAGGTGTCGAGGCCGTAGGCCGAGACGGATGAGGTGGCATACTGCGTTTTTCGCCGGCTGAATGCGATCCGCCGGCTTTCCACCTCATCAGTCTCACTTCGTTCGACAGCTTCCCCTCAAGGGGAAGCCAATATTTGTTTGTGCGAATTCTTTACCGTCTGCGGCAGATGGGGCCCTCCCCTCAAGGGAAAGGCTATATACGGCGCGGAAGTTTGTACAGACAGAGCCTCCCTTGTGTAAAGGGAGGTGGCCCGGCGCAAGCCGGGACGGAGGGATTGTTACAGGGTTTGGACCAGTAAAAAACGATCCATTCCGTCCGACAATCCCCCAGTCACGCATCCGCGTGACAGCCCCCGCTCCGCGGGCGGGTACCCTTTTGTCCGCTTTCGCGGACGTTCCCCCTAAAAGGGGGATTACCTCTATGGGAAGGCTGATAAAGACCTGTGCGAATTCAATCCTTTGATAAACCCGAAATATGGCGCAGTATATCGGTACAGACCCCTTCAAAGTTCCGGTTTATATCCAGATTGGAATATCTCAGGACGGTCAGCCCCAAGTGATGGAGAAAGGCGTCGCGCCTTGCATCGGCTTCGACTCCCACAGCTTCATAATGCTGTGAACCATCCAGTTCAATTACCAGTTTTGCTTCGGCGCAGTAAAAGTCCACGATGCAGTGGCCGAGCACCTTTTGCCGGTTGAATGTAACGGGCAGATTTTTTAAAAAATCGTACCATAAATGGCGTTCCTCTTTGGTCATGTTTTTGCGCAGATTTTGGGCATTTTCGGTTAATTGGGGGTTGTTGTGCCTGTTCATATTAATACCTCACTCGTCATGGTTTGTACAAATTTATTTTGAATTCCCGCTGGATGGTATCAAAGGCCTCTACATTTCCTTTCGGCTTCCCCTTGAGGGGAAGCTGTCGAACGGAGTGAGACTGATGAGGTGGAAAGCCGGCGGATTATAAAAACTCGGTATTACCCTCAGAAACCACCTCATCCGAGCGGCTATCGCCGCCCACCTTCCCCTCAAGGGGAAGGCTATATACGGCGAGGAAGCCCGTACACTCCCAGTCCTCCTGTGTAAGGGGAAGGCTTTAGATCGCTTGTGCGCGCCCCTGGAAGGATCTATTTATATCCACGAGGCATGATCCATACGGAAAACAGGGGGCCTTTTGCAAGGCCCCCTGTTCCCCTGGGGTTAAAAAACTCTAAAGAAGCAAGAAGGTGGATTATTTCTTCCTTCTGGAGAGGACAAGCACACCGGCGGCTGCCGCTGCGGCGGCGAGGACGACTGCGCTGAGCGCGGCGTCGCCCGTATCGACCGGATCGGTGGTGGTGGGTTCATCGCCGCCGTCGGTCGTGGTGCCGGGCTCATTGCCGCCCGTACCGGGTTCATTGTCGCCTGTACCGGGATCATTGTCGCCCGTGCCGGGATCCTCACCCGGGAAGGCAAGGCTGCCCGTGGCGAGGAAGTTGATGACCACATACCCGAGGTCGTCGGCGCTCAGGCCGCCGAGGATGGCGCCCGCCGCCGGGACCAGCGCGGTAATGGCCGCGAGGTTCTCCTCCGTGGTGATGGTCTCCGTCAGGTAGTTGACGGTGGCCACGCTGCGGTCGGCCATGCTCAGCTCATCGAGCGCGGCGAAATCGAACGCCGGCAGGGTCAGGCCGAGCGTGGCGCCATTGACCTGCACGTTTGCAAGCACGCTGTTGACCAGCTCCACCAGATTGGCCGGAGCGGCGTCCGCCGGGAACACATCCGGCAGGAAGTTCCCGAGCAGGTCAAACAGCCAGCTGCACTCACCGGACTGAATCAGGGAATCCAGCTTCGGGAGGAAGTTGACGATGGTGGACAGCGGGTTCTTCAGCACCTGGGCGACCAGATCAAAGAGCGGGCCGGCCATCATATCCAAATACTTTGCATAAGCGGCAACGCTTGGGATAGTCGTTTCAAAATATTGATCCAACTGCGCATTGATCTCCTCCTCGGAGGCGCCGCTGTTTTTCAGTTCAACTGCTTTATTAAAATTGCTGTCTCCAGGGCTAACGGGTGCTGTCGACAAATACATCTCCGTGTATTCATCAACCGTGATCGCATCCAGACCGAGGCCCTGATAGATCGGATAGAGGCCGTAACGGTAAAACGGCTCCGGCAGGGCGATCCCGGCGTCCGGAGCAATGCCGCTGAGCAGCATCGTCAGCGGCCCGGTGACGAAGTCAGGCTCTTCCGGAGTCACCATGCCTGTGCCAGCATACATGGGATTATTCTCATAATCAACGGCGAACTGTCCGAGCATCATCCATATGCTCCATGACAGAACATCCTTGACCGCGGTGATGAACGCATCCACATCCCCGTTCGCGACGCCGTAGTCCAGCTCCGTAAAGGGGACATCCTCTATATCATACCACCAGTAATCATCCAGTGGATTTGTCGGCAGATTTTCAAAGGCCGCGTACAGTTCAAACATCTGGGGGCCCAGCGCCATCCCGCTGCTCTCGGCAAGAGGTGCGAACAGATCGTGCAGGGTGCCGATGAGCTCGCCGACCGTCTTATTGCTGACGACAGAACTCCAATCCAGCCCGACCAGGCCCAGGATGGAGACGATATTCTTGTCCATATTGGTGACGGCCTGGTCCACGAGGTCCTGCGTGACGCCCTGCGGGAGGGAGGTATCCGGCTGCGTCTCCGCGGCCGAGGCCGCAAATGCAGAGGCGCCCATGGACGCGGCCATCACCGCGGCCAGAACGCCCCCGAGGATCCGCTTTCCTCTTTTCTTCAAAATAAAGTCAACTCCTTTTACATTTTTCCGGTAACGCGGAGGGGCCCCTCCTCCCGAATGTCTCAAATCTAACACATGCATCAAATGTTGTCAATATGCTCTGTGATAAATTGACAAAAAATTCAGTCAAAACTTATCGCATTTTGTTACAAATATTGCTTTATGTTGACACCACTCACGCCTTTGGGCCCAAAGGCGGGCGGATTCTGCTCTTTTTTAAAAAAATAAAACGCGCTGCACGGCTCTCTAAGGGATGCGGATATTGATTTGCACAGGCCTTTACAGCCTTCCCCGCGAGGGGGATTCGCACAGCCCTTTCAAGCCTTCCCCTTGAGGGGAAGGTGTCGAGGCCGCAGGCCGAGACGGATGAGGTGTTCTGCGGTGTTTTGCGCTGGCTGAATGCGAGGCGCTGGTCTTCCACCTCATCCGAGCGGCTATCGCCGCCCACCTTCCCCTCAAGGGGAAGGCGATTCTGTTTGTGCGAATTCTTTACCGTCTACGGCAGGCGGAGGGCTGTCACGCGGATGCGTGACTGGGGGATTGCCGGATGGAACGGATCGTTTTTTACCGGTCCAAACCCTGTCACAATCCCTCCGTCCCGGCTTGCGCCGGGCCACCTCCCTTTACACAAGGGAG
>CASFCH010000012.1 GCA_949293315.1 uncultured Oscillospiraceae bacterium | reverse complement strand
AGTTTTTTTTGTTTGGTGGTCATTTACATGACCCTCTTCGGATTTACTATCGAAGCTTTCACAAAAATCACAAATCAATTTATAATTTATCATTAACAATCTTCCTTTACAAGTAATATAATTAGATATTATCCTCCACTCGTCATCCCTCTACCACTCCACATTATATCTACCACACCCCCTATTGCTTGTCAATATTCATTGCGCAAGTGATGCGAAAACGCGCATAAGTGATGTTATTTTCTGGAAATCGGTCGATTTTTCTTTTAAAATCCGTCATAATAGTTCCTGAACTTTTATGATGGGAGTCGGATAGAGATGGCGTGTTTAAAAACAGAAATTCAGCGGTACATCAGCGTATGTCAATATTCCAAGGGGCTCAGTCCGCTCACACTCAAGGCATATCGGATTGATCTGGCGCAGTTTTTGGAACATATGGAGCGGCGGGATTTTCTCTCCAAGGACGAGCTTGTCGGGTACATGGATCTCCTGTATCAAAAATACAAGCCTAAAAGCGCCAAGCGAAAGGTCGCCTCGATCAAGGCGTTCTATCGCTATTTGGAAATGGAAGACATCATCGAATTCAACCCGTTTCACAAAATTACCTACAAATTCAAAGAGGGCGTAGTTCTGCCCAGAACCATCCCCCTGGAGGACGTCAAACGCATTTTAACCTATGCCTACGCCGCCTATGAAAGCGCCCTGACCCCCTGCGGCAAAGAGAGCCGTCTGAGAAATATCACCGTTTTGGAACTGCTCTTTTCGACAGGCATGCGTGTATCGGAGGTCAGCCATCTGACGCTGTACAATCTGGAGCTTGCCAACGGCACGATTCACATCCGGGGGAAGGGCTCCAAAGAGCGGCTCATGTGCATCACGAATACGGGCGTTTCGGATATTCTTAAAAAATATTTGCAGCAGCGCCGGTCGGACAGCGACTATCTCTTTACCAACCGGCTGGGCAATCGTCTGTCCGAGCAATCCATCCGTAACATGATCCAGGCTTATGCCGGCGCTTCCGGCGTTACGCTCCACATCACGCCGCACATGTTCCGCCACACCTTCGCCACCGCCCTGCTGGACCGCGACGTCGATATCCGGTACATCCAGCAGCTTTTGGGACACAGCTCGATCACGACAACGCAGATTTATACCCACATCAGCGTAAACCGGATCCGCCATATTCTGGAGACCCGGCACCCGAGGAATGAAATCACGCTGCCGACGATCTAATAAAACAGAAATCGAACAGGGACGTCTCCCCTCTTCGCGCCGCATCCCTTCACAGAACAGGCTCCGGATTGTTGTTTGATCTGTCATACGCGTTCCCGGTAGATTTTTTGATTCCCATCCATTATAATAATTTTAAACGGAAGGAGTGGCTGCAAATGAATGAATTCTCCCGTATGGAGGCAATAATAGGAGAGGAAAACGCCGCCCGTCTGCGGGATGCGTCGGCTGCCGTGATCGGCCTTGGCGGCGTGGGCTCTTGGGCGGCAGAGGCACTGGCGCGCTGTGGTGTCGGCAGACTGCTGCTGGTAGACGGGGACACCGTGGACCCGACCAATATCAACCGTCAGCTCTACGCCCTGCACTCGACGATCGGGCAGAGCAAAGCCGCGCTGGCCGCAGCGCGGGTCCGGGATATCAATCCCGCCTGTGCGGTTCGGGCGGTCAACGGCTTCTATACGCCGGAGAACGCGGACTCCTTTGAACTGAAAGGGTATGGCTGCGTGATCGACGCCATCGATATGGTTACGGCCAAGATCGCGCTGGCCGTCCGGGCGCAGGAGGAGGGATTCCCGCTGCTGAGCGCCATGGGGACGGGGAACAAACTTGACCCCACGCGATTTCGCTTTGCGGATATCTATCAGACGCGCGTCTGTCCCCTGTGCCGCGTGATGCGCCGGGAACTGAAAAAGCGCGGTGTAAAGCAGCTGCGCGTCCTGTACTCCGAGGAGGAGCCGCGCCGTCCTGCTGGGACAGGGGACGCTCCGGGAAGCATCGCCTATGTCCCGCCCACCGCCGGTCTGCTGCTTGCCGCAGAGGCGGTAAATCTAATTTGCAACTTTGATAAATAAAAAATTTTGTATATTTCGCTTAAAAACCATGCCGTTTCATATTGATTGAACTGGAAAACAATGGTATACTAAAGGGGTAATACCGGCGTGGACACGTCCGGACAAAACAGAACGATCAAGGAGTGATACCATGGATATGCTCATGATTGCGGCGCCCGTCGCCGCGGCGCTGGCACTGCTCTTCGCACTGGTCAGTGCGCTGAGGATCCGCAAGCAGGATCCGGGCACGGAACGGATGCGGGAAATCGCCGCCTCCATCAGCGAGGGTGCAAACGCTTTCCTGACGTCGGAATACAAGGTACTGATCATCTTTGCGGCGGTGCTCTTCGTTCTGCTGTGGGCCGGTCTGCAGAGCCTGACGACGGCGATCTGCTTCCTGGTAGGGGCGCTGTTCTCCACCTTTGCGGGCTATATCGGCATGAACGTGGCCACCAAGGCGAATGTCCGCACGGCAAACGCCGCCCGGACCAAGGGCATGAACAAGGCGCTCTCGATCGCCTTCTCCGGCGGCTCCGTGATGGGCATGTGCGTTGTGGGCCTGGGGCTGCTGGGCGTATCCGTGATCTACCTGATCACAAAGCGGATCGACGTCCTCACCGGATTCAGTCTGGGCGCCTCCTCCATCGCGCTGTTTGCCCGCGTGGGCGGCGGCATCTACACCAAGGCCGCCGATGTGGGCGCCGATCTGGTCGGTAAAGTGGAGGCCGGCATCCCCGAAGACGATCCGCGCAACCCCGCCGTGATCGCCGATAATGTGGGCGACAATGTGGGTGACGTGGCCGGCATGGGCGCGGACCTGTTTGAGAGCTATGTCGGCTCCATCATCTCCGCCGTCACGCTCGGCGCAGTGGCCACCTTCACCGCTGGGGACGTGATCGGCAATGCGGGCGTCATCTTCCCGCTGGTGCTCTCCGCGATCGGCATCATTGCGAGCATCCTGTCCACCTTCTTTGTCCACGGCAAGGGGAACCCCAGCATGACCCTGAAGGTTGGAACGTATGTCTCCGCGGCGCTGGTGCTTGTCGGCGCAGGACTGCTCAGCTGGTTCATGCTCAAGGAGCTCAACGCCTTCTTTGCCGTGCTGTCGGGCGTCGTTGTGGGCCTGATCATCGGTTTTGTCACAGAGATCTACACCTCGGGCGACTATAAGTCCGTTAAAAAAATCGCCAAGCAGTCCGATACGGGTTCCGCGACAAATATCATCAGCGGCATTGCCGTGGGCATGAAGTCCACCGCAATTCCGATCATCGTGATCGCAGTTGGAATTCTCGTGGCGTATAAGGTCAGCGGCCTGTTCGGCATCGCGCTCGCGGCTGTGGGCATGCTGTCCACGACGGGAATCACCGTGGCTGTAGACGCCTATGGCCCCATTGCGGACAATGCGGGCGGAATCGCGGAGATGTCCAATCTGGATAAGAGCGTGCGCGAAATCACCGACAAGCTGGACTCCGTGGGCAATACGACCGCCGCCATCGGCAAGGGTTTTGCCATCGGATCGGCCGCGCTGACGGCGCTGGCGCTGTTCGCCTCCTACGCGGAGAGCGTCGGGATCACGAGCGGCATCAGCATTTTGGCTCCCGACGTGATCGCGGGTCTCTTTATCGGCGCCATGCTGCCGTTCCTCTTCTCCGCTATGACGATGGATTCCGTCGGCAAGGCAGCCAATCAGATGATCGAAGAGGTTCGCCGTCAGTTCAAGACGATCCCAGGCATTCTGGAGGGCACCGGAAAGCCCGACTACAAGCGCTGCGTATCCATCTCCACAAGTGCTGCCCTGCGTGAAATGCTGGTCCCCGGTATTATGGCGGTCGTCGTTCCGCTGGCGGTCGGTTTCCTGCTCGGGCCGCAGGCGCTGGGCGGGCTGCTTGCCGGCTCCCTTGTGACGGGCGTCATGCTGGCGATCTTCATGTCCAACTCCGGCGGCGCGTGGGATAATGCCAAAAAGTATATCGAGGAAGGGAATCACGGCGGCAAGGGCAGCGATGCCCACAAGGCTGCCGTCGTAGGCGATACGGTTGGCGACCCATTCAAGGACACCTCCGGCCCCTCCCTGAACATCCTCATCAAGCTGATGACAATTATCGCTCTGGTCTTTGCCCCCGTGATCTCACAGGTCGGCGGACTGATCCATTTCTAAGTCATCTGATCCGGCTCCTTCCTCCACGGATGGGGCCGGATTTTTTTGCGACACATGAAAAAGCGGCCCCCGATCCGAATTGATATGGATCGGGGGTCGCTCTTCTTGTCTGTCTGGAAGACGTTTAAACGTGAAAAATAAAATATATTTTCTGTTTTTATGACTGCCGCGGTCTGATTACCGGATGGTATTTTCCTCTTCAGCGGGAAGGGCGACTGTTTTAAAATTCCCAAACTCCCGAATATCTGCCGCTCTGTCGCGGTACTCATACAGCGTCCCGGACTCGGCATCTGTCTTGCCGAAATATGTGTATCGAATCACATTGTTGTAAGTATTATTGTCCTCCACCTGCGGATCAAAGTTATAGTAGGTGTCCCCCAGCTTCATATTTACCCAGGCATGGCCGGTCCGTCCGCCCTCCTTGGTGCGGACTGTGCCGCCAACCACGTAGGTTTCCAGCCCGATCGCCCGGGTCATCACGACAAACGCCGCGGAATAGTAATCACATACTCCTACATGCTCAGTCAGCAGGCGGTACGCCATATAGATGATGAGCGTATCTCCGCTTTTTTCGTAAGTCACGCCGCCCATCATGGCATCCACTTCATTCAGATCTATGATTCCGCCCCCATAGCTTGTCGTCCGAATCAGATAGTCATAGCACGCCTTCACCTTGTCATAGGGAGACATTCCCGGCGTAAAAATCTGATTAAAAATCTTCTCTACCAGTTGATCAAGCGCCGCATTTCCGGTTTTTTGCGGATGGAGAGAGGCGGCGTTGATCCGCGATTCCAGCGGATCTGACCGAACCGGTTCCTGAACGTCCTCCTGCCGGTCCCCCTGATTGGCACCTTCCTCTTTTCCGGAATTGCCGTTTCGTTCCCCCTGTGATGCTTTGGAAGCCTGCTCCTCCGTCGCCTCTGCGGGCTGTGTGGTCGCCTCCGCCGCCGAAACTTCTGACATCCCTGGGACCGCGCGTGCCGTTCCGCTTTCCGTCTCGGACTCGGTACTCTCAGTCTGTCCGCCGCACGACGACAGCACCACACACAGGAAGGCCGCCAAAACAGTCGCTAAAATTCTGCTCTTGCGCATCGCTCTCCCCCTCAATCACAAATATTTTATTTGGATGCGACCAGTATAGCACAACGTCCGAAAAAATCAATATTCCGTTTGATATCAGGCACCTTAAATTTGATGAAAGAGGCCGCGAAGCCGGCTCGCCGCAGCAACAGCCGTACGGGCGTTTGAGAGCACATAGGCGATCCACACGCCATTCAAGCCGTATATGCCGGGCTGCACTGCGGCAAGGGGATCAGGAAAATCAGGCCGCGTAAAGGCACAGCGCCCACCGCTGATTGCCAACGGCCTGAAAATATGCGTCAAGTAATGATACGCAGTAAGGCGATATCAGAGGGAGAACGGAAAAATCACCCGAAGCAAGAAATAGTGCCCGGTTTAGCCCGGGGGCAGTTCTATTTTCCTAAATGAAGGGGCCTTTTGTCTATTGTCCGTTTTTACTGGACCTGTTCAGTTCCTCCCAGTGCCTTTCCGTCCCGTTGTTCAATTTTTCTTACGGCAGATTTAATTCTGCAATTTGTTCCGGTGTAAGATATTTCCATTTAGGATTACTCTCAGAATAATCATAATATCCATAAAAAGAAAATTCACCGCGTTTATATGAAGCGCATTCCTCACAAAAATACACATCATAAACAGCATAAACAGGATATGTAGAATAACCTCCATGGCCGGTTTTATCTGCATGCTCCCAATACCGATCAAACGAGATATCACCAACACCAAAGTATTCATAACATGTAGCGCACATATTGATGCTGACCTTGGTTTTTTCTCTGTTCGTTGTATATCCATTTTCATCAGGGCCGACGCCTTGCCAGTCAAAGGTGAGTCCTTTCGGTTCTTTTACCCAGTTGTGGACATGACCTGCCGGCTTTTCAGGCTCGATAGGCTGGTTAGAGCCGCTGTTGCCGCCACTTGGCGGAGCAGAAGGCTTGCTCGAATTATTGTTTCCGCCGCTGTTGGAACTGCCGCCAGCGTTGCTCGGCTTACCAGCGTTTCCGCTTGAACTGCTGCCGGAGGGTCCATCTACGGACGAACTGCTATCAGGATCACTTGAAGAGTTCCCCTCGTCTGTATTACAGGAAGAAGAACTTTCATCCACTAAAGCTGAACCGCTCATATTTTCATCGTCCGACACAGAGTCCGAAGTATCACTTTCTATGCTGCCATTATCTTGATTTGAAGCTTTTCCCGTTGAACTATTACCGCATCCCGTTAATAAAATTATTATCGACAAAACGATTGTGGTAACTAGCCCTGCAATTTTTTTCATTTTCATTTTGTCACTTTCTATCCTCCAATTTTAACTGTTTACGCAAACAGCAAAAGGCGCATTCCGCCCGCCGTAAAAAGGGAAGAATACGCCTTCTATTTTTGTTCAGTTTTCAGCTTGACAGAAAAAGGCAGAGTTACACCTTGCTTGCTTGCTTGCTTGCTTGCT
>CASFCH010000011.1 GCA_949293315.1 uncultured Oscillospiraceae bacterium | reverse complement strand
GAGCCCACAACGGATGCCGGTGACAACACCAACCCCGGCACGGGCGACGCGATGTTCGCGGTTGTCGCGGGCGCAGGCGTGCTTGCGGCCGGTGCGGTCCTTGTCCTTGCAAAGAAGAGGAAGGCCGACTAATTACAAATCCTTTTAATCACCCCTTTTTTGATCATCCTGTATAAGGGCTATTGTGGGAAGGTCCCCGCTCCAAAAGGAGCGGGGACCTTTTCCTGTCTCCTCCACCCGGAGAAAGTCTGTACAATCCTCGCAGGGAACGCCGCCGCGTCTGTTCGCTTGCGAGTGCGCGCTCAACTTTTTGCGGGGCACACGGAAAAAGTCTGTACCCCTCGTAGGGAACGCCGCCCTCGGCGTTCCGAAAGCGGGACTGACAGAAAGTAAAAAGCCACCCCGCACATCAAAACGTGTGCGGGGCGGTTCTCACAGGATCAGGCTCTGTGCGATACGGCGCTTGTATGCGAGGAATTCCGGCGTCAGATCAAAATCATGCGGCCTCGGCCGGGGGGCATCCACCACGATCTCATCCGTGATACGGCCGGGACTCCCCGAGAGGATATAGATCCGGTCGGAGAGCTTGACCGCCTCATCCATATCGTGCGTAATAAAAATGGTGGACAGATCAATCTGATCCATGATCCCGAGATACCACTCATGCATGGCGCCCTTGGTAATCGTATCCAGCGCACTGAACGGCTCATCGAGCAGGGCCACGCCGTCGGACGCCAGATACGTGCGCAGCAGGGCCGCGCGCTGGCGCATGCCGCCGGAGAGCTGGTGCGGGTACTTTTTCTGCGTGCCTTCCAGCCCAAACCGGGCAAAAAGCTCTCCCGCCCGGGCGCGGGCCTCCTGCTTTGGAGTCCCCTTAATAATCAGCGGGAGGGCGACGTTATCCACCACCGTCCGATATGGCAGCAGCAGATCTTTCTGGAGCATGTAGCTGATCCTGCCGGGCTTTCCGGTCACATCCTCCCCGTTCAGGATCACCCGCCCCGCCTCCGGCGTATAGAGGCCGGAGATCACGTTGAAGAGTGTCGTCTTTCCGGCTCCGCTCACCCCCAGCAGGGAGACGATCTCCCCCTTCCGCAGGGAGACGCTGATATCCTCGAGCACCTGATGCTCTCCAAACCGTTTGGAGACATGCTCAACTGTTAAAACATCCATCATCTTCAGGACAGATAGTCGTTTGTATAGCCGGTGCCGGCGGGCAGCTCTTTGGCGATCAGCTGATTGTCCCACAGCCACTGATAGAAGCCGTCCCAGCGGGCGGGATCAATGTAGCCCCACTGCTCCACGTCCGATTTGTACTCATTGGCAAGCCACTTTTGGCTAGCGGTTACAAGCTCCTCGGAGCCGTTCAGGGAACCGGTCGTATCGCCGTCGATCAGGATCTGAGCGGCCTCTTCCGGATTGGCGATGGCGTACTCATATCCCTTTTTCACCGCCTCCAGGAATTTCTTGGCGCTGTCGCCGTGCTGGGCAAGATAATCGTTGTTGGCAATAATGACCGGCGTATAGTAGTCAAAGGTGGGATTTAAGTCGCGCAGGGCAAAGTAATCAAAATCGAGTCCGCTCAGCTCCGCGTTGATGCCGGACCACGCATAGTAGATCCAGATGGCGTCCGCCTGATGCGCCTGAAGGGCGGCGGCCTCATCGGTGATATTGTTCGGGATCAGGGTGACTTTGGAGAAATCGCCGCCGTCCGCCTCCACCAGATTCTTCAGGATCGCCTGCTCGATGGGATTGTCCCACGTGGCGTAGGTATGGTTTTCCATCCCCTTTGGCCGGTCCATACCCTCCCCCTTGCGGGAGATGATCCCGGAGGTGTTGTGCTGGATCAGCGCGGCCACCGCCGTGATGGGCAGGGGCTCGTCAATGGCGAGGGAGGCCGCCATCGTGTCCTGCGCGTCGATGGCGAACTGCGCCTGCCCGGCGGCGCACATGGAGGCCGAACCGCCCTCCGGCGGCTGGACGATCTCCACCTCAAAGCCCGCATCCTTAAAATAGCCCTTGTCCTGCGCCACATAGAGCCCCGTGTGGTTGGTGTTGGGCGTCCAGTCCAGGCAGAAGGTGATCTTTTCAAGCTCCTGATTCGCCTGCGCCCCCTCTCCCGCCGTGCAGGCGGCCAGGGACAGCGCCATGAGAGCGGCAGTGCCGCCCGCTAAAATCTGTTTTACTTTCATCGCTTATTTTCTCCTTTTCTTTCCCACGGCATGGAAAGCTTTCTGA
This sequence comes from uncultured Oscillospiraceae bacterium, assembly GCA_949293315.1. Taxonomy (GTDB): domain Bacteria; phylum Bacillota; class Clostridia; order Oscillospirales; family Acutalibacteraceae; genus Onthovicinus. The sequence continues at coordinate 49,031 of CASFCH010000011.1, read as the reverse complement.
TCACGGAGACCAGAAGCATCAGCAGCAGGCTTACAACAATAATAAAAATGATCACGGCAAACATCTTGTCGAACGCATACGCCTTGCGCACGCGCGTCATGTACACGCCGAGCCCCTCAAAACCGCCGAGCCACTCCGCAATGACCGCGCCCACCACCGAGTAGGAGGCAGATACGCGCAGGCCGGAGAAGAAGTGCCCGATCGAGGAGGGAAATTTGATATAACGAAATATCTGAAACTTCCCGGCGCCCATGCTGCGCAGCAGGGCGATGGCGTCCGGGTCCGCGCTACGGTAGCCGTCGAGCAGGCTGACCGTGATGGGGAAAAACGTCGTGATGACCACCAGTGTGATCTTCGGCGCCATATCAAACCCCATCCACAGCACCAGCAGCGGCGCGATCGCCACGGTGGGGATCGTCTGCGTGATGACCATCAGCGGATAGAGCGCCTTATATAAAAAGTTAAAGCGGTCCATCAGCGTGGCGATCACAAAGGACAGCAGAATTCCGATCCCCAGCCCGGCGAATGCCTCGGTCAGCGTGACGGCCGCATGCTCCATCAGCGTGCCAAAGTCTGAGACGAGCGCTTTGCACACATCCACCGGGGACGGCAGCATGTACGCGGGCATCACCTTGGACTCCGTCACGGAGAGCCAGATCAGCAGTACGGCGGCGATCGCCAGCACCGGCGCGAGCTTATTGGTGATGCTTTGTAACTTTCTCATCGATGGTGAGGACACCGCCTTCCGGCTTATAGACGATCTTGACATAGGCGGAGACGGACGGCGCGCCCGCACGGATGGCGACCCGCTGGCACTCGGCGACAATCTCCATCAGCTGGTCATAGCTGTCGCCCTCGATCGTGGTCTCAAAGGGCCCTACATAATAGTGCAGGCCGGTGCTTTTGATGTAGTCGATCACCTCGTCTACGATGCGCACGACCTCCCTGTCCCCGTCGACCTTGGGCAGTACCTGAATTGCGACACTTGCGTTCATTGGTAAAAACCTCCTGAATAAAAAAATAGAGCCGTTGCGGATACCGTCGTCATGCCGCAAGGCTGTTGTGGAAAACATTCCTACGCCGGCATTACCCGGATCAGGTTTGAGGGACTGGAGCAGGTTAGCTCCGATCTCAGCCGACATCCGTCAGCGCCCCTTGTCGGTATTCGGTTTTGCTCGACTTTTACTATAGCACAAAACAGAGGCGTTTGCAAGGGCCGGCAGTCATTTTAATGATTGAAAGGAGAAAGCGGCATGTATGACGACATTTTGCGAGCCCTCTATGACGGGCAAATCGCCCCCTGGGAGCAGGAGCCCCCGCCCACCGCGAGCCGCCGTCTGGCGCAGGAGGCATACAACATCGCCCGGACGAAGGTTGCCCAAGAGCTGCGTTCGGCCGTTCCCCGAGCTGCAGACCGTCTGGAGGAGCTTCTCGCCGCGCGCAACGACCTGAGCTATGAGGAGTGCGCACAGGCCTTTGCCCAGGGCTTTGTTCTCGGCGCGCGGTTTATGCTGCCTGTTCTGGACCCCGGCTCCGGTTAAATCTTTGCAAAGCTGTCCGCACTTTGTAAACTTTTTGATTCCGTTTGAAAATATGCTCCGGCTATGGTAAAATATCTTCATATCCGTGCCGCAGTGCGGCAAATAACCAGTTAGGAGGCATTGCCTTGAACGACAGGGAAAAGGAAAACCGTCCCGACACGCCCGAGGAGGAGAAAAAGGGCGCCGCTCCCGCTCCGGAGGGGGAGGACCTGAACCGGGAGCTGGAGGAGCTGCGCGATATTTTCCAGCGGGAGCTGGACGAACAGACGGCGCAGGCCGCGCAGAAGAAGGAGCCGTCCGGCGGCGAAACAGACGCGCCGTCCGACGCGGAGACGGATGCGCACGCCGGGATCAGCGACTGGGACCGCCTGATCACAGTGGGAGACACCCCTGTTCTCATTGAGGAGGACTCCCTTTCTGAGGCGGCGGACAGCGCCCCCGAGGCGGAAGAGCCGTTTGACGAAAATCTCTGCTACTGCTGCCAGAAAAACGAGCGCAGCCGGGAGCGCGGGGAGGATTACCCCTACTGCGAGGCGTGCCGCGAGAGCATGAAGCACCGCCCCGTCCGGTGGTACATGATCCCGGTGATCCTGTTTGTCGCCGCCGTGATCGCCCTGTCCGGGTACAGTATGCGCGGGATCGTCTCCGACTACACGGCCCAGGCGTCCGCCCACAAGCTGCTTTTGGAGCACCACCCCGTTCAGGGGCTCAACGCCTACTTTGACCTGTACGGTCAGGGCGTGAGCAGCAAGCCGATGCTCAAGCGCATGGTCCGCGCCCTGTGGGAATTCGGATATATCCAGAATGTACAGTCCATCCTCTCTTCTGAATTTACCGAAGAGGAGATCGAGGAGGACCGCACGCTCTCCCGGATCAACGAAAAGCTCACCGCGTTCAACACCACAGCCGATGCGGCCTACGCCATTATCGCCGACTACGAGACAAAGCCGGCCTCCGAGATCCCCTATGACGATCTGATGGCCCAGTTTGACGCGCTGCTCAGCGGTCAGGGGGCCACCGACGCCACCGGGGAGACCGCATCGCCCGACGACTACGATCCGATGATCGTGTACTATTATGAATTCTATCTGGCTAAGATCTGCGGAAAGGATATCCAGACCCAGATCGGCTATCTCAATCAGATGAAGGACTCCGGCAGCGAGGACTACAAGTGGCTATACTATCCGGAACTGGCCAAGTGTCTGGGGCAGGCCGGGGAATATGACGAGGCCTTCGCGCTGTGCGACGAGATGCTCCGCGACAATCGGGACGACCCCAACGCCTACGCCGCCCGGGCGGCGCTCTACCGCCGGCAGAAGGACTACACCGCCGCGCTTGACGCGATTGCGGCCGGGCTGGAGGTCAGCGAAAACAACCCCGAGCTGCTCCGTCAGCGCGCCATTGTCTACCTCCTGCAGGGGGATACCGCCAATGCCCGAACCGACGCGGAGACGGCGTTTAACGCCAGCGCCACCGTCAACACCACGAATGTGCTCGCCGTTATCTGCCATGCGGTGGGCGATACGGAAAAATATGATGAGACCGTCCAGTTCCTCGAGAGCTATGACACCCAGCTCTCCGACCGGGCACAGGCATATGTGGACGGCGAGCTGACACTCGAGCAGCTGTTTTTGGAAGGGAGCGCTGACGTATCATGATCACCGGATACATTGCAAAACTGCTGACTTTCCCCGGCGCGCTGATGCATGCCCTCTGGGAACACATCCTCTGCCGGATCTTCGGCACCCCGATCGAGGACCCGCGATACATGCGTTCGGATGAGATGTGCGGCCACATTGAGCACGAGGTGGAGGACTCCGCCGCCAAGCGATTTTTCATGTGCTTTCTGCCGTTCCTGTTCAACCTTGCGATCGGCGTTGTAACGGCCTTTCCGGCTGCCGCCGGGCTGTTCTGGAACGGCCTGACCGGCGCGGACGCCGCCCTGAGCGCCGTGATGCTGTGGGTCGGCATCTCGATGCTTTCCAACGTATTCCCCAGCGTGGAGGATGCGCTGATGCTCTGGGACGCCCTCTATCACCGGGACGGCGCCTCCATGGCCGGCAAGATCCTGCTCGCACCGTTTGCCGCCGTATTTTATGCGGGGTCCTATCTGGATAAATGGGGCCTGAGCCTGATCACCGGCGCGCTGACCGCCGTATTCATGCCGTATATCGGCTACCTGTTCGTTTAAAAACGCGAGCGGCCCTCTCTATCCCATGGAGGGCCGCTTTTCTGATTTAAAAAAGCGCGCGTTATAAAACAAATTTACAAGAGCGACCTGTGCAAAAAAACGTCATTACAAAACAACTCGCCCCTCAAGCGAAGCGGCTTTGGCTTTCTTTGAGGGGCGGTTTTATGCATTATTTGGGGGACAGGCTATTTTGCAACAGTCCCTTTTGATATTATTTCTATGCTAAATAACTCACTCGATTTCGATCTTGAAGCAAACCGGAAGCTCCGCGCGGGCACAGGCATCACAGCGCAGGCGGAGATTGCCCTTCTTGTCCTTTTCAAAGTGCGTCTCCCCGTATCCGAGGGCAGTGACCCGCCGGATGGGGTACTGAATCCGATCGAGCCCGCCGCGGCCGCTGAAGGCCGACAGCGTATACCGCCCGTCTCGAGCGGGCGCCATGGCAAAGGCGTAGATCGCGCCGTTTTTATAGGTGTAGCGGAACTCGTTTTTGCCGTATTTCAGGTTTTCCTTAAAGGAGCCGCTCTTCTTCTTTTTGACCCCCTCGGCATAGATGCGGTACGGCTGGGTGTCGTAGATCCCCTCCCCGTTGACCGCCATCCACTCCCCGATCCGCAACAGGAGCCTTTGATCCTCCTCACAGATGGTTCCGTCCGCCTTCGGGCCGACATTGAGCATGAAGCTGCCGTTTTTACTCACGACATCGATCAGGTTGCACACGAGCTCAGAGGGTGTCTTAAAGCGGTTGTTCTCCGTATATCCCCACGAATTTTTCCCCGTGGAGGTATCCCCCTGCCAGGGGTAGGGGAACGGCGCGTCAAACTGGCCGCGCTCGATATCAAAGGTGGCGCACCCCTGCATGATCCCGTCCTGCTTATAAAAGACGGTGACCTCTTTGCCCCACTCCTCGGCACGGTTATAGTAGTAGGCCAGGAATTTTTTGACGTAGGGGCGGAAGCCCTCCGCATTGATCCACCAGTCAAAATAGACGGCCAGCGGCTGATAGCGGTCGATCATCTCACAGGCGGAGGTCAGCCAGTCCTCTCCCCACTCCGCGGTGGGGTTCAGGAATTTTTCATCGCTGCGCCCGCCGACGAACGGGACGGCCGGGCCGTAAAAGTCGCGGTACTGCTCGTCGTTGACGTCGCATCCCGGGATCTTGCGCCCCGCATTGAGGAAAAAGTAATGCTCCGCACGGTGGTGGGACGCCAAAAAGCCAAGGCCCGCCCGATCGCTCGCCGCACGCAGCTCCCCGAGCACATCGCGGCAGGGGCCCATCCTGACGCTCGTCCAGCGGCTCAGGTCGCTGTCATACATTTTAAATCCGTCGTGGTGCTCGCCCACCGGCATAATGTACCGTGCGCCGCTTTTCCGGAACAGGTCCAGCCAGGCATCCGCGTCAAAGTGCTCCGCCTTGAACAGGGGGATAAAATCCTTATACCCGAATTTGGTGACGTCGCCGTATGTATTTTTATGGTGCAGGTAGACCGGGTGCCCCTTCCAGTACATCCACTTTGGGTACCACTCGTTGCAATAGGCCGGGACGCTGTAGATCCCCCAATGGATAAAAATCCCGAATTTTCCCGAGGTAAACCAGGACGGCGTGGGATGGCCGCCCAGGCTCTCCCAGCTGTCATGAAACCGGCCGGCCGCGATCACCTGATCGATCTGTTTTAAATACTCCTGTCTGTTCACAGGCCTCTCCCCTTTCCGGAACATTATAACAACGCGGCGCGGAAAAGGAAAGGGGCATGCTGCGTTTTTCCCTTTTCCACAAAAAGAAACGGATAAAATTGGCAGATAAACCAAATATGGGTTTCACGCAAAAAGGGTCTGTTGCAAAACAGAACACGACGGGAGCTTGCATCCGCGTGACAGTCCCGCTCCGCAGGCGGGACGCCCTTTTGTAATTTACACGGACCAATCAAGCCTTCGCCTTCCACTCGAGAGGAATCCAAAAGGGAATATGCAGGCATTTCAAAGCCTTCCCCTTGAGGGGAAGGGGGACCGCTTGCGGTGGATGAGGTGGATTCTGCGGGGTATGCCGAATTTCTGTAATCCGTTGGCCTTTCCACCTCATCAGTCGCCTTACGGCGACAGCTCCTGCTCCACAGGCGGGACCCTTTTGTCCGCTTTCGCGGACATTTCCCCTGACAGGGGAATCGCCCTCTAGGGGAAGCCGAAAGGGAATCTACAGGCATCACAAAACAGCTCGCCCCTCAAAAGAAGCGGATTGGGCTTCTTTTGAGGGGCGGATTTTACGCGTTATCTTCGGGACAGGCTGTTCTGCCACAGTCCCGCTTACCTCCGATCGGCGTTATTTCTCCTCCGGCGCATAGAAGCTCTGGAGGCGTACGAGCTGGTCGTACTTCTCCGTGGCGGATTCCTCCGCGCTCTCGAAGAGCTTCTCCGCACGGTCCGGGAACGCCCGGAGCAGGGAGTTGTAGCGGACCTCGTTCATGATGAAGTCGCGGTATGCCTCGGTCGGGGCCTTGCTGTCCAGCGTGAAGGGATTCTTGCCCTCGGCCGCCAGTGCCGGGTTGAAGCGGAAGTTGTGCCAGTAACCGGCCGCAACCGCGCGCTTCTCCTCCGTCTGGCTGATGCCCATGCCGCCCTTGATGCCGTGGTTGATGCACGGCGCATAGGCGATGATGATGGACGGGCCGTGGTAGCTCTCCGCCTCCTGGAAGGCCTTCAGGCACTGGTTGTAGTCCGCGCCCATGGCGACCTGCGCCACATAGACGTAGCCGTAGCTCATGGCCATCTGGGCGAGGTTCTTCTTTTTGACGACCTTGCCCGCGGCGGCAAACTGCGCGACCGCGCCCGTGGGGGTGGACTTGGATGCCTGACCGCCGGTGTTGGAGTAGACCTCGGTATCAAAGACGAGGATGTTGACATCCTGATTCTGGGCGATGACGTGGTCGAGTCCGCCGTAGCCGATATCATAGGCCCAGCCGTCGCCGCCGAAGATCCAGATGGACTTCTTGGCCAGGTAGTCGGCGTCTGCGAGCACCTTGTCGGCCGCGACCTTCTCGTCGCCGTTCAGAGCCGCGGTGGCGAGCACTGCGCGCAGGGCTGCGGCCGCATCGCCGTTGGCGGAGCCGTCATTGTAAGTGTCGAGCCACGCCTTGGCGTCCGCGGCAACTTCCGCGTTGCCGGACTTGGCCAGCGTCTCCACATAGCCGGCCAGGCGGGCGCGGATCTGATTGTTGGCGAGCATCATGCCGTAGCCGTACTCGGCGTTATCCTCAAACAGGGAGTTGGACCAGGCCGGGCCGTGTCCGTTCTTGTTGACGGTGTACGGCGTGCTCGGCGCGGAGCCGCCCCAGATGGAGGAGCAGCCCGTCGCGTTGGCGATATACATCCTGTCGCCGAAGAGCTGCGTGGCCAGCTTGGCATACGGCGTCTCGCCGCAGCCGGCGCATGCGCCGGAGAACTCCAGCAGCGGGGTACGGAACTGGCTGCCCTTGACCGTGGTGGGCTTGAACTTCTCCGTGACCTCTTTCTTCTCAGGCAGGGCATGTGCGTAATTGAAATTCGCCTGCTGCTCGAACTGGGTCTCCGCCGGCTTCATGACGAGGGCCTTGTTGCCCTTCATGCCGGGGCAGACGTTGGCGCAGGAGCCGCAGCCCGTGCAGTCGTAGGCGGAGATCTGGATGCCGAACTGCATGCCCGGAACACCCGTCATCGGCTTGGACTTCAGGCCCTCCGGCGCGTTCTTGAGCTCCTCCTCCGTGAACGCAAACGGGCGGATGACCGCGTGCGGGCAGACATAGGAGCAGAAGTTACACTGGATGCAGTTCTCCGGGATCCAGCACGGGATATCGACGGCGATGCCGCGCTTCTCAAAGGCGGCGGAGCCCTGCGGGAACGTACCGTCCGCCGCATCCTCAAATGCGGAAACCGGCAGCGTGTCGCCCAGCTGGGCGTTTGCCGGACGCAGGATGTTCTCGACGAACTTCTTCATCTCCGGGCGGTCGGTCTCGACCGGCTCGGCCTTGGCCTCGCCGCTCGCGTTGGCCCACGCGGCCGGGACGTCGACCTTCTTGACGTCGGCGACGCCGCGGCCGATTGCGGCATGGTTCATGGCGACGATCTTCTCGCCCTTCTTGCCGTAGGAACGGGTGGCCGCCTCCTTCATCAGGCGGACGGCGTCGTCAACGGGGATGATCTCGGTCAGCTTGAAGAATGCGGCCTGAAGGATCGTGTTGACGCGGCCGCCCAGGCCCAGCTCCTTGGCGATATGGGTGGCGTCGATGGTGTAGAACTGGATGTCGTTCTCGGCGATGAACTTCTTCATAGAAGCCGGGAGGTTGGCATCGAGCTCCGCAGCATCCCAAGAGCAGTTGAGCAGGAAGGTGCCGCCCTGCTTCAGGTCCTCCACCATCTTATACTTATCCACATAGGACGGATTGTGACAGGCGACAAAGTCCGCCTTGTTGATCAGATAGGTGGACTTGATCGGCTTCTTGCCAAAGCGCAGGTGGGATACCGTTACGCCGCCGGACTTCTTGGAGTCATAGGAGAAATAGCCCTGCGCATACATATCGGTATTGTCGCCGATGATCTTAATGGAGTTCTTGTTCGCGCCGACCGTTCCGTCAGAACCCAAGCCCCAGAATTTGCAGGAATGCGTGCCCTCCGGGGTGGTGTTCGGGTTCTCCTTGACCGGCAGGGAGAGATGCGTGACATCGTCCTCAATGGCGAGGGTGAAGCGCGGCTTGGGCTCGGCCTGCTCCATGTTGCGGTACACGGAGATGATGTGGCCGGGGTTCGTATCCTTGGAGCCGAGGCCGTAGCGCCCGCCGTACACCGGCACATTCTCAAACTTGGAGCCCTTGAGCGCGGCGACGACATCCAGGTACAGCGGCTCGCCCAGGGAGCCGGGCTCCTTGGTGCGGTCGAGCACGGAGATCTTCCTGACCGTGTCCGGGATCACGCTGAGCAGGTGCTTGACGGAGAACGGGCGGTACAGATGCACCTTGACAAGGCCGACCTTGCCGCCGTTGGCGTTGAGGTAATCGATCGTCTCCTCGATCGTGTCGCACACGGAGCCCATCGCCACAATGATGTTCTCCGCATCCGGCGCGCCGTAGTAGTTGAACAGCTTATAGTCCGTACCGATGCGGCGGTTGACCTCGTTCATATAGTCTTCCGTGATGCCGACGATCGCGTCATAGTACGGGTTGCAGGCCTCGCGCGCCTGGAAGAAGATGTCGGGGTTCTGCGCCGAGCCGCGCAGCACCGGGTGCTCCGGGTTGAGCGCGTGGCGGCGGAAGCGGTCAACGGCATCCCAGTCGAGCATCTCGCCCAGATCCTTGTAATCCCAGATCTTAATCTTCTGGACCTCATGGGAGGTGCGGAAGCCGTCAAAGAAGTGCAGGAACGGCACGCGGCCCTTGATGGTGGACAGATGCGCCACCGCGCCCAGGTCCATGACCTCCTGCGGGTTGTTGGAGCAGAGCATCGCATAGCCGGTCTGGCGGCACGCATAGATATCGGAGTGGTCGCCGAAAATGTTCAGCGCGTGGGTGGAGACGCAGCGCGCGGATACGTTGATCACGCTCGGCAGCAGCTCGCCCGCGATCTTGTACATGTTCGGGATCATGAGCAGCAGGCCCTGAGAGGCCGTGTAGGTGGTGGTCAGAGCGCCTGCGGAGAGGGAGCCGTGCACCGCGCCGGCAGCGCCCGCCTCGGACTGCATCTCCGCGATCTTCACCGGCTGGCCGAACAGGTTCTCCCGGCCGGCTGCCGCCATCTTGTCGGTCTCCTCCGCCATGACGGACGACGGGGTGATCGGATAGATCGCGGCGACCTCCGTGAACGCATAGCTCACGTGGGCGGCAGCGTTATTGCCGTCCATTGTCTTGGTTTTTCTCGCCATTTTAACAGTTCCTCCTTCAGTCACACAGCCGCCCCGCAGTCGCCGGGAACGGCGTGCGTCCTCTATGCCTGAGATTGCATAGCGTTACAGGATAGATTTTATCACTTTCGGCGCAAAATGTAAACATTTATATGCAAAAACGGCAGGAAAAATCGGGCGGATCCCCTTTTCGTCCACGGGATGGATTTGACAAAGATATGGGGATCCTGTATAATGAAAAAATAATTCCATATCCTTGCTCTTGAAACAGGATGCCCCCTTCCGGAGGCGGCCTTCCGTCAAGCGGCAAAAATCATTTTTTTGAAATCTGAAAGGAGAAAACTTCACAATGGACGACCCGTTATCGCTGGTCCTTCAAATCGTACTGCTGTTTGTCCTGATTCTCGTCAACGCCTACTTTGCCATGAGCGAGATCGCCATCATTTCCCTCAACGACGCCAAGATTGAAAAAATGGCCGAGGAGGGCAACAAAAAGGCGATCAAGGTCCTCAGGCTGACGAAGAACTCGAGCAATTTCCTCTCCACGATCCAGATCGGCGTCACGCTGGCGGGGTTTCTGACCTCCGCCTCGGCCTCCCAGACCTTTGCGGACATGATCACCGACGGCGTCGCCCCGCTGATCCCGCAGATCCCGCGCGGTGTAATCAACACGATCTCGGTCGTCCTTGTGACGCTTATCATCTCCTATTTTTCCCTGGTGCTCGGCGAGCTCGCGCCCAAGCGCATCGCCATGCAGAAGCCGGAGAAGATCTCCTTTATGGCGGTCGGCTTTTTGACGGTGTTTGCCAAGGTCACCAAGCCGCTTGTCAAGCTCCTCTCCTTTTCCACGAACATCGTCGTGCGCCTGCTCGGCTTTGACCCCAACGCCGACGAGGAGGTCGTCACCGAGGAGGAGATCCGCATGATGGTGGACGTCGGGCAGGAGAAGGGCGTGATCGAGGACTCCCAGAAGGAGATGATCAACAACGTCTTCGAGTTCGACGATATCGACGCGGCGGACATCATGACCCACCGCACCGATATCTCTGCCGTGGAAGTCAACGAGCCCGTTCAGGATGTGATCCAGATCTCCATCGACGAGGGGTACTCCCGCATCCCCGTGTATGAGGAGGACCTCGACAATGTGATCGGCATTGCGTATATCAAGGACCTGCTCAAATTCATCGGCAACGACCTGCCGGAGAACAAGTCTCTGCGCGACTTTATCCGCAAGCCCCTCTATGTGCCGGAGACGAAAAAGTGCGGCGACCTGTTCCGCGAGATGACGGAGAGCCACATCCAGATGGCGATTGTGGTGGATGAGTACGGCGGTACGGCGGGCATCGTCACGCTGGAGGACATCGTCGAGAGCATCGTCGGCAACATTCAGGATGAATACGACAACGAGGACGAGGAGATCTCCAAAATAGACGACACGACCTTTACCATTGACGGCACGACCGATCTCGACGAGGTGGAGGAGATCACCGGTCTGGAATTCCCGGAGGGCGACTATGACACGATCGGCGGCTTTGTCATCAGCCTGCTCGGCTATCTGCCCGAGGACGGGGAGATGAACACCGCAGAGTATGAGAACGTCCGCTTCACCGTCCTGAACGTGGAGGAGCGCCGCATCGGCAAGCTCAAGCTGGAAATCCTCCCCAGGGAGGAGCCGCCCGCGCAGGAGGAGCCCCGCTCCAGGCGGAAGAAGGACGAGGATTGATCCCGACACAGCACGGATAAAAACAGTGGCCGGACGGCGAACGCCGTCCGGCCTTTCCCTTTTGGGTTTCCTTATCTTTCCGCCAGAAAGTCGCGCGCCATCGCATGGAGTTCCCCGCGCAGGCGGTCCATATCCTCCGGCAGCTGCGCCCGCGTCCTTTCATCCGCCACGGCCACAGCGACCTTATCCGGATTCTGCGTGTAGTCGCACCGCACCGACGCGAGCAGCTTTTCCAGACGCCGCGCCATCTTCTCGGAGCGCTCCGCCAGCAGCAGGAGCTTATTGATATCGCGCATCCCCTCCGCCAGCTTCTCCAGCCGTACGGAGCTGTGGGGCACGGGATGGGCCGCGTCCGCCTCGTCGGGATAGATCAGGAAGCAGTCGCCGGACTCGAAGCTGACGTGCGTGGTATCGCGGAGCGGATCCTGCACCCAGGCGTCATAGGCCCAGCGCAGGAATCCGTTTGCACCCATGGCGGCGCTGAACAGGATCGTCCAGTACCCCTCCCCCGGCATGCTGTAGGTAAAGCTGTTGGGGAAGTGGCCCACACACGTGTATACCGTGGTGCGCAGCTCCGGGCGGCCCTTACGGCGCGCGCACAGCTGCTTGTAATCCGCCATGGCGCCCTTGAGCGGCTCCGATCCGACGCTGACGCTCGCCATCCGGTCAATGAGCGGAAAATATTTGGCGTTAAAGTGATTCATGGCCGCGGCCTTTTTCAGCAGCGCACCGTCCTTACCGCGCACCGTGTCGATCAGGTCATACGCCTTTTTCATCGCCGCGCGCTCGTCGATGCCGATGTACAGATCGTCAAACCAGCCCTTCTCCTGTGCATGATCAACCAGCGCCTGCAAAAACTGCCGCCACACCTTTTTGTATCTGCGCGTACCGGTGCGGGGGGCGACGCAGCGCTCCTTTTTCTTTTTTTCATCATAATAGCGGATCCTGTTCCCCCACGGGATCAGGCTGTAGCACACGATCTTGTCGCCCAATCCGAGGGAGTGGCAGAATTCCACCCAGCGGTCAAACTGATCAAAGTCGAAGGCGAAGCTCCTGTCGGCGCGGCGCGTCCATTTGATCATGGAGGGATAACGCCCATACGTCTGGCCGTTCCACGGCTCCTCCACGATGCTCGCCGTGATCGCGTGGCCCCCCAGCTCACGGTACTTCTCCAAGTGCGGGCGCAGAATATCAAAGTGCTCCGGGGAGAACGGCTCCACCCCATAGTAATCCGCCACGCGGTAGGGGTACTGCCACAGCTCGATATCAAACGCATACTCCTGCGGATCCGGCGCCGTCAGATCGAGCACCTCCAGCGTGTAAGGCACGGACTGAGACGCCTCTTTATTGGACGAAGACAGCACGATCTCCCCCGTGTAGACGCCCGCCGCCGCATCCTTCGGCACGGTGAAAGTCACCCATACGGCCTGTACGCTGTTCGCGTCCACATCCACCGGATCATCGGACCAGATCACGTCCGGATAGGCGCTGCGAGAGCCGTCGTCCTGCTTTCCGTTGCCGACAAACGCCTTTGTCTCCCGGAGAAAGGCGCATGCCACCGTTCCCGAAAAATCACCCGCCGGACCGGAAAATTCCCCCGCTGAAACGGTGAGTCCGTTCAGCTTCTCCCCGCCGCTGAGAACGGCGATCTGCGCGATCGCACGGTCGTTGCGCCACGCGGTAAGCGATGTATGGCTGTTTTGGGCCGCGGCCAGCGCCCCGTACTGATCCTGTGTACAGGCGATATCGGTAGAGACCGCCACCGCCCTGAAGTGCTCCTGCATGGATAAGTTCCCCCTGTATCTCAAGATATCGGACTTTGCCGCACCGCCGTGCAGCAGACTGTTTTTCTATTTATATCACAAAAAAAACGAACTTGCAATCCCGGGACGTGAGCCGTCCCCTGTCCGGGGCGCAAAATCGGGTAATACTCCTGTGCGCAATTCACCGTTTTTAGCAAAAACGATGAAAGTATCGCTCAAAGAACTTTCATTTATTGCAATTTTATCGGTGAGCGGCCGCTCATTTTCATAAAATTATGAAATTTGATTTTTTTTTATTGCATTTTCATTTTCTCCGGTTTATAATAGTACCCGCAGTCAAAAAAATCACACAGAGTTTGGAGAGATTTGCATGAGTTATGTCGATAAGGTTCTGGAGATCGTCGACGCCAAAAACCACCATCAGCGTGAGTTCCGTCAGGCGGTCAGCGAGGTTCTCAACTCCCTGCGGCCGGTGATCGAGAGCAATCCGGTTTATGAGCAGAAATCCCTGCTTGAGCGCCTGGTGGAGCCGGAGCGCGCAACGGTGTTCCGCGTCTCGTGGACGGACGACGCGGGCAAGGTCCATGTCAACCGCGGATTCCGCGTCCAGTTCAACAGCGCGATCGGCCCGTATAAGGGCGGCCTGCGCTTCCATCCCTCGGTCAACATGAGCATTATCAAATTCCTCGGCTTTGAGCAGATCTTTAAAAACTCACTGACCGGTCTTCCCATCGGCGGCGGTAAAGGCGGCGCGGATTTTGATCCCAAGGGCAAGAGCGACAACGAGGTCATGCGCTTCTGTCAGTCGTTCATGACGCAGCTGTACCGCGTGATCGGTCCGAATACGGACGTGCCCGCGGGCGATATCGGCGTGGGCGGCCGCGAGATCGGCTATATGTTCGGTCAGTACAAGCGCATCACCGGCAACTACGAGGGCATCCTGACGGGCAAGGGCCTGAGCTACGGCGGCTCCATGGTGCGCACGGAGGCCACCGGATACGGGCTGGTCTACATCGTGGAGGAGATGCTTCAGGATCACGGCAACTCCATTGAGGGCAAGACCGTTGTCGTCTCCGGCTCGGGCAATGTGGCCATCTATGCGATCGAGAAGGCCCAGCAGCTCGGTGCGAAGGTCGTCACCGCCAGCGACTCCAACGGCTATGTCTACGATCCCGAGGGGATCGATGTGGCCCTGCTCAAGGAGATCAAGGAGGTCCGCCGCGGCCGCATGAGCGACTACGCCAAGGAGCGTCCGTCCGCGAAGTATCACGAGAAAGGCAATGTGTGGGAGGTTCCGTGCGATATCGCGCTGCCCTGCGCCACGCAGAACGAGATCAGTGAGGCGAGCGCCAAAATGCTTGTTAAAAACGGCGTCATCGCCGTGGGCGAGGGCGCAAACATGCCCTCCCAGCTGGAGGCTATCGAGTGCTTCCAGGCAAACGGCGTCCTCTTTGCCCCGGCAAAGGCGGCCAACGCCGGCGGCGTGGCCACCTCCGCACTGGAGATGAGCCAGAACTCCGCACGCCTGAGCTGGTCGTTTGATACGGTAGATTCCCGCCTGAACAACATTATGAAGGACATCTACGCCAGCATGTCCGACGCCGCCAAGGAATACGGCCACCCGGACAACTTCGTGATGGGTGCGAATATCGCCGGCTTCCTGAAGGTTGCGGACGCCATGCTCGCCCAGGGTATTGTCTGATTTCGTTTCATTTCCTTCTCCTTCCCATAAATGCACGGCGGCGCCTTGTGAGCAATCCGTTCACAAGGCGCTGCCTGTTCTTTCTGCCTCTTTACACTCCTGTTACAGTCCCGTCCAGCTTGCGCGTGTCGAAGAGCAGCTCAATAAAGCTTTTGGCGTATGGAATGAATGCACCGCCGTCGATCATGGCGAGGATCTCCTCCCGCGAAGCCCAGCGGACGGCCTGGACCTCCGATTCCTGGAGGCGGAGGGCTTCCAAATCCACTTCCCGCTCGACCAGATAGATGTCGTCAAACCCCTCTCCAAAATTGATGGTCAGCTTCGGGCGTTTATCGGAGAGGTCGAGTTTTAGCCCGATCTCCTCCAGCGTCTCCCGCTCCGCCGCCTGACGGGAGTCCTCCCCGGCTACGGCGCTGCCGCCCACGGTGACATCCCACTGATCCGGCCATCCCTTTTTAAACGGCTGGCGCTGCTGGATCAGCATCTGGCCGCGCGCGTTAAAAATGCACACATGGATGACCATGCGGTAAGATCCCGCCGGAACGGGATCCCCGCGGCGGTGCGTTTTGCCCGTTTTGATCCGGTCCCGGTCGTACAGATCCAAATACTCCATGAAAATTCCCTCTCCGCTATTTTTCTCACACGTTGGCCAGATACTCCAAGATCTCCGCGGCATTGGTGTCCGGCTTGGCCTTCTCCCACACCTTTTCGATCGTCCCGTCCGGCCCGATCAGGTACGTGGTGCGCACCACGCCCATGCTCACCTTGCCGTACAGCTTCTTCTCCTGCCAGACGTCATAGGCCTGAATGGCCTGAAGCTCCGGATCGGAGAGCAGAATGAATGGCAGATTGTGTTTTTCCGCAAAGCGCGCGTGGCTCGCCACAGAATCCTTGCTGATCCCGATCACCGGCACCCCCAATGCCTGATAGCGGTCTAACGCGGCGGCAAAGGCGCAGGCCTGCCGGGTACATCCGGGCGTGTTGTCCTTGGGATAGAAGTAGACGACCACCCGCTTCCCGATAAAATCCTCCAGCGCCACCGTCTGTCCGTTCTGGTCGGGCAGCGCGAACAGCGGCGCCTTTTCTCCTGCGTGCAGCATGATAAAATTCCTCCTTTAAAGTTTTGTCAAATGGTTCAGCGTGCTCTGACACCAGTCAAACAGCAGCCGGAAGGCGCTGTCCGTATCCCAATCGTCCTGCCCACGGTGCGCGATTGCCCACTGTAAGGCGGCGCGATCCGACCCCGACAGTCGGGGGAGCAAGTCCCTTTTTGTCCCATAAAAATTCCCCGTGCGCAAAAAGTGCAGGTTTTGCAGGATAAAAAACACCTGCTTGTACAGCTCCGGCAGTGTTTGGCGCAGCGTCTGTTCCGGGGCGTGGATCCGGGTATGGCAGAGCCCATGATATAGGTTGCCCAGGGATAGCTTGATGTAATTCAGAATATCGTCCTGCGTATAGTCCGGCACAAAATTTTGCAGGCTGCCAAAATAGTCGCGCGTGGTGTGCAGCAGATGGCAGATCTCCAGCGGGTTCCAGTGCGCCATCTCCGCACGGCCGCAGATAAACCCGCAGGCCTTTTCCGGCTCCTCGGTCTGCGCCACCAGTACACGATAGCGCTCCAGATCCTCCGCAGTCAAGCCGTCCAGAATCACCATCACGTCAATATCGCTCTGCTCGGTCGCCTCGCCGCGCAGATAGCTGCCCTGCAGGCCCACATAGCAGAGTCGGCGTCCGAATGCGTGCCGGAGTGTATCGGTAAAGGCCGGCAGATATGTTTGTATTTCGATCATGATCGCCCTCCTTTTTTAGCGAAAGTAGAAAAGGGGCCGCGTTCCGCCCCTTTTCTGTCAGAATGATTCTTTTGAGTGGGTAGCAGCCCTGTCCAGATAGATCTGAAAGTACCGTCGGCCCAACTCTGCGCAGCTCTTCCGGGAAAAGTGGATAATATCCTCGGCGGAGTTCCCCTCCAGCCCGTCGGATTCGGCATACCCGCCCAACGGCAGGGATTCCATCAGCTTCCGCGTGCTCGCGGCGATCTCATATGCGCCGGGGTTCAGTTTCATCCAGCCTGGGACCATATTCCCGGCGATAAACGGGACGTGCGCGATGTTTAACCGGTTCTGTGTTTCCGAGATCAGCGTGTCCAGCAATCCGGCATACGACGTGCCGCTCATTCCACTGATGACATCCGTCTCACCCTGGTGCCACAGGAACGCCTTGATCTCATTCTCCGGGTTGAGCGCCAATACTTCCCGCGCCATCCGGATCATCCGCTCAAACAGGTCTTCGCCCACTCCCCAGTGGTGATCGGAAAAGCCCGTCCCGCCTACCGCGGTATTGAGTATCATCAGCTTGCGTCCGGGATTCAAAAGCCCCGCCTTTACATATTCCTCGCCAAAGTACAGGCAGAATGACGCCGAAGTGCGGCGGCGGCCGTATTTTTTGTCGCACGCCAGATGGATGCCTCTGTTTTCCGTGCAGCCATAGATAGGGTCGTGCGGTACAAACTGAAAGTCCCTGTCCCCACGGCCGTACCCCTCGGCGTTCGACTGCCCCGCGATCAGGATGATGTCATAGGGATAGGTTTGAAAAGATTTGTCGGTAATCAGATATCGGCCGCGCTGAAACAGATGGAACATTTTATATCTCCCATAATATTGGTTTTGAATTCACGCCTTGCGGATCACATTGACGCCGTTCTCATATCCCAGCGCGTTGGCGGTCTGAATGTGATATCCGCCGTGGCGGCTAAAGCGCACGCCGATCGTATAGCCGTCCAGCGCGTGCGGCACCTCCGCCGTGAGCGTCTGCTGCCCATAGGTGCAGAGCGCCTTGACGTCCAGCCCGGCGAGCGGATAGCTCTCCTCACTCCCGTCGGAATCGATCAGTACCAGCTCCGCGCCCGAAACATTCAGCGGCGCGCCAAATCCGTAATTTGTCACCATCAGATTGACGGTGGAGGATCCCCCGCTCTGGGCGGAGAGATCGGAGAGCACCAGATGGTAGCCGAGGAAATCGGCGATGTAGTCGTAGACGCTATGCCGGATGGGGTTCCCGTCCGCATCCATAAAGTAGGTGTCATAGTACGGAACGCCGAGCGCTTTGACATCATCGAGGGAGAGCATTTCACTTTGATAACGCCGGATGTTGTAATAGGACTCCGGCTGTTTCCCGCCCTTGATGAACTCGCGGTAGTTGTGCTCGAGCGAGAGGGTGGTCAAGTGGTGTTCATAGAGCTGCTGGATCAGCTTTTGGCCGTCCACATACTCGTTCGGCTCCTGCGTGCCGCCGGCCCAGGGCATTTCGCCATCGTTCAGGCGGTATTTATTGGTTTGCTCAAACACCCGGTACTCCTCGGAGTCGTTATTGCCGCCGGCTGTGTTCCACGGGTGCGGGCGGCCGACGAGAAAGTCGTTGTGATAGCCGACACGGGCGGCGTATTCCTCATCCGCCTCCTGTGTCACGACCATATAGCGCCCCTGGATATACGTATTCTCCGGCACCATGGCGCACACGGCGTTGACGATCTTGCCGCGGTTGTAGTTGACGTTGGAGGAACCGAACTCGCCCCACGCGCCGATCATGCCGATCTGGAAAACCGTCACCGTATCATACCACAGGTCGATATTCTGGTCAATCCACTCCCCGAGCTGCTCAATGTGCCGGAGCATCTGCTTCTGCTTGGGGGCAAATTCGGAGTTCTGGTCGGATTCATAGGCAAAGCGCAGCACCATGGACATGCCCTTGGAGCGGATGTACTCAAAGTAAGCCTTCATCTGGTCGAGCGCGTGCTGATCCAAGTCCTTGTCGTAATATTCCTTTAAGTAGATATATACCTGAATCTCGCGGACATTCTCCTCTCTGTAAAAGGCCAGCATGTCGTTCAGATAATCATAGCCGTCGATTCCGTCGCCCGGCCATGCCTCTCCGCTGCCGAGCGTGTAGTACGTCTCCAATCGGAAGCCGCGGTCAATATTGCCCCGCAGCTGGGCGGTCTGATCGCCGGTCAGGACGGGAATGGAATTATCCGGCTGTGCGGCAAGTGTGTCCGACGGGACTTTGATGCTCTCGGAGACGATTTCCTCCTGAGCACAGGCGGTGAACAGCAGCGCCAGGCTCATCAGGGCGGCGGTGGCTGTGATGATTGTGCGATTCATTTTTTCTTCCTCCAAAATAAATCCATAGGTGATACTATTGTAAACGCCTGCTGAGCCCGCCGTCAACACGGTTGAATGACGAAGATATGATCAGTTTTTTATGGAAATTTCCAAAAACAAAAGCCGCGTCGGAAAGACGCAGCTTCAGTCTGTCGATAAAGATGTTGTCATCGTGGATTTGGACGATCGGCAGTTTTTCGGGGAACGCCTTTTATGGCTCTCCTGTGTAAGGGGTAATTCCCCTTTTAGGGGAAATGTTCACGAAGTGGTCAAAAGGGTTCCTACTGCGGAACGCTGAGGGCAGCGTTCCCTACGGAAGATGATACAAAT
The DNA here is from genome assembly GCA_949293315.1 of uncultured Oscillospiraceae bacterium. Taxonomy (GTDB): domain Bacteria; phylum Bacillota; class Clostridia; order Oscillospirales; family Acutalibacteraceae; genus Onthovicinus. The sequence goes on along the minus strand of CASFCH010000011.1, from coordinate 29,761 downwards.
AAGAAACTGGCGGAAAGCCGCTGAATTGCTTTGTGATTTTTTGCATTGTACCCCGCCCAAAGTCTGTACTACCCCTCGTAGGGAACGCCGCCCCCGGCGTTCCGTCCGGCGCGAGCCGGAACAAATACCGTTAGATTATCGCAGGGGCGCATTGCAGAATGAACAGTCTTTCACCTCATCCACCGCAAGCGGTCCCCCTTTCTGCTCCGCAGACGGGCCCCCCTTGTCCGCTGACGCGGGCATTCCCCCTAACAGGGGGATTACTTCAAGGGGAAGGCTTCATGTGCTAACTTGCAGTTTGCACCCCGCAAAAAGTTGGTAGCGACAGTGCTCCGTCGGGAGGACGCTTGCAACCGAGCAGGCGCACCGAGCGTGACTTTTTGCGGAAAAGGAGGGCGAAAAACTTTATTTCATCTTATCCCACAGCACGATTTCCCCTGTGCGGCGGGTGGCGGGCAGGTCGATCAGCCGCTGATTGGCCGAACCGCGGAAGCGCAGGGTGATATCCTTGAGCGATTCCACGAACGCGCCGTCAACAAGCACATCGATCAGGCCAAGCAATGGCGCCGTTGCCTCGCAATGCTTGGTGCCGCCGGGGGTGAGGTCAGCCTCCAGCGTACAGCCGGTATAGCACCAGATATCCTTGCCAGGATACTCCGCCCGCACTCGCTTTAAAAACGGCAGCAGCGCGCGCTGGTTTTCCGGCTCAAAGGGCTCGCCGCCCAGTACGGTCAGGCCGTTGATAAAATCTGGGGACAACGCCGCCAGAATTTCCGTCTCGGTTTCGGCGGTAAACGGCTTCCCGTAGGCAAAGTCCCACGTCTCGGGGTTAAAGCAGTTTTTACAGTGCCGGGTACATCCGGAGACGAACAGCGATACACGCACGCCGATCCCGTTGGCGATATCCCTCTTTTTGATTTCCCCATAATGCATGGCAATTCCCCTTACAGATGGAGCACGCGGTCCTTGATCTCCGCCGTGCGCCCCTGATTCCAGAACTGGGTTCCGATGTAACCACACGTCCGGCGGGCGACGTTCATCTTATCCTGATCGCGGTTGCCGCAGTTCGGGCACTCCCAGACGAGTTTGCCGTCATCTTCGACGATCTGGATCTCGCCGTCAAACCCGCACACCTGGCAGTAGTCGCTCTTGGTGTTCAGCTCGGCATACATGATGTTATCATAGATATAGCGGATGATCTGGAGAACGGCCTCCAAATTCTGCTGCATGTTCGGAACTTCCACGTAGCTGATCGCACCACCGGTGGACAGTGCCTGGAACTGCGCCTCAAACCGCAGCTTCTCGAACGCATCGATCGGCTCCGTCACGTGGACGTGGTAGCTGTTCGTGATATAGGGCTTATCGGTAACGCCCTTGATGATGCCAAAGCGCTTTTGCAGGCATTTGGCAAATTTGTACGTCGTACTCTCGAGCGGCGTGCCGTAGATGCCGAATCCGATATCCGTCTCCGCCTTCCAGCGCTCGCACGCGGCGTTCATGTATTTCATAACCGAGAGGGCGAACGGCGTGGCACTCGGATCGGTGTGGGATTTGCCCGTCATGTAGCGGACGCACTCGCACAGGCCGGCATAGCCGAGGGAGATCGAGGAGTACCCGCCATAGAGCAGCTTGTCGATCGGCTCGCCCTTTTTCAATCGCGCGATCGCGCCGTACTGCCACAGGATGGGCGCCGCGTCGGAGAGCGTGCCCTTGAGCCGGTTGTGGCGGCACATCAGCGCCCGGTAGCACAGGTCGAGACGCTCGTCAAAAATCTTCCAGAACTTGTCCATATCGCCGCCGGAGCTCAGCGCCACATCCACCAGGTTGAGCGTGACAACGCCCTGATTGAACCGGCCGTAGAATTTATAATTGCCGTTTTCATCTTTCCACGGGCTGAGCGCGCTGCGGCACCCCATCACCGGGAAGCAGTTGCCCTCCTTGAGCTCCTTCATCTTCTTTTCGGAGATATAGTCGGGTACCAGCCGCTTGGCCGTACACTTGGCGGCGAGCTCTGTCAGGTAATAATATTCGGAGCCGGGGGTGATATTATCCTCCTGCAACACATAGATCAGCTTCGGGAATGCAGGCGTGACCCACACGCCTTTCTCATTTTTGACGCCCTCATAGCGCTGGAGGAGCGTCTCCTCAATGATCATGGCCAGGTCTTTTTTCTCCTGTTCATTCTTCGCCTCGTTGAGGTACATGAACACGGTGATGAACGGAGCCTGTCCGTTTGTCGTCATCAGGGTGACCACCTGATACTGGATGGTCTGCACGCCGCGGTTGACCTCCTTGCGCAGGCGGCGTTCCACAATGGCGGAGATTTTATCCTCCGACAGATCCCCGCCGAGCTCCTCCGCCTCCCGGATGACCTCCTTACGGATCTTTTCGCGGGAGACCTGCACAAACGGCGCCAGATGGGCCAGGCTGATGCTCTGGCCGCCGTACTGGTTGCTGGCCACCTGTGCCACGATCTGCGTGGCGATATTGCACGCGGTGGAGAAGCTGTGCGGCTTTTCGATCAGCGTGCCGGTGATCACGGTGCCGTTCTGGAGCATATCCTCCAGATTGACCAGATCGCAGTTGTGCATGTGCTGGGCAAAGTAATCCATGTCGTGGAAGTGGATCAGCCCCTGCTCGTGCGCCTCCACAATCTCCTGCGGCAGCAGGATGCGGCGTGTGATATCCTTGGACACCTCGCCCGCCATATAGTCGCGCTGCACGCTGTTGACGGTGGGGTTTTTATTGGCGTTTTCCTGCTTGGCCTCCTCGTTATTGCACTCGATCAGGCTGAGGATCTGGTTGTCCGTCGTGTTGGCGCGGCGCGCCAGGGAGCGGGTGTAGCGGTAGCGGATGTAGCGCTTGGCCACCTCGAACGCGCCCTGCTCCATGATCCCGTTCTCCACCAGGTCCTGGATTTCCTCCACGGACGGCGCGCGCCCCATGGCCTGGCAGTGCGCCTCCACCTCGGAGGCGATGGACACGATCTGCTCCTGGCTCAGCTCCCGGCTGTGCGGATCGGCGTTGTTGGCCTTGGTAATGGCCACGATAATCTTGGTGATGTCGAACACGGCTTCCGAACCGTTGCGTTTGATAATTTTCATGGGACGACCCCCTGATCCTTAAAATATAAAGCAGTTGTAATTATAGCATATTTTTATGCAGCCAACTGTTGCACAGGCAACAGTTTTAAAGTATAATAAAGCATATCCTGTGTATTTTATAAATACGAGGCACTATATATACTGTTTTCAAATTTTTAGAGGGTGAACAGATGGAGGAACTCACGATTTTTACCGGCATCTCTCCGGAGAGCCGAGCCGCCATGCGCGCCTGCTTTCGGTCCCGGGAGCTGCGATACGATGCGGGGGAGATCATCACCACCTACACCAGCCGCCCGCAGAAGATCGGCGTACTGCTGAGCGGTCACGCCCGTCTGTACTACTGCGATGCCGAGGGGAATCAAAGCGTCATTGAGGACCTGTTCCCAAACAGCGTATTCGGGGAGCTGTTTCTGCTGCCGGATGAAACACAGGAGTACTATGTGAGCGCCTGCGCTCCGTGCCGGGTGCTGTTTATGGACTATGAACACATCGTCAAGCGGTGCCCGAACGCCTGTGCCCATCACAGCCAGCTGGTGAGCAATCTCTTCCAGCTCACCGCCCGCAAGGCGCGCCGGCAGGCCAACCGGATCAACCTCCTCACCCAGCCGACGGCACGCCTGAAGCTGATGACCTACTTCAGCCTGCTGCCCCCGTCCGGCACAGGGGGGCAGGTGACGGTCCCCATCTCCTACAGCGCGCTGGCGGAATACCTCTGCCTGGACCGCAGCGCCATGATGCGGGAGCTGAAAAAAATGGCGGATGAAAATATCATCCGGCGCAGCGGGCGGGAAATCCGGCTGCCGCACGACCCTGTAAAAAGCCGTCCTTGAAGCGGCGCGGCGCGTCTGATATAATGGAGGGCAGAGAGGGGGAATCCACTTGAAAATCAAGACAAAATCCGACCTGTGCACGGAGCTGTGGCTGTATGCCTTTTACTTTGCACTCTTTGGCGGACTGCTCGCATATGCCACCTACTATGATTTGCAGGTGAGCGAACGACTATTTAACCCACAGAATACCTTCGGTATTTTCTTTGAGTATTTTGCCGAGGTCCCGCGCTATGTCCTGCGCGGGTGCGCCTTCACCGTGCTGCTGTTCACACGCCACGGCCTGAATGAGTGCCTGGAGATCATCGGGCGGCTCTTCCCCTTTATCCGGCCGCTCCCGCCAAAAAGGACGGAAACCAGACTTTTCCGCACGTGTGACCGGATCTGGAACTGGGTTCAGATCGCCGGGTTTGGCGTGCTCGCCTTCTTCGGGTGGAAGATGGAGACGGACAGCCTGGTCAAATATATCATCGTTTGGGCGACGGGGCAGTCCGCAGGCGACGTGAGCGGATCCGCGCTGTGCATTGCGTGCTCGATCGTTCTGGCCCTGATCCTGACCGGTCTGGGGTTTTTCATCGCCTCCCGCGCAAAAAAGGAGACGCTCAATAAGCTGGAACCCCTTGCGCTGCTGGGACTGTTCCTGTATGTGCTGTACCCGCTGCTCAACAATATCAAAGGGTACATCTCCCGCGTGCGGTTCCGTGAGATGGTCGGGTATTCCAACGGCTTTTTGACAGCCGACGGCCTTTCAAACGGAACGGATCCGGGCGTGGTGCGCGATATGATCGGGACAACGGATTTCAGCGCCTTTACCCGCTGGTATGTGCGCGGCGACGCAATGGGGATCTACAGCCACGCCGACTCCTTCCCCTCCGGGCACACCGGATCGGCGGTGTTTATCCTGCTGAGCTATTATCTGTGCCGGGCGTTCGACAGCCTGCGGAAGTACGCCGTGCCATGCTTTTTCGGCTCCACGCTGTACATCGGCCTGATGGCCGCGGCCCGCATCATCCGCGGCGCGCACTACCTCTCCGATGTATCGATGGCGGCGCTGCTGTGCGGCGCATTCCTGCTGATCGGCAGCCTGCTGATGCGCTTTTTGACATACAGGCGCGTTTTCCCCACGCGGGATCTGCGCGGATGATCCGACGCCCTGCGGGGCAGGCCAACCGCCTTTGAAACGGACAAAAAAACGGGGACGGGCGCATGCGCCCGTCCCCTCGTATTTTTGTCCCTTACGCCTTGTTGATGCAGCCGAAGAGCTCCATCTTCTCCTTGACAGTGTCGCAGATGGCCTGTGCGCCCGGTGCAAGCAGCTTGCGGGGATCGAAGCCCTTGCCCTGCTGATCCTTGCCGGCCTCCACATACGCGCGGGTGGCCGCCGCAAAGGAGAGCTGGCACTCCGTGTTGACGTTGATCTTGGACACGCCCAGGGAGATCGCCTTCTTGATCATATCGGCCGGGATGCCCGTGCCGCCGTGCAGGACAAGCGGCATCTCGCCGACAGCCGCGGAAATCTTCTGCAGCGCGTCGAAGTCGAGGCCCTTCCAGTTGGCCGGATAGACGCCGTGGATATTGCCGATGCCGGCCGCCAGGAAGTCGACGCCCAGGTCTGCGATGCGCTTGCACTCGGCAGGGTCTGCGACCTCGCCCATGCCGACAACGCCGTCTTCCTCGCCGCCGATGGAGCCGACCTCCGCCTCAATGGACAGGCCGTTGACATGGGCCGCCTCCACGAGGACCTTCGTCTTCTCAATATTCTCCTCGATCGGGTAGTGGGACCCGTCGAACATGATGGAAGAGAATCCGGCACGGATGCACTTGAAGCAGCCGTCAAACGTGCCGTGATCCAGATGGATGGCCACCGGGACGGTGATCCCCAGCTCCTCATCCATGGCGCGGACCATCGCCGTGACGGTCTTGAAGCCGGTCATGTATTTGCCCGCGCCCTCAGACACGCCCAGGATCACGGGCGCCTTGAGCTCCTGCGCGGTGAGCAGGATGGACTTTGTCCACTCCAGGTTATTGATATTGAACTGACCAACAGCATATTTGCCCTTCTTGGCCTCTACAAGCATATCTCTTGCAGCTACGATCATGTGATTACCTCCTAATAATCTGGTTTTGTCTGTGAACCGTAACCTATTATAGCACGGCTGTTCCCGTTAGGCAATCATTAAAACAAATTCCCTTTAAATTTTTACCATGCAAAAAACCGCACCCCGGAATATGGGTGCGGTCTGTTCCTTGCCTGACTCAGATAATGGCTGCCATTTTATTGAAATTATACTCACGGGTCCGCTTCATAACTGTGCACCAGTCAATGATGGTCAGAATCCCGCAGCACCCCAATGTCAGCAGCTTCAATACGCCCAGGCCCGTATTCCCCAGCATAAAACGATCTACGCCGAGCGTACCGAGAAACAGCGAGATCACGAGCATCGTCGTGGGGCTCTTGAGCTGTGTGGAAGAGACAAGCGCAAATTTCTCCTCCGGCATCGCCAGCAGCTTTTCCTTCAGATAAACAATCTTATCCGCCGGAAAGTCCTTTTGGTTCGCCATGATGTACATATCGACCTTCTGTGCATCCATAATATACCCCTCCTGAATTTTGTAATATAATTATACCATTTCGCATAAAAAAGTCAATAATTTTTGAAATATTTTTTAAAATTATAATATAATGTTCAGCTTTAATCGGATCAAATAGACCACAAAGGTCAGCACTGCGGTGCCGATGATCAGCGCCAGAAACCACCGGCGGCCGATCCGCAGCAGCTTTTCATGAAAGGCCAAAAAAATTGCCGCACACAGCGGAACCGCCATGGGATTATAGCGGAAGTATCCGGCGAAATCGAGCCGCAGCAGGGACAAAAGCGCCCGCGTCACGCCGCAGGTCGGGCAGGGGATGCCGGTTAAAGATCGGATTGGGCATCCGATTGAAAAATAGTTCAGCAAAAAGAGATAGAGCAGGATCGCCAGAATCACGATTCCGTGAAGCGCCAGCAATTTACCGGCTCTTTTTCTGCGAGCTTTTTTTTCATCCAAAGCCGCGCGCATCCGCCTCATCTCCTTCCATTCCCACGATGTTCCCGTCACAGAGTGTTAAAAAACAGGGCCGCAGCCGGCGCACAGCCAGCCGCGACCCCTTCGTCTGTTTTGAATCAGGAGGCCAGCGCCGCATCGCTCGCCGCCATGATGGCCGAATCCTCCACGGGGACCGTGAAAGTCACGGTGTCTCCCACGTCAAAGGTAACCGCCTGCTCATGATCCGCCACGGAGACCGAGTAATAGGTCTCACTGCCGGTCAGCTTGATATAATAGTAGGTATTTCCGCCCTTGACAACCGTTTTGATCTGCTCGATCTCTCCGGTGACCTCCTTGGTGGTCGGCTGCTGCGGCTCGGACGCACCATCGCCGGCGGTCCCGGAATCCGGGCCGATATCGTCGCTGATTGTGGTTTCCGCAATCTCGATACCGTTATTGCGGCACATGTCAAGGTAGTTCGCAGTGACCTCCTCGATCGTGTTCCCAGTCGCTGTAACCGTGGAATACTGCTCCACATTGACAAGCGCATACATTTTGACCAGACTGGAGGCGTCCTTCAGGGACATGAAGTACGTCGGCTGGCCGCCCACATTCAGCAGCAGCGGGAAAGTGGCCGAATAGCTGTACTGCTGTACGGCGCCCTGCGCGGACAGCTGCGCGGAACTCTCCTTGGCGCCGACCTGCGGGTAGAAGGTTGCCTCCTTGGTGCGCTCATTGATCAGGATAAACCCGATGATGGACTGATCGCTGGTGACGGAGGTCACGCCCGTGTACATATACACGTCGTCGTTGATGGCCAGGAAGCCGTTGTTCTCCGTGGTGACGCGCATATCGCGCTTGCCGAACAGCGTATTAAAGAAGCCGTTCTGATACTTACCGTAGTAGTTATACTGCTCGTTGAGAAGTGTCGGGGAGTAGACACGGTCGATCCAGGAGAGGCTGACCCCGTCGTTTCCCACACCGTTGCGGACCTCATCCATGGAGTACTCTTTGCTCTCACCCGTGACGGCGTCCGTGATCACGACACCGATGACATCCGTGCCGCCAAAGAGACCGATCGTCTTATCCAGACGGGCTGAAATCCAGTAGGGGTATCCGTTCTCGTCGATCTCAAAGCTCGGCGTATCGAACATGTAGGTGGGGTACTGGAAACGCAGGTGACGCTCCAGCAGCCGGTTGAAGTGCTCCGACTGGGAGTACTTAATGCGCTGGCCGTCCTCTATCATGACCACTTTCGCCTGCTGGGAGATCCCGTCTACCAGAATATAGCCGGGCAGGCCCTCGCTCTGGTTGGTCAGCCAGCGGATGATGTCCGCGTACTGCATCGTGGTGACAAAGACCGGGCGGCCCTGATAGTTGATCTGGTTATAGCCCTCTTTGTACACGTTGAACTGGGAGACGAGGCCCTCCTCATCCAGAGAGCCCATCTGCCGGTCGCCCAGGGCGGAAACAGCCGCCGTGTCAATGACCGGGACGTTGCTGAAGTCCGTCTGCGCAATATCCTCGGAAAAATTCCCCTGCTGGACGTCGATGATCTGCGCATAGTCCTTGGCGCGGAAGACGACGGAGGAGACGAGCATGCCCACCAGCATCACAGCCACGATGACAAGGCCGATGATGATCGGCACCATCGACTGCCGTTTGGCATAGGGGATATACTCCGGATTCCGGATCGCCATGGATGTGACAAAGGCCGATGCACAGTAAATGACCAGCACCACGATCAGATAGATATAGAAATCCTTATCCTTCAGGTTGATCGCGGGAATCATCACGTAGAACGCGATCGCCGCGCCGATGATCGTGACGATCACATTGATCAAAATCCTGAGCCAGGACTTTGACGGGACGGTGACCTCTTGCTTTTCGCCCTTTTTTGAACCGAAGTTCACCTTGATAGGCTCCATTTTTTCAACTCCTTCAAATTTTCGGCGTACAGCCCGGCGACACGGCGCGGTTCCGCCGGCGCTCAAGTTATACGGATAGATTATACACCAGCGCACGGGAAAACTCAACTGTTTTTGTAAAATATTAATAGCGGCTTTCGGCGTCGGGCATACAAAAGCCCCGCGCCGATCTGGGCGCGGGGCGCAGGCTGTTCTTATTCGCCGCAGGTCAGCGCGCGGACATTCTCCTCCAGCAGATCAAAGAAGCGCTCCACGATCGCGCGGTCCTTATCGTTCCCGCGCACGCACATGGCCAGCGTGAGCACCCGGTTGAGCGAGGTGGCGGAGAGCAGCACATACGGTTTGTACTTTACGGCGCCGGTCATGTAGCCGTCATACGGCTGATGGCCGCTCAGCGCCAGCTTATCCGCCTCCAGAATGCCGATATTGCTCATGGCGATCAGCGGGTTGGAGTACCCGATCTTGATAATCTCCTCCGACGCGGTGTGCGGCAGGATCCCATAGGCCATCTTCAGCAGCGGGAGCCCGTACAGACCCATAAATTTATCCTTTTTATACCGGTTGGAGCTGCGCACGACGTATTTGAGGGTTTCAAAGATATCCCGTCCCCGCTCGGGGATGCTGCACTGCATAAAGGCGGTGTGATTGGTCAGGCCCTCGTCGCTGACATCCTTAATATGGCGGCGCAGGTCGATCGCGCAGGAAATCGTCACGCTGTCGCTCTCCGGATATTCGGCCAGTTCATAAAGGCTGTAAAAATAGGCGGCCACAAGCATATCGTTGATGGTGGCGCCGTGCTTCTTGCCGGCGGAGCGGATCTTGTCAAACATATCGGCGCCGATCTTTCTGCGCGCGATGAAGGAGCGGTCCCGGATGCTGTCCGGCGTCAGGGGGAACTGATGCGTATCCTTGGCGCACACATTTTTATACAGGTTGCGCGCCATACGCTGCTCCGTCTGCGAAAAGTCCGAGTACACCTGCTCAAACGAGCGGGAGCCCTGGCGCAGATCAATGGGACTGATGCCCTTTTCCGCGTAGTCGTTATAATTTTTGCACAGCGCCTTCATGAAATATTTCAGGTCCCCGCCGTCCATGCACATGTGGTTTTCCACCAGGCAGAGCACGCTCTTCCCCTCACAGTAAAACACGGCAACCTTCATCTGCAGCGGCGCATCCGGCGGGATATACTGCATCAGGAACGCGTCCACCGCATCGTCGAGCTCCTCGGGCTTGGGGTGCGCTACGGTGAGCACATCCTCAATCCGGTAGTCCTCCACGCGCCAGTATGTGCTGATATGCGTGTCCACAAAGCTCGAATGGAGGACGGGCGCCTTCTCAAAAAAGCAGATGAGCACCGTCTTGAGCACTTCCAGATCAATCTCAAAGTCATACCGGAGCTCCACGTGGACCATCCGATCATTGAAATCGCGGAACAGATAGTGCATCTTATCCCACAGCTCGGCGTTCAGCCTTCGTTCCATACGTCCTCCACCTCCTGTTTATAAATATAGCGGGAATTGTTGATCATCACACCTGCGGCCACCAGGATGTCCGCAAGCACGCCCAGCAGCACGATCATCCAGCCCGGGCTCCACGGGACGGCATGGATGCCGCCCAGGATCACATACAGCAGCGCCGATCCGGCCGGAATATAGATCAGATAATTGATGATCGCCAGCTTCTGACGGGTCACGGCGGCGAAGACTGCATCCGCAATCAGCAGCGCGATCACACCGCCGATCAGCACGACCCAGATGTGCGGCGGATCAAACAGCATCAGGCAGAACAGGAAGACGTACACCGCCACCAGCATCACGTCGATCGCGATCAGCACCCGAGCGATCGGATGGAACAGGCGGCGCATGGTACACAGCTTTTTCACGCCGATCCCGGACAGGAAGAGAACCAGCAGGAAAATGCCGCCCACGATGATCAGCCACGTCTGTGCCCAATGCCCCGTGAGGAAGCTGACGGCCAGATAGAGCGCCACCAGCAGCAGCACATACAGCGGCGTGCCGATCAGGATCGCCTTCCTGCGCGTGCGCGCGCGTCTTTTCAGCCGGTCCTCCTCGGCAAACTTCTGAAACCCGCTCTTTAAATCGGGATATTCGCTGCACAGCAGATCGGTCATCACCTGGTCGTCCTTCAGCCCCGCATGGGTGATCTCGTCCGCGCGCGCGTCCATCTCCTCAAGGACTTTGCGCTTGTATCGGTAGAGCGTCCCGTCATCCGGGATCCCGGCCAGGGAGTCCTCAATATAATCAATACATTTTTCCATTCATACGCCCCCTTGTGAATCCATAATTTATCGAATACAAATTCTATAAATTAATTATAACAGACGTCTTTGTGAAAATCATTAAAAAAATATAAACCGATTTGTAGAAAACACAGATTTCCTATTGAGCAAAACGCCGGAAATCTGCTTTTTGGGGCACAGGTACACAAAAGGGGACCCCGAAGGGTCCCCTGCGCATTTCAATCAGTCCGGGAAGAACGCCTTGTGGACGGCTGCCACGGCGCGGTCCGCGTCATCGAGGTCGATCAGGACGGAGATCTTGATCTCGCTCGTGGCGATCATCTGAATATTGATGCCGGCCGCATAAAGCGCCTCGAACATCGTGGAGGCCGTACCGGGGTGCGTCTCCATGCCTGCGCCCACAACAGAAACCTTGCTGACGTTGGTGTCGCAGACAATGTTCTCCTTGGGGATATCAAAATTTTCCAGTACGGTGGCCACGGTCTCCTCCGCGTTATCCTTGGCCACCGTGAAGGTGATATCCTTGGTTCCGTCACGGCCGACGGACTGCAGGATGATATCGACATTGAATTTTTTCGCCGCCAGTACGCTGAACAGCTTGAAGGCGATCCCGGGGGTGTCGGGCAGCCCGATGATCGAGATCCTCGCGATGTCATTGTCCTTGGTTACGCCCCTGACCAGCATTTTTTCCACAGTGGTGACCTCCTTAACGATCGTGCCGGGCACTCTCTTCAGGCTGGAGAGGACCTCGACCTCAACATTGTATTTTTTTGCCATTTCAACGGAACGGTTATTGAGCACCTGCGCGCCGAGCGTCGCAAGCTCAAGCATCTCGTCGTAGGTGATCTCCTTGAGCTTTTTCGCGTTCTCCACCTTGCGCGGATCCGCCGTGTAGACGCCCTCCACATCCGTGAAGATCTGGCAGCGGTCCGCGTGCAGGGCCGCCGCGATCGCGACCGCGCTCGTATCGGAGCCGCCGCGGCCGAGCGTGGTGATATCGTCGTACTTGTTCTTTCCCTGGAAGCCGGCCACCACGACGATGCGGTGCTTGTCAAGCTCCGCATTCAGGCGGTCGGTGTTGATGGATTTGATCCGTGCGGCGCTGTAAGCGGAGTTCGTGTTGAACCCGGCCTGCCACCCGAGCAGGGAAATCACCGGGCAGCCCAGTTTTTCGATCGCCATCGCGAGCAGCGCGATGGACATCTGCTCCCCCGCGGAGAGGAGCATATCCCGCTCGCGGCGCGAGGCCCTCGGATTGATTTCGTTCGCCTTCTCGATCAGGTCATCCGTCGTATCCCCCTGCGCGGAGACGACGACAACCACATCGTTCCCCGCCCGGTACGTGTCCGTCACGATATTTGCCACATTCATGACGCGCTCGGCATTGGCAACGGAGCTGCCGCCGAATTTCTGGACAATAAGTGCCATACTGTTTCCTCCCGTTTGTGCTGGTTTGTTTCATCATTATATGCGGCGCAGCCGGCCGCGCGGATCAATAATCGGTCACCTTGATGGTCCCGAGCACCGTAACGCCCTGGACGCGCTCCAGGCGGGCCAGCAGCTCCCGCTCCGGCGCGGTATCCGTGATAAAGGCGAACTCGCCGCCGGCAGACGCGATCTCCGCCGCCGGGAACAGGTCGAGCACCGCCTTTTCGTCCCCCTGCGCGCGGACGTACAGAGCGCACGGATCGTCCAGATGGTCGGCCACATAGTCCGCCTTCGCATCGTTCCAGCCAAAAAACTTGGTGCGGTCGCTGTGCTTGGCGCAGTCGATCACGTCGGCCACCACGGCGGACGCCGTGGGCAGCTTGCCCGCGCCGCGCCCGTAGAAGCAGACGTCCCCGATCACATCGCCGCGCACCAGGATGGAGTTGAACACATCCGTCACATTGGCAAACTGGCCGGACTCATCCACCAGGCAGGGCCGGACACTGGCCGTAACACGGCCGTCACTGAGCTTTTTCGCCATCCCGAGGAGCTTGATCACCTTGCCGAATTTATGGGCAAACGCCACATCCTGCAGCGTGACGGCGCTGATCCCCTCGGTATAGACCTGATCGGGATAGACGTGATAGCCAAAGCAGAGCGAGGCGAGGATGCAGATTTTCCGGCAGGAGTCGATCCCCTCGATATCGGCGGTGGGATCGCTCTCGGCATAGCCGTTGCGCTGTGCCTGACGCAGCGCCGTCTCAAAGTCGAGATGGTCGTCGATCATCTTGGTGAGGATAAAGTTTGTCGTCCCGTTGAGGATGCCTGCGACCTCTTCGATAACATTGGCGGCCAAGCACTGACTGATGGGGCGGATAATCGGGATCCCGCCGCCGACACTGGCCTCAAACAGGAAGTTCACCCGGTGCTCCCGCGCGATACGCAGCAGCTCCGCGCCCTTGCTGGCCACCAGCTCCTTATTGGAGGTGACGACGCTCTTCCCCCGCTCCAGAAGGCTTTTGACAAACTCATACGCCGGATGGAGGCCGCCCATCGTCTCCACGACGATGGCGATATCGTCATCGTTCAGGATCCGGTCAAAGTCCTTGATCATCCGGTCACGGAGCGGATCGTCCGGGAAGTCCTTCAGGTCCAGTATGTACTTCAGCTGCATGGTGTCCTGCCCGCTGCGCCGGACGATGCTGTCATGATTCTTAATCAACACCTCCGCCACGCCGGATCCGACGACGCCGTAGCCCATGATCGCAAGCTGCATAGTTCTAATAACCCCCTAAAATCATCCGCACTGACCGGCTCTGGGGATCGCGGACACATTGCCGCGCCCGGTCTCAGAGCCGTTAATCTTTATTATCATAGCACAAAAACGCCCCGGAATAAAGACGGGAGCTTTATTTTTTAAAAAATTTCTCCCTTTTTTTCGTTTTTGTAATTGTATTTCTTGAAAATATCGTTTAAAATAGGGACATCGAATGTAAAAATACCGTCGCACATCATATGCCCCCTCCTTTGGATGCTGTTTCCCGAATTTCGGTGCAGTGGGGCGGCTGTGCGGCCGGGAGGATTATCAAAGCTATGGAAAACGGCAGAATCAAAAGCGGACGCCGCGTGGAGCGGCGGCGGGCCTTTCTGATCAATTTTGCCTTCTTTGCGCTGATCGTCGCGCTGGGGTACATATTCCTCAAATATCTGTTCTGGCCTGTTTTTCCCTTTTTACTGGCGCTCTTCTTCGGCAGGCTCTTTCAGCGGCCCGTCGGCTTTGCTCAGCGGAAGCTGAAAATCGGGCGGGGGTTCCCCTCCGTGCTGCTCGTGCTGGCCGTTTTGTTCATCATAATCGGGCTCATGATCCTGCTGGGCGCCACAATCTTTTCCCAGCTGCGCTCGTTCGTAGGCTATCTGGATGAGCGGTTCAGCTCGCTGCCGCAGATGATCGAATCACTCAAGGCGTATCTGGATTCCGCGCTGGGGTTCCTGCCCGACTCGATTGAGGACGCCGCGCTCGGGAGCATCAACCGCTTTCTGGATAATCTGATCGCCGGCACGGGCGGCGGGATCGACTGGTCGATTCTCTCCGGCCCCATTCAGGTGACCTTCAACGCCGCCAAGCAGGTGCCCGGCGCAGTGCTCGCCATCGTTGTATCGTGCGTGTGCTGTGTGTTTATCACCATCGACTATCCGCGGATCCGCCGCTTTATCTACCGGCAGATCCCCCCGGAAAAGCGGGAGGTCTTCGCCCAGACGAAGCGCACCGTTTTTTCTTCCTTTAAAAAGGTTGCCAAGGCCTATCTTCTTCTTCTGTGCATCACCTTCCTGGAGCTGCTGATCGGCTTTAAAATCCTCTCCGCCATCGGCGTGCTCAGCGATACGTATATCATCATCATTGCGCTGGCCATCGCCGTGATCGACATCATCCCCGTTCTCGGCACCGGCACCGTTCTGATCCCCTGGGCGCTCTACTCCCTGATCGCGGGTCATACGGGGCTTGGGATTGGCCTGGCGGTGATCTACGCGCTGATCACCGTGCTCCGGCAGTACATCGAGCCCAAGCTCGTCTCCGTCCAGCTGGGGCTGCCGCCCTTTATCACGCTGATCGCGATGTTCTTCGGGCTCCAGCTGTTCGGCTTTATCGGGCTGTTCCTGATGCCCATGCTCATCATGCTCATCAAAATGCTCTCCGATAACGGAACCCTGCACCTCTGGCGCACAGAGCGCGATGAACAGGAATATGCCGGTGCGCAGGGGCAGAAGGCTTCTCCCGCGGATTCCGCAGCACCCGGGGCCTCCGGCTCCGGGGAGCGCGTGTAAATCTGATAAATCGCTTGATTCTAAGCAGTGAAAGGATGATTCGTGTGTATTGTAAAAACTGCGGCGCAGCCGTCCAGAACGGCGCCTTCGTCTGCACGCAGTGCGGCGTGCCGGTAGGCTCCGGAAATGCCTACTGCCCCAACTGCGGTCAGCCGACGGACCCCAATGCGATGGTCTGCACCCACTGCGGCGTCAACCTGAACGCCGCCCCGGGCGCCAACAACGCCTATGCCTATGGTGCGCCAAATATGGCGCAGCCGCCCAAATCCTCCCTCGTGGCCGGACTGCTGGGCATTTTCCTGGGTTCTCTCGGGGTGCACAACTTTTATCTCGGCTATACCGGCAAGGCGATCGCTCAGCTCCTGATCACGCTCTTTACCTGCGGATTCGGGTCGGTGATCTCCGGGATCTGGGGTCTGGTAGAGGGCATCCAGCTCCTGACCGGATCCATCAATGTGGACGGCCACGGCAATCCCATCAAGCGGGATTCCTGATCGGACTTTTTTAAAATCTCCAAATGCGCAGGCAGGGCGGCCGCGGCCGCCCTGCCTTTTTACTGTCTCATAGCGCGCGCTCCCGGCGGTCGGCGGCGCGGCCCAACCAGGCCGCCGCGATCAGGGAAACCGTGTCCACGATCGGCTGGACCATCATGCATCCGTACAGCGGCAAAATCGCGTCCAGCAGGAACAGGAGCGGGATGTCGAGAACGCCCTTGCGCAGGATGGAACAGACCAGCGCCTCGCGCACCCTGCCGATCGCCTGAAACTGGATGATCATCGGGTAGCAGACGGACATCATCGGCATGGCGACGACCATGATCCGCAGAAATACCGCGCTGTATCGGATGGTCGTTTCATTGTCAATGAACAGCCCGCTCAGCTGCGGCGCAAAAATCTCATAACAGATCAGGCACAGCACGGCGAATGCAAGCGAGACGGCGCACCCGAATCGGAACGACTTCCGCCGGCGCTCCTGCTTGCCGGCGGAATAGTTATACGCCAGCAGCGGCAGCAGCCCATTGGATACGCCGATGGAAAAGTACAGCGGCAGCTGGTCGAGCTTTTTGACAATGCCGAGCCCGGCGACCGCCTCCGTAGCATACTTGGACACGAAAGCCGACTGTGCTGCGAGGGAAACGACCGTGAGCGCATACTGAAGCGCGGAGGGGAAGCCGATCGAGAGAATCCCGCCCAAGTGCCGGATCCCCGGCCGGAGCAGCGCCGGACGGATGCTGACCACGGTGGTGCGCCGCTTGGCCAGCAGATAGATCAAAAAGTAGGCGACGGCCGCCATGTTGGAGACGGCTGTGGCGATCCCCGCACCCGCCGCACCCCGGCCGAGGAACTGCGGCAGGACGAAAAAGGGATCGAGCAGGATGTTCAGCACGCCGCCTAAGGAGACGCCCACGGCCGCATGCATGGCCGCGCCCTCCGCGCGCACCAGGTTTGCCAGCAGCGTGTTCAGAATGGTGAACGGCCCGCCGATCACCACCACCCAGCGCGCATACTCCGTGGCGATGGGCAGCACCTCCCCTCTGGCCCCGCACAGGGTCAGGATCGGGGTGGAAAGCGCCAGAAAGACGGCGGAGAACACGCAGGCGGAGAGCATTCCGCCCCAGAAGGATACGGCTGATACAGCCCGCGCCTTATCGGCGTTTTTTTCGCCCAGTGCGCGCGCCATCAGGCTCGCGCCGCCCACACCGAACAGGTTGGAAACGGCGGTGAGCATCACAAAGGAGGAATATGCCACTGTGATGGCCGCCGTCTGGGACGGTTGGTTCAGCATCCCGACAAAGTAGGTATCCGCCAAGTTGTAGAGCAATGCGATCATCTGGCTGGCGATGGCCGGGACGATCTGCCGGATGACTGCACGGCGCACGGGCATCCGCTCAAAAATTTCTGTTCGCGTACTGTTTTCCACCTGTTGTCCCCTCTTTAAATTTAATACTTTTCGTGCATATGGGATTCTGTGCGCGGCTCAATCGTGTTTCACGTTGTTCAGTGATTGCTTTAGCAGGCGCAAAAAATCCTGCTGTTCGGCGGCTGTCATGCCCTTCAGGAGCTTGCCGCCGGTGCGCTCGCGGTTCGCCCGCATGCGCACGCCCAGTTCCTCCCCTTTTGCGGTCGGAAAAACACAGCGGCACCGCGCGTCCGATTCGGAGAGCCGCAGCTCCAGCAGCCCTTTGTCCGCCATCCGCCGGACGATACCGCGCGCCGTCTGATGGGTGATCCCCAGGTGGCCCTTGAGCTGTGTAGCAGTCGCGCCGGGCTGTGCCAGAAAAAATTGGAGGGCGTCCGCCTGCTCCGCAGTCAGGTTCAGCGCCTCCAGATGATGATTGCGGTTTTTGATGATCGTATTGGCCAGGCGCAGGATCAAGCGCCCCAGTTCGTTTTCCATCTGATGGCCTTGTGACACCGGAAATCCCCTCCGCTCCATAAATATATACAGCATACTGTATAACCAATCATACAGTATACCGGCATTGCGCGGGACTGTCAAGAGGCGCGCTTGATTTTTGGGGGCCGAATGGTATATACTAAATCCTCTCATTTTATCGTATCATCGGGATATTCAAGGAGGTACTATGTATGGACTGGATGGACGAGGTCCGCGTTCGTCTCCAGCGGAAAAATCAGGTTTTATTTACGAAAGACAGCGCCTATCTGCAGGATCTGGCAGGGCTCTTCCGTGGGCTGGATCACCGGGCGGCAGTGCTGTGGGCGTTTGATTTTGCCGCCGAATCGATCGACTGTCTGGAGAAAAAATACCCACATGAACAGCGGCCGCGCGATGCGCTTGAGGCGGCCCGGGCTTGGGCGGCCGGAGCAGTTAAAATGCCGCTGGCGCAGCGTAAAATTTTGGATTGCCACGCCTTTGCAAAGGAGATCAGCTGTAAGGCGGATATTGCCGTATGCCACGCAGTAGGGCAGGCCTGCGCGGTTGTCCACACAGCGGGCCATGCCATGGGCTATCCGATCTATGACCTGACCGCAATCGTTTACAGGCTTGGGATCGAAAATTGCGAGGGCCAGGTTGAACAGCGCAAGCAGACGTATATCGACCGCCTGCTCTATTGGGAAAACCACTGGCAGGATTTCCCCGGCCCCTGGGCAAGGTTTATGTGCCGATAGTCAGCGGCAAATGAAAACATAATGTGTAAAAAAAATTTCATTCATTGAGAACGGACGAAAAACAGGCAGGCATCCCGTGATGCCTGCCTGTCCATTTGTGCAGGATTATTCGTACAGTGGATATTTTGCGATCAGCTTCTCAACATCGGCACGGATGGCGTCGGCCTCCTGCTCAAAGGTGTCTTTGCAGCAGCGGGCGATGCAGTCCGCGATCACGTCCATGTCCGCCTCCACGAGGCCGCGCGTGGTGACGGCCGCGGTGCCCAGACGCACGCCGCTGGTGACAAAGGGCTTCTCCGGATCGTTCGGCACAGCGTTCTTGTTGGCGGTAATGTACACGCTGTCCATCCGGTGCTCAAGCTCCTTGCCGGTGATGCCGGTGCCGCGCAGGTCGACGAGCATCAGGTGGTTGTCCGTGCCGCCGGAAACCAGATTGATGCCGCGCTTTAAGAGCCCGTCCGCCAGGGCCTTGGCGTTGCTCACAACCTGCTGCTGATAGGCCTTAAACTCCGGCTGGAGCGCCTCGCCAAAGCAGACGGCTTTGCCGGCAATGATGTGCATCAACGGGCCGCCCTGCGTGCCGGGGAATACAGCCTTGTTGATGCGCTTGGCCATTTCCTCATCGTTGCACAGGATCAGGCCGCCGCGCGGGCCGCGCAGCGTCTTGTGCGTGGTGGTGGTGACCACGTCCGCATACGGGACGGGGGACGGGTGCAGCCCCGCGGCCACAAGGCCGGCGATATGGGCCATATCCACCATCAGATAGGCGCCGACTTCCTTAGCGATCTGGGAGATGCGTTCAAAGTCGATGATACGGGGATAGGCGGAGGCGCCCGCCACGATCAGCTTGGGCTGATAGGCCTTGGCGCGCCGCTCGAAGTCGTCATAGTCGATAAAACCGTCGTCATTGACGCCGTATGCGTCAAACTGGAAGTATTTGCCGGAGACATTGACCGGGGAGCCGTGGGTCAGGTGGCCGCCGTGGGCCAGATTCATGCCCATGACCTTATCGCCCGGCTGCAGCAGAGCAAAGTACACGGCAAAGTTCGCCTGTGCGCCGGAGTGGGGCTGTACATTGGCATAGTTTGCGCCAAACACTTTCTTGGCGCGCTCGATGGCGATATTCTCCACCACGTCCACATATTCGCAGCCGCCGTAGTAGCGCTTGGCCGGCAGCCCCTCTGCATATTTGTTGGTCAACACGCTGCCCATCGCCGCCATGACGGCGGGCGTGACGATATTCTCACTGGCGATCAGTTCCAGATTCCGGCGCTGACGCATGAGCTCCTGCTGCATCGCCGCGCCGACCTCCGGGTCCCGCTGCGCGACAAATCCGATGGTATCCATTAAATCTCCGTACATAGCCTGCTCCTCATCTCCGTTTAATCGTGTAAAAAGTTTCCTTCCTTATATTAACACACCCACGCCGCAAATTCAATATTCCATTTCCCGACAAAATACGGTATAATCATGATAAAGGTGATGTAAAATGACAAAAAAACAGCGCGCGCTTCTCGCCGTAGAAGCGCTGAAAAACGAATATCCCGACGCGATCTGTTCCCTTACGGAGCGCGATCCGCTGCGCCTGCTGATCGCAGTGCGCCTGTCCGCCCAGTGTACGGATGCCCGGGTCAACCTGGTCACGCCCGTCCTGTTTGAAAAGTTCCCCACGCTGGAGTCGCTCTGCGAGGCCCCGCTGGAGGATGTGGAGGCGATCGTCAAGCCGTGCGGCTTTTACCACGGGAAATCGCGCGATATCATCGGTATGTGCCAAAAGATCCGCGATGAGCACGGCGGCAGGGTGCCGGACACCATGGAGGAGCTGACCGCCCTGCCCGGCGTCGGGCGCAAGACGGCCAACCTGATCCTCGGGGATATTTACCATCAGCCCGGCGTCGTGGTGGCGGATACGCACTTTATCCGGATCTCCAACCGGCTGGGGTTTGTGGATACTAAAGATCCGTACAAGGTGGAGGTCGAGATGCGCAAATTGCTCCCCGGCGAGGAGAGCAACGACTACTGCCACCGCAACGTCCTGCACGGCCGCGCCGTGTGCACTGCGCGCAGGACATACTGCGAACGGTGCTGCATGCGGACATTCTGCCCCTCTGCGGGGAAGGCGTGATATTGAAAAAGTCGGGGCAGGTCCCGTGGGGCCTGCCCCGACTTTTTCAGGTGCCAAAATGATTGACGAGGGCATCATATTCACTGTCGCTGATTGACAGGACCGATCCGTGCCGCGGACTGAAATCCAGGCTGTAATCGCTGTTTTTCAGCCGCTTAAAGTGGACCTGATCCGTGGTCTGCTGCATCAGGAAGCGCCCCTTGCCGTAGGCGTCCATCATCATGACGTACGTGTCTGTTCCGGCGATATTGTAGATCAGGCTGCCCTCCGTGTTTTCAAAGTATGCCGACACCTCCTTGGGATCGCTTTCGCGATAGGGGCCGGTCAGGCTCTCCGAAGTGGCCAGACAGATGTTGCCTGCGTCCTCATCCTTGAAATACATATAATAGCGGCCATCCCTGGCCAGGATATCCGCGTCGATGGCATCCTTGCTGGTGGAGGGTTCAAAGAGAATCTGCGGCTGCGTCTCGAGCGTTTTAAAGTCCCTGGTATAGGCATACCAGATCACCGTTTTGGTCCACGCGTCCGTCTGGGCGTCATGCTCGCAGTTGGACCAGTAGAGCATGTACATCTGCTTATCACTGTCCCAGATGGCCTGCGGCGCCCACGCGCGCACGGTGTTCACCAGGCCGTAGTCGCGCATGTCGATCAGCGACTCATCTGTCCAGTGGATCAGATCGGTTGACTTCCAGGTGATGATGCAGTGATTCGACGCCCAGCCGTCCGCACTGCGCATGTCCGTGCCGACGATCCGATATGCGCCGTCCTGATCCCGGAACAGGTAGGGATCGCGTACGGATTTGGTGCCGAGCGTCTGGGTGATCACCGGTTTATTCCCGTTGAGCGGCGTAAAGTTGTACCCGTCCTCCGACACGGCAAAGTGGATCCGTTCCTGTTCGGGATCGTTGCCCACAAAGTAGCAGAACAGATATTTCCCGCCGCTGCCTTCCACCGGTTTGGCATAGTCGATGATCCCCAGGAAATAGAGCGTGAGCGGGACGGCAACGGCGGCGGCCGCGGCAATCGCACACGCTGCGAGGATCAGCTTACGCCTGAACGTCTGATTCATATGCTTCCCTCCTGTTGAGCAAAGTTCCCCGCCCCGACAGGCGGGAATCCGATCGCATACAGCCCTATTATATTTCCCATTCCGCCTTTTGTAAAGGGCGCCGCCGGCTGACGGCGCTTTTTTTCGCACTATTTCAGGCTTTGCCCAAGCCGATAGGCCTCGGCGGGGTATTGGCTGCGCGCCGTCATGGCGGGCGTGCCGCAGCCCTTCCCCAGCACCATGCCGCAGTCCTCCATCTCCAGATAGCGTACCAGCGTCCGGTAATGCACCGCCAGTGCGTCAAACGTCCAATCATCCGCATTCCAGGCGGCGGCCAGCAGGGCGGATTTCATGTGCCTGCGGGTGATGCTCCCGTTGATCGCGCAGAACCGGTCCACCAGGACCTTTAATTGTGCGGACATCCCGTAATAGTACAGCGGAGTTACAAATACAAGCATATCCGAATCCAGAATTTTTCCGCGGAACTGTTCCATATCGTCCTTCTGGACGCAGGGGCCCTCATAGCCGCAGCGGACACAGCCCGTACAGGGGTGGAGGTTGGCATGGGCCGCATCAATGATTCTAATCGTGTGTCCGGCCTCTTCGGCGCCGCGGATAAACTCCTCCGCCAGCAGATTCGAGGAGCCGTGCCGATTGGGGCTCCCCTCCAGTACTGCGATTTTCATGCTGACCGCCTCCTGTTTTTACTGGAACGATTCAATCCAGGCCTTCACGTCCTCTTGCGAAGCACTGCCGCTGAACCGCTCGCCTTCCAGCCAGTTCCCGCTTCCGGCTAATTCGGCTAATTGTCTGCCGCTGTCCCCGATCCCGCTGCCGCCGGAGGTGCAGAACGGAATGACGGTGATCGTCTCAAAATCGCAGCGCTCCACAAAAGTGCTCATGATGCGCGGGGCCTGCCCGTGCCAGATGGGATAGCCGAGATACAGGGTGGCATACCCGGAGAGGGAGGGCGTATCGCCGCTGATCGCGGGCCGGGCGTCCGGATCGTTCATTTCAAGGGAGGTGCGGCTCTGCTCGTTCGTGTAATCCAGATCCTCCGGGGTGTACGGTTCGGCCGGGACGATCTCGTACAGATCGCCGCCGGTGAGTGCCGCAATCTTTTCCGCCACCTCCGCTGTGTTCCCGGTCACAGAAAAATAGGCCACCAGCACACGGGTTTCCCCGGCCTCCGGCTGTGAATCGGGTTCCGCCGCCTGTGGCAGGCCGGCTCCCGTCTGCGCTCCGGCGGAAATCCCGTCTGCGGTGCTGTCATTCCCGCCGCAGGCGGACAGGCCCATTCCGATGCAGGCCGCCATGAGCAGTGCGAAAATGCCTTTTGTTTTTTTCATCCTTTAAACCTCCCATCCGCTGCCGGCGCAGGAGCATCAAAAATCCTGCAGCAGCTTTGATACAAAGGAACGTGTGATCTCATAAATGGAGTAGCGGGCATAGGGGATATGGGCAATTTCCATGGCCTTTTTTTGCTTGTCGGTCGCCTCGGTATATGGGTAAACTCCGAACAGGAAGGGGAAGAAAGCATAGAGAAAAGCCTGAATATCGTCCTGCGTCATGCTCGGGAAAAATTTTTTTAGACAGCCGGTGAGCGACTGCATGGCACAGGCATAAACCCTTTTAAAGGCGACAAGATTCTCCATGCGGCTCCCGCCCTCCATGTCATACAGGTTCATCGCCATCAGCTTGAGCATACATCCGCGTTTTTCCAAGGTACGGGCCAAAGCCTGCGCAAACCCGCCGGGTGGCAGCGCGTCGTTCTCGTTGCGGATCGCATCCAAATCTGCGGTCCACAATTCGTATTCCCGCTGCAGCAGAGCTAAGAAGATCTCCTCCTTGGTGTGAAAATAGTTGTAGATGGAGGTGCGGGTGAAGGTGGTCTTTGTCCCAATTTCCCGCAGGGTGATCTCCCGGAATGGCATCGTCTCATACAGCGCTGCACAGGCGTTGATGATCTCCTCCTTACGGGCATTTGTCAATTCTTGTGATCCCTTTGGCATATTTTTGATCCTTCCTTAGTGGTTCAGGCGTTCAGTGCCTCGCGGGCCCAGGCGACCGCATTGGAGCCGTTGAGAAGCTGTCCTTTTTCCCACTGTGCCTCAGGGCAGTGCTTTTTTAAACTTTTTTCCGCGCCGCTGATGCCGCTGCCGCCCGATGTGGCAAAGGGAATGATTGTTTTCCCGGAGAAGTCACAGCTCTCCAGGAAGGTGTCCACAATGCGGGGCTCCACATACCACCAGATGGGGAATCCCAGCAGTACCGTGTCGTATTGCGCCATGTCTGGTGCAGGCCTCGCAATAGCCGGGCGGCAGGCCGGATCATTCATCTCCGCCGACGAGCGGCTCGATTTGTCCGTCCAGTCCAAATCTGCGGCTGTATACGGCATTTCCGGGCGGATCTCATACAGATCCGCCCCGGTGGCTATCGCAATTTCTTTTGCAGCATGGGCAGTCACACCGCTTGCCGAAAAATAGGCCACCAATATTTTTCCGCTCATGATAAACTCTCCTTCAAAATTTTTATGATTTCATCGCGATCCAGTACCTTGTATCCGCCGTTCATAATCAGCGTTCCGTCTGCAATACCATCGATCATCTCCGGTGTGGCCCCGAGGTCGGAAATGTTCATCACAAGTCCAAGCTCGCGCATCCAGCTTTCCATAGCGGCCAGGCCCTCGTGAGCGATCTGCTCATCGGTCTTGCCGGCCGGATCCACATCCCACACATTGATGGCAAAGCGCCTGAATTTTTGCACGCCGTAGGGCAGGATGTGCCGGTAATAGGGCAGGGATACGGCGGCAAGCGTCATCCCGTGGGTCGCGTTGGTATAGGCGCCCACCGACTGGCCGAGCATATGCACCATCCAGTCCGTAGACTTCCCGCGGGAAACAAGCGTGTTCAGCGCCCAGGTCGCCGCCCATATGATGTTGCTGCGTGCCTCATAGTTCTGCGGGTCCTGATTGGCGATACGGCTCGCATGGATGACGGAGCGCATCAGTCCCTCGCTGATGTAGTCGCTCACATTGTCGTCCTCCCCGGAGAAATACTGCTCACAGATGTGGTTAAAGATATCATAGATGCCGGAAACCATTTGATCATGCGGCAGCGTCAGGGTGAACTTCGGGTTCAGGATGGCAAATTTTGGCATGATTTTTTCATCGGCAAAAACGTGCCCGATCTTCCGGTGCGTGTGCGGATTGGTGATCACCGATCCGGCGTTCATCTCCGATCCCGTTCCCACCATGGTCAGCACACAGCCGACGGGCAATGTCTCGCAGTCCGGCTCCTCAAAGCGGATATAATACTTTTCCCACGGGTCTTCGGAGCAGTTGACGGAGACGGAGACGGCTTTGGCATAGTCGCACACCGATCCGCCGCCTACGGCCAACAGAAAATCTGCCTGATGCTTTCGGGCGATTTCAATGCCCTCGTAGAGCTTATCTACCGTGGGATTGGGCATGACGCCGGCAATCTCCGCCACGTTCTTGCCGTTCGCGTTCAGGATCTTCACCACCGAATCATAGATGCCGTTGTTTTTGATGGAGCCGCCGCCGTAGATCAGTACGACGTTTTTGCCGTACTTCGGCAGTTCGGTGTTCAAAAAATCCAGGGAATCTTCGCCAAAATACAGCTTTGTCGGATTGCAGTAAAAAAAATTTCCCAGCATTTTCAAGTCCTCCTTCAGTTGTTGTAAAAGTGCCGCCAGCCGTATACAGCGCGGCGCTCTCTGTAAATTTTATTCTGACACCATGTCAGTATCTGTATCATAGCACTATTCTGACACCGTGTCAATATATTTTTCATTTTTCCCCGATATGACCGAAACAGGCGCGAATACTCCGCGGATACAATTTGTCCATTCCGGCCGAACGGATTGACAAACGCCCCTGTGAATGTTAGGATAATAGCGGAGATTCGTCGGGAGAGTTCCCGGCCACGGAGGAGAATTGAATGCATGTACGATCCGCACTTCAAAATCGCCCGTAAACGCTGCTCCCGCACTGGAATAGCCGATGAAGCATTGCGCGGAGCCGGGCGATAAAAATTCATCGGCACAGGGAACCTGCGCGGAATGCGGCGGGTCTTGCTGTGCCGTCCTCTTTGAGTTTTTTACGCACCGCAGGCAGTGCAGCCGGGCGGTGTTTCTTTATGCCCGCCCATCAATATTTTGAAAAACGATAAGGATGGAATCATCATGAGTGTATTAGAAGTAACCGGCCTGACCCATACCTTTGGGGATAAGGCCTTGTATAAGGACGCGGAATTCACCCTGTTCCAGGGGGAACACATGGGGATCGTCGGCCAGAACGGCGCCGGCAAATCCACTCTGATTAAAATTATGACCGGCGAGGTCGTCCCGGATAAGGGGCTTTTAAAGTGGCACCCGGGCGTCCGCGTGGGCGAATTGAACCAGTACGCACAGACGGACGGCCACTACACGATCCGGCAGTTTTTGCAGTCCGCGTTCCAGGACCTGTTTGACGCGCAGGAAAAAGTGGAGGCCCTGTACGAAAAGGCGGCTGTAGACGGCGACGAGCAGGCCATGATTGAGGCCTCGGAATTGCAGGAACTGCTTGAGGCCAAGGATTTTTACTCCGTGGAGAGCGAGATCGCCAAGCTGGAAAACGGTCTGGGCATCACGGCGCTGGGGGTGGACACCCCGCTGGAGGAACTCAGCGGCGGCCAACGGGCTAAGGTCATCCTCGCCAAGCTCCTGCTTGAGAAGGCGGATGTCCTGCTGCTCGACGAGCCTACCAACTTCCTCGACCGGGAGCACATCGCCTGGCTGACGGAATACCTGAAGGCATTCAAGGGCGCGTTCGCCGTCGTCTCGCACGACTACGACTTCCTGGAGAATATCTGCACCAGCATCTGCGACGTGGAATTTCAGACAATCAAAAAGTACCACGGTACGTTTTCGGACTTTCTCAAACAGAAAGGCCAGCTGCGGGAGGACTATATCCGCCAGTATCAGGCACAGCAGAAAAAGATCGAGCAGACGGAGGAGTTCATCCGCCGGAACAAGGCGGGGATCAAGTCCAAGATGGCGCGCGGCCGCCAGAAGCAGCTCGACCGCATGGAACGCCTGGAGGCGCCCACTTTTACCACCAAGCCGCACATCGACTTCAAGTGGACGCCCCTGACCTCCCCGACCTCCCTGCGCGTACAGGATTTGCAGGTGGGGTATTCGGACGCGATCCTGCCCAAGCTGAACTTCTCCGTGGCCACGGGGCAAAAGCTCGTGATCACGGGCTTTAACGGTATTGGCAAGTCCACGCTCATCAAGACGCTCATGGGCCTCATCCCGGTCATCGGCGGGCGGTACCAGTTTGCGCCGGGGATCTCCATCGGCTACTATGAGCAGGATTTGCGCTGGGAGCGGGCCAACCGCACCCCCATGCAGGTGATCTCCGCCGCCTATCCGAATATGAAGGAGAAGGACATCATCAAGGCGCTCTTCCGCTGCGGCGTGAGCAACGAGCACTGCAAGCAGGAGATTGGAACGCTCTCCGGCGGCGAGCAGTCCAAGGTCAAGCTCTGCCGGATGCTGCTGACCCCGGTCAACTTCCTGATTCTGGACGAGCCGACCAACCATCTGGACGCCGAGACAAAGGACTCCCTGCGCGACGCCCTGATCGGATTCGAGGGCGGGATGATCGTCGTCTCCCACGAGGAGAGCTTTTACCGCGACTGGGCGGACGATATCTTCAACATCGAGCGCTGCCGGTAGCATCTGAGGGCCCAAACGCAAATAAAAACAAAAATCAGCGTGTTTATCTATTGACAAGCCGCCTGCGGGTTGATATAATAAATAACGCTGATTACGGGCCCGTAGCTCAGCTGGGAGAGCGCTGCGTTCGCAACGCAGAGGTCGAGAGTTCGATCCTCTTCGGGTCCACCACAATGAATAAATCCGAACCTTGTGCCGGTTGGCGATGGGTTCGGATTTATTGTTATTCTAGAAATAGAACTGTATATAATACCTGAGAAAAATCCTTTGCAATGAAGGCTGGCAATGCCCTGCTTAAATTCATTGTAGTGGATTTATTTTATAGTCCAAAAGTAGCAGTGTAATCTAAAACTTTTTTTCTTTCCTCCCAATCAGGCATCAGCATGGTCAAGAAACTATAAAAATGCTTTGAATGATTTGGATGGATAAAGTGACAGAACTCATGCATCACCACATATTCGATACAGTTTCGAGGTGCTTCCAGTAAACGCTTGTTCAATGTGATAACCCCTTTTTTTGCCAAGCAAGAACCCCACCGTGTCTCCATATCTCGAATCCGCAATGTCGGCATAGGCACCCCATATTTTTGGAATACTGGGTAAGTTTCTGAAATAATCTCCCAAAAAATGGTTCGGCACTGCTCATCCAGGTAACGGGTCACCATCCTTCGCTTTCTTGCAAAATCATCCGGGTCTTTCACGCAAAGGCGCAGATAAACCCCATCAGAGAAAATTGTGTCTCGCACATTTTTCTCTATCTTTAGGCGAACGCCTCTACCCAGTAGATAGAAAGTTTCTCCACTGACATATTGCTTGGGCTGAGGAGCATACTGTGCCATCTCACGAAACTTTCGTTGCGCTGATTGGATATAAGCTCCTTTTCCCACTACAAAATCATCAATTTTTTCAGCCGGGACATCTGGATTAGCCGAAACATAAACCATGCAATCCTTATGAATCCGCAGATTGAGATTCTTTACTGGCTTCTGCTCCAACAGATAGTGAATCTCGTTGTTTTCATATAAAACGGTTCTTTCCTGCGTCATTATTGTCAAAACCTCCGAAGTGCTACTGTTTTGACATTTTCAATGATCTTATCAATGGTGTCAAAAGACAGTTTTAATCCCCGT
Source organism: uncultured Oscillospiraceae bacterium (assembly GCA_949293315.1). Taxonomy (GTDB): domain Bacteria; phylum Bacillota; class Clostridia; order Oscillospirales; family Acutalibacteraceae; genus Onthovicinus. The sequence continues at coordinate 1,189 of CASFCH010000011.1, read as the reverse complement.
TCTTTCTCGTAGTTATAAAAAAGGTCATCAATATCCTGCGAGATCCGATCATGGATTGTTTTGTTGTTGGTCCAGTCCACCTGACTGTGATTGGTCACAATTTTTGTGATCTCTTCCGCGATCTCAGCTGCAAAATCAGGAGAGACCTCTGTTTCCTGAACTTCGTCAAATACTGCTGACAGGACACCGTAAAATGCTTGTGCATGGACATTATTCTTAATGGATTCCGGGTAAGTCACAGCGCTCTTTCCGGCGTGATAGTCTTCCATGATGGTGCGCATCTTCGCCAAATATTCCGCCTCGGATATCACTTTCTCCTTGTACTGCTCCAGGGCTTCCTTAATCCGCTTGGAGAAGCTATCGTAATAGGCGGGGTTCTCCTGATATTTTTCACTGATGCTGCGGGTCAACTTGCTGGTAATAGCGTCTGCCTTTGCTCTGAGAGAGCCCAGTTCTTCCAATTCCCGTTCAAAGTCATCCTTGTTCAAAATATCAATGGGGCTGGTGATTTGCTTCAGACCAGCTACCGAAAGGTGTGTGTCCAGAAGATTTTGCATCAGCGGTTCGTATTCCCGGTTGTCAATGGCATCACAGTAACGAATTTTTACACTGCGGCGCACCTTGGAGAAAAAGATGAAGACATTTTGATATTGATTTAATTCATCCCTGGGGACTGCTGAATATGCCTGTTCCGCATTCAGCACAATGTTCAACGCCTTACCAAAAGCACAGAGAAGGTTATAAAAGTTTTCTCGCTTCTTATTGTCAGCAAGAGATACTTCCACTTCTTCGATATCGCAGGAATTTTTCAAGTCCGCAAACAGTTCCGTCAACCGGGTATAAGCCTCCCGCAGACCAGCCACAGACGACATAACATCCACCACGACACCCTTCAGGTCTCCACCGTCGAAGTTTTCCAGCCCAGCGCCGCTATACAAATCCATAGCAGTATCCAGCTTTTCAATCAGGCCACGGTAGTCTACGATCAGACCGTAGTCCTTTCCTTCATACAGACGGTTGGTGCGGGCAATAGCCTGGAGCAGACCGTGTTCTTTCAACTCTTTGTCAATGTAGAGCACCTGGCAGATGGGGGCATCAAAACCGGTAAGCAGCTTACTGCACACAATGAGAATATCAATATCCCCTGCGCAGAACTGGTTCTTCATGGCCTCTTCATAGGCATCTGGGT
>CASFCH010000010.1 GCA_949293315.1 uncultured Oscillospiraceae bacterium | reverse complement strand
GGATCATAAGGAGGATATTTGATGGCGAAAAATATTCAAGAAAAGGTGGAGCAGATCCGTCAGGCGGTCTATGGAAGGGAGGTGCGCGAGAGCATCGCGTCCTCCATTGAGGCGATGAACGAACAGTGCGAGGAATCCGCCGCCGGGTATCAGCAGGCGATTGCAGATGCGGAATCGGCCGTCACTGCGGCAAATTCGGCTGCGACACAGGCGGATACTGCCGCCGGTGCGGCCAATGATGCCGCCGACCGAGCCAACGAAGCGGCGGCAGCAGTGGAGGGATTGGACGTATCGCAGCTGGTGCAGAAGATCCAGCAGCTGACACCGGAGTTTTTGAAAGTTTGGGACTGCCCGGACGGGGATGCGAGGCTTGAACTTTGGGCGGCTGGTTCCGGTGGGATGGTGGAATATTACGCCGTCCTAAACGGGACGTTCAGCAAAGATACATACAGCAATGATACCTTGTCCGGGAGTGGGGACGGTGAGATGGTCAACCTGTTTGAGGCAGACCCTAAGTTCCTGCCGGAATTGTCGGATATAACTGACGGGGCACAGTCTGTAACTTTTAACGGGATTATCGGTGTCAATGGCTCGAAAACGGCGAGGATAAACCTCGTATTGATTAGTTCGGAGGGCACGTCCGTGCAGACCGTGAGCGCCAATCTGACCGGATATACATTGCTGAACCTTGGGACTGTCATCCCGCTGGGGCGTGTCAAGAGCCAAGCATATCAAGGATAAGGGAGTGATACGGTGTACAGAGGGAAAACACGCAGACTATCCGGTAAATTCAATATTTTAAGGAGGAATTTGTATGTCTAAGATTTACATCAATCCTAGCCACGGCGCCGGAGAGGACTACAGAGCCTGTTACTGTGGGTGTGGAGACGTGCATGAGCCGCGAGATAATGTACGCTACTACAGAACGGATCCGATAATGTGAGCTTATACATCTGTCCCTTTCCAGCTACAACTTTTCCGATTCTACTTTATTTCAGAAGCACGCATATAATTATGAATGATAAGTAAAAGTGGAATGCAGTATTAGGGTGCTGAATGAGAAGACAGGTAACGCACTTGTCTTTGTGTGAAAAAAATCAAAAATAACCATTGACAAAATTTTTCATGTGAGATATAATAACAGTGTCATCCACAAGGTGACACGCAACACACATCCCCGCCGGATATACCCACACGGCGGGGACTCCCTTTTTATAGCGGACGGAAAAATAGAGCGGGGCGGGATCAAAATCCCGCCCCGGTTCTTTTATTGGTATCAGGTTTTATCGTGGGATTCCACCAGGACCTCGTTTTCGCGGAAGAGGAGAGAGAAACACCAGATCGCCGACAACGCCACCAGCGTATAGATGATCCTGCTCACAATAGCACCCTGTCCGCCGAAGATCCATGCGACAATATCGAATTGGAACAATCCGATGCTGCCCCAGTTGATTCCGCCGATAATGAGGATTATCAACGCAATTCTATCAAGCATTTGTTTTCAACTCCTTTTTATGCGTTCATGCTTAGTATGAGTCGAAAACCGCGCTTTATTCAAAAAAACACAGCGCTTTCCGTGCCGCTGGGAGGGAAATTTTTACATTTAAACTGCCGTGTGCGCAAAAGGGGCGCAATAAAAAAACAAGGCAAAATTAATTCTTTAAAGACTGGATCGGCGCTGGGATCCTGCCGCCGCGGGAGATGAAGCGCAGCGGGGAGGCCTTGCTCACCGCCATGACGGGGCCGCTCCCCAGCAGCCCGCCAAAGTTCAGCTCATCCCCCACATCCTTTCCGATCGCAGGGATCAGGCGGACG
>CASFCH010000009.1 GCA_949293315.1 uncultured Oscillospiraceae bacterium | reverse complement strand
CTCGATCAGCGCAGCAACTTCTATATCGACGAGCTGCTCAATGTCAATAAGCACTCCACTTACGAGAACGCCAACGTATCGCAGTATTGATGACGATTTAAGCGCCGTATGCAAGGGCCGGCCCTGGTATTGTAAATCAGGGCCGGCCTTTCACGTTGAAAATACGGACACTCACGAAAATCCGAAAACACCTCCCCTCCACCCGCACGGGGCCCTGCAGGCCAGCGCCGGTGCCGCCGCTTCAGTGCCTGAGCCCCCTAACCGCAGTCCGGAGTTGATTCCCGGCAAACAGGCATCCTCCCGCCGCAGTATTCACGGATCCGCTGCCGACAAAAGTTCTTTCCAAAACACATGTGTAAATTTTTATTCAATTTGAAAACAAGTATTGACTTTCCCGGAAAAACTGCATATAATAAAAGCAAACATATGAATATATATTCATATGTACATTTTAAACTGGAGGTTTTTTCGATGGCCGATGTGAATAAAAAGGCATCAATCCCCTCGGAAATGGCGGAGGACAGTTGCTGCCATCACTGCGCACAGGGGCTGAATATGCCGGACATCGAGGTGCTGTATGATCTGTCCGAGCTGTTCAAGGTGTTTGGAGACAGCACACGGATCCGCATCCTGTGCGCCCTGCTCGACCGCGAGATGTGCGTCGGAGATCTGGCGGAGGTGCTCGATGCCGGGCAGAGTGCCGTCTCCCATCAGCTGCGGATCCTGCGCTCGGCCGGGCTCGTCCGCCCGCGCCGCGATGGAAAAACCATCTATTACGCGCTCGATGACGAGCACGTTCACACCATCTTCCAGGCCGGCCTGGAACACATCCTGCACAAGAGAGGACTGATGGAGAATGCGTAAAAAACAGGAGGCATGCCCCATGCAGGCGCGCGCGGAACACAGCCACACGCCCGCGGAAATGGATCTGGACTGCGGCTGCAGCCACGATCATCATAGCCACAGCGGCGGCGGCAAAAAAAGTCTCTGGCCTGTTGTCTCCCTCATCATTGCCGCTGTCCTGATGGCGGCCGGATTTATCCTGCGCCTGTTTGACAGCCTGCCGGAGTTTGTCTCAAATATCTCCTTTGCAGCGGCGGCAGTGCTGGCCGGATATCCCGTCTTGATCGACGGGATCAGGGCCCTGCTCAAACTCCGGCTCGACGAGCATCTGCTCGTCTCCATCGCCGTGATCGCCGCCTGCATCATCGGGGAATTCCCGGAGGCCGCGGTTGTGACCATCTTCTTTCAGGTGGGTGAGATGTTTGAGGAATTCGCCGTCAACCGCTCCAAGAAGTCAATCGCAGCACTGACGGAGATCCGCCCCGACACGGCCAATGTAATGGAGAATGGCACACTGGTGAAAAAGCGCGCGGAAGAAATCGCCATTGGGACAGTCATCACCGTACTTCCCTTTGAGCGCGTCCCGCTCGACGGCACTGTCCGCAGCGGTCAGTCGAGTTTGGACGCCTCCGCCATCACGGGCGAGAGCATCCCGATCGAGGCCTCCGCCGGGACGCAGTCCCTCAGCGGCATGATCAACGGCTCCGGCACATTGGAAATTGAAGTGACAAATTCCTATGGCGACTCCGCCGCCAGCCGCATCATCGACATGGTGGAAAACGCCGCCTCCCGCAAGGCGTCGGCCGAGCGGACGGTGAGCAAATTTGCCCGCATCTATACGCCGGCCGTCGTCGCGGCGGCAGTCCTGCTCGCGGTGATCCCCTCCCTGATCACAGGGAACTGGGGCGAGTGGATCCACCGCTCTCTGATCTTCCTGGTGGCCTCCTGCCCGTGCGCCTTGGTGCTCTCCGTCCCGCTGAGCTTCTTTGCCGGGATCGGCGCCGCCTCCAAGCGGGGCATTCTCGTCAAGGGCGGCGAATTTATTGAAAAGCTCTCAAAGGCCGATACGGTCGTCTTTGATAAGACCGGCACGCTCACCACGGGCGAACTCGCCGTCAGCAGGGTGATCCCCGCCCCCGGCCACACGGAGGAGGAAACGCTTCAATACGCCGCCGGGTGCGAATACTACTCCAATCACCCGATCGCAAAGGCCATCGTCGCCGCCTATGGCAAGACAGACGAGGCCGCCATAGCCGACTTTCAGGAGACGCCTGGGCACGGCGCGTCCGCGCAGGTGCTGGGTAAAAAAGTCCTGTGCGGCGGGAAAGCCATGATGGAACGATCCGGGCTGGATATTTCCGCCCTGCCGCCCGCGCAGGTCTATGTGTGCGTGGCAGGTGAACTGATCGGCGCAGTGCAGGTGTCCGGCACCGTCCGGGATGACGCCGCGCAGACTGTCCGCGAACTGAAGCAATTAGGCGTAAAGCACGTGGTCATGCTCACCGGGGACAATGAAAACGCCGCCGCCCAGACGGCGCAGGCGTGCGGCATTACGGAGTACCGCGCCGGATTGCTCCCCGAGGACAAGGTTACCGCCCTCGAGGAACTGAGGCAGGGCAGCGCCGGGACTGTCTTTGTCGGCGACGGGATCAACGATGCGCCCGTGCTCGCGACGGCGGACGTCGGCGTGGCGATGGGGCTGGGCACGGATGCGGCGATCGAAGCCGGGGACATCGTTCTGACGAACAACCGCCCCTCCCGCCTGGCGGAGGCCATCCGCCTCTTCCGCCGAACCATAGGCATTGTCAAGTTCAATATCGCCTTCGCCCTGATCGTAAAAATGGCCGTGCTGCTGCTCGGCGCGCTGGGCCTGGCCTCCATGTGGGCGGCCGTGTTCGCGGACGTGGGCGTCTCCGTGCTCGCGGTGCTCAATGCCTCCCGCATTTTGCGTGTCAAACAGGAGAAGGGACGTTAATATCTGCGGTCCGCAGATAGCCGACCGGCCTTTGGCACAGTGCCAAAGGCCGGTTTTTCCTGTTATAACTGTTCGATATACGCCAGCGCCTCCGCCGAAAGCGCCAGTTCCGGCCTGTCGTCGATCTTCCACGCCAGAGCACTGGAGCTGTCTACGACCGCCTGCATGACCGTGGGCAGTGATTTGAGCCTGTCCCGGCACATATCCGCACCCGCCCCGTCTCCGGACCGCTCGCACGCCTCCAGCGCGCGCCGCAGCAGTGTGTAGTAGTCCTCATACTCCTCCTGTGCATAACGCGCGATCCCAATGGACCGATCCTTATATGCAATCATCGACGCATAATCCCCTTCCATGACGCTGAGAAGCGCCTTGGCGTCATAGGCAAGGGGCACATACGGATTCTGCTCCAGAAGCTGATCCGCCAGAATTTCCGCACGTTTCGGCGTGGGGGCATGCGCAAGGAGCACCAGCTGAGACTCCGTATATTGGGGATACCGCTCCACGGCCTTCTCATGATCTCCCCGATATGCCGCAAACAGTGCGCTGCCAAAATACAGCAGTACGCCGGAGATCACGCACAGGCTCCCGCCCAGGATATATCGCGCCGGGCGTTTGAGTGAAAGTTGCCTGTCCTTCCCGGATTCGCCGTCGAGCGCCATCAGGAGCACAAAGAAGATACTTAAAAACTGTAAATCGAAATCGAGGAAAATATGGGCCGCGATTGCGAAGATCAGCAACCGGCGGAAAAAATCCGTCTTTTTTGAAAAAAAGTTTTTGCCCAGCGCCGCTACGAATCCAATGGCCGGAATCCACCCGATATCCAGGAACAGCTGCAAATAGTCGTTATGGATAAACCGGACCACATAGACGCCCGTCTGAAATTCCGGCTGCATATAGAAATATCCCAGATAACCCAGCCCGAACGGATGGCTTGCAAGGACCGGGAGCGCATCCAGATAGTAGAGGAAACGCCCCACCAGCGTACTGGAGGAGAGCGAGGTGGTCAGGAAGCGGCCGACTGTCTGGGTGTTCCCGGTAAATACAACCACCAGTACGCTGATCACGATCAAGCCGCCGGTAATCCCCAGCAGGGGCCAGCGGATCTTTTTGTTTCCAATGCAGAGGAGAAGCACCACTGCAATCAGGACAAAGAACACTGTCCGGCTGCCCGTTGCCAGGATTCCGAACAGCAATACGGCCATCCCGAGGATCCGCTGCCACAGCGGGTGGCTGTCAAAGGCCAGCACAATGATCCCGAGCAGTAAAAACAGGGCGAAGGAATTGGAGTACTGAAAAAATCCCCCCAACCGGTCCGCACTGAAAAAGTACGGATTCAGCGCCTCGATCCACCGGGCCGGATAGGAGATCAGCGTCATCACGATCCCGGACAGCGGGATGCCGGAAAACATCGCACGCCGCTGATCCGATTCCAGCTGTGTCCAGAGATACCAGAACGGGAGCAGCGGGAAAAACTTTAAAAATCCCGTCCACGCCATACCGCTGTCCACCGCCCAAAATGTGGCGAACAGATAGCCGAATACGATCAGCACGACCGCAACGCTCTCCATACTGATACGCGCCGTGATTTGCCCGCGTTTGAATATGACGGTCAGGCAGTATCCGCTCAGGAAAACGCCGGCCATGCAGGCTGTGAATTCATAGTACATCCCAAACACAAACGGCGTTAAGAACAGGAACCACCACAGCGGGCGCGCGGATATATTACTCTTTTGGAGCTGCTTTTTTTGAGCCATTTTTGCTTCCCTCGCTCCCCTATAAACACCTCGAGGAGCCGCAGGGATAGGGAGAAGCTCCACTGCGGCTCCATCGTGATTTCTAAGTATGGACTATTTACCGGACTTTTTTCCTCGTGACCAGCAGCACGCCGGCCGCCGCTGCGGCAACAGTACCGGCGGAAAGCGCGGTCAGGCTGTCGCCTGTACCGGGGTTGGCAGAATCGCCGCCATCCTCCACATCGTCGGAAGGGGTCTGGCTGCCGCCGGGATTTGTCGTTCCGCCATCCACAGGCGGAGTTTCCGGTGTCTGCGTACCCTCCAGCGGCTCCGCAAGCATTGTAAATGCTCCAGACGTATCCTGAGTGTCATGTCCCCAGACCGAGCCGTCCGTCCGAACTGCAATGCACAGGAATTGCTCGACCAATGTTTGATCATCAAAATATCCGTACATGGCACTGGAAAAATCCGCGACATGCGTCAGCAGCAAAACCGGATCATCCGCCGATCTGGCATCCCCGGAATTTGTAAGGGAAAAGGTCGCACTCTGTTCCTGCAATTTCCAAAGCGTACCATCTGTTTTTAATACAAACCCGCCGCTCACTTTATCGATTTCATCCGCGGAGAAGGGCAGCGTATTTCCCGCATTGCTGAATGTTCCATTCAAAACGCCGTAGGTTCCCGCATTTGTGCGGTACCCATCTCCGCTGAACTCCTTAAAGTCCTCTGTCAGCAGGGTGTTGATATGTTCATACGTGTTGCATTCGTAGAGTGCATTCCCATCCTTTACTGCATAACGGAATCCGTGATAATACATTTCCTGAATTTCCGTAGCCGGAAAATCACAAAGTTTTTCTGTAACGGACCATCCGCCCTCATAGGTGGCGCCATCCTTGATATAGAAACAGCTCCTCGACGGATACCTGTTCCCCCATGCATCAATAAGCCATGAATTTGCTATTTCGGACACGCCGGTGTCAATGACCTGCGGCTCCTCCCAGTGGGAACCTATAAATGTAAGCAATGTTCCATCATTAAGCAATACATATGGTTCAGAACTGTGGGGCTCCAGAAAATAATGGGAATAACTGATCTCCTTGACATCCTGAATAATCACCTGAGAGGTTTTCAAATCAATCAGATCTCCGTTCGCGAGCAGCGCCACTCTGGGGGTAAACGCCTGAACGTTTTCCGCCAGTTTTTCCTGCGTGCGCTCCTGAGAGGCCTCATCATACCCCCAATTCCAGAGTACATTTTGCTTATCTTTTATCAGATAGTTGGTCGCATACAGCTCTTCGCCGCAATAATTGTTGACGCCCTGATACGCCGTTACGTTCTCTGCAACCAGTGTTTTTTTATTTTCCCGTACATCCATCACATACAGAGAGCCATCGGGATACAGAACATTGAAGCCCTCGCCGCAGCCGGACGAGGCTCCCGGTTCACCAGTGACCGGATCGTTATAACCATACCCCAGCGTATAATTCCCGATCATGGGCAACACTGCAGCATCCGCACCTACGGGCGGATCTGTAAGATCGGAAGATTCGAGAGGACCAGCAACCTGCTTAAACTGGAGCACTTCCTGCCAATCGTTGCTATACCATATTGATCCATCCGTACGTACAGCGATACAGGTTCGATCTGAATCTGCCGCAAATTCTGTGACATGGGTCATCACAAGCTGGGGCGTATCATGCTCTACAGAACCATGGCCATAGGTACACTGCCACAGCGTTCCGTCCGTTTTCAAAACGAAAGCTCCATCGTATTTTGCAATCTCCTCCTGCGGGAATGGAAGGGCAATTTCTTCACCATCCATGTTGCAAATTTTTCCATTTGCAATACACCAGTTGCCATTAGCCGCCCAGAAACCTTCAAACCCATTTGTTATTTCTATATAGCCATTTTCGTGTGCTTCGCCATATTCGTAGACAACCTTATACAATGTTCCGTCGTAAATCAAATAATCTTTACCATAATTTGTTACAATCTCATTTGCCTCAAAATCAGCAATCCGCGTTTTTGTTTCCTCGTAATCACTATAATAATATGTTCCATCTGCCTTGGTGTAAAATTCACCATACTCGCCGAACACCCCGGTAACATCGGTATCAATTATCGCGCCATTCTGATTGCCGCCTATTTTGCGCAGCGTCCCGTCCTTCTGAAGAGCACGGTCATATACCACTGTCGCTACATCATCCATCAGAATCTGATCGGGTGCATTCAAGGCAATCAGGCTTCCATCATTCAGAATCGCATAATCCCCTTCGGATGAATACCATCTGACATCCCGAACAATTTCCTTTTGGCTGCTCTTCTGCTCTGCCGCATCCCAGCGCCATTCCCAGAGGGTATCATCCGGAGACTGGATCAGATATCCTTCGTTATATAAATTGTTACCGACATAGTTGCCATCACTGAAATAGATCCCCGCATAACTTTCTACATTCCGAGCCATCAGTGTCCGGCCATTTCCAATGGTGTATAAATCGCCGTTGGGGTACAAAACATTCCATCCGTAAGAACCTCCGCTGTCCTCACCCGTTGTCTGCGGGCCAATTATCGGCAGCTCGTTCACGGGCGTGCCCACCGGCGGATCGGCAGAATCCGATTCCGCCGCAAACACCGCAAGTCCCGTAGGCAGGACTGCAACCGTAATTGCAAGCGATATAACTGCGGCCAATATCCGACTCTTTTTCATCGTTTTATCCTCCTGTAATTTCATAATATCAAATGAATTCCAAACTGTATCAGGACGGGGAACGGTGAGCGGTACCGATTCCCCCATTCCCCGCCGCTGAACAGCCCGGAACACATTCCCCTTATTTACCGCCCTTTTGCGTGACCTGCAGCAGTTTTTCTGCGAATATAGCTCAGGGTGACGGGCGTCATATTTAAAAATGACGCAATATTTTTATTGCTGACCCTTCCCTGGAGCTCCGCATATTCCGACAGGAACCACGCATACCGCTCGGCGGCGGTATACTGATTCAACACCCTGGAAAGGCAGACATATTTTTGCATGGATCTGCACATTAGAGCGTTATATATTTTTGCAACCTCAATATTCGTATTAATCAGCTTTACAACCGGTTCAATCGGAAAAAGGATCAGCTCGCTGTCCGTCTCGGCCTCAATATTCACACTGGCCGGCGCATTCATCGGCAGGCTTGGGACAACCGGGCAGCCGAATTCATAGTCGAAGCATTCGGTTGAATCCCCCCCTCGCTCATTAATGACAAATGAACGCATGATCCCGCGCAGCAAAAAGGCTATATATTCCGGTTCATAGCTCTGATAAAAGAGGATTTTCCCTTTCTTCAAATGGCGGATCTCTCCGCAATCCGACAGCTCCTTTCTGACATTGCCATCCTGAATTTTTAAAAAATCTGATAGAAATTTCTCGATTGTCACCGGCGATATCCCCACTTTCTCAACTATTATAGGGGCATTTTTCCAATTTGTAATTAAACTGTATTTATCCCAACTGACAAAGAATAAATGTAAAAACTGTAAAATCAGCACAATATTTTCCGTCGAAGGAGTTTTTCTTCCCATTTTGCAAATCGCCGGATACACCGGAAGACAAATTGGCGACACAAAACTTTAAATATTATACGATTGCTTTATATTTTAGTCAACAGCACATTTTATAAAGCAGAAAAGGAATCCTATCTTTATTATAATTAGATTGTAATAAAAGATTGGGGGGCCGCTCATGAAAGAAGACATCGAATTCAAAAACCGTGACCGATTCATCGAGCTGGGCCTGACGATCAGCGCGGTGCGCAAGCTGCGCGGCCTTTCGCAGGAGGCCCTGGCGGAAAAAGCACATATGAGCCGCTCCCATCTGAGCGCGATCGAAGCGCCGAATATCATCCGCTCCTTTTCCGTCGAGATTCTATATAACATCGCGGATGCGCTCGATGTGCGCGCCGGCGATCTGCTCAACAACACCGTGATCCCCAGAGAATGACTGCCGGCGGTCCATCCGTGCCCATAAACACCTCTCTTTTCCCTTTTTCGGGGACAAAGAGGGGTATTTATTTGGCCCGAGATGTGATATACTATTTTTATCAGTATCTGGAAATTCAGGCGGGAGAAGCTTATGTTTGTAGATTACGCAGTCATTCACATCAAGGCAGGCAACGGCGGCAACGGCGCCGTCTCCTTCCACCGGGAAAAATACGTAGCGGCCGGCGGCCCCGACGGCGGGGACGGCGGCCGCGGCGGCGACATCATCTTTCAGGTGGACGACAATCTCTCCACACTGGCGGACTTCCGCTACCGGCGGAAATATGCCGCCCCAAATGGTCAGGACGGCCAGGGAGGCCGCCGCAACGGCCGGAAGGGCGAAAGCCTTGTGATCCGTGTGCCGCGCGGCACGATCATCCGGGAAAACGAGAGCGGCGCTGTGATGGCGGACATGTCCCGGACCGACACCTTTACCGCCGCCAAAGGCGGCCGCGGCGGCTGGGGGAACCCGCACTTTGCCACGCCCACGCGCCAGGTCCCGCGCTTTGCCAAAAACGGGGCCCCCGGCGAGGAATGGGAGATCCGGCTGGAGCTCAAACTCCTTGCCGACGTCGGTCTGGTGGGCTTCCCGAATGTGGGCAAGTCCACGCTGCTGTCCGTCGTCAGTCAGGCCAAGCCCACGGTGGCCGACTATCACTTTACCACCCTGTCCCCCGTGCTCGGAGTGGTCAGCATGGGCGAGGGGTCGTCCTTTGTCATGGCGGACATTCCCGGCCTGATCGAGGGCGCCAGCGAGGGCGTGGGGCTCGGCCACGAATTCCTGCGCCATGTGGAGCGCTGCCGCCTGCTGGTACACGTAGTGGACGTGGCGGGCAGTGAGGGACGCGACCCGATCGAGGACTTTGAGACGATCAACCGGGAGCTGCGCAGCTTTAATGAGGAACTGGCCGACCGCCCCATGATCGTGGCGGGGAATAAGGTCGATTTGGCCGAGGAGGAGCAGGTGGAGCGCTTTAAGCAATATGTGACGGAGCGCGGCTACGAGTTCTATCCCATGATGGCGGCCATCGCAGAGGGGACGCAGGCGCTGATCAACGCCGTGGCGGCCCGGCTGGCGCAGCTGCCGCCCATCCGCATCTATGAGGCGGAGGAGCTCCCGGCGGAGCTGCTCGAGAAAAAGAGCGCCAGCGGATTTACGATTACCGAGCACGACGGCATCTATTTTGTGGAGGCGCCGTGGTTGGCGCCCATCCTCGCGCGCGCCGATATGGACGACTATGAATCCCTCCAGTACTTCCAGCACGTGCTGGAAAAGAGCGGCATCATCGACGCGCTGCTCGAGCGCGGGATGCAGGAGGGGGACACCGTCAGTATCTACGATTTTGAGTTTGAATATATCCCATAAGCGGGAAATAACGCTTTTGTGAGAGGGTGTGATGGTTTGGAAAACGATCTGTCCGGCTTTGGCAGCGCGAACACCTACAGTCCGCTGGCGCTCGCCTTTATCGGGGACGCCGTCTATGAGCTGATGGTGCGTACGAGCCTGTTAAAAAAGTGCAATCGCCCGTCCGGCGCGCTGCACCGGGAATCCGTCCGTCGCGTATGTGCCGGCGCACAGGCGGCGGGCTATGAGCGGATCCGCCCGCTGCTGACCGAGGAGGAGGCCGACGCATTCCGCCGCGGGCGCAACGCCAGCCCTTCCCACTCGCCCAAAAACGCCTCCTCCCAGGACTACCACTATGCCACGGGGCTGGAGGCGCTGTTCGGATATCTGTACGTCAAGGGGGATCTCAAACGGCTCGAAGAGCTTTTTCGGGTGATCGAGCACGGATGCGAGGAGGCATCGGCATGAAAAAATTCTCTCTGCGCGGCAAAATTACCAAGGAGACGGCCAAGAGCGGCGCCATCGATATCCTGTTCTGGATCGCGGGATGTTCGTGCTACGCTTTCTCCACGGCCATGTTCACAGCGCCCAACCACATTGCGGCCGGCGGAGCCACCGGTCTCGCCATTGTGCTCAACTATGTGGTGCCGCAGATCCAGATCGGTACGTGGAGCTTTATTATCAATATTCCGCTCTTCATTCTCGCATGGCGTGTGATCGGGCTCAAGTTCATCTTCCGCTCCGCGATTGTGACGGCGATGCTCTCCGCGGCGATCGATCTCTTTTCCCTCTTTCTCCCCGCTTACACGGGCAATCCGCTGCTGGCCGTCGTATTCGGCGGCGTGTGCAACGGGGCCGGGCTGGCGCTGATCTTCCTGCGGGGGGCGACCTCCGGCGGGTCCGACATTCTGGCCCGTGTGCTGCGTACCAAAATCCAGTATATCCCCATGGGGCGGATGATCCTGTTTATCGACTGCGCCGTGATCCTGATCTCCGGTTTTGTCTTCAAGAGTCTGGAGAGCGTACTGTACGCGCTGATCGTCGTATTCATTTCCTCCAAGACGATCGACTCCATTCTCTACCGCACCGGCAGCGGCAAGCTGCTGATGGTCGTCACGGACAACGCGCGCAAGATGTCCGACGCCATCACCTCGGAGATGCACCGCGGCGTCACACTGCTCCCGGTCCGCGGCGGCTACACCGGCAAGGAGAAGAGTATGCTGATTATCGCCGTGCGCAACAACCAGGTCTCCACCGCCTACCGGATTATCCATGAATTTGAACCCAAACCGTTTATCATCATCAGTGACGCCGGCGAGATCCTGGGCGAGGGGTTCAAGCGCAGTCTGGATTGACGCGGCACTTGCACTTTTCCCTGTGATATGGTAGTATATAAGGCGTGTTTGAAACAGGAAATCAACGGGAGGTCTAAGCATGTCAGGACATTCTAAATGGAGTACCATTAAACGGAAAAAGGAGAAGACGGACAATCAGCGCGCCAAGGTATTCACCAAGATCGGCCGTGAGATCTCCGTCGCCGTCAAGGCCGGCGGTCCCGATCCCGCCGTCAACTCCAAGCTGAAGGACATCATCGCCAAGGCCAAGGCGAACAACGTCCCGAACGACAATATCGACCGCATCATCAAGAAGGCGGCCGGCGAGGGCGGGGCGGACAATTACGAGGAGATCGTCTACGAGGGCTACGGCCCCTCGGGCGTGGCCGTGATCGTGGAGACGCTCACCGATAACCGCAACAGGACCGCCGCCGACGTCCGCCATTATTTTGACAAGTACGGCGGGAACATGGGGCAGACGGGCTGCGTCAGCTTTATGTTCACCCGCCAGGGCGTCATCGCCATCGAAAAGGATGAGCTTGACGAGGAAAAGGTGATGGAGGACGCGCTGGAGGCCGGCGCCGTCGACTTTTTGACGGACGGCGATGTGTTTGAGATCCGCACGGAGCCGAACGACCTCGGCGGTGTGCGCGACGATCTGGAGGCCAAGGGGTATACCTTCGTCTCTGCGGAGGTGGAGTACATCCCCGCCACCTACACCAAGCTCACCAATGAGGACGACATCGCCAATATGAACAAGATGCTGGATATGATGGAGGACAATGACGACATCCAGAACGTCTGGCACAACTGGGAAAACGACGACGAATAATTTTTCCCTTTGCTTACACGCCCGTGGGGTTATCCCGCGGGCGCTTTTTTGCTTGCACTTTTCCTGCGGAACCGATATACTGGATGCAAAGGGGGACAAACGCATGAAAAAGAGGAATCTCCGCACGGACTTTGAAGTGACTGAGCTGAAGCCGGACATCTACCGGATCAATGAATTTGACGTGGCCAACTGCTATCTTGTCGTGGGGGAGAAGCGCGCGCTTCTGATCGACACCGGTACCGGGATCGGCAATATCGTCGCCGTGGTGCGCGGGATCACGAGCCTGCCGGTGGATGTGGCCGCCACGCACGGCCACCCCGATCATCTGGGCGGCAAGAACTGGTTTAAGCATTACTATGTGCACCCGGACGACGAAAAAATGAGCCGAAAGATCTCTCCCGCCCTGCGGGCCGGGCTGCTCCTCTTCCAGGGGCCGGCGCGCAAAAAATACGGCATCGGTCTGCGCGACCTGACCCCGGGGGAGCACCCTGCCGAACCGATTCCAATGGAGGAGGGGCACCTGTTTGATCTGGGCGGCCGGACGGTGGAGGTCTACCATACGCCCGGACATACGCGCGGCTCCGTGATATTCAAGCTTGTCGAGGACCAGATCGTGTTCAGCGGGGATGATGTCAACCCGTTTCTCTTCCTGTTCCTGCCCGGCAGTACCACTGTGCGCGAATGGATCCCCGGTGCGGAGCGCATTCTTTCGCTCAGCGAGGGGTGCGTGAACTACTGCGGGCATGGGGCAGATCCTGTTCCGCCGGAGCAGATCCGCGCGCAGATCCGGCTGGCGGAGGAGCTTGTCCGCCGCGGAAACCGATTCCCGCTGCCGGTTCGTATCGCCAAATGCGCGGACGCCGGGGCCATGATCTTCTACCGCCCCGCCCATGTCAAATAACAGCAAAAAGCGCCGCATGAGCTCATGCGGCGCAGCCTGATTGTTTTAAGTTTTAAAAGCGTTTACTCCTCCCTGCCGGTGGAGCAATACCCCTGCGCGGAGAAGCGTTTTCCCTTGATCGCGTAGCTCACGCGGTCCTCCTCCGTGATGGGGCGCAGTACGCGGCAGGGCGCGCCAACGGCTACAACATTCGCCGGGATATCCTTCGTCACGACGCTGCCCGCGCCGATGACGGAATTCTCCCCGATCGTCACGCCGGGCAGGATCACCACATTGCTCCCGATCCAGACGCGGTCCCCGATGTGCACCGGGGCGGAAAACTGATCGCCGTGCGGGCGCAGCTCCGGGTGCACCGGATGCCCTGTCACACTGATGGTCACATTGGGGGCGAACATCACGTCATTGCCGATGTAGACATCGATATCGTCGACAATCACCAGATTGAAATTGGCGTAAAAGTGATCCCCAACGTGTACGTTGCAGCCATAGGACATATGGATGGGCGGCTCGATGTAGACGTCCTTGCCCACCTCGGCGAACAGCTCCCGCAGGATGGCGCCGCGCCGCTTTTCCTCATAGGGACGTGAGTGGTTGAACTCATAGACGAGCTCCCGCCCGCGCATCCGTCTGTCCGCGAATTCCTCCACGTCAAAGTCGTTATACAATCTGCCGCTGTTCATCACGTCACGGATATCCATCTTTTCCACGCCTCTCCTGTTCCAGAATCCAAGCCTATCTTACCACATGCCGATCATCCGCGCAAGCGGGAGAAAAGCCGCGTGGCCCGACAACGCGCCGCGCATTTCGAAGGGGATCTCACCAGCTGATGACGCCTAAGTGCTCCAGCAGGATTTTCAGCCCGATGAGGATCAGCACAATTCCGCCGATCAGTTCGGCGCGGGATTTGTATTTCGCGCCCAGATAGCTGCCCGCCTTGACGCCCACAAAGGAGAGGACGAACGTGACAATGCCGATGATGGCGATCGCGAGCCAGATGTTCACCGCCATAAAGGCAAAGGTGATGCCGACGCCGAGCGCATCAATACTGGTGGCAATCGCCAGCGGCAGCATGGCCTTCACGCCGAAGGAGGAATTGACCTCCTCCTCTTTTTTGCGCGACTCGCGGATCATATTGATCCCGATCAGTGCCAGCAGGATGAAGATGATCCAGTGATCCACACTCGTGATAAACCGTTCAAACGCGGAACCGAGCAGATATCCAAGCAGCGGCATCAGCGCCTGAAAGCCCCCAAAATACAGCCCCGTGATCACGGAGTGCTTCACCGTGGCCCGCTGCACCGAAAGCCCCTTGCAGATCGAGACGGAAAACGCATCCATCGCTAGGCCGACCGCAATCGTGAACAGTTCCCAAATCGCCATATATGTTCCCCCAATTCAGCGCTCACTGAAGTCTATAGGAATATTATTTTACCACAGCCACAATCCGACTGTCAACGCCTTTTTTCGCAACTTCTCACATCGGGGAAAAACGCCCATTTCACTTCCCCGGATCATCGCATCAGCGGAAAGGAGCCCATCATGCAGGCAGACGAAACTCAGATCGAAATCCTCCGTTTTTTTGAAAACAGGGATGTTGAATATACGCTGTACCGGCTGCTGGAGGAAAAAATTCTGGCGCAGTTCCCGGTTTCGCGCATCTGCGTGCAAAAGACACAAATTTCCTTTTGGGCCCGGCATCCCTTCGCCATCGTATCGCTGCGCAGGGCCGGTGGATGGCCCAGACACTGCATCACGCTCACCTTCGGCCTGGACTACCGGCTCGATTCCCCACGGATCGCCCAATCCGTGGAGCCCTACCCAAACCGCTGGACGCACCATGTGCCCATCAGCAGCCCGGAGCAGCTCGACGCTGAACTGCTCGGCTGGATCGAGGAGTCCTTTCGATTTACGGAATCCAAAAGATAATTTTCATCCCCGCCATGAAATATAAATATATTCTAAAATTAAAAAAATAACATTGAAATTTTTAGTCGAGATCGTATAATAAAAGATGGAAATATTGTAAGGAGGGAGAATAGATGAAAAAGAAAGAAAGCGTAAGCCCGCTCACGTCGGGCACCAAGGTCAGCATTAAAATATGGATCCCGCTGATCCTGTTTGGCCTGATCGGCCAGGTGGCGTGGACGGTAGAGAACATGTTTTTCAACGTCTACGTCTACAACACCATCACCGGCGATCCGAACGTGATTGCAAACATGGTGGCCTTCAGCGCCGCCACCGCCACAATTACCACGCTATTAATGGGCCTGCTCTCCGACAGGCTGGGCAAGCGCAAGATCTTCATCTGCGGCGGCTATTTTATCTGGGGCTTTACGACCCTGGCCTTCGCCTTTATCACGGTGGACAACACAGCCAAGCTCGTCGGCGCGGCAAGCGCCGTCACCGTGACCGGCATCATCGTGGTGGTGATGGACTGCGTGATGACCTTCTTCGGCTCCACGGCCAACGACGCATGCTTTAACGCCTGGGTGACGGACGTCACCGTACCGGAGCAGCGCGGCAAGACGGAATCGGTCCTCTCGATTATGCCGCTGCTGGGGATGGTCGTGGTGTTCGGTGCGCTGGCCCCCTTTACGCAGGCCAATAACTGGAAACCGTTCTTCTTCATTGTGGGCGGTCTGACGACGCTGGCCGGGATCATCGGCATTTTTCTGATAAAAGATCCCCCGCAGCTCAAGCCGGACAAAGGCAACTACTTTGTCAACATCTTCTACGGCTTCCGCCCTTCTACTGTTAAGAACAATACCCTGCTGTATATCGCCTTCTGCGTGCTGGCTGTCATCAGCATGGCGCAGCAGGTCTACATGCCCTACCTGCTCATCTATATTCAAAAATACCTGGGGTATGAGAACTATATCCCTGTGGTTGCAATCGCAGGTGTGATCGCCATTGTCGCCAATCTTGTCCTCGGGCGGCTGATGGACAAATACGGCAAGTACAAATTCCTGATCCCCACCACGGTAATTCTGGCCCTTGGGTTCCTTGGGGTGTACCTGATCCGCGATAAGGGCTCCATGATCGTCTTTGGCGTTGTCGGTGGCATCATGCTCGGTGCCGGCCTGCTGCTGGCCGCGGCGGTTGGCGGCATCATCCGCGACTATACGCCCGACTCCAAGGCCGGCCAGCTCCAGGGGATCCGCATCTTTTTCTCCGTGTTGATCCCAATGGTGACCGGACCGTACATCGGCGCCGGTGTGATTACGAACACCGGGCTGACATACGAGGAGCTCGGTCAGGTCAAGCCCGTCCCCACACCGGAGATCTTCCTCGCCAGCGCCATTGTGATCGTATTCGCCTTTATCCCGATCGCGGCATTCCTGATCGTACGCAAAAAGAAAGCGCAGAAAAAGGCAGCAGATCCATCACAAACACCAAATGTTTAAAGGAGCCATCCACACGAGATCGGGGAGTTTTTATGGAAAGGACTCGATGCCAAGCCATCGGAGCCCATTGCCGGTTTCGAAAATGGCCAGGCGGTTTGCCTGCTCGCCAAGAATGCAAGATGTGCAATATAGAATGGGGACATGATGAAAATAATAACGGAACGGCTGATTATTCGTGAACTTTGCGAAGCCGATTACCCGGACTTCGAACGAACGCTGAATGATGTTCAGAAGTCTTGTTTTGGAAGCGGAAAAGGATTTTTGAATTGGTTAATTTCGCAATATTCCGCCATGGACATCGTAAATGGGTCGATTTCTTTTGGAATTTTTGAAAAGCCAACCGGAAAATTTATGGGTACGATCGGCGCGGGAAAACATGACGATCTGCACGAACCGGAAATATTTTATTATTTATTAGCAGAATATCGGGGATATGGGTTTGCATCAGAGGCAACGAAAGAAGTAACCGGATGGGCGTTGGAAAATTATAACATTCCATATTTAATTGGTACAGTTGCTGTAGATAATGTCCAATCCCAACACGTTTTAGAACGGTGCGGCTATCAATTTATCGATACACGCTCACTTTTGGTACACGCCACAAACGAGCGATTTGATTTTAAGTATTACAGGTATTATAAAACATCATGACATAAAACAAAGCCCGCGGAAACCTCATTGTTTCTGCGGGCTTTGCTTTACTTTCCTAATACGCATGCCGCTTTCGGCTGGCCACTGTTATTCTACCGTGCTCAACCGTTATCCTGAACGTTGTATGGGAACTGGCTGTCATTCAAAATATACTGCTGATAGTTCAGGTTCTGCATCACCTTGACCTGCTCCACATAAAAGACCGGCTGGGTGCTGCTGTCAAATTCCCCAATCTTTTGGCCGTGAGGGCCCCAGCCGTCGCCCGCATCCATCTCCACCGTCAGGCGCAGGAACTCCGGCACCTTGGCCACGCCGCCGCCCATGGAGGCCCAAGTGGCCACACCATCCACATACCACACGTAATACTCCGGCGTCCACTTGAGGGCAAAGGTGTGATACCCGTCATACAGGTCTTTCCCGGTGTCAAGGATCGCGTCGTCCACCTTGGCAAAGCTGCCGTATCCATCCCACAGCAGGGCGTGGCCCATCCATGTCCTGTTGCGCTGGAAGGCCGACTCATATACGTCAATTTCCGTCCCGTCAAGCCCCTGATGGGAGGGGTTATTTTGATTGACGGACTGGAGCCAGAATGCCGACCACAGTCCGTCCGCATCCGGGAATTTCACTGTGGCCTCAAAATACCCATACGCCTGGGAGAAAAGCTGGGTGGAAGAACCGTCTTCATTGATGCGGCGCGTCTCGATCCCACCGCAGAAGCGGCCGTTTTTGGGGCACTGATCGCAGGTGTGGTTCTGCGTCTCATACGCCATAATCTCCACCTTTCCGTCCCGGAGAGACACCGTCTCCGGGCACCAGTAGGAGGTCTGGTCTTCACTGCCGGTCTGGCTCTCCCACCGGACGTCGTGCGGAGCGTACGTCCAGATATCGGTCGTAATTTCCGCCCCCGGCGTCCCGTCCGCGTTGCGAAGCCTGCCGATCACCGAGGAGTCATTGAGCTGTTCCCGGTCAAAGTCGTCCACAAACACGGTATACCAGCCATCCTGCCCGTCCTGCGGGAGGGACTTATCAATACTGGTATTCTCCATCAGCGCCAGATCGGCATGCAGCTCCGTCCCACCGCTACATCCGGCGAGCGCACATGCCGTGATTGCCAGCGCCGAGAACGCGGCAACTGCCTTAATTCCTGTTTTCATCTTTCCAATACCCCTTTCAAGATATGTATGGATTTCTGGATTTCTCCAAGCCGATCGCGTGCTCATAACCGCGTATTAACCGAGCCCCGGTCGTCTTCACGCCGCGGCATTTTTCGTTTGGTTCAAAGATCAAGGGCGAGGCAAACCCCGCCTCCATCAACGCCTGATGGATCCCATGAAAATCGACAATCCCCTGGCCGGGATGCCAGTGGCACTCGTCAATCCCGTCATAGTCCGATAGGTGTACGGTGACGATCTTCTCCGCAAAACGGCGTGCATATGCGCTCCCCTCCTCGACGGGCTCTGGATTCAGTCGCCGGTGAACGGCAGGGAATTGGCACTGTAACGGCCGAAGCCGCACGTCCGGATGCAGCGGTGTAAAATGGTTGGTATCAAAGCACAGCCGCAGGCATGGCACACGCTCCAATAAGAATTCAATTTCCTCTGAGGTACGTCCGATACAGGAGCGCGGCAGGTTTTCAAGCGCCAGCGTCAGACCGAGAGGCGCCATATGTGACGTGAACTCCTCCAGTGAGCGCCCGGCGGCTTCAAGCGCACGCGCCCGCTCCGCATCACCCACCGGCTCCGCAGAACCGTGGATCACATAGATTTTCGCACCGAGTTCCGCCGTCCCGTCAATCAGGCTGCGGATCCGATCCATATTTTCCGCGCGGCGGCGTTCATCGATCTCCGCCGGATCGACTGTCTCTCCGAACGGCAGATGAATGGACCACACGCGCAGCCCAGCCGCCTGGACACGCTCTGCCGCCTGCCGGCAGGCTTTAGCATCATTTTCCGGCCGCAGGCAGAGCTCCACACAGGAGATCCCATCCCGTTTCAGCTCCGTCAGCCGGTCCATGTAACAGTCCTGCCCACTCAGCGAGGTAGACAGTCCATATTCCACCATCTCACAGCCCCTCCCGTAAAGGTCGCCGCCATGTGGCCATATTGACCACGCGCCGTTTTCCACACCGCCGATCAGCGATCCGCACATTTACGGCGCAATCCCGGATGGGATCTGCTCAAACGTCATCTCCGAGCAGTCCGGAGCCAGCGTAATAAGCGTATAACCAAGCACACTGTCATCATGGTAATTATTCTGGGTGACCTTATAGCCATAGGCGAGATCAATCCCCTCGTATTCAATCACGGAGTTATTCAGATGATCGTGCCCGGCGATAAAGGCCTGTGTGCTGCCGAGTTCCTTCGCCCGGTCAAACAGACCGCTGTTGATCGGCGGGCAGCAGACGGCCTCCAGATTCTCCCCGGTATTACCGTCCCCCTGCGGCGGGGCGCCCTTGCCGTCCTCATCCACGTAATCGCGCATGGCGTACTCATACTCCGGCAGCGGAATGTGCAGCGCACACGCCGACGGGACCACCTTGCCCGCAGCCGGATTATACTCGCCGTACACCGCTTCGCTGATGCCGCGGATATACCAGTCATACCAGGCGATCTGATCCTCCTTGATAAAATCGTAGCCCCCGCTGCCGTCCGTGTAGGTCCGCCAGCTGCCGGAGTCAAACATGATAAAGGAGTAGACGATCTTCCCATTCTCCGTCAGGTTGAAGGCATAATTGCCCACGCCGTACAGGGTGATCGGCCCCTTTTCAAACAGGCAGTGCTCAAAGCTCTCATAGACATCGCCCTGCCAGTTGAGGTCATAACTCCCCTCGCCGTCATGGTTGCCGTAGATGGGCGCCCACGGAATGCCAAAGGAGTCGATAAATTTTCCAAGCGATTTCAGGACCGCACCGCCGATCAGGCCCTCCACATTGTCCCCTGTGAGCAGCAGCAGGTCGGGCTCCGTGGCGTCAATGGCCTCCTGAATGCGCGCCTTTGTCTCGGACATCTCCGTCCAGGAACCGATCTGGATATCGGTCAGCTGAAGAATTTTAAATTCCTCCCCCGGCGCCTTTTCAACGGTCTGATAATGACTGACGTCAAACGAATCGCTGCTCAGCCAGATCTCGTGGGAGGCCTCACCCTTCCGCGGGATAAAGAGCCACGCACACACGCCGCCCGCAATGACCGCGGCGGCACAGATCAGACAGATCAATACCATCACTGCTTTTTTCAACCCTTTTTTCGTTTTCATCTTTTCATCTCCATTCTTGATTCCCAGACAGATAGAAAAGGTAAACTTGCCTATATTTCAATCTGTTTTTTCGCGCTTTATTGTATCATATTCCCTTTCTCATTGCAATCCCCCGAACGGTTGACACCCGCCGCAAAATACGTTAGAATAAGCTGACTTTCATCGATCATGAAAATTTAAAGGATGGTGCTACCATGGAGCAGGAACTCATACACGCCGGCAAGCTCCGGCTTACCTTAAACTTGGAATCGCAGACGCCGACGCTCTGCTTTCATAACGAAAAGACGGGGGAATCCCTTCCTCCCCAAACGCTGTTCACACTGACTTATCGGCGCGGCCATACGACGCAGGCGCTCAGCTCCGATATGTGTAAAGCCGAATTACTTGACAAATCAGAAAATTCTCTCACTCTTTCCCTTCACAGCGGCGATTTCAATATAAAATTTGCGCTTTGGGCCGGCAAGGGCGACTTTTTCCACGCGCAGGCCACGCTGCTTGACGCCCCTGAGGGAATCGAGATCGACAAGCTGACATACTTTACAATCATGCTTGCGCCCGACGATTTCCGGTGGAGCATCCCGCTCCCTGAGCACCGCGTCCACATTCCAAAATACATCATGACACTCGGGCAGCCCATCTATCCGCGCTCCTTCTTTATGGGCGGAGAATTCCCCACCTGTGACAATAAAATCCACGGGGATACCGCACAGTGCACCGTCTACTCCGGGCGCCCGCTGCGGGATATCCGTTCATCGGACGGCAGTGTGCCGTTCCACACCTGTGTGGTCGGCGCGGCGGACGCCGCCACATACGACGCCTGCCACAACGCCTTTTTCGCCTATATGCGCACCTTCGCCCGGCCGGAGCGCTTCCGCCTGCAGTTCAACTCCTGGTATGACAATATGCTGGATATCACCTCCGACAATATCGCCGAGTCGTTCCGTGCGGTGGAAAAGGGCCTGCGGGAGCACGGCGTCCGTCCGCTCGACAGCTACGTGGTGGACGACGGCTGGGTCGACTATAAAAAGCCGGAATTCTGGGCCTTCCGAAAAGAGCGTTTCCCCCACGGTTTTGCGGAGGAGAAAAAGCTCATGGAGGAGCTCGGCTCCGGCTTTGGCGTCTGGTTCGGCCCGCGCGGCGGCTACACCGAGCAGGACCGATACGCCAAGAACCTGAAAAAAATCGGCTATTACCCGTGCCGCCAATCACTTGATATCTGCACCGGCGCGCCGAAATATATCGACGCCCTGATCGACCGGATGATCGGGTTCATGAAGGACTACAACGTCAACTACTTTAAACTGGACGGCTTTTCCGCACAGGCCTGCCGCAGCAAAAAGCACGGCCACCCCGCCGGCGGGAAGGAGGAAAAGGGCGTCTACTATTACACCTTCCTGTGGGAGCAGTGGCTCGCCGGATTTGAGCGCCTGCGCGCCGTGAACCCCGACGTCTACCTCAACCTGACCTCCTACTCCCACTGCAGCCCCTGGTTCCTCAAATGGGTGGACTCCGTGTGGCTCAACAACAGCGCAGATATGTACTACGAGGGCGACGGCAGCAATCTGGATCAGTGCCTCAATTACCGCGACGGCCGGTACTACGACTACTATGTGGTGCGTCAGCAGCAGTTCCCCGCCAGCTGCATTTACAATCACGAGCCCTGCTACGGCAAGAAAAACTACAATCCCCCGCTGCCGGCCAGATCCCACAAAACCGTCTGCTACACCGGTGAGGAATTCACCAAATACCTGCTCATGTGCATGATGCGCGGCACCGGATTTGTGGAGCTGTACTACAGCCCCTCCATGTTTGACGATGAGAAGTGGGAGATCAACGCCAGGATCTTGAACTGGGCGGAGGAAAATTTCCATATTCTGCGCCACTCTGAATTTTTTGGCGGGGTCCCCAAAAACGGCGAGTGCTACGGCTATGCCGCATTTGAAGAGGGGAAAGGCTACGTCATCGTCCGCAATCCGGCCGGCCGGCCGCAGAAATTCACCGTCCCGCTGGAGAAATACTCCCTGCGCGGCAGCCACACCCTGCGGACAATCTATCCCGAGGGCGGCCCCACACTGAATGCGGCAGGGGCGCTGGAATTAGAGCTTGCCCCCCGCGAGATCCGGCTGTTCGCAGTCGACGCCGAATAAAAATCACGGCCCCTGTCCGGTCGATTGGGCAGGGGCCGTTCGCGCGTTTGCGCAGTTGGGATGGGGCAGCCCTGCGGTTTGCAGGGGGGGGAAAATCCTCCCCCTCCCACCCGCAAATTCCAAAAGAAAATCCTTGACAAAGGGCATTCTTATATGATAAAATCAATGTTGCATCACGTGGAGAGATACCGAAGTGGTTATAACGGAACGGTCTTGAAAACCGTCGTACGGCAACGTACCGTGGGTTCGAATCCCACTCTCTCCGCCAATCTGCACACAAATGCATATTTTAGATAATCAAGTTACCATGGAGAAGTACTCAAGTTGGTGACGAGGCGCCCCTGCTAAGGGCGTAGGTCGGGTAACCGGCGCGGGAGTTCGAGTCTCCCCTTCTCCGCCATTATCAACGAAAAGCTCGCAGTATCAACGGCTGCGGGCTTTTCGTTTGCCCTTAAATCAATTTTAAAAAATTGCATAAAATTATAAAAAATTGCTCTATGGCTACTCGCGTGGCTACTTAAAAACAGACATCTTTTTCATGATAACAAAGGCTCTTGAACCATCGCAACGACAGATCCGGGAAAACGTCTTCGCATCGGATCGCAAAAGCAGCACCCCAATTAGCTCGTTTTAAATGTACTGTTCCATTTTGTAATCCTCCAAAATCATATATTCGTACACACATCATAGCTTCCCGATTACCGCACCTCGTTATATTGTGTTATCAGATTTTCCTGTCCCTGCTTTTGCCCTAATCGTATGCCGGAACGGTGTGAAATCGTATAAATAGATAAGATCAGATTGAAAAAGAGACTTTGTCTTCAACAGTATTAGAGGACTTTATTAAATTTATACAAGGCGGTATATCCACTTATAAAATTTGATATTTTATATATATATTGAAAATCATTTAAATTAATGATAAAATTTAAGACATAGTTATACTTTTAATATCTGCACAAAAAGTATTGAGTTTTCAAAGGATATCGTATTATGAACATAGAAAAAGAAATGATCCTCGTCAAAGGCGAGGACAAAACGGAGGCGGTTGCCACCCATTCCCCTGTTCCCGACACCAATAAAATACAGATAACCTATATTGACGGACATTCCTATTCTTATAACGAGGCAAACGTGATGGTCCTGGAAAAACCCAAAAAACTCGACTTCACTGGAAAGGTGGCCTATGTGAACGGAATGCCCGTTTATGAACCCCGGCTCATACTCGATTTTGGATACCGCATACGGATTATCCAAAAAAGCGACGCTTGGCAAACGGTAACGTCTAAAGAGCTCTCGCTTGTGGAAAATGGAGCCTCCCGTGAAAAGGCTCAGCAGATCCTAGCGTATTTGCATGAGATTTCAGGGTACACAGCAAATGAACCGGAGATCGAGGCTTTTTTAAAGAAAGAGATGGATCAGCTAACCTTTGTTCATCCGGAAAGCGTGTTAGGACGGTATTTGAATCGTCAGCCTGTTGAGAACAGAACGCCGTCTATGGACGGTGTCATTTTCCCGTTCCGTTTTAATCTCAGCCAGAAAGCTGCGCTTGAAAACGCCCTTACCCATTCCATATCCGTGATTGAGGGGCCGCCTGGTACAGGAAAAACACAAACAATTTTGAACATCTTAGCAAACCTTGTAACGATTCAGGGAAAAACCGTGGCAGTGGTTTCCAATAACAATGAGGCGGTCAAAAATGTGATTGAAAAAATGGAAAAGAAAGGCTACGGTTTTCTCACGGCATTACTTGGGAAAAAGGCGAATCAAGAAGCTTTTTTCGCCCATCCACCGGTGGCCCATGTAGATGATTGGGACTGTCCCGAAAAAAGGGAAGATCTTGTCCAAATGATTAAGAGCTTGAATGTGCGGCTGAACACCCTGTTGAAGATCGATCGAAAAAGGGCGCAGCTGAAACAGGAATTGCAGGCATGGCAGCTGGAGCAGGAGCATTTCAATGAGTATTACAGCCGTCAGGATGTGGCCGAAATTAAAAAGCTCCCCCTGCTCAGAGCAAATTCAAACCGTATTCTTTCTTTCCTGGTGGAAACCTCTCTGGCAAAAGAATACGAGTATACGGAAAAGCTGACATACAAGCTGAAAATGCTCATAAAATACCGGGGCGCTTTCCGAAAGATGCAGCAGAAGAAGACGCCTGTATTGCTGTTGCTTGAACGGGCATTTTACCAAAAGCAAATTCAAAAACTGGAGAATGATATCGCCTCTTTGGAGGGGCGGCTGAACAGCGCCTCGTTTGACACACTGCTGGAACAGCATCAACAGGTTTCTGAAAAGCTGTTTCGCAAGTGTCTATATCAAAGCCACAGCGGCCAAACCTACGGCAGCTTTACAATAAGGAACTTTAAGGTAATATTCCAGCAGTTTATCGCGGCCTACCCCATTATCCTCAGTACGACGCATGCCTTGCGCCGCTCCATTCCGCAGAACTATTTGCTTGATTATGTCATTATCGATGAAGCGTCACAGGTGGACTTGATTACCGGTGTGCTGGTTTTTTCCTGTTGCCGCAATGTCATTGTGGTAGGCGATCTAAAACAGCTTCCCCAGATCACCGATCAAAAAATCCAACCTCAGTTGAAAAACATTCCGCCGGAGCCCGTATACAACTATTTTAACCACAGCATTCTGTCCTCTATCATCGCGTTATACGGCGATCATCTGCCGCGCGTCGTCCTCCGAGAGCATTACCGCTGTCACCCTCAAATCATCGAATTCTGCAATCAAAAATATTATGACGGCAAGCTGATTCCCTATACGAATCCGGATTTGTTCCACACCCCGCTTGTACTGTATAAAACGGCTGAGGGAAACCATATGCGCAGAGTTACGCGTGGAGAAAAACGGGGAACATATAATCAGCGGGAGCTGGATGTAACGGTTGAAGAGATTTTGAAAAATCCCGATCTCGCAGCCGAGAATAGCCGGATCGGCTTTGTAACACCGTACCGCAAGCAGGCGAATGTTGCCAGCAGCCTGATGCCGGACGGGATCGAAAGCGATACGGTCCACAAGTATCAGGGACGTGAAAAAGACTTGATGATATTGTCCACCGTATTGGATAGTTCATGGCAGGGCCAGCAAGGCCTGGAATTCGTGGACGATCCCCATATGGTAAACGTAGCTGTATCCCGTGCTGTCAAGCAATTCGTTTTGGTTACGGATCACGATTTGTTTTATAAAAAGGGAAAGAACATCGGCGATCTGATCCGCTATATGCAGTACAGCACGCTCGATGAAAATGTCATTGAAAGTCAGGTGGTATCGGTTTTCGACCTGCTGTATAAGCAGTATTCCCGCAAGCTACTCCCACTGAAGGCCAAGATGAATCCGGCGGCACGGTATCAATCAGAAGAGGCGCTCCGCGTGCTGTTGGAGGAAATCCTCACACAGCCGCAATACGATCGTTTCAGCTACGCACAGGGGATGCTGCTGCGCAACCTCTTAAATACCGTGGAGAACCTCAGCAAAGAAGAATTGACTTATGTCAACAACCGCGCTTCTTTGGATTTTGTCATCTATTATAAGCAGGATAAGTCCTGCAAATTGGTGGTGGAAGTGGATGGCTTTGCTTTCCATGAAAACAGTCCGGAGCAGCTTCGGCGCGATGCGCTCAAAGACGCCATTTTGAGAAAATATGGAATTCCCTTTTTACGGCTTGCCACCAATGGCAGCAGAGAGCGGGAGCGGATTCTTCGCGCTCTGGAGTAAGCGTCGCCCGCGTTCAAACGCTGCCCTTCACCCACGGCAGCCATTTCTGTATTGTTGTGTCGTTAAACGCATATGCCGCGATCTTTTCCACCTCCGCCAGCAGTTCGGGTAGGACAATCGAGATCGTACTCGTCCGCTGATGGCTTTCTCTGCACGGATTCTACACTCTGACCCACAGCTATCCCTTCTCCGCCAGACCTGCGGTTGCAAATTCGCGACCGCAGTTTTTTCTATTTTGAAGTTCTTTGCCCGCACATGCGGCGAAACTTCATTTCATATCAGTCAGGCAAAAAAACATTTGTTGAATCATAGAAATATATATACATTCACTCTTGCTATAAACATCTTCTTTCTAACATTCACACACGTCGGAGCAAAGTTCGCTTTGCTCCGGCTTATTTTTTGTCTGCGACAGAAAATAAGCCATCCATCTGCTTCCTTGCTCCTCCTCTTCCAAAAAAAACGCGTCCGCCCCCGGTGCTGCATGGATTCCGCTCAGCTTGTCCCCCAGTATTAAAATATGATATAATAAAAGCATTAAAACATCCGCTGTGTGTCACCACGGCGGGAGGAAACAGAGGTGCTCCCATGAGGCGCGAGACAGACGCACCGCAGTCCATACAGATTCGGGGCGCGCGGGTCCACAATTTGAAAAATATTGACGTTGATATCCCGCTCAACAGAATCGTCGGCATTGCCGGTGTGTCCGGCTCCGGAAAATCCTCTCTCGCGCTAGGGGTCCTGTATGCAGAGGGGTCCCGGCGTTATCTGGAGGCGCTCTCCACCTATACCCGCCGGCGCATGACGCAGGCCGCGAAGGCCGATGTGGACGAGGTACTCTACGTTCCCGCGGCGCTGGCGCTGCACCAGCGGCCCGGCGTTCCGGGGATCCGCAGCACCTTTGGCACCGGGACGGAGCTGCTCAACAGCCTGCGGCTGATGTTTTCCCGGCTGGCCAGCCATCGCTGCCCAAACGGCCACTCCCTGCCCCCGACACTCGCCGTAGCGGCGGGGCAGTCCCTCACCTGCCCGGAATGCGGCGCGGTCTTTTTTGCGCCATCGGCCGAGGAACTGGCCTTCAACAGCCAGGGGGCCTGCCGTACCTGCGGCGGGACCGGGATCGTGCGCACGGTGGACCGGGATACGCTGATCCCGGATGACTCCCTCACCATTGACGAGGGCGCGGTCGCCCCGTGGAATACGCTGATGTGGTCGCTGATGACCGACGTCTGTCGGGCGATGGGCGTCCGTACAGACGTCCCCTTCCGCGATCTGACAGAGCGGGAAAAGGACATCGTCTACAACGGCCCCGCCGTCAAGAAGCATATCCTCTATCATGCCAAAAATTCCAATCAGGCGGGCGAGCTGGACTTCACATATTACAACGCAGTCTACACGGTGGAAAATGCCCTCGCAAAGGTCAAGGATGAAAAAGGGATGAAGCGGGTTGAAAAATTCCTGAAGGAGGACCGCTGCCCCGACTGCGGCGGCACGCGCCTTTCGCCGAATGCAAGGGCTCCCCGGCTGCGCGGCATCGGGCTGGATGAGGCCTGCCGGATGACCTTGACCGATTTGGTCCTCTGGGTGGACGGCGTACCGGACAGTCTGCCCGCGGAGATGCGGCCGATGGCGAAAAGCATCTGCGACTCCTTTCAGACGGCGGCCGGGCGGCTGATGGACCTGGGGCTTGGATATCTGGCGCTGGACCGCGCCGCATCCACCCTATCCACCGGGGAGCGCCAGCGGATGCAGCTGGCCCGCGCCGTGCGTAACCGGACAACGGGTGTGCTCTACGTGCTGGACGAGCCGTCTATCGGCCTCCACCCCTCTAATATTGTCGGGCTGACGGCGGTCATGCGGGACCTGATCGCGGACGGGAACTCCGTGCTGCTAGTGGACCACGACACGCAGATCCTCTCGGAATCGGACTGGGTCATCGAGCTCGGGCCGGTCGCCGGCGCGGACGGCGGACAGGTGGTGGCGCAGGGCACAGTCCCGCAGATCATGCGCAATAAAAATTCCCGGATCGGGCCGTTCCTCGCCGGGGGGCAGATCCAGGTACGGAAGGGCGTCTCCCCGGAGCACGTGTTTGACGCCGGACGGATTCACCTGTCCACATCCGCCATCCACACCGTAAAGCCGCTGGAGGCGGACATCCCAAAGGGAAGGCTGACCGCCGTAACGGGGGTGTCCGGCTCCGGCAAAACCACCCTGATTCTCGAGAGCCTGATCCCTGCACTGGAGGCCTCCATCGCAGGGACAAAGCTGCCCGCGCACGTGCGCCGTGTGGAGGCCGCGGGCATTACGCGTGTCCGGCTGATCGACGCCACACCGATCGGCATCAACGTGCGCTCCACTGTGGCGACGTATGCAAATGTGCACGACGAACTGCGTAAGATTTACGCCAAAACGCCCGACGCCAAACGTCTGGGCTATAAGGCGGGCGATTTTTCCTACAACACGGGGCGGCTGCGCTGCCCCATGTGCGACGGAACCGGCGTCATCAGCCTGGACGTCCAGTTCCTGCCGGATGTGGACATTCCATGCCCGGAATGCCGCGGCTCCCGGTACGCAAAGGATGCAGAGCTTGTACGGTATCACAGCCGCACCGGTCAGACATATGCGCTCCCCGATCTGATGGCGATGGACATCGCCGCTGCGCTGGATACCTGTTCGGAGCTCAAGCTCGTCCGCCAGCGGCTGGAGGTGCTCAGCCACCTCGGGCTGGGATACCTGACATTGGGCGAGGCCACGCCCAGCCTTTCCGGCGGGGAGGCGCAGCGGCTGAAGCTGGCCAGCGAAATGGGCAGGATGCAGTCGGACTCCGTATTTGTCTTTGACGAGCCCACCATCGGCCTCCACCCGCTTGACGTGCAGACGCTGCTTGGCGTATTCCAGACCTTGATCGAAAACGGCGCCACCGTCATCGTCATTGAGCACGATCTGGATGTGATCCGCAATGCCGACTATGTCATCGACATGGGGCCGGGCGGCGGGGAGGCCGGCGGCAGGATCGTCGCCTCCGGCACGCCCGGGCAGATTGCAAATAGCACATCCAGTATTACCGGAAAGTATTTGCGGTAAAGTGGAAATTATTGTATCTAATTTAAAACGAATGATTCTTCACGAATTAATTCACCAAATGTAAAATATGGAGGAGAGTGATTTCTATGGCTCAGCCAAGAATTTGGCTGGATGAAGTTATTGATGCGATCAGGTCTCTCGGGGGAAAGGCACATTACGATGACATCTATCAAAAAATATTGGATCGGCGGATCATGAATTTTGATGACAATCCAAACTGGCGCGCTGCAGTAAGGCAAAATATTGAAATGTACTCAAGTGATTCTGATGCTTTCAGCGGAAAAAGAGATGTTTTTTATTCTGTTGAAGGAAAAGGCAAAGGTATATGGGGCCTGCGGCCCGAATATCTCAAAAGCGATGATACCGAAATCCCTCTGGAGGTGCTCATAAAAAAGGAACGTCAGATTGCGTCGAGCACAGCTTCCCTTTCGGATGAACAATTAATATCAAAGGCAAACCAAGTACAGTCTTTTAGCCCCCGAAAAAGGAATGTCAGATCTACAGTATATGAAAGAAACATATTTGTTTCAGAACATGCCAAACGGAGAGCACACGGCCGTTGCCAGCTATGCGGAAAAGATGCCCCCTTTGCCGATAAAAATGGGAAACCATATCTGGAAACGCACCATATCATCTGGCTCTCCGAAGGCGGGCATGATACAATCGACAATACGGTTGCGCTTTGTCCGAACTGTCATAGAAAAATGCATATACTAAACCGTAAAGAAGATATCAAAAAGCTATGTGCACTTATAAATCAGGCTCAGAAACATGGTGCCGAATGATTCACCTTTCAAGAAAACATATCACGATCTGGTCGGTTCTCATACTAACCTTGCCTGTGTAAATCTACATAGGGATATCTACTTGAAGTAAAGGCCTTAATGGTAGTTGAAGCAGAGGCACGGATGTTTCCCGGAGCATGGAAGCCCCACAGGAAATGCAACCAGAAAAGGAGGCCTCCTACGAAAATTTTCTGCAAATAGCCGCTTCAAATCTTTATCACTCTTCAGGAGATCCCTATAAGCAATCTGTCCACAATCAGTCTCTTGCCAGTCATTTTCTCTGGTGGTATGCACATCCGCTTGAAACGACATTCAGATCGCTGGGCATCGTCAAATCCGGCGAATATCCGTACAGCGATTTCCCCCATAGCGGTGGACGGTTTGCCCTGGGAAAGATCTTTTATGATAAATCAGCCGTGCGGTATTGCCGCACGGCTGAAAAATACGTTGGCTTTCAATCTGCCCGCAGATCGCGGTCCCCCTTTTCCTGCTGCCCGCCGCTCTTAGGCGGATGCTTTTTCTCCCACAGCCAGATGATCCATACTGCGATCGACGCCAGAACGAGCCACAACAAAAGGATATAGGGGACAATCTCCCACATCGTACGCAGTACCGGACTACCCATGACGGTCTCCTCCCCCAAAATGAGCATTACAACATCAAAGATGGTGATTAACACCCAGGGAATGGGACAAAGAATTAAATAGAGTTTTAGCGCCCTGATAGTTCGTACACGCCTCATCTACGATTTCACCTCAATCGGTCTTCACGAGAAGTCGACGTCACTATAGGAGGTAAACGGCCCATAGCGTTCGTTAGTTGTCGGCGCAATAAACGTCCAATCCCAGCGGTATTGAATCCTTCCGTCCGCATAAATGTGGTAGTATTCCTCTATCTCCACGGTGCCACCCACAGCGGCTTCAGCGAGGCCCTTAATCACTCCTAAAGTCATTTTTGCAATAACTTGAAATGTGCCTACCTCTGGAAGCACTGCAGAAATGGCTCCCGCTACAGCAAATACAGATGCCTTATGTGCCCACGTCACTTTGAAAGAAGATTTCCCATTATGAGTCCAGTGTTCCGCCGCAAATGGACTGATCCCAGATGCCGGCTCTTCCATCGTGGTGGACACCTTTTCAATATAGGCCATCGGCTCCCCGTTCCAATAGACGGTCCCGTTCGCCTCATCGTAGTAGACGACGTCCCGGGTGCCCGCGGTCAGGTTGTCGATATACGTCGCCGGCATCCCGTTGTAACAGGACTCTTCAAACGCGTACACCGAACCGTCGATCACGATGGTTTCACGTTCGCCCGTATTTCCGCCGTTTTCGGCGGCCAGTGCAGTCGCCGCGCCCAGTGAACAGGTCCGCATCAGAACCATTGCCAGCCCAATGCCTGTGATTTCTCAGACAATAAACCTCGCCCTTATATATATTGCATTTGGCTTTTCCTTTCCCAATCCTTCCCTGTCCATTGGAATCTCCTCCATTTCCTATCGAAAAGACTGGTTTTCTTTTTCTCCTTCCAAACGCCGCACGCCGGAAAAGATCCGGACCTGTACGGAGAGATTTGACGGAAATTTTATATGGCAAGGCGGTTTTTAAGGAATATTATTTGTAGGAAAATATAACAATCAAGTTTTCGCCTTCAACTTTATTATAATATTTTCCATAAAAATTGTCAACATAAAAGCATAAATTATACAATCAATAACATATTTCAATCTAAATTCAATGTAAAAAGGCCGTGCGGCAAACACCGCACGGCCTGAAATAATTTGATTGTATATCAGTCCACGATCAGGCTCTTACCTGTCATCTTCTCCGGCTGCTTGAGGCCGAGGAGCTTGAGCATCGTGGGGGCGATGTCGCACAGACGGCCGCCCTCGCGCAGCTTGCACGGGTGGTTGAATACAATGAACGGCACCGGATTGGTGGTGTGCGCCGTGAACGGGGAACCGTCCTCCTCGTACATCTTATCTGCGTTGCCGTGGTCGGCCGTGATCAGCATCGCGCCGCCGACCTTTTTGACAGCCTCCGCCAGCCTGCCGACGCCGTAGTCCACGGCCTCGACCGCCTTGACGGCCGCATCGAAGATGCCCGTGTGGCCGACCATATCGCAGTTGGCGTAGTTGATGATGACCACGTCGTACTTGCCGCTCTCCACGCGCTCCACCACGGCGTCCGTGACCTCGTAGGCGCTCATCTCGGGCTTGAGGTCATACGTCGCAACCTTGGGGGACGGGATGAGGACGCGGTCCTCGCCCGGGAACACCTTCTCCACGCCGCCGTTGAAGAAAAACGTCACATGCGCATACTTCTCCGTCTCGGCGATGCGCAGCTGGGTCATCCCGTTCTTGGAGAGGTACTCGCCGAGCGTATCGTCCAGGCTCTCCGGCTTGAACGCCACATCCACGTTCGGCATGGTGGCGTCGTACTGCGTCATGCAGACAAAGTACAGCGGGAAAAAGCCGTTTTTGCGCTCAAACCCGCTGAAATCGGGATCTACCAGCGTGCGGGTGATCTCACGGGCGCGGTCGGGGCGGAAGTTAAAGAAGATCACGCTGTCGTTCGCCTGAATCTTCCCGTCCTTGCAGCAGACGGTCGGGACGACGAACTCATCCGTGATGTTCTTGCCCTCGGCATCCTTCTCCTCGTAGGAGGCTTTGATCGCAGCGACGGGATCGTCCGCCTGGATGCCCTCGCCGTAGACCATAGCCGCATAGGCCTTGCCCACGCGCTCCCAGCGGTTGTCGCGGTCCATGGCGTAGTAGCGGCCCATAACAGTGGCGATCTTGCCCACGCCGATCTCTCTGAGCTTCTCCTGCAGCTCGGCGACGTAGTCCGCGCCGGAGGTCGGCGGCACATCGCGGCCGTCCATGAAGCAGTGGACATAGACCTTTTCCAGCCCGGCGTCCTTGGCCAGCTTGACGAGCGCATACAGGTGCGTGTTGTGGGAGTGGACGCCGCCGTCGGACATCAGGCCCATCAGGTGCAGGGCGGAGCCGTTCTTTTTGCAGTTCTCCACCGCCGCAAGGAAGGCGGGGTTCTGGAAGAAGTCCCCGTCCTCGATGGACTTGGTGATGCGGGTGAGCTCCTGATAGACGACGCGGCCCGCACCGATATTCGTGTGGCCGACCTCGCTGTTGCCCATCTGGCCGTCCGGCAGGCCGACATCTAGTCCCGAAGCGCCGATAAAGGTCATCGGATTCTCGGCCATGATTTTATCCAGATTCGGTTTGTGGGCGGCGTGAATGGCGTTGCCGTAGTCGGAATCGTTCTTGCCAAAGCCGTCCATGATGCAGAGTACAAGTGTTTTTTTCATAGTCAAAGGATTCCTTTCAAGACGCGAAGCGCCGCATTCCCGAAGGAGATCTGACGGCGCTCCCGCTGATTTAAAATCTGAACTTATTTGGAGGCCGCCTTGACGATCTCGGCAAAGTCGGGCGCCTTGAGGGACGCGCCGCCGATCAGGCCGCCGTCCACATCCGGCTGCGCCAGCAGCTCCGCGGCGTTGCCGGCGTTCATGGAGCCGCCGTACTGGACGACGAAGGCGTCCGCCGCCGCGCTGTCGTACAGATCCGCGACGATCATGCGGATGGCATGATTGACCTCGTTGGCCTGCTCGCTGGTGGCGGTGCGGCCGGTGCCGATGGCCCACACGGGCTCATAGGCGATGATGATGCGGGAGAGCTCCTCCTTGGAGACGCCGCCGAGTGCGATCTTGGTCTGGATACCGACGACTTCGTTGGTGATGCCCTGCTCGCGCTGCTCGAGCGTCTCGCCCACGCAGAGGATAACGGTCAGGCCCGCATCCAGCGCCGCGCGCACGCGCTTCTGGACGGTGGCGTCCGTCTCGCCGAAATAGGTGCGGCGCTCGCTGTGGCCGATGATCACGTACTCCACGCCCATCTCGCACAGCATACTGGTGGAAATCTCGCCGGTGTAGGCGCCGCTCTTCTCCCAGTGGCAGTTCTCCGCGCCGACCTTGATGTTGGAGCCCCTGGTGGCCTCGAGCGCCGCCTGCAGGTCCACATACGGGACGCACACCACGACATCGCAGTCCGCATCCTTGACAAGCGGCTTGATCTCATTGATGAGGGCCGTGGTCTCGGACGGGGTCTTGTTCATTTTCCAGTTGCCGGCGATGACGGCCTTGCGAAGCTGTTTATTCATGATAAAACACTCCTGTAATTTTATTCAATCCCACGCACGGGGCGCATGGTTCGGATGCGCCCCGTGCCGATCTGTCACAATGATTATTTGTCGTTGAGGGCTGCGATGCCGGGCAGCTCCTTGCCCTCGAGGAACTCCAGGGACGCGCCGCCGCCGGTGGAGATGTGCGTCATCTTGTCGGCAAAGCCGAGCTTCTGAACGGCCGCTGCGGAGTCGCCGCCGCCGATGATGGAGATCGCGCCGCTGTCCGCGACAGCCTTCGCCACGGCGATGGTGCCCTCGGCAAAGTTATCCCACTCGGACACGCCCATCGGCCCGTTCCAGACAACCGTACCCGCGCCCTTGATCGCATCGGCAAAGAGCTTCTGCGTGGCCGGTCCGATATCCAGGCCCATCCAGCCGTCCGGGATGTCGTCGGAGTCGACAACCATGCTCTCCGTATTCGGATCGTACTCGCGGCCGACCTTGTTGTCGACAGGCAGCAGGAACTTGACGCCCTTCTGCGCGGCCTTCTCCATGGTCTCCTTGGCGAGGGCGATCTTATCCTCCTCACAGATGGAGGTGCCGATGGTGTGGCCCATGGCCTTAAAGAACGTATAGGCCATGCCGCCGCCGATGATGAGCGTGTCGACCTTGTCGAGCAGGTTCTCGATCACGCCAATCTTATCGGACACCTTCGCGCCGCCGAGGATGGCGACAAACGGGCGCTTCGGATCGGCGAGGGCTTTACCCATGACGGAGATCTCCTTCTGGATCAGGTAGCCGCACACGGCCGGCAGATAGTCGGCCACGCCCGTCGTGGAGCAGTGCGCGCGGTGTGCGCTGCCGAACGCGTCGTTGACATAGATATCGGCCAGCGCGGCGAACTTCTTGCTCAGCTCGGGATCGTTCTTGGTCTCGCCCTTCTCAAAGCGGACGTTCTCGATCAGGACGGCCTGGCCCTCCTGGACCTCAGCGGCCAGCTTCTGCGCACTCTCGCCGACGACGTCGTCCGCGATCTTGACTTCAAAGCCGAGCAGCTCGGACAGGCGCGCCGCGACGGGTTTGAGGGAGAACTCGGGCTTAAACTCGCCCTTCGGACGGCCGAGGTGGGAGCAGAGAATCACCTTTGCCCCGTGCTCGAGCAGATACTTTATGGTGGGGAGGGAGGCGCGGATCCGCTTGTCGTCCGTGATCACGCCGTCCTTGAGCGGGACGTTGAAGTCACAGCGGACGAGCACACGCTTGCCCTGAACGTCAATATCTTCGATCGTCTTTTTGTTGAGTGCATTCATTGGTGGAACATCCTTTCTTCGTTGTTGTCCTGTGAATTGATCGATAGATCAAGAAACATAGACTTTGCCTATGGAATTAATTGTATAACACCCGGCCCGTTTTTTCAAGTGTCAAACGGAACAAACATCGCTCCCGTGGGGCGCGGCGCTTTGTTAATTATTTGTCATTCTCCCCTTCGGGCGACAGCATTCGGCACCCCTGCCCAATTTTCCGCAGGGGCAGAAAAATACCGCCCCGCAATCAACTGCGAAGCGGCACTTGAAATACCTTCTTCACTTCAGGCGATCGGAACCATGCACGGCGGCGGCGTGACGCCCATTTCCAAAATGTCCGAGCACGCCGTCAGGAAGGCCTGCTCCAGCATTTTGGGGCTGTACCGCTCCAGCTCCTCCACCGTGACCAGATGGCCGGAGGGGTCGCTTTTGACACGATTGACAAAGGTGCGTACGCGCTCCTCAAAGGCCCCGCCCTTTGCCGCGGCGATCACGGTCATCACATAATCCTCCGCATCCCGGATGGTATAATTCCCGCCGCACACGCGCATGAAGGCGGTAATCATCGCCACATTGTTATAGGTATCTACCGGCGAGAGCGCCGGCTCATCCCCGAGCGCACCGCCGATCCCCGCAAGCTCCATCACATTTCTGCGGATGTAGTCCTCAAACCACGGGATAATTTCACGGTACTCCTGAAGATGTTTCATTACGGATCTCCTCCTCGCCATTGATGTCTGTCGTATTCTCTCACCTTTATTATAACGGATGGGAATAAAAAGTCAACAACATAATGACATATTTGTTTAATTTGTTTAGATAAAATGCTGTATTTTCCCCTCGCAATCCGTCGAGTTTGCGCCAGAATCGGCGAATAGCGGGCAAAAGGAGGCCCTCAGCCGTGTCCGCATCCGTCGCAGCCGTAAAAAAGAGGGCCGCACCCGCTTGTTTTCCACGCGGAATGTGGTACAATAAAACAGATTGAAGCCGTTTTTCAAATGGGGAGGAATATCATGCGGATCCTTTTCAAATATTTAAAGGACTATCGGAAGGAGTGCATTATCGGCCCGTTCTTCAAGTGCACGGAGGCGGTGCTGGAGCTGATCGTACCGCTCGTGATGGCGAAGATCATTGATACCGGCATTCCGAGCGGCGACACGATGTACATTCTCCGAACGGGCGGCGAGATGATCGGCATCTCCGCGCTGGGGTTCGGGTGTGCGATGATCTGCCAGTACATGGCCTCCCGCGCATCACAGGGGTTTGGCACGCAGGTGCGCAACGCCCTTTTCCATCAGATCAACACTTTTTCCGACCGGGAGCTGGACCGGTTCGGCGCCGGATCGCTTGTGACCCGGATCACCAATGACGTCAACCAGCTTCAGGTCGCCGTCGCCATGACGATCCGGCTCGTCTCCCGCGCGCCGTTTTTGATCATCGGCGCTGTGATCATGGCCATGATCCTCGATCTGAAGCTCTCGCTGGTGTTCCTGATCGCCGGCCCCGTCGTGGCGCTGGCGCTCTATCTGGTGATGAGCCGGTGCGTTCCGCTCTATAAAAAGATCCAGAAAAAGCTGGACCGGCTGGCCACCGTGACGCGTGAAGAACTGGAGGGCGTCCGGGTCGTGCGGGCCTTTTCCCGTCAGGCGGAGGAAAAGGAAAAATTCGATAAAATCACGGACGACGCGGCCCGGGCGAGCGAGCGCGTAGGGCGCATCTCCGCCCTGCTCAATCCGCTGACGTTCCTGGTGATGAATCTGGCCATTCTGGCGATTGTGTGGTTCGGCGGGTTCCGCGTCAATTCCGGCGCGCTCACCCAGGGCGAGATCATCGCCTTTGTCAACTACCTGACCCAGATCTCCCTGGCCCTGATCGTGGTGGCAAATCTGGTGGTAATCTTCACCCGGGCGGCGGCAAGCGCCTCCCGCGTGGCGGAGGTCCTCAAGACGGAAGCCACCGTGACCGAAAAGGAAAATCCCATTGCGCAGGGGGAGGAAAACGCGCCTGCCGTGGAATTTGAAAATGTGAATTTCTCCATCGGGGCGGAAAATATTCTCAATGCAATCAGCTTTCGGATCGAGCCCGGTACGATGTTCGGGATCATCGGATCGACCGGC
Source organism: uncultured Oscillospiraceae bacterium (assembly GCA_949293315.1). Taxonomy (GTDB): domain Bacteria; phylum Bacillota; class Clostridia; order Oscillospirales; family Acutalibacteraceae; genus Onthovicinus. Next base: position 176,831 of record CASFCH010000009.1, on the reverse strand, counting down.
GCCGGCAAGTCCACCATCGCCAACCTGATCGAGCGATTTACCGACGCGACCGGCGGAGAAGTGCGCGTGTTTGGCCAAAACGTGAAGGACTATAGCTTTACAGCGCTTCGCTCTCTGATCGGCCTTGTCCCGCAGAATGCGCAGGTATTCACCGGCACGGTACGCGAAAATCTGACGATGCTGCGCCGCGACGCAGGGGAGGAACAGCTCATCGATGCCTTAAAAATCGCGCAGGCCCATGATTTTGTCATGGCGCGTGAGAACGGGCTCGACGCCCCGATCGAGCAGGCGGGCCGGAATCTGTCCGGCGGCCAGCGCCAGCGCCTGACGATCGCCCGCGCGCTCGTCTCCCGCCCGCGTATCCTGATTCTCGACGACAGCGACAGCGCGCTGGACTTTGCCACTCAGCAGCGGCTGCGCGCCGCGCTCCGGCAGGAATTGCAGGGGGCGACTGTGATCGTGATCTCGCAGCGCGTCCAGTCCGTGCGCTGGTGCGATCAGATCCTGGTGCTTGACGACGGCGAGACCGCCGGCCTCGGGACGCACGGCGAACTGCTGAAAACCAGCGAGGTATACCGGGAGATCTGCGCCTCCCAGCTCGATGAAAGCGAGGCGGAAGCCCATGCGTAAAAAAACAGCGCCCCCCGCGCGGAAAAAGGGGATTCTTCGCCGCCTGCTGCGCTTTATATCCCCCTATCAAAAGTTCCTGATCCCCGCGCTGATCGCCTGTGTGATCGGCGTCTCCCTCTCGCTGCTCGCGCCGGTCATGGTCGGCCATGCGATCGACTATCTGGTGGGCCCAGACGCCGTGCAGTTCGGGCCGGTAGCGCAGTATCTGACCGCGCTGGTGGCGGTGATCGGGCTGAGCGCCCTGTTCCAGTATCTGATGGGCATCCTGACAAACGCCGTGACTTACCGCACGGTGCGCGATATGCGGAAAGCGGTATTCGCGCACCTCAACCGCCTGCCGCTCAAAACGCTCGACGCCGGAGAGCGCGGTGATACGATCAACCGCGTGGTGACGGATATGGACCTGATCAGCGACGGGATCATGCACTTTTTCACCCAGCTGTTCAACGGGATCGTGACCGTGGTCATGACGCTGATCTTCATGTTCAGCCTAAACGTCCCGCTCGCGCTCGTTGTGGTCTGTCTGACGCCGATCTCCCTGCTCGTGTCCTATCTGATCGCCAGGAAGACGGGCGGCAAGTTCCGGGAGCAGGCCGAGCTGCGCGGTGAAATCGGCGCCTTCGCGGAGGAGCGCATCGTCAACCAGCGGCTGACCCGCGCCTTCTGTGCGGAGAAAAACGCTCAGGACACCTTTGAGGAGATCAATCAGCGGCTGTACAACTGCGGCTGGAAGGCGCAGTTCTACTCCTCTATCACCAATCCGGGCACCCGGTTTATCAACGCGATCGTGACGGCGGCCGTGGCGGCGTGCGGCGGACTGCTGGCCGTCCACGCGGGAGGCGGCATGTGGGCGATCACCGTGGGGGAGCTGTCCTCCTTCATCCTCTTCGCCAACCAGTATGCCAAGCCGTTCAATGAGATCACCGGCGTGGTCACGGAGATACAGAACGCCTATGCCAGCGCCGTGCGCATCTTTGATACGCTCGACGAACAGCCCGAGTCCGGCGACAGCGCCCTGCCCCCCCTTCAGATGAAGCGGGGCGACGTCCGGCTGGAGCATGTGTACTTCTCCTACGATCCGGAACGGCCGCTGATCCAGGATATCAATTTGAATGTGCACGAGGGCGAACGCGTGGCGATCGTCGGCAAGACGGGTTGCGGCAAGACGACGCTGATCAACCTGCTCATGCGCTTTTATGACGTGGACGCCGGAAGGATCCTGATCGACGGGCAGGATATCGCCCGCACGACGCGGGACAGCCTGCGCGCCGTGTTCGGCATGGTGCTTCAGGACACGTGGATCTTTACCGGGACCGTCCGTGAGAATATCGCCTACGGCAAGCCGGACGCCACGGACGAGGAGATCATCGCGGCCGCAAAGTCTGCGCACGCGCACTCCTTTATCAAGCGGCTTGAAAATGGATATGACACCATGCTCTACGGCGACGCCGCCCGCCTCTCCCAGGGGCAGCGGCAGCTGATCTCCATCGCGCGCGTGATGCTCGTCTCCCCGCCGATCCTGATTTTGGATGAGGCGACGAGCAATATCGACACCCTCACGGAGCGCCGGGTGCAGCGCGCTTTCGACAAGATGATGCAGGGCCGCACCAGCTTTGTGGTGGCCCACCGCCTGTCCACGATCCGGGAGGCGGACGTCATCCTGATGATGGACGCGGGCCGCGTGCTGGAACAGGGCACGCACGAGGAACTGCTCGCCAAAAACGGCGCCTACGCCGCGCTCTACCGCAGCCAGTTTGAGGAGACGGCGGGCAAAGTCTGAAGAGAACCGCATAAAAACCATAGGGGACGGCCCGGGCCGTCCCTTTTTTGTTCCGCTGTTCCGAGTTCGTATCCGGGCATCTGACATATTCCCCCATTGACAAAATCCGAATTCGTACTATAATAAAATACGAATTCGGATTATATTCAGGAGGCACCCCTATGGCACAAACCTACCGGCGTGAGCTGCGCCGTTTTTTTGCGGCGCAGAATAAAATCGACGGCCTGTACGACCTGTTTGCCAAACGGTTGGGGACAAACGGGAACCATTTGGCGCTGTTTTACGCGCTGGACGACGGCGAACCGCACTCTCAAAAGCAGATCAGCGACGAGTGGCTGATCCCGCGCACCACGATCAATACAATCGTGCGGGAGTATGTGGACAAGGGATACATCACCCTGCTCCACACGGATCACTCCAAGGAGAAGCAGATTTCCCTCACGGACAGCGGCCGGGAATATGCGCAGCGGCTGCTGCAAACCATCTATGATGCGGAGGAGCGCGCCATGGCGGAGACCATCGCCACCGCAGGCAGTGGATTCATCACCGCCGCCGAGCAGTTTGCGGATCACCTGCAAATTCATTTTCAGCAGGCTACTCCCGAAAATTCTAAGACGGAGAAAAGAATGAAGCATGAATAATTCCTATCAACTGTTTGTCCATACGCCGCCGGTCAAGCTGTTTTTTATTGCGGCGCTGCCCGGGGCGATCAGTATGCTCGCCTCCTCCCTCTACGGCCTGCTCGACGGCGTCTTTGTGGGCCGGATCCTGGGGGAAACTTGTTTTGCGGCGATCAACCTCGCCTTTCCCTTTGTGGTTATCAACTTCTCCCTGGCGGATCTGATCGGCGTCGGTTCCGCCGTGCCGATCTCCATTGCGCTGGGTAAAAAAGACAACGCGCAGGCCAACAACATCTTCACCTGCGCCTGCCTGATGATTGTGGCAACAGGATTTGCCATCGGAACGGTACTGTATGTTTCTGCTCCCGCTCTCCTCACCGTACTGGGGGCAGAGGGGGAACTGGCCGCACTGGCCGTACAGTATATGCGCGTCTATGCGGTCTGCTCACCGGTGACGACGATCATTTTTGCAATGGACAATTACCTGCGCATCTGCGGCCAGATCCGCCCCAGCATGTGGCTGAACATCTTTATGTCCGTTTTAACCGCCGTGCTGGAGTTCACGTTCCTCTATGTATTCCGCTGGGGCATCTGGGGGGCCGCGCTCGCGACTTGCCTGGGGATGCTTGTATGCGCGCTGATCGCGTTCTATCCCTTCGCCCGCGGCAAGCTGCTGCTGCGCCTGTGCCGGCCGCATTTTACCGTACCGATGGTCCGTCAGATCCTCGCCTGCGGTGTGCCAAACTTTTTGAACAATATCGCCGGACGCATCACGGCGATTGTAATGAATATGGCGCTGATCCGATTGGGCGGCGAGAGCGCTGTCTCCGTCTACGGTGTATTGATGTACGCGGGTGAAATCGTCCAACCGATGCTGTACGGCGTGTGCGACTCCCTCCAGCCCGCGGTTGGCTACAACTGGGGCGCTCGGAAATATACCCGGGTCAAGGCCATTGAAAAATGCTGCTTTGCGGCCGGAGCGGTCATCTCTATCTCACTGTCCCTATGCGCGCTGGTCTTTCCGTCCCAGATCGTGGGATTGTTTATCGGATCGGAAGATGCCGCCTTAATCGAAATGGGCGCTTTCGCCATGCGGCTGTTTAGCCTCACGTACCTGACGCGCTGGTTCTCCTTTGCCACCCAGAGCTACATGACCGCCGTGGAAAAACCGTTGCCGGCATCGGTCATATCCGTATCCACAGCGCTCGTATTCCCCGTGCTGCTGCTCGCTGTGCTCTGGCCGCTGGGCCTGACCGGTATCTGGCTCAACTCCACCCTATCGGCCGTTCTTGCGGCAGCGCTCGCGGCGGTTATCCTGATCCGGTTCCGCCGCGAGATGCGTCAGAAAATGCAATAATAAGGATATCCGTTCTCCCGCAAACAGAGAGAGCGGATATCCTTTTCTGCTTTTCGCTTTTCAGTAAAGAGAGAGGTGTCGGACAGTGCTACAGCCTCCGCCACTATAAAAATGAGCGGTGCGACAGAGAAAATTTTCCCAGGCAGATATCATGATGGTCCCCTGCAAAATCCTGCGTACAGCAAAACGATTTGTATTCTCTTTTTGCGCCGTACTGTGGTATAATAAAATAAACACGCTTGATACGAGATAGGTGCACAAATCAGCCTGTACGGTTGATGATATGTCGCAATAAAATGCAATATTGGGAACAAAAGTTAAAACTGCTATTTTTTCGGACTGTCACTGTCATTTGCTGCTGACTGTACGCATAGCTATCATTAAACTGTTTCAAGTGGGACAGCCCTTATCAGGAAACGGTCATCATCCGTGTATTATGGGAGGAATGAATATGGACTACCAAAAAGAAAATTCTAAAATAATAGATAAATGGTGCTCGGAAGGATGGAAATATGGGCAGCTTATTTCCCACGAAGCGTACCAACGGGCCTTAGAGGGTAATTGGAATGTATGTTTGACTCCGACAAAATTTGTTCCTCATGAATGGTTCGGCGATTTAAAAGGAAAAAAGCTGTTGGGACTGGCCAGCGGTGGCGGGCAGCAAATTCCGATTTTCAACGCGTTGGGGGCACAGTGCACGGTTTTGGACTATTCATCTAAGCAGTGCGAGAGTGAACATATGGTTGCGCAACGGGAAAATTACCATGTGGAGATCATACAGGCAGATATGACTCAAAAATTACCATTCCCGGACGAGACCTTTGATATCATCTTCCATCCAGTATCCAATTCCTATATTGAAAAGGTTGAGCCGGTTTTTCAAGAATGTTATCGTGTCTTAAAAAAGAATGGCATATTTCTTGGCGGATATGATATTGGAATTGATTACGCCTTTGACAATCGGAAAGGAAAAATAAGACATCCGTTGCCGTTCAATCCTCTGGCAGATCCGAAACTGTACAAGGAGTGCGTCAAAAATAATTTAGGGATTCAATTTTCACATACCATCGAGGAGCAAATCGGGGGGCAGTTACGGGCTGGATTTCAATTAACCCATTTGTACGAAGACACCGACGGAGAGGGGCTTTTACATGAATATAATATCCCCTCTTATATTGCAACGCGTTGTATAAAAATTTAAATTCAAAATTGTGGAAACCTGCATTTCCATGCTTGTTCTTATGTTCAATCGGAAGGATCGACAACGTGAAAGGAGTCGCGATCATGGCACAACATATCCGTGTAGTCGATTATAATCCGCAATGGCCGCAGCTGTTCCGGCAGGAGGCGGAGAAAATCCGCGCGATCCTCGGGGACAACGCCGTGGCAATCCATCACATCGGCAGTACGGCTGTCCCGGGGCTCAAGGCCAAACCAATCATCGATATCCTGCCCGTAGTTCGGGAATTGGCGCCGGTCGATGCGCTGAATGGGCAATTCGAAGCGCTGGGCTATGAATGCCTGGGCGAGTTCGGTATCCCGGGCCGCCGGTATTACCGCAAAGGCGGAGATGACCGCACCCATCAGATCCACCTCTTTTCCACACAGAGTGAAGAGGAGATCCGCCGCCATCTGGCATTCCGAGACTATCTGCGCAGCCATCCGCAGGCGGCCGCCGCCTACGGCGAACTCAAAGGCAAACTGGCCGCCCGCTATCCGGAGGACATCGACGGCTACTGCGACGGCAAAGCCCCGTTTGTCCAATCGCTGGAGCAGGTCGCGCTGCACTGGTATGAGCGGCAAAAGCAACTCACTGTACGCCTGCGTGGAGACGGGGGGAAAAATCATGCGTAAGCGAGAATGGTCATCAGCAGCTCCTGAGAATCAGCCTTTTATGACCAACATGTATCACAACAGGCTGGTCTTCAATGCACGAATTTTGTCTGTTATCCTTTTAATTGCCGGTTCTATCATTCTCCTGTTTATCCCGCGGAACAGCCCCCGCCCGATGGATGCCTCAGGAAATAGTCTGGGTCATCTGTCCTCGGAGGACCGTTCCGTCTATGCACTGGATGAAATCGCGGTACTTTCCCGCTATGCGGACGATCCGTCTGGGGCATATTATTATGTGATTGCCCAGCCGGAACCGGACGGTACAATCTTCTTCGCTTCTCTGAAGGTCAATGCGGAACACGCTGACTCCTTTGAACAAAGGTATCAGGTGTTTGATGAGTCGCGTGGCATTGACGCAGGCTTTACCACTTCTATCTGCGCTTTTATCAGCGGCACAACGGAAGCGCTCAACCCGTCTCTGCATCAGTTTTATACAGAAAAAGTTGAACAGATACGCGCCAAAAACAGTGAATACCTGTTTAAAAGCACCGATTTATCGTGCACGTATGCATTCCAATCCATTTCAGACTACCCGGCATATCATCAGCTGCAAAAAGAAAAACAGTGGATCGGGTTTATCGTCGGCTCTGTCATTCTGGCTATTGGGATCGGGCTGGCGGCATGGGGATTCCACTGCAAATTCAGGCCGGAGCGGCGCTGCAACAGTGATTTCCACAGGGCCGACCATATACAACAATAACGCAAAGCGAAAATTAGCACTCAAAATAATTGAGTGCTAATTCTTTACATATTATTCATTTTCCATCTGATCTTTTTTCATAAATCCTGAGTATACTTATAGTCAGAAGGTCAGGGAAAGACAGAAAGAGGTTCTCCCTCCGGAAGTCCCCCAAAGCCCGAAAATATATAACATAACTTTTAGGAGGTTTTAATTATGTTTGACATGATGCCTTTTGAACACAGCAATAACAGTATGGAACGCTTCTTTGACTCCTTCTTCGGCAATGCTTTTAACGGCTTGAGCAGCTTTGGCGGCGGCCGTACGGACATTATCGATAAGGGCAAGAATTACGTCCTGCAGGCGGAGATGCCCGGATTTGAGAAGGGGGATATCTCCATCGACATCAACGATGATATCCTGACGATCAAAGCGGAGCACAACTCGCAAAACGACGAGAAGAACGACAAGGGCGAATTTATCCGCCGCGAGCGCTCGTATGGTTCGTATGTCCGCTCCTTCAATGTGTCCGGTGTGAACACAGATCAGATCAGCGCCTCTTATAACAACGGCATCCTGGAGCTGGTGATGCCCAAAAAGGAGCCGCAGGCGCCCCAGGGCACACACATCGACATCAATTGAAAAGAACGGGAGCACAAGAGCTTCCTGCAAAAACTCAAGGCGAAGCTGAAACATGCATAGCCGAAAGGCCGGGAACTGCGGTTCCCGGCCTTTTCTGTATTTCCACTCCCGAACGACTGTGGAAAATCGGCGGCAGTTATGTTACAATAAATTCAAATATATTTTTACAGGATGTTTTTTATGAACATTGCAATCTGTGATGACGAGCAGGCACAGCTCGATTTCCTGTGCGCGTGCGTCAAAAATTGGGGAGAAAAACGAAAAATCGACTGCAGCGTCTCCGCCTTTCAGAGCGCGAACGCCCTATGGATGGAGTATGAAACAGAGCGGTACGACCTCGCCCTTTTAGATATCCAGATGCCGGGGCAGAGCGGCATGGAGCTGGCTGCGGAGCTGCGCCGCCGCAATGACGATATCGGGATTATTTTTATCACCGGTATTGCGGATCAGATGGCGCAGGGCTACGATGTGGACGCCATCCACTATCTGCTAAAGCCGGTGGCGGAACCCAAACTGTTCGAAGTGCTGGACCGGGCGCTGTCGCGCGTGGGAACACAAGAGAAAAAGCTCCTGTTCAAGGGCAAGGGGGACGAGACGGTCGCCGTGCCGGAGCATGAGGTGGAGTATCTCGAGGCGCGCTCGCACGATACGATCCTCGCCTGCGCGGGCGGCGACTTTCAGCTGCCCGTATCCTTTGGGGAGGCTGTCTCCGCATTGCCCGCCGGCCATTTTATCAAGTGCCACCGCTCCTATGTGGTCAACCTGCGCGCCGTGCGGCGCATCGGGAAATATGAGATCACGCTCGACAGCGGCAGGGTGGTTCCCGTCAGCCGGCGGCTGTACGGCGATGTGAACCGGGCGTTTATCACATTCTATAAAAGCGGCGGTGATCGATCATGAAACTATGGATCCCTATTGCGGCGGCAACACTGATCGCGCTCGCCGCGTGCGCCGTCTTTCTGGTGCGGCACCTGATGCGGCGCTATGCGGACAAACGGCTCGATGATTACCAACGCGAATTACTCGATCGGCACTACGAGGAAGTTGAAAACATGTACCGCCAGGTCCGCGGATGGCGGCACGACTACAAAAATCATTTGCAGACCATGAAAGTCCACCTGCAAAACAGGAACTACGATCTGCTGGACGACTACCTGAACACCTTAAACGCGGATCTGATGGAGATTGATACCGTCATCAAGACGGGCAATGTGATGGTGGACGCCATCTTAAACAGCAAGCTGACGCTCGCGAAGAATAAAAATATCGATGTCAACGCCAGTGCAAGCGTGCCGGAGCAGCTCACCGTCAGCCAGACGGACCTGTGCGTGATCATCGGGAATCTGATCGACAACGCCATTGAAGCCACGATGGAGTGCCCGGACGCCGGGGAGCGCTTTATCCGGGTGTATATCGGGGTGTTCAAGGGGCAGCTGTACATCTCCGTGAGCAACTCCGTCGGCGGCAAGATCAATAAACGCGGCCGCGGGGACTATGCCAGCACCAAGGGGGCCGGGCACGGATTCGGCCTGAAACGCATGGACACAGTCGTCAAAAAATACGGCGGATTTATCAACCGGCAGGATGAGGGCGACGTCTTTGCCACGGAGGTCATGCTCCCGCTGTGACCGTTCGCGCACGGAACGATACCGTTCGTGCGCGTTTTTGTTTTTTCAGACCCATTCCGGTATATGATACTGCCAGAAGGGAGGGATTCCCCTTGAAGCGGAACCCAGAAAAAAAGACGCGCCACACCTTTTTCCAAAACATCGGATACATGGCAAGGCGCTCCATCGCCTACGCGCGGGCATATCATCTGTCCATAGCATGGATGACAGTGTCCATCATCGCGCAGCAGGTGCTCGCACCGCTGCTTGCGGCGTATGTGCTCAAGGTGATGATCGACTGCGTATCGGGCGCGGCCAGCGGTGGGCAGCTGCTCTGCGCGCTGGCCGTATTCACCGTGGGCAGTATTGCCCTCGAGACGGTGAAAAAGAGCCAGGAACAGTCGCTCGAGATATTCGCCGACGGCCTGCGGTGGCAGATGCTCCGCGAAATCATCGCCAAATCGCTCGCCGTACCGTATGCGGACGTGGAGGACAGCCGCCGGCGCAAGACATTCGGAAATGCCGTCTCCGCCATCCAATGGGGCGACATGGGCGTGCAAAACACCTGGGGCGCGCTGCTGAACCTGTTTGCCGCGCTCACGGGCATCGCATCGTTTTTCGCCATCCTAGCCGTAGCCGACCTGCGGCTCATCGCCATCTGCCTGGCCGCTGCGGCTGCCCACTTCGCCCTCTCGTTCCCGATCAAACGCCTGGCGCGGAAGTACGAGCGGCAGCTGTTCGCCACCCGGTCAAAGGCGCGCTACTTCTCCTGCGGCAAGGCGAGCGACCCGAAGGCCGCCAAGGACGTCAAGCTCTTCCACTTGGCGGGGTGGTTTTCCCCGCTGCTCGACCTGCTCACCCGCGACTTGCGCCAGGGGATGCGCCGCTATTGCCGGCAGGACACGCTGCTCAACGCCGCCCAGCTGGCCATCCTCTGCGCGCGCGACCTGGGGGTGTTTGCCATCCTGACCTTGCTCTACGGCAGGGGAGAACTGACGGCGGGGAACTTCATCTTCTACTACTCCATCATCAGCGGAACGAACGCGTGGCTGCTGCAATTTGCGCAGCAGTATAGCCTGCTATACCAAAACCACCTCCAGGCGGACGATTTCCGCGTGTGCATGGAGCTCGCTGAAAACACGGGCGCCGGCGGGCAGGTAGACGCTGTGCCGGACAGCTGCGCGGTATCCTTCGAGGACGTCAGCTTCTCCTATGACGGCGAGCACGACGCGGTCTCACACCTGAATTTTTGCGTATCGCCCGGCGAAAAGATCGCCATCGTCGGCGAGAACGGCGCGGGCAAAACAACCGCCATGAAGCTGCTCAGCGGGCTCTATGCCCCCACGCACGGCCGGATCCTCATCAACGGACGTGATGCGGGCGAACTGACCGATAAGGAGCGTTTCAAGCTCTTTTCAGCGATTTTCCAGGACGTCTTCCTCCTGCCCGCCTCCCTGGAGACAAATGTGACCATGCAGGAGGAATCCCGCACCGACGCCGGACGTTTGGCGGAGGCACTGCGGCTGGCGGGGCTGAGCGAGCGCGTGGCGCAGCTGCCCGACGGCATAAGAACCCGGCTGGGCAAGGAGGTCGATTCAAACGCAGTTGACCTCTCCGGCGGCGAGACACAAAAGCTGCTGCTCGCGCGGGCAATCTACAAACAATCGCCGATCATCATCCTGGATGAACCGACCGCAGCGCTCGACCCGATCGCGGAGAACGAACTGTACATGAAATACAACGCGATCACGCAGGGCCGCACGTCCTTTTATATCTCCCACCGGCTGGCGAGCACCGCATTTTGCGACCGGATCCTCTTCCTAGAGAACGGTAAAATCGTGGAGACCGGCACGCACGCGCAGTTGATGGCGCAAAAGGGCAAGTATTTCCGGATGTATTCCATGCAGAGCTACTACTACAATGAGGAAAACGAGGGAGGGATTCACGATGAAACAGCGGTCTGACAAAAAGCCGTCGGAAACCATGGAAAACCTGCGTTTTTCCGCCAGACTCCTCAAGCAGACGAGCCCATCGGCATTTGCGCTGATCCTCCTGACCGCTCTGTTCACCTATGCCGCACAGATGGCGGGCGTCTGGCTCTCGGCACGCATGACGGCGCTCATCTCGGCCGGGGCGGCCGCGCAGACGGTCTTCCAAACGGCAGTGGCGCTGGCGGTGTCCGTCCTGGCGCTTTCGCTCATCCGGCAGGCGCTGGGACGGTGGTCCACCTGCACCTTTCACCAGTTTCTCATCGCGGAGAATAAAATCCTCAGCGAGGCGCTCACCGGCAAAGACTATGCGCTGCTTGAAAAACCGGATTTTCAGCAGGCGCTCCGCTATTATCAGACATGGATAGAGAACAACGGCGGCCTGTTTTCCTTTTTCTATTCCGGGCTGCAGGAGATGGTCTCCGGCATTTTCGGCATCGCGTTCTCGGTGGCGGCGATCGCGCCCGCCATCCGCGGGCTTCTGGCCTTTGACAACCGCTCGTTCCGCACCTCCTGGGGATTTGGGGCGGTGACGCTCCTGACTGTGGCGGTCTGCGGCGGACTGACCGCCTGGATCTCCGACCGGTATGCCAAAAAGAACATTCAGATCAACGACTTCTTCCGGGACACCTTCGCCCAGTTCACCTATTGGCTCGACTTCCCCACGCGCTACAAGCCGGGCAAGGACATCCGGATCTACGGCTCGCAGAACATGGTGATACAGGAGTACCAAACGGACTTTGAGGACCCGCAGCGGCAGTATCGGAAAAATACACGCCGAACGCTCGGCGCGGAGCTCCAGGGCATGGGCGCGATGCAGGGCGTCATCACGGCTGTGGTCTACATCTTCGTCGCCGTCCGGGCGTTCGACGGCGCGCTGACGGCGGAGGAGCTGGTCCGGTTCACTGGCTGCGTGCCCATTTTCATCGGTGCCCTCGCCCAGCTGGGCAACCTGCCGTACTTTTTCAATATGACGCTGGCCAACATTGGCTACCTGCGTAAAATCTGCGAGTACCCCACCGAGCGCCACATGGGCACCCTGCCTGTCGAAAAGCGGAACGACAACCAGTACGACATCGAGTTCAAGCACGTCAGCTTCAAGTATCCCGGCACAGCCGCCTATGCGCTCAAGGATGTATCCCTCAAACTGAAAATTGGCGAGCATCTGGCATTTGTCGGGCACAACGGCTCGGGCAAGAGCACGTTTATCAAGCTGCTCTGCCGTCTGTACGACCCCACTGAGGGGGAGATCACACTCAACGGCATCGACATACGCAAGTACGATATCGACGAGTATATGTCCCTGTTCGGTGTTGTATTTCAGGACTTCTCGCTCTTCTCCGTCCCCCTTTCCCAGAACGTGACTACCTCCGTGGAGTTCGACCGAAAAAAACTGCTGGATGTACTCGACAAGGCGGGCATCGGCGAACGGGTGCAGCAGCTGCCGCACAGGGAAGATACCGTGCTCTACAAGGACTTTGACGAGGACGGCGTGGAGATCTCCGGCGGCGAGGCGCAGAAGCTGGCCATTGCCCGAGCGCTCTACCGCGACGCGCCGTTCGTCGTGCTCGACGAGCCGACCGCCGCGCTCGACCCGATCTCCGAGTTTGAGATCTACCGCCGCTTCAACAGCTTTACAGACGGCAAGACGGCGATTTATATCTCCCACCGCCTATCCTCCTGCCGGTTCTGCGATAAGATCATCGTGTTCCAGGAGGGGCAGATCGTTCAGGCTGGCAGCCACGAGACGCTGCTCGCCCAGGGCGGCGCATACAGTGCGCTGTGGCACGCGCAGGCCAAGTACTACGTCACTGTCGAGCAGGCGTGACCAACATAACGAATCCAAAAACAGTGACCCTCCGTGTGAATTCCATCACACGGAGGGTCTTATGATATTATAAGGCACCCGCTTCTCAATCCTCCCCGAATAAGGAAATCACCCGAGGGGGAAGATTGAGACTTATGCGGGTTTCAATTTTATCCCCTTTATTTACTTTTTGCGAACTGTCAATCTGTACAACGGAACGCTGAGGGCAGCGTTCCCCACGGAAGATGGTTCAAAAAGGCAATCCCAGGGAAAACGGTAGATTCTTTTGAGCTGTTTTACATCGTACGCCGCACAAAGTTTGCTCAAGCCCTCGTAGGGAACGCCGCCCCCGGCGTTCCGTCCGGCGCGAGCCGGAATACGTTTCCGTAGGTGGAATCCCCCTTTACACACGGAAGGCGTAGCGCCATCATATCATCCACTTCTTTTTAATTTCGCCCGTCAAATTCTTCCACTGGAACGTCCGGCCGTCAAAGGTCATGTAGCCGCGCCAGCTGCCCGCCTTGGGGAGGGAGACGGAGCCGGGGTTCAGATAGGTGTAAGTCCCGTGCTCCACGCATCCCGGCACATGCGTATGCCCGTGCAGCAGGATATCGCCGTCGTGCAGAGGGGGGAGCTGCCCCTCGTTGAACAGATGGCCGTGGGTCGCAAAGATCATCCGCTCCCCCGCGCACAGGATCGCGTAATCCGCCAGAATAGGGAACTCCAGCACCATCTGATCCACCTCCGCGTCGCAGTTGCCGCGTACGGCGAGGATATCCTCCCGGATGGCATTCAGCTGTGTAATCACCGCTTTAGGGTTGTACCCCTCGGGCAGGTCGTTGCGCGGGCCATGGTATAAGATGTCGCCGAGCAGCAGGAGCCGATCCGCCTGTTCCCGGCGGTAGGCCTCCAGCAGCTGAGCGCAGTAATAGGCCGAACCGTGGATATCGGATGCGATCATCCAGTTCATTGTAATTACCCCGTCCTTTCGCAGCCGGATCACTTGAGATCCAGTTGATTTTTTACGGTGTCCCGATTGATATTACGCAGGAAAAAGCGCGCCGTCTCCAGCTTGCCAGCGATTCCCCGCGGGCTCCACTGCCCCATCGGCGCGGGATACACACCGATCTTTTCGAGCAGCGGAATGCTCTTTTGGAACCGGCGTTCAAAATCGTAGATATTTTTCTGCTCCGGCCGGACCCATCCGCTCTCCGCAATGGCGGCAAAACGCGGATAGGCCTGGTAGCACAGGCGCTCAAAGTCGGCCACGTGTTCCGTCCAGAGCGCCCCCTCTACCCCCAGAATGTTCCGCTCCCCCTCAAAGGAGAGTTCGGGAAGCAACGGATTATAATTGTACGTCTTATCCAGAGGCGTCAGCCCATAGGGGTAATCCATATAGTAGTGGAGAAAACCAGAGATAATAACCTTGCCGCCGCGGTTGGCACGGCGCACAGAATACCCGCCGCGATCCATCCACATCTGCACGGTGGCGGCATTTTTCAGGTTCCCGCTCTTGAGGGCGTCGTTCCACACAGTGGTGCGGATCCCCTTTGCCTCCAGATAATCAATAACCCGGTTGGTGAAATATCCCTGCAATCCCTCCGCATCTGTAATGTGCTCGCGCTCCATCGCGGCGCGGCAGTGGGGGCACTTGTTCCACCGGTCCTTGGGCGCCTCGTCCCCTCCGATATGGATCCAATGCGATGGGAAGAGCTCCGCAATCTCATCGAGCACCTGAAATACAAAGTCGTACGTACTCTCCTTACCCGCACACAGGATATCGCGGAAAATACCGCCGCAGGTGCGCACTGGAACGGGCTCCTCCGCGCAGGAGAGATGCGGATAAGCGGCAATCGCCGCACAGGTGTGGCCGGGGATATCCAGCTCCGGGATGACTTCGATGCAGCGATCCGCGCAATAGTTCACCACATCACGGATCTGATCCTTGGTGTAAAAGCCGCCATACTCCTCACCGGTGTTTTTCTCCCGGTCAAAGTGGGAGCCCGCACGCCTGGAGCCAATCTGTGTGAGCAGCGGAAAGCTGTCGATCTGGATCCGCCAGCCCTGGTCGTCTGTCAGGTGCCAGTGAAATTTGTTTAGCTTATAGAGCGCCGCCGCATCGATCATCTTTTTCAACTCATCCACGGTGAAAAAGTGGCGCGCACAGTCGATCATAAAGCCGCGGTAACGAAACACCGGTTCATCGCACAGGCAGAACTCCGGCAGCTCCCGCGCACCATTCATGATTTGGCGCAGGGTTTGGAAAGCATAAAATTTACCGGCCCTGGTATTGGCCTTTACGGTGATCCGCCCATCCTGCACGCGGATGCGGTATCCCTCCGGGTGCTTGACCGCAGTACTTGTCTCCACCTGCACCTGCGACGGATCATAGGACTCCGTGCGGTAAATTCCCTCCCCCTTGGCGCAGATATGCCTGGGACGCGGCACACAGAGAATGTCACTGATCGCTTTCATATTCTTCTCCTCCCCTATACAGGCAGTTTGCGTACGGATTTATTGCTGCAAAAGCCGCTGGGCGTTTTCACCTAAAATCGCCGCAGTCTGTGCATCCGGCAAGTCCAGCGACCGGACAAAGGCGATCTCGTTGCCCGTATTGCCCCACGGCATATCACTGCCAAGCAGAACGCGGTCCGCCCCGTGCCTGCGGATGATCTCCCGCGCATAGTCGGGCGGCATCCGTCCGGCGGAAAACGCGGTGTCCAGATAGAGATCCTGACCGCAGAGATATTCCTGCACGTCTTTCCACATCATCCAGCCGCCCATGTGGGCCGCCACCACGGGCGCGCCGCCAAACTGGGGCAGAATCCGCGCGAGCATCTGCGGGGTGCAGTGGACCGGTTCCGGATAGCCGATATCGATCCCCGCATGGAACACGGTGACAAACCCGAGTTCCCCAATTCGCCGGTAGAGCGGATAAAAGCGCTCGTCATCCACAAAAAAGTGCTGGTAATCCGGATGGAGCTTGATGCCCCGGATCCCGGCGGCCTTCAGCCGGTCGAGTTCCTCCAGCGCCGTCTCCGACTGCGGATAGACGCTGCCAAAGGCCGTCAGCGCGCCGCCGAAAGCAGAATTGGTCTCGATGGCAAAATCGTTGACATTGCGCTGCTGCTTTTCGTTGGTGGCGATGTTCAGCACCACGGCGCGGTCTGCGCCGCCCGCCCGCACTGCGCGCAGCAGATCCTCCGCCGTGCCGTCATGGTTGGGACGCGCGCCGCCGGCCACATGGGCCAGGTTCCGGATCGCCTTTTCCGCAATCCGCTGCGGAAAGGCATGCGTATGAAAATCGATGATCACCGCTGATTCTCCTTCCTTTGCTCCGAGCGATCGTTTCAATAAAAAGCGGGACAGCGCCGCGCTGCGATACGCGGGGCCGTCCCACCAGTCGGCCCCAAAAAGGGTGACGCCGAATGACTTCCTGATACCGGGCCGGTTTATTTTTTCCGGTGCGCCTGCTTCATGCGCAGCTCTTTGGAGAGGATCTTCTTGCGCAGGCGCAGGCTCTTGGGCGTGACCTCCAGCAGCTCGTCGTCCCCGATGAACTCCATGGACTGCTCCAGGCTCAAAATCGTGGGCGGGACGAGGCGCAGCGCATCGTCCGATCCGGCCGCGCGCGTATTGGTCATCTGCTTTTTGCGGCAGACGTTGCAGACGATGTCCTCATTCTTGGAGCACTCGCCCACGATCATCCCCTCGTACACCGGCACGCCGGGCCCGACAAAGAGCCGGCCGCGGTCCTGCGTGTTGAACAGGCCGTAGCCCGTCGTCTCGCCGGCCTCATGCACCACGATGGAGCCGCGCTCGCGCATGACGATATCGCCCTTCCACGGCTCATAGCCCGCGAAGAGCTGGTTCATGATGCCGTTGCCGTTCGTATCCGTCAGGAACTCCGAGCGGTAGCCGATCAGGCCGCGGGACGGGATTTTAAATTCAATATGCGTGGTGCCCGTATCGCGGGTGCCCATCTTTTCAATTTCGCCCTTGCGGGAGCAGAGCTTTTCGATCACGGCGCCGCTGTACTGCTCCGGCACTTCGACGATCAGCAGCTCCATGGGCTCAAGCGTCTTGCCGTTCTCCTCCTTGAGGATGACCTTGGGGCGGGAGACCTGGAACTCGTACCCCTCGCGGCGCATGGTCTCGATCAGGATGGAGAGGTGCAGCTCCCCGCGGCCGGAGACCTTGAAGGTATCGGTCGTCTCCGTATCCTCCACGCGCATGCTGACATTCGTCTCGACCTCCTTGTACAGGCGGTCGCGCAGGTTGCGGGAGGTGACGAACTTGCCCTCGCGCCCCGCGAACGGGGAGTCATTGACCATGAAGTTCATGGAGATGGTCGGCTCGTCGATCTTGACAAACGGGAGCGGCTCCACGCACTCGGGCGCGCACGCCGTCTCCCCGATGTTGATGTCCGAGATGCCGGACACCGCGATCAGGTCGCCCAGCCGCGCCTCCTTGACCTCCACGCGTTTGAGCCCCTCAAACTGGTACAGGCGGGAGATCTTTTCGTTCTCCTGCCGGCCGTCCGTCTTGCACAGGACGATATTCTGCCCCTCCCGGATCGTTCCGCGCTCCACGCGGCCGATGCCGATCCGTCCGACGTAGTCGTCGTATTCCAGGGAGGAGAAGCGCACCTGCGTCGGGCCGTCCAGATCGCCCCTGGGGGCGTCGATATGTTCCAGAATGGCGTCGAGCAGCGGACGCATATCCGTGCCCGGCTCATCGGCCTTCAGGGAGGAGACGCCCTCCTTTGCGGAGGCGTACACCACCGGGAATTCGAGCTGATCCTCATCCGCGCCCAGCTCGATAAACAGGTCCAGCACCTCGTCCACGACCTCCGCGGGCCGCGCGCCGGGGCGATCGATCTTATTGATGACGACGAGCACCTTCTTGTGCAGGTTGAGGGCCTTCTGCAGCACAAAGCGCGTCTGCGGCATGCAGCCCTCAAACGCGTCCACCAGCAGCAGCACGCCGTCCACCATCATGAGGATGCGCTCCACCTCGCCGCCGAAATCGGCATGGCCGGGCGTATCCACCACGTTGATCTTCACACCGTTATAGTGGATAGAGGTATTTTTCGACAGGATCGTGATCCCGCGCTCCCGCTCGAGTGCGTTGGAGTCCATCACGCGCTCATCCACCTGCTCGTTTGCGCGGAAGGTTCCGCTCTGCTTGAGCAGCTCGTCCACGAGCGTCGTCTTGCCGTGGTCGACATGCGCGATGATCGCCACGTTCCTGATATCTTCTCTGATTCCTTCCATTGAGATCCTTCCTTATGTTTCTAAAACAGGTATCACTATATTTTATCATTCTGGCGCGTCATTATCAAGAAATAAAGTGGACAATCCCGTTTTCAATTTTCCCTGTAATGTTGTGGATATAGACGGCTTCGGGAGGCTGTCAGGCTGCGGAAATCAGGGAACATTCGGACATGTTTGGGGATAATGAATAAATCTGAATTAACAATTTTGTAAAACATTTCGTGCTAACGTCCCATAAAAAGAAATCATGTGCCGAATAGATATTGTATATGTTGACTAATTTTTAAAAGTGCTTTATAATAGTCAGGTATGGAAAAGGAAACTTGAAAAGGGAGGTATTTTTTTGAGTCAAAAACTGAAGAAGCCGCGCAACCCCAATACATATACGCCCAAGGAGCGCAATATGTACCTGCTGGGTATGGTCGGCCAGAACATGATCTACAACATCATCAATACGGGGTTGGTCTTCTACTTAAACAACATCATTTTCATTCCGCAGTGGGCAACGGGTATCATCTTTACTGTGGCACGCGTGTGGGATGCAATCAACGACCCCATGATGGGCACGATCTGCGACCATACCCGCTCCAAGTGGGGCAAATGTAAACCCTATCTGATGTTCGTGCCCGGAGTGGTCATGATTACCACCATTCTCACTTTCGTCAACATACAATACACCGACGCCACCACTCCAACCGGACAAACACTTATGATTGCGTGGGCCGGTATCGCATACATCCTGTGGGGCATGTCTTACACGGCTGGCGATATCCCACTGTGGGGCGTCACAGCACTGATGACCGACGATGAGAAACACCGCGCCAGTCTGCTTTCCCTCGCCCGTATTGCAGCTGGACTCGGCGGTGCTCTTGTCTTGCTCACCATCGTCCCAATCTCACAGGAACTTGGCAAAGCACTCGCTACTTCCGTCGGTAATGTTTCGACTGCAAATCAGTACGGCTTTATTATTGTGGGCGTAGTCCTGACAATCATCTCCACATTGCTTTTTCAGTGCGCGGGTGCCGTCAAAGAGCGCGTACCACAGTCTGAGCGACACTATTCCCTCAAGGAAAACTTTCAGGTCATGTGGCGCAACAAGCCCTTCCGCAAGATTCTGGTCTCCGCCGTGCTGCGCAGCCCCTTCCAGCTGCTGACACTCGTTGCAATGAATCTACTGTCCTACTATTTTGGAAACTTTGGACGCGATTCCTATATTGTACAAATGATTTTCCTGGGCGGTGCAATCTTTGGTGGCCAGTTTATCGCCATGGCGTTTGCACCGGCGTTGGCGGCCAAATATGAGAAAAAACGTCTATTTAATGTGAGTAATGTCATCAGTGGCATCCCGTTTGCGCTAATTTTTGTCGTCTACCTGATGGCACCGCAGTCCTTGGACAACTGGGGCTGGATGTTTGTACTCTTCGTCCTGTTCCTGTTAGCAGGCGCGGGTACCGGTGTGGTCAACGTCCTTCAGTCTGTCATGATTGCCGACTGTATTGACTATGAGGAGTATACGACCGGCGTCCGTCCGGACGGCGTCTTCTTCTCCGGGCAGTCCTTTGCAACAAAGTTAGGCGGCGGCGTCTCTGCAATCCTGCAGTCTGTTGTCTTTACAATCGTAGGATTCAGCGATGAGGTTATTAAGCAGGTCAACGAAATGCTGACCGCAAATCCGAGTATGACTTTCAAGGCCGATTACGCAGAGTACGCTGCTGCCATGTTCTTCCTCGTCTCCATCCCGCCGGCGATCGGCTGCCTGCTCTCCATCATCCCGACATGGAAATATCCGCTCACCAATAAGGAACACGCCAAGATCCTCGAGTTCCTGCGCGTGCGCCGTATTGTCGCGAAGGAAAAAGGGATTGACGTCGGCAAGGTGACTGAGGCTGAGGTGATTGAAACGGCCGAGAAGTCCGGTATCAATCTGGAGCCCGTCTCCGAAGATCTCGCCAGTGTGACTGCGAGAGCTCGAATTTACTAAAGTCCTTTTTCAGGGCTCTGAAGTATTTCAGGGCCCTGTTTTTTTATGCTAAAGCCCTGATTCGTGATTATTTACAAATTTACAAAATATAAAATTGTGTAATTCTAATATTGAAATTTAAGCATAATCAGCTATAATCAAATTGTACAGATTGTTTTTATACACCTCTTTGCAAGGGGGATGATTCCGATGCACCATTCATGCCGTCGATCAAATCAATATTCAACAAATTCTATGGATCTATGGAGGGGAATCAATGAAAAGGAATCTGAAAAAAAGGCTATTATCCCTTGCAATGTGTATTGTTTTGCTCGGACAGATCGGGTTCCTGAGCGGTGTATCTGCCCAGACGTCTACCGACCCAGACGAGGAAACAATTACGTCCTATGCGGCTTACACTCCCGGCGTTCTTTACCGCTATGCTTTCTTTACCTATATGCATAACCGTGTCCTTCCAAACGAAGTAAATAAGGATAATTTAACCAGCCTTTCTGTTAAGGTGAATGAGGCAAACGGGCTTGCAGCGTATGAATTCCGAGGCAGTTTTTCATATCAGGGGTCTCTTGTGCAAAGGACATACACGATCAGTTTAATTGCGGGAAACAAAAAATTTTGGAATGAAGTCATAAATTCCTCGGAATTCAAATCAGATGCAGCCATAAATTTAGTTCTCGCAATTAGTCAAACACTTTTAACATATTTCGATGGCCTTGCTTTTATTACTAACTCTTCCGATATGTTTCTCAGCGTTGGGGAAAAGTGGACGCTAAAATCCGCCGCAGAAAGCTTAGAGGGGGAGGACATGTTGGTTTATGTGCCGGGATTTACACTGTATCAAAAGTTGGGAATTATACCATTAAATCAAGATCTTTTATACAATATTTTCATCATTTATAGCAGCGAACTTGATACTTGGAACCCGACGATCCCCGACTGGGTTTACAACGGTTCTTCAGTTACCGTGGTATAAAGTTCAACGGTCCTCCCGTTCCTAAATAAAGCCGTACACCAAAAATATTTAACTCACGCATTCTTCCGCGTTGGCGCTCTGAATTTTTTTCAGGGCGCCGTTTTTCGGCTGCTTTCACCAACTCGGCGGCATGCGGATAAAGCATCTGATTGAATTGGGATCATTCCATATAAAAAGGGCGGCCCACACCGGTTTTTCTCCGATGCGGGCCGCTATTGTTTGATGATTGCTAAAGCTCTTCTCAGATCCTGGCTACGCCGGAATCACGGGCCGCCTTGGCGACCGCCGCCGCAACGGCGGGACCGACGCGCTTGTCAAACGCCTTGGGGATAATGTACTCGGGGCACAGCTCCTCCGGGCTGACGAGGTCGGCGAGCGCATGCGCCGCCGCGATCTTCATCTCCTCATTGATATCGCTCGCGCGCACGTCGAGCGCGCCGCGGAAGATGCCCGGGACCGCGAGCACGTTGTTGATCTGGTTGGCAAAGTCGCTGCGCCCGGTGCCGACCACCTTGGCCCCCGCCTCAAGCGCCAGATCGGGCATGATCTCCGGCACGGGGTTCGCCATCGGAAGGACGATCGGATCTTTGGCCATGGAGCGGACCATATCCTGCGTGACAATACCGGGGGCGGACACGCCGATGAAGATATCCGCGCCCACCATGGCGTCGGCCAGCGTGCCGTGCTTATGCTCCGCGTTGGTGAAGGCGGCGATCTCCTGCTTGGCGGGCGTCAGGTTCGGGTCATCCGCGCTGATAATGCCCTTGCGGTCGCAGATGAGGACCTTTTTCAGCCCCTGGCTGATGAGCAGCTTTGCGATGGCGACGCCGGCAGCGCCCGCGCCGCTGAACACAACCGTGCAGTCCTCCAGCTTTTTATTCACGATCTTGAGCGCGTTGATCAGCGCCGCGGACACGATCACCGCCGTGCCGTGCTGATCGTCGTGGAAGATCGGGATATCGCAGCGCTCCTTGAGCTTGCGCTCGATCTCAAAGCAGCGGGGCGCGGCGATATCCTCCAGATTCACGCCGCCAAAGCTGCCCGCGAGCAGGGCGATGGTGTTGACGATCTCGTCCACATCCTTGGAGCGGACGCACAGCGGGATGGCGTCCACATCGCCGAACGCCTTGAAGAGCACGCACTTGCCCTCCATAACCGGCATACCGGCCTCCGGGCCGATGTCGCCCAGGCCGAGCACCGCCGTGCCGTCCGTGACGACGGCGACCGTATTCCAGCGGCGGGTCAGCTCATAGGACTTATTGATATCGTCGCGTATCTCCAGGCAGGGCTGGGCGACGCCCGGCGTATAGGCCAGGGAGAGCTCCTCCTGATTGTTGACCGTGGCGCGCGGAGTGACCTCCAGCTTGCCCTTCCACTCATAGTGCAGACGTAATGATTCCTTTGCGTAATCCATGTTAACACTCCTTATGATGATTCAGCGGTATGACCTCCGGCGGGATTACTCCTCCCACGGGAATTTATACTGGGTCAGGTTCAGGCTGTCGCGCACCGCGCACAGCTCCTTCTGGACGGCGTCATTGATCGGCAC
This sequence comes from uncultured Oscillospiraceae bacterium, assembly GCA_949293315.1. GTDB lineage: Bacteria > Bacillota > Clostridia > Oscillospirales > Acutalibacteraceae > Onthovicinus. The sequence continues at coordinate 154,052 of CASFCH010000009.1, read as the reverse complement.
GCCGCTGTCCTTGCGCTGCTGCCAGACGTTCCACTCCTTCTCGCCCGCCGTGTAGATGTGATCCTCACCCGGCGCCTTCTGGGAGGCGCGCAGCGCGCGGAGAATGTCGCCCGCCGTCTTCTTGAATGCGTCAAGGCCCATGAACGCCTCGGTGTCGATCGCGATAAAGAAGTGCCCCAGATGGTACGGAACCTTCTCCCCGTTGGCGCCGATACCGGTGAGCATGGTCAGGTAATTGCCCTGCTGAAGCGCCGCGGAGAGCAGCTCCACGACGGTGGCATAGCCATAGCCCTTGTATCCGGCCAGTTCCTCACCGATGCCGCCGAGCGGGGCGAGCGCGGCCTCCTTGGTATTGAGCTTGACGAGGATATCGTCCGTATCCGTCATCGCAGAGCCGTCGCGCCCGATGACCATCCCGGCCGGGGTGGCCTTGCCGATGCGGGAGTAGTACTCCAGCTTGCCGCGCTGCGTGATGGAGGTGGCGCAGTCGAGCACAAAGGGGAAGTCCTCATCCGTGGGCATTCCGAAGGTGAGCGGGTTGGTGCCGAGCATGTTCTCCACACCAAAGGTGGGGGCGATGGACGGGCGGGCGTTGGTGCCGGTGATGCCGATCATGCCGGCCTTGGTCGCCATGGTCGCATAGTAGCCCGCGATGCCGTAGTGGCAGGAGTTGCGCACGGCCACCATGCCCATGCCGTACTTTTTGGCCTTTTCGATCGCCATATTCATGGATTTGTAGCCGATGACCTGGCCCATGCCGTCGTGGCCGTCCACAACCGCGGTGGTCGGCGTCTCGCGGACGACCTCAAAGTTCGTGACCGGGTTCTGGATCCCGGCGTTGATGCGGTCGATATAGATGGGCTTAAAGCGGTTGACGCCGTGGGACTCGATGCCGCGCTTGTCGGACTCGAGCAGCACGTCGGCGCAGATCTCCGCGTCCGGGCGCGGGACGCCCACGCCCACAAAGGCGTCTGTCACAAAGTCTGTAATCGTTTTCCAATCGACAATATTGTTTGCCATATGAATTACCTCCTGCTTGTATTGTCTGTATCCTTACCCCCGCGCAGGGGGATGTGAACCGATTTGATTTAGTCCATCTCGTTCGGGTCCGCCCAGTTTCGGGAGCGCTCGACCGCGCGCTGCCACCCACGGTACAGTTTTTCCCGCCGGGCGGGGTCGATATTCGGCGTGAACAGCCGTTCCACCTCGCGGTTGGCCTCCAGCTGATCCAGATTGTCCCAGAAGCCGACGGCAAGGCCCGCCAGATAGGCCGCGCCAAGCGCCGTGGTCTCCACCGTCTTCGGACGGTTGACGGATGCATTGATCATGTCCGCCTGGATCTGCATCATGATATTGCTCACACTCGCGCCGCCGTCCACGCGCAGTTCTTTCAGATGGATCCCGGAATCGCTCTCCATGGCCTTGAGCAGATCGGTCATCTGATAGGTGATGCACTCGATCACCGCACGGGCGATGTGCTTGGCGTTGACGCCGCGCGTCAGGCCCACGATACAGCCGCGCGCATACATATCCCAGTACGGCGCGCCGAGCCCCGTGAACGCCGGTACCAGATAGACGCCGTTGGCATCCTCCACGCTCTCCGCCAGCTCGTCGCAGCGGCGGGCATTGTCGATCAGATGCAGCTCATCCCGCAGCCACTTGATCACGCTGCCCGCGTTAAAGGCGCTGCCCTCCAGCGCATAGGTCACCTGATCACCGATGCCCCACGCCACGCCGGATACCAGGTTATTGCGTGAGTGCACACGCTCCTCGCCCGTATTCATCAGCAGGAAGCAGCCCGTGCCGTATGTATTCTTGGCCTGGCCCTTCTCAAAGCAGGCCTGCCCGAACAGCGCGCCGGGCTGATCGCCCACGGCGCCGGAGATCGGAATGCCCGCCAGCTCCTCCAGGCCGCGGACGCCCGGGGCGACCTCCCCGTAAATGCAGCTGTTCGGGACGATCTTGGGCAGGATCTCCATGGGGATATCGAGCTCCTCGCACAGGCGCTCATCCCAGCAGAGATTGTCCGCATCAAAGAGCATGGTCCGCGAGGCGTTCGAGTAATCCGTCACATGGACGGCGCCGTTTGTCAGGTTCCAGATCAGCCAGGTCTCCACCGTGCCGAACAGCAGCTGCCCGCGCTCCGCGAGTCGGCGCGCCTCCGGCACATTGTCCAGGATCCACTTGATCTTGGTCCCCGAAAAGTAGGCGTCGATCAGCAGACCGGTCTTCTCCTTGACATACTTTTCAAGGCCGCGGCTCTTGAGCTCCTCGCACATGGGGGCCGTGCGGCGGCACTGCCAGACGATGGCGTTATACACCGGCCTGCCCGTCTCACTATCCCACAGGATGGTCGTCTCGCGCTGATTGGTGATCCCGATCGCGGCGATGTCCTCCGCCTTAAAATTGCCGGAGGAGAGCAGCGAGGTGATCGACTGGAACTGACTGTACAGGATCTCCATCGGGTCGTGTTCCACCCAGCCGGTCTGGGGGTAGATCTGGTTGAACTCAAACTGCGCCTTTCCCGCAATCCGGCCCTGTCTGTCAAACAGGATCGCGCGGGAGCTCGTGGTCCCCTGATCCAGGGACAAAATATACTTGGCCAAACTCATACCTCCCTTGAAATCGCGCCGGAGAAAAAGGACAGCTCTGAAAAAAGAAAACAGGCAGATGCAACCTGCCGAACCGGCCGGTTGATCTGCCCTTTTCTCTATCGCCTTTCAGCCTCTCTTGGCAGCGTTATTCAAATGATTCCAAGTATATGATACCGCTTTTATTGTAGTTTGTCAATAGATTATCAATTACTGCAGAAAAATTACCGTATATTATCACCACGCGCCGCCGGCTACTGCGTATTTGCCTGGGAGACGCCCGTCGCATTCAGATAGTCGAGCGCCGCCTGGAGCTGTGCATCCTCGTCGTGGGCGAGGAGCTTGAGATTCTGCTGCTGCTCGGGCGTGAGCGCCGCCTCAATATCCGGTGTCAGCCCCACCCCGTCGAACCGTTCGCTCTTATACGGCTGGAGCACGGCCACCGTCAGTCGGACTGCGGAGCCGTCGTTGAGCTGGAAGATCTCGCTCATTGTCCCCACGCCGGCCGTCTGCTGCCCGACGAGCTGCGCGCCGAAATCGCGCAGCGTCACGGCAAAGATCTCACCGGGCCCGGACGTACCGCCGTCCACGAGCACCGCCATGGGGTAGGAGACGCTGTTCGCATCCGAGGCAAAGGTCTTATACACCTCTTCATTCTTATCATACGCCGTGACGAGGGCGCTCCCCTCCGTCAGCGGCACCATCAGGTCCGCCGTGCTGACGGCGTACTGCGTATCGCCCTCAGAGGCCTGACGCACATCGATCACCAGGCTGAGGACGCTCTGCGCCGCCAGCTTGTCCAGCGCCTCCTTCATCTGCGAAACGGTGTTCTGATAAAAGTGCGTCACCCGGATGTATCCCGTGGTCCCGATCACCTCATAGCGGACCGACTGCGCCGTGTACCCCTTCGCAACACTGACGGATTTCTCCGCCTCGCTGCCGTGGACATAGCTGACCTTTACGCTCGAAAGGCGGCTGCCCTCCAGCATCTCCAGCTTCTGGGCGGCGTTCTGCGCCGTGACGGCCTCATCCTCCACCTTGATGATGACGTCCCCCTGCTGGAGCCCGGAGGACTCGGCCGGGGAGCCGGCGTACACCTCGCTGATGAGCAGCCCGCCCGACTCCGCCGACCAGGCCGCATCCACGCCGATGCCCACGCTCTTGCCGCGCAGGACCGAATCGTATGCCACATATTCATCCGCGGACATATAAAAGCTGTCCGCGTCGTCCAGACCGTCCACATAACCGCCCGCCATGGCGTTGTTGCGCGCGGAACCGTCAATTTCATAGTAGTATTTCTCATTGACGATGGAGTCCAGATTCTCCAGCTTGTTGTACATATCCGACCGGTCGGTCAGATTGGGGATGAGCCTGTTGTACATGCTCATGGAGACGGCAAAGGTCGCCGCCACGCTCGCCGCGATCGCCAGAAAAATCAGGGCGATCGCCGTTCCGACTGAAATCTTTTTACTCATAGCGCTCTCCTAACGGGCTTTATTTTCTATACGATCAAAGGCCAAAATAGGGGGCCGGATTTGTCCGATCTCCGTTGACGCGCACCTCCAGATGGCAGTGCGGGCCGGTGGTATTCCCGGTCATTCCGATGGTCCCGATCACCTGTCCCTGGGAGACCGACTGCCCCTCGGAGACGGCAACCGTCCCCATGTGCGCATAGAGCGTAGTCAGCCCGTCCCCGTGGTCGATGATCACGTGGTACCCCCAGCCGCTGCCCCAGGTGCTCGTAGAATTGACGTAGATCACCGTCCCGCCGCCTGCGGCGTGAAGGCTCTTGCCCATGGCGCCGGAGCACGTGAAGTCGATCCCGCCGTGGAAGCCGGTGTACGGGTCCGTGCGCGGTCCGTAATAGCTGGAGATGTAGGCCGAGGATTCCGCGATCGGCCAGGTGAAGATCCCGCCCGTGTAGTTGCCGCTGCCGCTTGAGCCGGAGGCCGCCTGCTGGCGGATCTGCTCCTCATAGGCGTCCATCTGATCGTAGAGCTGCTGCTGGATCTCCTGCGCGGCCGCGGACTGCTCGCCGAGCTCGCGCATGATGGCCTTCTGTGCGTCGACCTTCTCCTGCATCTCCTGCTGCTCCGCCTGTTCGGCGGCGCGCTGCTCCTCGAGCTCCTTCTTGCTGGCCTCCTGCTGGTCGATCAGCTCCTTGAACTCGCGGATCATTTTGCTGTCATACGCCGAGGTGCGGCTGACGAGCTCCATGCTCATCAGGAAGGTGGAGTAGTCCTTTGCGCTGAAGAGCATCTCCAGCGGAGAAGTCTGGTTATTCATGTACATCGAACGCAGGCGCTCGGAGAGCTGTGCGTAGGTGTCGTCGATCTTCTTCTGCTGCTCGGCGATCTGTGCGTCGAGCTCGTCGATCTTCTGCTGCGTGAGCCGGAGCTTTTCGTTCGCAAGGTCCAGCTGCTCGGACAGGGCGTCCAGATACTCCTGGTTGTTGGCCGTCTTATCCTCGATGGCGTCGATCTTCTCCTGCTGGGCGTTGATCTCCCGCTGGAGCTCGTCGATATCGTCCTGCGTCACGGCGTAGGCCAGCGGCGCCGCCATCGCGCAGCAGAATGCGGCCGCCATCCCCGCGGCCAAAATCCGTTTGAACCGGCTGCTGTGTCTCAATGGAATCTCCTCCATCCTGTGGATCTCTGATTCATCTGTTCACTTTACTATATTCCCGTCACTCTGTCAACATCCGACTACCCCAGATAAGCGCTCAGATAGGGGCGGGGATTGGTGTGATCGCCGTTGATACGCACCTCAAAGTGACAGTGCGGGCCGAATGAGTTGCCCGTGTCTCCCACATTTGCAATAAACTGCCCGCGGGAAACCTGCTGCCCCACGGAGACGGACAGGCTGTCACAGTGCGCATAGAGTGTGCTCAGGCCGTCCCCGTGATCGATAATGATGTAGTTGCCGTACCCGCCGTTCCAGCCGTAGGAGGCCACGATCACGGTGCCCGACTTCGCGGCGCAGATACGCTTGCCCTGCGCGCCGCCGCAGGTGATATCCAGCCCCTTGTGGAAGCCGGTGTACGGATCGGTGCGGGGGCCGTAATCGCTGGAGATATAGGCGCCGCTGCCATAGGCCACATCCATCAGCGGCCAGGCAAAATCCGCACCCTCGATATCCGTAGCGGAGGAACCGCCGGAAGAGCCGCCGTCCTCGTTGCCCGGATTGCCGTCCCCGTGAGAGCCGGAGGCCGCCTGCTGGCGGATCTGCTCCTCATAGGCGTCCATCTGGTCCTCCAGCTGCTGCTGGATGGCGGTCGCCTCCTGGCTGTCCGCATCGAGCTGGGCGAGCAGATCCTTCTGGCGGCTCACCTTGGACTGCATCTCCTGCTGTTCCTGCTGCTCCTGTTCGCGCTGTGTCTCCAGCGCGGATTTCTGCGCTTCCAGCTCGGCCTTCTGCCGGTTCTGTTCGTCAATCAGATCCTTGTATTCCCGGATCATTTTGCTGTCATAGGCCGACGTGCGGCTGACGAGCTCCATACTCATCAGGAACGTGGAGTAATCCTTCGCGCTGAAGAGCATTTCCAGCGGAGACGCCTGGCTGTTCATATACATTGAGCGCAGGCGTTCGGCGAGCTGGGCATAGGTGCTGTCAATCTGCTCCTGCTGGCGCTCGATCTCTTCCTGCGTCTGGTCGATCTGGCCGCCGAGCTCTTCGATCCCGGCCTGCGTTGTCTGCAACTTCTCCTCCGCGAGGGAGAGATCCTTCTGCAGCGCGTCCAGATACTCCTGATTGGAAGCGGTCTTATCCTCGATCGCGGCGATGACGGCCTCCTGCTCGCGGATCTGACGGTCCAGCTCATCCAGATCGTCCTGCGTGATCTCCGCGGCGCAGGGCGCGGCCAGCGTCAGGCCGAATACGGCCGCCGCCAGCGCGGCATACACCGCCTTCCGTGATATCCGTCTTTTCACAAATCGCACCTCCGATTCTCTGCGTCAATCGGTTATTTTTCGATCTGTACGACGCCCTCTTCCTCCTTGAGGTACTTGTTCATGGAGAAAATACTGCCCACGCCGCCGGTCACGATGCCGATCGCCACAAAGGAGAGCAGCAGCTTCCACGACATGCCGGCAAAGGGGACAAGCGTCACGCCGCCGAGCAGCGAGGCAAATATATCGCCAAACAGGCCGACCGCCAGCGCGTAAACGCCCCATACCGCCAGCAGGGAGAGGACCCCGGCCAGCAGACCGATCAGCATGCCCTCGATCATGAAGGGCCAGCGGATAAACCAACGCGTGGCGCCGACCGCCTTCATGATGCTGATCTCCAGCCGGCGGGAGTACATCGTGACCCGCACGGTGTTGGACACGATGAACAGGGAGACCACCAGCAGCATCACAATGATCACAACGCTCACAATGGATACGGCGTGGCGCACCGTCGTCAGGCTGCCGGCCAGATCGCTGCTCTCTTCAATGCTCTGGATTCCCGCGACACCGCGGATGCTCTCCGCCGTCTGGTCAAAGAGCGCCATATCGTCCACCGTGACCTTGTAGCTGTCCGGCAGGGGGTTCTCCATCCCGTTGAGGTAGTCGGAGAGATCCATCTCCTCCGCCATCTGGGCCAGCCCCTCCTCCTGGGAGACGAAGGTCACGCTGCTCACATTCGGCAGTGCCTTGAGGTCCGCCCCCACGCGGTCAATCACATCCTGCGCCGCGCCGTCGTCAATAAAGGCGACGATGACGTTCTGATCGTCCACTTTATCCAGAACCTTGTTAATATTGGCGAAAATCAGCGCCGCACAGCCGATGATGATCATGCAGGACATCAGCACCGCAATACTCGCAATACTCATCAGCTTATTGTGCCAGACGTTCCGGAAGCCCTCCTTGGTGAGATATTTGACGCTCACCTTTTTTCTACTATTTTTCATCCTGGTCGCCTCCTAACTCCGAGAGGTGCTCAAGATAGATGGAATAATCGATTTTATCTTCCTCATCCCGGGCAAAAGCGGCAGAGGATGTCCCCGTCCGGACCGGATCCGCAGGCCTGTCCGCCCGCTGTTCAGGCGCACGCGCCGGCCCTGCTTTTTGATCCTGATCGGCCGGCGCCGCTGTGTGCTTCGTCTTTCCGGTCTGCTGTTTCCCGGCAGAGACATCCAGCGCGGAGCCATGCTTCTCCTCGGGCAGTTCCCGCTCCGTTCCCTTTTTCCGGGATGCGCCGCGCACCGCGGCGCCGGGCTCATACGTGCGGATAAAGTCCTTCTCCCGCTTTGCGCGCCCCTCATCTGCGTGGTAATAGGCCGCGCTGCGACCCTGGCGGGACATCGCGCGCCGGTTCGCCTCGCGGGTGCTCAGATCCTCCGGGCCCGTGTCCGAAGTGACGGCGCCGTTATTGATCACGACCACCCGGTGCTTGAAGCTGCGCACGAGCTCGTGCTCATGCGTGACCATGACGACCGTGGTGCCGTTGGCGTTGATGTGATTGAGCAGATCGACGATCTCAAAGGACATCTCGGGATCGACGTTGCCCGTGGGCTCGTCCGCAATGATCAGGCCGGCGTTGTTGACGAGTGCGCGCGCCAGCGCGACGCGCTGCTGCTCGCCGCCGGAGAGCTGATTGGGCAGGCAGCGCGCCTTGGTATTCAGGCCGACGAGGCCGAGCACATACGGCACACGCTTGCGGATATCCTTTTCATACGCGCCGATGACGCGCATGGCAAACGCCACATTGTCATAGACGGTCATATTGGGGATCAGGCGGAAATCCTGAAAGACGATCCCCATTGTGCGGCGGAAATAGGGGATCTCCTTTTTCCGCATGGTGATCAGATTCTGATTGTTGACGATGATGGTGCCGGAGTTGGGCACTTCCTCATGCATGATCAGCTTTAAGAACGTGCTCTTCCCGGCTCCGGAGGCACCGACGACGAACACAAACTCGCCCTTATTGATCTTCAGGCTGACGTCCCGAAGGGCCTTTGTGCCGTTGTCATACGTCTTTGAGACATTTTTGAATTCTATCAAGACAGCACTACCTTTACAAATTAATAGCGGGGGAGCGCGAAAATGCGCTTAATCTGATTGTAACAGCTCAAGGGGCGGGCGGCAAGGGGCAAAATCCTTCCACTTTTCCCTGTATTGAACATGAGGCGCGGGTCATCCCCGCGCCACAGAAATCAAAGGCTATTAGAACTTGACCGGATTGGCGTCCAGATATTTCTTGACCATCAGGGCAACCTTGAACACGATCGCGTCGTCAAACTCGCGCAGATCCAGACCGGTGAGCTTCTTGATTTTCTCCAGCCGGTAGACGAGCGTATTCCGGTGGACGAACAGCTTCCGCGAGGTCTCGGAGACGTTCAGGTTGTTCTCAAAGAACTTCTGGATCGTGAAGAGCGTCTCCTGATCAAGGCTGTCGATCGAGCCGCGCTTGAACACCTCATTGAGGAACATCTGGCACAGCGTGGTGGGCAGCTGATAGATCAGGCGGGCGATCCCAAGGTTGTCGTAGCTGACGATCGTCTTTTCGGTGTCGAACACCTTGCCGACCTCCAGGGCCACCTGCGCCTCCTTGAAGGAGCGCGCCAGATCGCGGATCCCGCTGACCGTGGTGCCGATGCCCACAAGGGCGTGCGTATAAAACTCCGTGCTCAGGGAATCGGAAATGGAGCGCGCCAGCTTTTCAAGATCCTTGGTCTCCGTGCTGGAGCGGACCTCCTTGACGAGCGCGATATCCGTCTCATTGACATTGATGACAAAATCCTTCGTCTTGTCCGGGAACAGGTTCTGCACCACGTCAAAGACGGAGACGTCGTTGTGCTGCGGGATGCGGATCAAGAGCACCACGCGCGTGGCGTCGTTATTGAAGCGGAGCTCCCGCGCCTTGAGGTAGATATCCCCGGGCAGGATATTGTCCAGAATGACATTCTTGATAAAATTGCCGCGGTCAAATTTTTCATCATAATACTGCTTGATGCTCGCAAGCGCGACGGCGATGACCTCCGCATAGTGGAGCGCGGACTCATCCGTCCCCTCGACGAACACGGCGTATTCCGGATGCATATGGGCGCCGAACGGCTTATAGGTGCATCCGTCGAGCACCTTCACGTCACTCGACTGCATGACCTCCGCAGCGGCATTCCCCTGAAGCTCTCCAATCTTGCCAAGCTCACTGCACGAAATGATTGTGCCTGTCTCATCGACAACTCCGATAGTGCGTTCGATTGCTTCCTTCATCTGGTGGATGACGCTCTGGAACAATCTGTTTGACATGTAATCGCCCCCGATCAATTTATACACTTTGTCCACTCATGCACTATACATTTTACACAATCTTTCAGAATATTGCAAGAACTTTCGCGATGATTTCTGTAATTATTTCACGATTTCTTTTCAATTTTCAGTTTCAAGGCCCGATTTGTGTCTGTTTATGACAAATTTCGAAGCCAATTTCTGTCGAATTCACCCTTGTGTAGATTAGACAATGATTCTCCACAGCCTATTCCCCACAGCTGCCCCGAACCTTCCGGACCTCCTCCGGCGTCATGAGACGCGCCGCCCCCGGAGCCAGAGCCGCATCCAGATACAACCCGCCGATGCGCAGGCGCCTGAGCGAGACGACATAGTTTCCCACCGCCTCAAACATGCGGCGTACCTGGTGGTACTTCCCCTCCCGGATCACGATCCGGGCTGTGGTGCGCGCAGCGTCCAGCTCCAGCACGGCGGGCGCACAGAGCGTGCCGTCCCGGAGACGCAGCCCCTGCGCGAACGCCTGAATATCTTCCGGTGCGGCCGGGCATTCCAGCAGCGCCTCATATTCCTTTTCCACATGGCGGCGCGGGGAGAGGATCTCATGGGCAAAGGGGCCGTCATCCGTGATGAGCAGAAAGCCTGTCGTATCCTTATCCAGCCTGCCGGCGGGGAAAAGGCCGCGCCGCCGCAGGCCGGGCGGCAGCAGATCCAGCACGGTCCGCTCGCCCTGCGCCCGCGTCGCACTGACGACGCCCGCCGGTTTATTCATCATGATATAGGATCGGCCGGCCGCAATCGGCCTGCCGGAGACGGTGATTCTCTCCCGGGCGGGGTCTGCCCGGTATGCGATATCGCGCACCGTTTCTCCATCCACCTCGACCGCACCGCACCGAATGGTACTCCGCGCCTTAGAACGGGTGCAGTTTTCCGCATCTGCGATCATTTTATCGAGCCGCTCCGCCATCACCTTCCCTCCTGCGTCAGGAATTTTCCTGTCGTTTTTTGTAACCATATTGTAACATTTTGTAACCTTTGTGTCAACAGTGTCGTTATTTCCAGCTGAATTTCCGGGCATAAGCTGTATGCCCCGGCACATATAAATGAGCCAGGGCAGGTGAATTTTATGTTTATTTATGCTGTAAAATCCTCCAAAAAAAAGCTCGCCGTCATCGGGGCTGCGGTGGCGGTGCTGATCGTGCTGCTCGCGGTGATTCTGGTGCGGGCCGGGAGCACCCCCTCCTCCGCCGCCACCGGCGAGGCGAGTGTGCGCGCCGGCAATGAGGAGGAACGCATCGCCTTCCTCTCCCAATACGGCTGGGATGTGGCGGAGGACCCCGTCCGCGTGGAGGAAGTCCTGATCCCCGAGGAATTTGACGATGTATACACCCAATATAACGCGATCCAGCTGGAACAGGGGTTCGACCTGACCGCCTATAAGGGCTGCCGCGCCAAACGGTGGACGTACACCATCCTGAACTATCCGGAACCGGACGGAGTACAGCCCACGGACGGCTCCATCCGGGCAAATCTGCTGGTCTATGACGGCGCCGTCATCGGCGGGGACGTCTCCTCCGTGGCGCTCGACGGCTTTATGCACGGCTTTGAGCGGCCGGATACGTCCGCGAGCGCTGTGCAGGCCGATACGACCGGCCAGACGGCGGCGTAAGATTAATAAAGAAACTATAATTTACTAAAAAAGCGGTTCGCCTTTTTAGATCAGAAAAGGCGAACCGCTCTGCTGTCTATATTTTTTGAATCATTCGGACACGCAGCGGACGGTCTGTTCCATATGCACCAGCCCGATCCTATTTTTTACCCTCTTTCCGCTCGAGCGATGCGCGGATAAATCCGGCGAACAGCGGGTGCGGGCGGTTCGGGCGGGATTTGAACTCTGGGTGCGCCTGGGAGGCGACGAACCACGGGTGATCCTTCAGTTCCACCATCTCCACGATATGCTTATCGGGAGAGACGCCGCACAGCATCATGCCGGCGTCCTCCAGCTCCTCGCGGTAGTCATTGTTGACCTCATAGCGGTGGCGGTGGCGCTCATAGATGAGCTGCTGGCCGTACGCCCCGTAGGCATGGGTCCCCTCCCGCAGCGCGCAGGGATACTGACCCAGGCGCATGGTGCCGCCCATATCGACATCCTTCTGATCCGGCATGATGTCGATCAGCGGATGCCCGGTATCGGGGTCCATCTCCGTGGAATTGGCGTCCGTCATGCCCAGAACGTGGCGCGCAAATTCAATGATCGCGATCTGCAGGCCCAGGCAGATGCCGAAGTATGGCACCCGATGCTCGCGGGCATACTGGGCGGCGAGGATCATACCGTCGATACCGCGGGAGCCGAATCCGCCCGGGACGATAATGCCGTCCGCATGTCCCAGCAGTTTTTCGGCAGCGGCGGCGTCCGTGATCTGCTCGCTGTCCACCCAGTCGATGTGCACCTGCGCATCATTGGCAAAGCCGCCGTGCTTGAGCGCCTCCACCACGCTCAGATAGGAGTCGTGCAGCTCGATATATTTCCCGACAAGGGCGATATTTACCTGCTTGTGCAGGTGCTTGAGATTCTCGACCATCCGGTCCCACTCGCTCATATCCGCCTTGCCGCACCGGATATTCAGATGGCGCAGGACGATCTCATCGAGCCCCTGCTCCTCCAGCGCACGCGGGATCTCATAGAGGGTGGGCATATCCATATTCTCGATGACGCATGCCTTCGGCACATTGCAGAAGAGGGCGATCTTGGCCTTGATGCCGTCGTCGATCGGGTGCTCCGTGCGGCAGACGATCACATCCGGCTTGATCCCGATGCCCAGCAGTTCCTTGACGGAGTGCTGCGTCGGCTTGGTCTTGAGCTCCATGGAGGCATTCAGATAAGGGACCAGCGTCACATGGATGAACATGCACTTCTCGTCGCCGTACTCATTGGAGAACTGGCGGATGGCCTCCAGAAACGGCTGACTCTCGATATCGCCCACCGTTCCGCCGATCTCGACCAGACAGATGTCCGTGCTTTTATTCAGGGCGATGCGGCGCTTGATCTCATTGGTGATATGGGGGATCACCTGGATGGTCTGCCCGCCGTAGACGCCCTTACGCTCGTTGGAGATCACCGTGTGAAACACCCTGCCGGAGGTCAGATTGCTGTTCTGGGACAGGCTGACGTCAATAAACCGCTCATAGTGCCCGAGGTCCAGATCCGTCTCCGCTCCATCGTCGGTCACAAAGACCTCGCCGTGCTGGATGGGGTTCATCGTGCCGGGGTCCACATTCAGATAGGGGTCGAGCTTCATGACCGTAACGCTCAGGCCGCGCGCTTTCAGCAGTCGGCCGAGCGATGCGGCGGTAATCCCCTTCCCAAGCCCGGAGACGACGCCTCCGGTTACAAAGATGTATTTGGTGTCCATCGTTTGATCCTCCTGTTAGATTGATGATAATAGGGTGATGTGATCTTTTCTCTTCCCTTTCAGGCAAAAATGGGGACGGCGCCCCTTGGGACGCCGTCAGTGACTCATGTAAAACCGCTTGGTCTGATATTTGGGCTCGCAGGTCAGGTTGATCCCGAGCTTTTTCAGGACATTTTCATCCGTTGCGGAGAGGATGACTGTGGAGTGGACCTCGCACCCGCTGAGATTTTTCAGCTGGTCGAGCGCCAGCTTCGCCCGCTCGTCCGAGACGGCGGAGATGGAGAGCGCCAGCAGGATCTCATCCGTGTGCAGGCGCGGGTTGTGGTTGCCCAGATGCTTTACCTTGAGCTCCTGGACCGGCTCGATCACCTGTGGGGCGATGAGCAGCACGCCGTCGTCAATCCCGGCGAGCGCCTTGAGCGCATTGAGGAGCATGGCCGAGCAGGCCCCCAAAAGCGAGGAGGTCTTCCCGGTGACGATCCGGCCGTCCGGCAGTTCGATCGCCGAAGCCGGTTCACCCGTGCGCTCCTCCACAGCCAGCGCCGCCCCGACCACCGGGCGGTCCTGTTCCGTGCAGCCCACCTGCTTCATGAGCAGCTGGGTTTTGTAGATCTCGTCGCCGCGCAGCGTTCCCTTGGCGCCGTCGCACATGGCGGTATAGTAGCGCCGGATAATTTCCCGGCGCGCGGCCGCCCGGACCACTTCGTCGTCGATAATGCAGTTCCCCGCCATATTCACGCCCATATCCGTGGGGGACTTATAGGGGGACTCGTCATAGATTTTTTCGAAAATCGCATTGAGCACCGGGAAAATTTCCACATCCCGGTTGTAGTTGACCGTAGTCTCCCCATACGCCTGCAGGTGCCAGGGATCGATCATATTGACATCGTTGAGGTCCGCCGTAGCCGCCTCATACGCGATGTTGACCGGGTGATTGAGCGGCAGGTTCCAGATCGGGAAGGTCTCGAACTTGGCATACCCCGCCTTCACGCCGCGGCGGTGCTCATGGTAGAGCTGGGAGAGGCAGGTGGCCATCTTCCCGCTGCCGGGGCCGGAGGCGGTGATCACCACCAGAGAGCGCGAGGTCTCGATGAAATCATTTTTGCCAAACCCCTCCTCGCTCACGATGTACTCCACATTGGAGGGGTACCCCTCAATGGGATAGTGGCGGTAGGTCCGCACACCCTGCTTGTCCAGCCGCTCCTGAAACCGGATGGCAGAGGGCTGATTGCTGAACTGCGTGAGCACCACACTTCCCACAAAGAGGCCGCGGGCGCGAAAGACGTCGATCAGCCGGAGCGTGTCCATATCATAGGTGATGCCAAGATCCCCGCGGACCTTGTTCTTTTCAATATCATTGGCGTTGATCACCAGGACGATCTCCGCCTGATCCCGAAGCTGGAGCAGCATCTTCATCTTGCTGTCCGGGTGGAAGCCGGGCAGCACACGGGAGGCATGGTAGTCGTCAAACAGCTTGCCGCCGAACTCCAGATAGAGCTTGCCGCCAAAGGAGGCAATGCGCTCCCGAATGTGCTCAGACTGCATCTTTAAGTATTTATCATTATCAAAGCCGATCTTATACATCCCGCAAACCCCTCAAGAATCTCTCATTTACTCCCACTCAATCGTCCCGCTCGGCTTCGGCGTGAGATCATACAGCACGCGGTTGACTCCGGGAACCTCACTGGTGATGCGGCGAGTGATATGCTGGAGGAGTTCAAACGGCACATCCTCCACGGTGGCGGTCATGGCGTCCTTGGTGTTGACAGCGCGGATGATGACCGGGTACGCATAGGTACGCGCGCCATCCGTAACGCCGACAGACTTGAAGTCCGGCACCACGGTGAAGTACTGCCACACCTTGCCTGCTAGGCCGTTCTGATCGAACTCCTCACGCAGGATCGCGTCGGACTCGCGGACACACTCCAGGCGGTCACGGGTGATCGCGCCCAGGCAGCGCACGCCGAGGCCGGGGCCGGGGAACGGCTGACGGTAGACCATGCCGTCCGGCAGGCCGAGCGCCTTGCCGACAACGCGGACCTCATCCTTAAAGAGGAGTTTGAGCGGCTCGACGAGTTCAAACCGAAGATCCTCCGGCAGACCGCCGACATTGTGGTGCGCCTTGACGCCGTCACTCTCCAAGATATCGGGATAGATGGTGCCCTGCGCGAGGAACTTGATGCCCTCAAGCTTGCGGGCCTCCTCCTCGAAGACGCGGATAAACTCCGCGCCGATGATCTTGCGCTTCTGCTCCGGATCCGCCACACCGGCGAGTTTGTCCAGGAAGCGGTCGACGGCGTCAACATAGATCAGGTTGGCGTCCATCTGATTGCGGAACACCTCGACCACCTGCTCCGGCTCCCCCTTGCGCAGGAGGCCGTGGTTGACGTGGACGCACACAAGCTGCTTGCCGATCGCTTTGATCAACAGGGCGGCGACGACCGATGAATCCACACCGCCGGACAGTGCCAGCAGCACCTTCTTATCGCCCACCTGCTTCCGGATGGCGGCCACCTGCTCGGCAATGAACGCATCGGCCAGGGCCGGCGTCGTGATCCGCTCCATGGTATCGGGACGTTTGCAAAGTTCCATTGAAATTCCTCCGTTTTACAGTCGTGATTTACAGCAGGTTCTTGCGCAGGGTCTCGCCGTCCGCCGGGTGCAGGTAGGCCGGGGCGATGTCAAAGAGCGTCTTGCAGCCGGATACGCCCTCCTGATTCAGGCGGAAGGCGGCACGGGCGCAGGCGGCGAGCACGCCGGTGGTAAACTCCGGATTGGAGTCGAGCTTCAGGCGGTACTCAATCACGTGCTTATGCTTGCCGTTCTCCCCGGTTGTCCCGGTGCGGAAAACCACGCCGCCATGGGGAATGCCTGCATGGTTTTGATTCAGCTCTTCCTGGCTGATAAAGTGTACCGTCGTATCGTAGTCGGCAAAGTAGTTGGGCATGGTCTTGATCGCGTTTTCGATCGCAGCCAGATCAGCGCCCTCCTCAGCGACGACATAGCACTCACGCGTGTGCTTTTCACGGGTGGTGAGTACCGGCTGTTCACCGCTGCGGACACGCTCAAGAGCCGCCTCCACCGGGATGGTGTACTGACGTGCGTCCAGTACGCCGGGGATCCGGCGGATCGCGTCGGAGTGGCCCTGGCTCACGCCCGGCCCCCAGAACGTATAATCAGACCCATTGGGCAGGATGGCCTGCCCATACAGGCGGTTGAGGGAGAACATACCGGGATCCCAGCCGGCGGAGATGATCGCAACTTTGCCGCTCTCCCGGCTTGAGGCATCGACTGCCGCAAAGTGCTCCGGAATCTTGGCATGGGTGTCGAAGCTGTCGACCACGTTAAAGTCCCTGGCAAACTGCACCGTCTGCGTGGGCAGATCATTGGCGCTGCCGCCGCACAGGATCATGACGTCGAACTTGTCGCGCATATTGGCGGCCTGATCAATGGCGTAGACCGGCACATCCGTGCGTACTTTCAGGCTTTTCGGATCGCGCCGGGTGAAAACGCCGCAGAGAACCATATCCTCCGTATTCTCAAGCGCATATTCCACACCGCGGCCCAGATTGCCGTATCCGATGATTCCAATTCTGATTTTTTCCATAGTAAACTGCCCCCCTGGGATCATTTCAAATTTTTATTTACAGCCACTCGACAAATCCTAATCAATTTTGTTTAGAGATTATTCTCTGTCGTATTCGTGGTGCTTTTGATTATTTGATGTATCCATATTATCCCGCCTATACGGGCTAATGCTATCAGTTTGTTATCAACAGTGGTAACATCAACTCTAAATCTGTGGATAACAATAGTGTTTTTATGAAGTTAGAACAGTTGTTCCTTTTGCAACCACTTTGTTTCATCTGGAGTTATTACAAGAATATCTACTGCACCACCAACTGTTTCTACTACATTTTTAAAATGCATAGTTTGAATGGTGGTTTCAACTGCATAACGTGCAAAATCTATTGCATCTTGCAAAGTGAAATATCCCCATAATATGTCTTCGAATGGCAAATCTATATATTTTCCATCATTCATTTTAACAGCTACATTTTGTACTAATCGAGTGAGAGTAAATGTTTCCCCATCCCAAAAAGCCCCCTGTGCCGATGTATCAATTGGTTCAATTTCCTTACTCTTTACATTCACTTTATAAAGTAGCTGTTGCTTTCCAAAATCAACTGCATCATATCCAGCTACAATAAAGTGAGTGTCAGGTACCCGAGGCAATTCATTGAAATAATCCACTATAATTTGCGGCACATTAGCGACTTCACAATCTGCACAAATTTTCTCACGAATCATTTCTTGAATAAACCCCGTTATTGGTTTCCCCAATAAGGAACCATCTCCACAGGTTGATATTCCTGCTTTATTGGGACAAATAAAAGTTTTATCAGTCGAGTTAGTTGTATGAATACCAATACGCTGAATAACTTTACCTTCTACTGTTTGAGTATTAGTGTATGTTGTTCGGCGATCACTGGCAAGTACTATACCCTCATTAACATGAACTGCAATTAAAAATGACATTAGCTTTACCCTCTCTTTTATACTATCTTAAAAATCCCTTATAACTGCCAAAGCCGAGCATATACACAGCCATTGCAATTGCCAAATCTTCTGATTCGATGTTCTGTTCGCTTGCCATAGTTCTCAGTTCGTCAATGACCGTATCATGTGGAACAATTGTGCCCTCCACCTCTTTGACTACCTTGTTCGATAACAGACGGCAGTATCATACACATTTGGTAAAAAGCCTCTTCTTGCCCTGTTACTAAAGCATAAAATTGGTCAAGACTTACTCTTCGAATAAGCTTATGTCCAACCTTTTTCTTATCAACGGTTGTTTCCCATTTGATATTTTGAGAACGCTGTGCAATCGCTTCTACCAAAAAGCAAGCACAATCGTCATCGTTTAACAACTGATTCTGCATTTTAATGAAGGTTCTACCAGCCGAAGCAGAGTTCATTGTGTTATGCTTGTTTTTCATTTCAACATAAACGGTATGTACAATTCCAGCTTCTGGAATAGGGATGCCCTCAAAATTTTCATAAATCACATCCCAACCACCTTCTTCACCATTTGGTGGAACATGACAGTTTTATACTGGAAAATTAGCTGGTGGAAGTATCCAATATCGTTGCTATTAGACTTATCTCTTTGGCGGAAGATTTCGTTGCTTACAATTTCTTCCCAAGATGATTGTATGGCTGTTATCAAAAGACTTCTCTAAACACCGCAAGCCCGCATAAATACCGAGTTTTTACGGCATTTCGTTTTATTCCCATTCCATTTTAAAGATTTTCTCTTAGGTGTTTTAACCCTAATTTTGGTCTCTTTTCGGTCTTGAATCTCACCTATTTGGGTCTGTTTCAACCGATTTTGCCTGCTTCGTGTACCTCTCGTGTACCCGTAATCAGGCGTTTCAGACGTCGCAGGAATCAAGTACTTTTTGTCATGTAACTGTTCTGTGTATACCGAAAACAGATAGAAAACCTAAAAGGAGAGTGATAAAACTTTAATCTTAGTATACCATAAATCGGCTCTGCGTTCAACAAATTTGCGGTGCGGGCTTTCATTTCGGTGGAAGCCCGCACCGCTTTTTCTATTTTAGGAGGAAATCATGTCAGAATATCAACTGGAAACCAAGCAAATTGTAAATTATCCACGCTGTCGGATTTACCGGCAGTTCATACGAAATCTGATCGCAGACAGGAATATCCGCATCGGCGGCACCTCCGGTCTCTTTTATTACACCATCCTTTGCAGTTATGCAAATTTTCGCACATCATACAAGCGCATAGACGGTATCAGCTATACCATATATCCCGGTGAGTGGCTGTGCCGGATAAGCGAGATGGCAGAGTGGTTCCGCACTCGGTTTCAGCATCAGGCGGTTTCCATTCTTCAGGATTTACAGGAGCGCCACCTGATCACCTATTCTCTTCTCGGCCGCGGGAAGCTGGTAAAATTCAAAATCCTGGGCTGGCAGAAGCATAACCGCGTGTTGGACTATAACGCGCCCTGTTCCAAGGACAGCGGCTTTTTCTTCCTGCCGGTATCTGTTGCGGCCGAGCTTGTCAGCCGTGGACGATGCTCGGAGATGGACGTCCTACTGGATTTGTGGATCAACACGGTATATAACGATACACAGGTACAGGGTTCAGATGTTGGCCCGGTGGTCTATCTGCGCAACGGCACTGGAAAACCGCTGCTTGGTTACGCCGAACTGGCGCAGCGTTGGGGCGTATCCAAAGCGACGGCCGGCCGGTATGTCCGCAAGCTGATTTTGCTTGACTATATATCCGCCGTGTCCTTTGCGGGTACGCATGGGACGGCGCTCTACTTGAAAAACTATCTCTCCACGATGTTTCAAATTTCGGACATATTGGTAGACAAGGATGAAGTTGCGCTATCCCTTAACCTTTCTGTTCCTGTCGATGAATATGAAGATGTGGATGAAACTAGCGGTTCAAATTCAGAAAATAGCGGTTCAGATTCGTACACGGAGATTATTGCGCAGAAAGTCGGTCAAATCCTCTCTGCACAAGGCTTTCCGTGCATTTTCTGCCATAAATCCGTCTATAAGTTATTACCCTTATCCCACGACTGCAAGGAAGATCTTTTTATTCCGGAAAAAGCAAAAATGCGATATTTGCTTATAATTTCTTGTCAGCAGAAAAACACCGAACTTTTCCAGTTTAAGATCACCTTGCGCAAGGGGGTGAAAGAATGAAGCAGACATCAATCAATGATGCCGCTGAGAATCCGCTGTACCATGACACATGGATGCTTCTCAGGAAATACCGGGACGTGGTGTGGAGCCTGGAACTATCGGTACAGCAGGTACGCCGCCGCTTTCAGATTGAGTTCGGCGCCAGCATCGAGGATTTTCTGGACTCCATCTATCTGGCCGGTGTGGATTTTGCGGATACCGGTATTCAGGAACACGCCCGGAGCATCGAACGCAGTTATAAAATGCTCAAGCTGATGGAAAACGCAGTCAACCTGCTGCGGAACAAGCACAAGTATGGAGAGGCATATTACTGGATCCTGTATTACACCTACCTTTCCCCTCAGGAGTACAAAAACACCGAAGAAATCATCGAGCAGCTTCAGCCGCATATTCGGGATATCAGCTACCGCACCTATTTTCGCAGAAAAAAGGAGGCGATTGCGGCTCTTTCGTCAGTCCTTTGGGGCTATACATCCAGGGACAGCCTGAGTCTTTTGGAGCAATTTTTTCCCGCTTCGGAATGATGGACGCCTAAATATCATACACTATGCTTTGGGGTGATAATTTTGAAAATACAGTGGAAAAAACTGATCGCCTGCCTTGCCATACCGCTTGCTGTGGGCGGGCTTTCCGCGCTGCTGACCCGCAGCGGTATGGAATCTTTTGAGACGATCAACAAGCCTCCTCTATCTCCGCCGAGCTGGCTGTTTCCAGTGGTGTGGACGATCCTGTTTGTCCTGATGGGGATTGCCTCCTATCTGGTCGCGGTTTCAGGCAAGCCCGGCCGGACGGCATTGACTGTATACGGCGTTCAGCTATTCTTTAATTTTCTGTGGTCGATTCTCTTTTTCAATCTGTCGCAGTATCTGTTCGCCTTTGTCTGGCTTGTGATTTTATGGATTCTGATTTTGATTACGACAGTCCTGTTTTATCGGATCTCCAAGCCGGCCGGATATTTCATGCTGCCCTATCTTTTGTGGGTTGCCTTTGCGGGATATCTGAATTTTGCCATTTATCTGCTGAATTAAACGCGGTTTTTTTCGAGAAATCTGAAAAAGGCAGATAATTGGCAGTACATTGGCTCGGTTTTGCGATTGAGGCGTAAATCCCCCTATGTTAAAATGAGTATGCTGAAAATTGTATCGAGAGCCGGAACAGGCAGTGAAAACACCCATTTTGACGAATGGTGTTTTTTTATTGCCTTCTTCCTGCTTCCGACCGGCAGGCCGTCCATTCTGTGGGCGGCTTTACTTATTTTCAAAGGAGGATTGTGCATTGAAAAACAAACCAGTTTCAACGCCGCCCAAGCCCCGCAGGCATATCAACTACAGCCGTGTCCTATACATGGCGTTTCTGACGGTGTGTATGTTGGCGTGCTTTTCCCAGCAGGCTTTTGCGGCGACTACCGTGTGGCAAAAAGCGGAAGAAATCATGAAGGACGTCTATAACCAGATCCTACTGATTTCCACGATTGCGGCGGTTGTCACAGCATCCATCGCGTTACTGATGATGAATTTTTCCAAGTCGGGCAAGACGGTGGACGAGGCCCGCGCCTGGCTCAAGCGGATTGTTATCACCTGGGCGATTTTAAACGGCCTGGGCTTCATCGTCAGCTACATCACGCCCTTCTTTGCCGGCGGCCAGTGGTCGTCCCCGTAAGCGCCAACAATCCCGGCAATTTTGAAGGGAGGGTGATGCCGTGGGCATATTAGACGGGATTGTGGCGTGGATAGCGGAACAAGTCATGCACGGGCTGGACTTAATCAGCACGTCGGTTTTAGGCGCACTGGGCTGCGATATGGGTACATTTTTACGGTATTTCCCGGCAGCCCAGACCATGTATAACATCTTTGTGGCGCTTGCAATCGGCCTGATCCTCTTAAACTGGGTGTGGCAGCTTTTCCGGAATTACGGTTTAGCCGCAGGGCTTGAGGCGGAAGACCCGGTGAAGCTGTCTATCCGCTCGGTGCTTTTTATTCTATTGGCCTACTTCTCGGATGAGATTGTAAGCACTATTCTCAAAATCGGCGGAACGCCTTATCAATGGGTAATTTCTTCCTCTTTGCCGCCACTGGATTTTGCCAACTTCAATTCGGCAATTACCGTAATTCTCGGTGTATGCGCCAGCGGCGCGGTTGCCATTATCGCGCTCATTCTTGTGCTGATTATGGCATGGAACTATATCAAGCTGCTGTTTGAAGCGGCCGAGCGCTACATCTTGCTCGGCGTGCTGGTATTCACCGCTCCAGTCGCCTTTGCGATGGGAGCGTCGCAGACTACATCGGGAATATTCAAAAGCTGGTGCCGGATGCTGGGCGGACAAATCTTCTTATTGATCATGAACGCCTGGTGCCTGCGGCTGTTTACCAGTATGGTCGGCACCTTTTTATCTAATCCACTTTCGCTTTGACCGGAGGTGATTTCAATGCGAAAAACACGAAAAATCCTGCTTGCCTTTGCGCTGACACTGGTTTTTACCAGTATGCTTTCCGTTCCCGCCGTTGCGGTGACGGAAGCCGAGGTACAGCAGCAGGTAAATGCCATGGGCCGGGAGGGCGTTACGGGAAATATCTTTATCTGGTTTCTCTGCGCCATCGGCTTTTTGAAAGTATCCCAGAAGATCGACAGCTTTATGTCATCGCTGGGCATCAATGTGGGACATACTGGCGGCTCCATGCTGGCGGAAGCCATGATAGCCGCCCGCGGCATAGCATCGGTCAAATCCTTCGGCGGGCACGGCGGGGGCGGCTCCCGCAGCGGTGCTTCGTCCGGCGGGTCTTCCGGCGGCGGATTTGCCAGCGGCGGGCTTGCCGGTGTTGTCAGCCGCAGCTTCCGGAACAGCGCGGTCAAAAGCGCCACCGGCAGCAAGGAAGGCGGTCTTGGCGGCAAGGCCTTTGCTTCCTCGTTGGAAAAGGGCGGCGGTTTCGCCAACCGCGTCATCGGCACGGTGGCAACCGGCAATATCTCGACTACCGGCTCCATGACTGGGGAAAAAGCTTCTGCTGCTTTGTCTTCCTATCTGGGCTATACCGCTTTGGGAGAAGGTGCGGAAGACGTGCCCAACTTTTCCAATGTAGAAATTGGCGGCGGGCGGATCATGGCGACTGAGACTTCTTCAGAACACCCGGAAGGGATCGCCATAGGGATGTACCATGCCGACCAGTATATGGCACCCAGCGGGGAGTATTCCACGGTGACAGCCGCCGATGGGACGACCTGGTACAAGCAGTACGCGGCTGATACGGTAGAGCGTAAGCCCTATAAAGCGCCGGACGGCAATATTGCCTACAACGAAAGCATTGTAAAAAAACTGCCTGATCCGCCGAAACGAAAGGATAGAATCTGATGGCGGAAGAAAAAAACAACAATTCTAATCTGGCCGCTAAAAGCGCACAGGCCGCCAACACGGTACGCGGTGCGGTCAAGACCGGGAAAGCGATAGCCGGGGCCGCCAAAGGCGCTGCTGCCGGCGGGCCATACGGCGCGGTAGCCGGGCTGGTATGGGGCAACCGGCATCTGATTGGGAAAATCATTCTTGTGGTTGCTTTGATTTTTCTCTTGCCTGTTTTGTTTATCCTCATGCTGCCCGCCCTCATTTTCGGCGGGCTGGTGGATGCTTTTACCCCGGACGACCCGACCGTGCCTGTCTTAAACGACAGCGCCTATATCACAGAAAACATGACAGATATAACCAATTCCGTGAGTGATGTGCTGTCTGAAGCCCTGGAAGATGTGCTGGTAGAAATCGAGGATGATTTTTCATCGTCCGGCGCCGACCAGCGGGAAATCATCAATCCCCATGAGAATGCGCCGGCATATAATGCCAACGCCTTTGTCTCCCAGTTCTGCGCCTCCAAAAACGAGGATTTTGAATCCATTACCTTTGACGATATGGAGTCCACCCTGCGGAAGGCCAAAGGGGAGCTGTATTCCTTTACATCGAAGGAAGAAACCCGGACGCGGGTAGAAGTAACGGTAACGGTGGATGCCAGCACTGGCAAGGAAACCGAAACTTCAACCACAGTAACAGAGGACTGGATGGTGTATACCATCGTCTATAACGGCGAGGATTATTTTGCCGACAATGTGTTCCACCTGAACGCCGAGCAAAAGGAGCTGGCGAACAACTACGCCCAAAACCTGAGCCTGTTTTTGGGAGACGGCATGTTCCAGCGCCTGCCGAATGGATATGAAGCTATCAGTTCTCTTGGCGATATTAAGTTCACTGACGGGCAGACCGAAGTGGTTTACTTCAATCAGCTCGATGAACGCTATGCCGATAAGCCTTATGGGACGGACGACATCGGAGGCTATGGCTGCGGCCCTACCGCGATGGCGATTGTCGTTTCTTCTCTCACCGACGAAACCGTTGATCCGATAGAAATGGCAAGGTGGTCGTATGAACACGGCTACTGGGCGTCGGGCAACGGCTCCTATCATGCTTTGATACCCGCTGCCGCCAAAGCATGGGATTTACCGGTGGAGGGCTGCGGCAAAGATGAAGGCCAGAAAATCGCAGACGCCCTCAGTGATGGGAAACTGATCGTTGCGCTGATGGACGAAGGGCATTTCACCAATTCAGGCCATTTCATTGTCCTGCGGGGCGTCCGGGATGAAAAAATCCTGGTGGCAGACCCGGCAAGCTATCAGCGAAGCGAGCAGGAATGGGATTTATCCATCATCCTCGATGAAGCTCGGGAAGGAGCGGCAGCAGGCGGCCCATTCTGGATTATCGGATAGGAGGCATTGATGAGCAAGCAAAAAGATTCTGAATTTGAAACCTATACGATCCCGCCGAATTTCATTGAGGGTTCTACCCTGTTCGGCGGGCTTTTTAAGTTACGCAACGCAATCGAGGCCGGCGTCCTTGCCATAGGGGCAGGCTTGCCGGTTTTCCTGCTGAATATACCGCTGACGACGCGGATCATTGTTTTGTGCCTGACCGCCCTCCCCCTTACATTACTTGGGCTATTTGGTGTATCGGGCGAGTGTTTGTCGTCCTTTATTTTTGCCTTCTTCAAGTGGCTGAAAAACCGGTGTGTGGTGGGCATCATTCCTGAAAAGGAAACGCCTGCAAAACCGGTGAAAAAAGAGAAGCCGGTTAAGAAAGCGGCTCGTGAAGAGAAGAAGAGCGAGAGCAAAGACAAAGAGCCGTCCATGATGGCTGAGATTCTGGGGGTTATCCGGAAACGGTCGGCTAAAACCAAAAAAGAAAAACCGGCCAGGGAAACCGCGCCAAAGGAACAAAAACAGCGGAAAGAAAGGGCGCGGCCACGCCGCCTGCAGTCCGAACCAGAATTTTTGAATCCGGTGGCTGCCTATCTTCCCATTGAAAAGATTGAAAACGGCATTATCTACACCAAAGACCACCGGTACGTCAAGGTTCTTGAAGTGGAGCCGATCAATTTCCTGCTGCGCAGCGCCAGAGAGCAGCGCAGCATTATCTATTCCTTTATTAGTTACTTGAAAATTTCTCCTGTAAAAATCCAGTTTAAGGTGCTGACAAAGCGTGCGGACATCAACAAGCATACGGAAATCGTGCGCAGGGAGATGGAACGGGAGACAGACCCCCACTGTCATATGCTCCAGGAGGATTACCTGAAGCTGGTGGGGCGCATCGGTTCCCGCGAAGCGACGACCCGCCGCTTTTTCGTTATCTTTGAATATGAAGCATTCGGGCGCCACGGCGGCGATGAGGAGGCGGATGCGGTATCCACCTTGCAGGTGGCAGCCCGCACCGCAGTCAATTATCTGAAGCAGTGCGGGAACGAAGTGCTGATGCCGGAAAACGAGGACGAGTTCACGGTGGATGTGCTGTATAACATTCTTTGCCGGCAGGAAAGCTCCGATGTTCCGCTGCCTGCCCGCGTACAGGATATTGTCACCAGATATGTAGAGCAAGGAAAAAACACGGACGCTATCCCTTGCACCGAATTTTTTGCACCGAAAACCATTGATTTCACTCACGCAAAATACATCTGCATTGACGGGCTGTACCATTCGTATCTGCTGATTCCGTCTGACGGGTATAAGTCCCGTGTTACGGCTGGATGGTTAAGCCTGCTGGTGAACGCAGGCGACGGCATCGACATCGATCTGTATTTGGCAAAGCAGCCCAAAGAACGTATGGTGCATAAGCTGGGCCAGCAGCTGCGGATCAACCGTTCCAAAATCAAAGAGACCAGCGATACCAACACCGATTTTGACGACCTGGACGGGGCGATCCGCAGTGGCTATTTTTTGAAAGACGGCCTTGCCAACAATGAGGACTTTTACTACATGAATATCCTTATCACCATCACCGCCGAAACGCCGGAAGATCTGGAATGGCGGGAGCGTGAAATGAAAAAGCTGCTGGTCTCTCAGGATTTAGCAGTAAGCGCCTGCTCTTTTCGGGAAGAGCAGGCTTTTTTGTCGGCGCTGCCGCTCACCAGTTTGGAAAAGCATCTGTTTGGGCGCTCCAAGCGCAACGTGCTGACGGCCGGCGCCGCAAGCTGCTACCCGTTTACGGCTTTCGAGCTGTGCGATGACAACGGTATCCTGCTCGGGACAAACAAAATCAACAATTCCCTCGTCATCGTGGATATTTTCA
Organism: uncultured Oscillospiraceae bacterium; assembly: GCA_949293315.1. Classification (GTDB taxonomy): domain Bacteria; phylum Bacillota; class Clostridia; order Oscillospirales; family Acutalibacteraceae; genus Onthovicinus. Next base: position 127,502 of record CASFCH010000009.1, on the reverse strand, counting down.
ATTCCAAGGTCTACAAGAACGCGAACATGGCGATCCTGGGAACCAGCGGCGCGGGAAAAACCTTTACCATGCAGCTCATGGCGCTGCGGATGCGGCGCAAGGGTATCCAGGTGTTTATCGTCGCGCCCCTCAAGGGTCATGAGTTTCACCGGGCCTGCAAGAACATCGGCGGCGAGTTCATTCAAATCAGTCCGGCGTCAAAAAACTGCATCAATATCATGGAGATTCGGCCGGTTGATACATCGGTGGACGAACTGCTGGAAGGCGGCGCCTTGGAAAAGTCGGCGCTGGCCTCCAAAATCCAGCAGCTGCACATCTTCTTTTCTCTTTTGATACCGGATATGAATCACGAAGAACGTCAGCTTTTAGACGAAGCGATGATTAAGACCTACAACCAAAAGGGCATCACCCACGATAACACTTCTCTGGACGATCCGAAAAATCCGGGCCATTATCGGGAGATGCCTATACTGGGCGATTTGTACGAGGTACTGGTTGCCTCGCCGGAAACCAAACGGCTGGCAAATATCTTAAACCGTCTTGTCCACGGCTCGGCCCGCTCGTTCAATCAGCAGACCAATGTGGATTTGTCCAATAAGTACACGGTGCTGGATATATCGGAACTGAGCGGCGATCTGCTGACCGCCGGTATGTTCGTGGCGGTCGATTTCGTCTGGGATAAAGCGAAGGAAAACCGGACGATGGAAAAGGCGATCTTTATCGACGAGTGCTGGCAGCTCATCGGCGGCGGCGGAAACAGCCTGGCCGCCGAGTATGTGCTGGAGATTTTCAAAATCATTCGAGGGTATGGCGGCAGCGCAATTTGCGCCACCCAGGATCTGAACGACTTTTTCGCGCTGGAGAACGGGAAATACGGGAAAGGCATCATCAACAACTGCAAGACCAAAGTTGTGCTCAATCTGGAAGACGAAGAGGCTCAGCGGGTGCAGGACGTCCTGCACCTTTCTGAAGCCGAAGTGATGGAGATTACCCATTTTGAGAGGGGTAACGGGCTGATTAGCTCAAACAACAACAATATCACAGTGGAGTTTAAGTGCAGTGATTTGGAAAAATCCCTTATCACCACCGACCGTCGTGAGTTGCAAGAGCTGGTCGAACAGCGAAAGCTTCAGCAGACGGCAACACAGGCTTAATACGGAAGGAATACGTATTAGCCGTCCGTATGCGGTCTTTTTACGGATTTAATACGCATTGAAGGAGATGTGGAATAATGAAAACACGGGAACAGCTTTACGGCAAAGAGGCCGCCGGGCTATTGCGGGATATATCCAACTATCACTGTATCCGGCGCGAGCAGGTGTACCGGCTTTATCCCAACAAAGACAGGACGGTGCTGGATAACCTACTTTCCTATTTAACAAGGCAAGGACGGATTTTTCATGATCCGCAGGCCGATATATTCTACGACAGTTCAGACTTTGAGACGGACCGGGAGATGCTGGCCGCCCTGTGGGTGCTGGCGGATTTCGCAGATCGGGCGGAATACCATTCCCCCGATGACTTCCCGACAAAAATCATCTTTTTTGCAGACGGCGAAACCTATGAAATCATCTGTGTCCCGCCGGATAAGGAGGCGCTGATTGAACACGCGCTCTCCCAGTCCGGCGAAGAGGACGGCAGACGGATTTTTATTGTCGAGGACGCAGAGCAGATTGCCCGGCTCCGTGTCTCCGATCCCGCCGCTTTCTGCACGGTAACAGACACGGGCGAAATTCAGTATTTTAAGCAGAAACAGGAGGAACCTTATTGAACCGAGCACATATTTCAAAATACATAAACAGTCTGCTTGCGGATATCTCCAAGCTGTCCAATACGCTGTGCGCGATGAACAATACGGATATAGAGCGATACCCGGACAATTACGGGATGCTTTCAACCGACGCCGCGCTTCACAGCGAATTGATTGCCTGTAAGATGCGGCATCTGCTGTATGGCAGCACGAACATGAAAAAGTCCGAGTATCTTACTTCTGCCGGTGTCGTACAGGGCATTCGGATTTCTGAAAAAGACGGTGTACTGAATATCTTTCTTCCCCGCCTGATCTCCAAGAGGAAGGGACGGAAAAATTCAGAGTTTCTGACGGATCCGCTGTACTTCACCCTGAGCCAATACGCGGACAGCCATGAACTGCCGAAGTTTCAGCATTGTGTGATTTGCTTTTCCCATATTTACAGCAAAGAGCTTCCCTTGTCACGGGTAAGGGATTACGACAATCTGGAATTGAAGCAGCTGCTGGATGTGATTGCCGCTTTCGTCATGGAAGATGACAGCGGCCTTTTATGCGATGCCTACAATACGACGGAGCTGGGCGAACAGGATTGTACCTGCATCTCCGTTATGGGAAAGGAACGCTTTTTTGAATGGATCGCAGAGCGTGAAAACCGCCTGAAATCCATATCCGATTTTTAGCATTTTCCGGGGCTTCAAAACGGGACGCGGGAAATCGGCATGAAAAATACGGCTTTGCCCGCATCCAGCCGGCAAGTCGAAAACAGATTTTTACCCAGGTCAATCGTAACTGGGTAATTTTTATGAAGGGAGGCGTCCGATATTCCATCCCCGCAAATACTTCCCGGCAGACACACGGCGGGCTATCGTCTTCTGGAGCTTATCGCCATATCCGGCGAACTTCCGGCCGGCCAGCTTTCCCGTCTGCCCGGTGGAGACTATTACAAGGAAAATGTTGTGAAGGAGCTAAAGCGAAAACGTCTCCTCCGCACCTTTTACAAGGACGGGCTGCGCGGATACCGTCTGACGGCAAAGGCAAAGGAACTTCTCATAGCCGACCGGCCGGAACGTTTTTTTCCATTCCTGACCGGTGCGGCGGAAACGAACCACATCAAAAGTGAGGCCGCCCGCCGTTTGCGCCTTCATCGCATTGCCGAGTCCACCGTCACCATGCAGAACGCGGGCGCGGCGGTCTACCGGGATGAGAAGCCCGAAATTTTTTCTCCTGTGTGGGACGAAAGTGCAGGGGTTTTCATCACAGCTCCCGCTTTCTACAATTCCCGCGAGATCAAAGAACTGGGCACGGTATTCGTCAAAATCAAAGGCGCCCGTTCGGTCGGCGTCCTGCTGACAGAAAACGCTGTTTTTGTGGTATATAACCTGGGCGGCTCTCTGATGAAATGGCAGTACCGGGCGGAGATGCGTACAAAGGCTCTGATGCAGACCATCCTTTGCCGGGAACGTCTGCCGGGGCAATACGAACCGGAATCTGTAAAGGGCCTGCTTTTGGGAGACAGCATGGAGTTGGCGGCGGCTATCCTTACCGGAGACGGCGGCAAGCAGTATTTTCTCCTTGACGGCAGTTATGAGCATTTTCATTACCTCACCAACGACCGCAGGGGCGAAAAGCTGCTGCGGATGCTGTGCAGCGCGGAATTGTCCGAAAGGCTGGAAGCCGTCCTGCTGACGGATCTGTGGGAGAAGGACGAAGGGCTTCCCATAGAAAACGACGCCATCGACGGCAGCGGCCGCCCCGTCCTTTTCGCCTACACCTGCGACCTGCCCCGCATCAAGCGGTTTGACACGGCGATCCGGCTCCAGAATAAAGCCGGCACGCTTATTTGTTTCGACTTTCAGGCGGAAGTTCTCCGCCGCTGCTGTGGGGAGCAGATACGGTTTCAAACCATCGACTTTGAAAAATGGGAAAGGAGATTTTGCATATAAGACGCAAAAGACTGTTTTCGATTCTCTTCGGACTGCCGCCGCTTCTTTTTGCCCTGCTCTACGGCGGCGGGTACATCGCGCAGTTTATTCGCAACTACAGGGAATGGCAGGCCGCGGGTGGCACACCCGGAGGCGGGACATCACCGGAAATGCCGTCCTTTTCTTTGGACGCCTGCTTTGAGGCCATGTTCACTTTCCCGTATGGGGTTATCGGCGCACTCATTTGCGTCGGCGTGCTGGCTCTGCTCATTGTTATGGTGATGCGGATGGGCTATGGGGATACAGGCGAATATGACAAGGACCGGAATTTCATCTATTCCAAGAAGGGCACTTACGGTACGTCCGGATTTATGTCCGAAAAGGAAGCGGAGGAAGTACTGGATTTGACCGCCAGCCTGAAAAAGCACACCGGCACCATACTGGGTACGTTAAACGGCAAGTATGTGTGCGTGCCAGAGAACAGCCGGCTCAACCGGAATATTGCCGTATACGGCGCCAGCGGATCGATGAAAACCAGAGCCTACTGCATCAACCGCATCCTTCAGGCGGCAGCGCAGGGTGAATCGCTGATTATCTGCGATCCCAAATCGGAACTGTATGAAACCACCAGCCAGTATTTGCGGGACAAGGAATACACTGTCCGCGTTTTCAATCTGGTGTCGCCGGAAAATTCGGACTCCTGGGCCTGCCTTTCAGAAATCGAAGGAGACGAACTGATGGCACAGCTCTTTTGTGACGTCATTATTAAAAATACCGGCAGCGAGCGGGGCGATCACTTCTGGGACAGCGCAGAAACGAATCTCCTCAAGGCTTTGGTTTTGTATGTTGAACAGGGTTACCCGGAGGGACGGAAAACCATGGAAGAGGTCTACAAGCTGATTACACGCACATCGGAAAAGGAACTGAGCAGCCTGTTCGACCTGCTGCCTTCCACCCACCCTGCCAAAGCGCCCTATGCAATTTTCAAGCAGGCGTCCGATACGGTGCGCAGCGGCGTTATTATCGGTCTCGGTTCGCGCTTGCAGGTTTTCCAAAACAAGAAGATCTGCAATATCACCAGTTTTGATGAAATTGACCTGGAGATGCCGGGGCAAAAGCCCTGCGCCTATTACGTCGTCAATTCCGACCAGGACAGTACCTTTGATTTTCTTTCGTCGCTGTTTATATCCTTTTGTTTTATTAAGCTTGTCCGGTACGCCGATAAAAACTGTCCGGGCGGCAGGCTGCCTGTCCCGGTGCATGTGCTGGGCGAAGAGCTGACCGCCTGCGGGGTCATAGAAAGCTTGTCACGCCGCATTTCAGTCATTCGTTCGAGAAATATCAGTATGTCGTGCATGTTCCAGAATTTAGCGGGCCTACAGAACCGTTATCCGCAGAACCAGTGGCAGGAGATTTTGGGAAACTGCGATATCCAGTATTTTCTCGGCTGTTCCGATCCGCTGACCGCTGAATACATCAGCGAACGGTCCGGCGAAGTGTCCGTCCATGTGCAGAGCAAGGCAAAGCAGCTTGGCACATGGCGGGTGAGCAATTATGTGCCGGAGTACCGGGAGACCAGCGGCGTCGGCCGGCGCAAACTGCTTACTATGGACGAAGTTCTGCGGCTTCCGGTATCCCAGGCGCTGGTGATAATCCGCGGGCGGAAGATTTTGAAGGTGGATAAGCTGGACTACACCCATCATCCGGAGGCTTCCAAATTGCAACCCTGCAAGGCTTCCGCCCATATTCCGAAGTGGAGCAAATTCCCGCGAGAGGAGGTGAGCGCTCCGCCAAAGCCCCAAAAACGCACCGGCCGGAAACCGAAACCGCCGGATGCGCAGAAATCCCAGCCGGGCTTTGTTCCGGCAACCAAGGACGATATCATGTCGTCCGACCATTAACCGAAGGAGGTAACCTATGCCCAAAAAGAACACAGAAAATTTGGATGCGGCTGAGGAATTAACGGTACAGCCTGAGATTCCGGCCGCCGAAACGGAGGAAATGGATGAACAAACAGACGCCGCGCAGGTTCCGGTTTCAGAAATCCCCGAGGAAGCGCCCGCTGAAGCTGTGGAAGCTCCAAAGCCCAAGCGTACCCGCCGCAAGAAAACGGCTGTTGAGGAGGCCGGCAGCGTACCCCTCGCTGAAGCACAGGAGGCCGCGCTCCCGGAGGAAACGGATCCAGCCGTTTCCGAAGAGCCGGCAGCTGGGGCCGTTGTTTCAAAACCAGATTCCGCACCACCGCGTCCGGCACCGATTCTGACGCTGGAGGTGGGGGCTGACGTTGATACCGAAGAAAGCCTTGCGGATATTGCCTGGCATGAAATCCACAACGCCTACCGCACCCGCAGGATACTGACCGGGACGCTCGGCGGCCTGGAGCAGACGGACAGCGGGAAGACTATCGCCATTGTGGAATACAAGGGCTTTCGAGTCGTTATCCCGCTGAAAGAGATGGTAATGGGATACCAGAACAATCTCACCGGGGACGCCTACAACGCCATGATTGTCCGCCAGCATAAGCTGCTCAGCCGTATGCTGGGGGCGGAGATCGATTTTGTCGTCAAGGGGATTGATTCCAAAACCCGCAGCATTGTCGCCAGCCGTAAGGAGGCCATGCTCAAAAAGCGCAAAATCTTCTATATGGACACCGACGATTCCGGGGAATACCGCATTTACGACGGCCGGATTATCCAGGCGCGGGTAATTGCAACAGCCGAAAAAGCCATCCGTATTGAAGCGTTCGGAGTGGAGTGTTCGGTTATGGCACGCGATTTATCCTGGGACTGGATCGGCGATGCCCGTGACCGTTTTGCGGTGGGCGACCAGGTGCTGGTGCGTGTTCTCAGCGTCAACCGGGAAGATATTGAGCATATTTCCATCAAGGCGGACCTGCGCAGCGTATCCGATGCCCGGCAGGATAATCTCCGCCTGTGCCGGCTTCAAAGCAAATACGCCGGCACGGTTACTGATGTCCACAAGGGCGTGGTGTATATCCGGCTGACCAACGGCGTCAACGCCATCGCCCATTCCTGCTATGATCGCCGCCGTCCAGGAAAGAAGGACGATGTCAGTTTTGTCGTTACCGGTATTGATGAAGAGCGCGGCGTGGCTCTGGGAATCATCACCCGCATTATCCGCCAAAATCTCTGATTGTTGAAAAACAGCGGTGTTTGGTCGTATATAGAAAGTAAAGACGAAAATTCAGTTCTGGGAGGGATACGCTATGCGTAAATTTCTATTCGTCTTGCTTTTAACCCTGCTGGCTGCTTTTACAGGCTGCCGGTCGGATGAGTTTCCGGATGCCGCCGCTTCTTCAGCATCGGATTCAGCAAAAACCATTTCCGAAGCATCCGCTATGAATACCTGCCCCGATGAGAGCATATCATCAGGGGATTCGTCATCTTCAGACACCGGCGATACTTCCTCCGCCCCATTATCCGATGCGGCGGAAGATCCGTCCTCCGCCAGTCGGCCGGATGACGCCACGGCTGCGACTTCACAAAAACCAGCTGCACCTGCGGAGCAAAAGCCAACGGCAGCGCCGGAACAAACCAATCCGCCGGAGAGCGCCAGCGGCAGTTCTTCCTCCGCATCTGCCTCGTCCACCCCGCCGATAACACCGCCTTCGGAGGAAAACCCTACTGTACCTCCGATATCCGAACAGCCTGAACTGCCTACATCTCAACCAACGGAGACTGCAAGCCAGCCGGAGCCGGATATGGAAGCCGAATACGCCCGGATCATCCGGAAGACGGTGGCCTATGCGGAAAGCTACGCAGCAAAGGGCTTTACCTTTGTCTGGGACGATTCGCTGGAGTTCAGCTGGGAGAGCGGAGCCGGCTGGATGGGAACGCCTCGTGTCAAATACGAGGGTGTGGACGGCACCATCGAGATGTTGAAGTATCATATTGACAAGATTGTGAAAATAGCTGGTGGGCCTGGAACCCCTGGGTATTCAGCGTACTACAAGGTTATGCAGGTAACGGTAGACGGCGACATCGCCTTTGTCGTCCTGTATGGATAAAAAAACGGAATATTGCAGATAAGCGTCATTCTTCTGAATGGCGCTTTTTTGCGCCCAAATTTAGGAGGTTATTTATGATAAAAACGAAAAAGCGGCTGCTCTCTCTGCTGATGGCGGCTGTGATGCTCCTTGGAATTCTCCCGACGACAGCTTTTGCCGCTGACGTCACAATGGATATATCCAAGTGCGAGGTCAGCTGGGATTACACCCTGACCGACGCGGAAGGTAACAAATTCACTGCAGGCTACGGGCTGCGCGCCGAAGACAATCCTTTCGGCTATTCAGTCGCTCCGCTGGTTCGGAACATGCACGACTACACAGCCAAGCGTCCCGGCCTATCAGGGAACAAATCAGACTGGGTGTATGGCAAGGATTACGTCTACTGCTTTTGCATAGAACACGGGATCCCTCTGCCCGATGACACCAGCTATGCCGGCTCCAGCAACGCGACGCACGGCAATAAATATGAACAGCTGTCGGTGGAGCAAAAAGATTTATTGTCGCTGGCTTTGGCCTACGGTTATCCGAACCGCACCGATCTGGAAACGTCTGCTGACGCCAATGCCTGCTATTCGGCCACACAGTTGATCGTCTGGCAAATAACGCTCGGTTTCCGCAGCTCGCCTACGGAACTGAACGACAAGACCTATCCGGTCAGCGGTTACAGCGGCACGATGACCGAACAGCTCTGCCGCAACAAGTATTTCAAGGACTTTTATGACCGTATTTTGTCGGATATGGCAGAGCACTACACCTACCCGAGCTTTGCCGGGACTCCTCAGAGCTATGCCCCTACCTATGAGATGGACTTTGTGGACGGAAAATACACCATTACTCTGACCGACAAAAACAATGTCCTTCAGGATTACCGCATCACTTCCAGCGGGAACGTCACTGCTTCCATAAGCGGGAACAAGCTGACGCTTTCTTCTTCCCGTCCGATCACAGACGAAGTGCTGATAAAGCTCAACCGCAAAATGCCTTCCACAAATAATACTACCAGTTTTTTGATCTGGTCTGTACCGGGAAAAGAAGATGCCAATCAGGACATGGTGAGCGGCGTGCCTGCCAACAACGACCCCGTTCCGGCGTTCCTTAAAGTTTCCGCACCTGCGGGCAGCGTCAAGCTGGTAAAAACCAGCGAAGACGGCAAAGTGGGCAACGTACCATTCCATATCAGCGGGAATGGAGTCAATCAGGATATCCGTACCCTGTCGGACGGGACATTTTTGCTGGAGGATCTCCGTCCCGGCGTCTATGAAATCACCGAACAGACAGAAAACAAATATGAACCCCAGGCAACCAAACGAGTCACGGTGGTATCCGGCCAGACTGCGACCGTTACCTTTGATAATGTTCTCAAACGGGGTGATCTTTCCGTAACCAAAACCGCTGAGGACGGTTTTGTCGAGGACAAGACCTTTCATCTGTACGGCACAAGCCTGTCCGGGCTTCCGGTAGATGAATACGCTGTCACCGATGAACGCGGTGTCGCCACTTTTGAGGACGTTTTGATCTCCGGAGACCAGACTTATACCCTCGAAGAGGTGGGTACGGAGGACAAATACGTTATCCCAGATCCGCAGCAGGCTACCATTGAGTGGAACAAGGTAACGCATAAGTCGTTCGACAATGTACTGAAGAAATGGCGGGCTACCCTGACGAAATCCGACAGCGAGACCGGTACCGCCCAAGGCGACGCCAGCCTGGAAAATGCCGAGTATGGCGTGTTCAAGGATGGGCAGCTGGTAGACAGCTATTTTACAGGGCCGAACGGCGATTTCACAACGGACTGGTACAACTGCGGCGCGGGCTGGACGATCAAAGAGCTGGAACCAAGTGAAGGCTACAAGCTCAATCCGGAGGTTTACGAAGTCGGCGCCGAGCCGGAGCTGTACGAACTGGAGTACAACGAGGTAGCCGTTGATGCAGACGAAGATGTATTAAAAGGCCGGGTTGCCATTATCAAGCACAGCGGCGACGGCTCCACAGGAATTGAAACGCCGGAAGCCGGCGCAGAGTTTGAACTGTTCCTGCGTTCCGCTGGCTCCTACGAAAACGCCAAAGAGACTGATCGGGATATCCTGATTTGCGATGAATTTGGTTATGACGAAAGTATCGACCTGCCTTTCGGCTGGTATCGGTTGCATCAAACGAAATCGGGTGTACCCGGAACTGAGTTCGTCAAGGACATCGATATATTTATCTCAGAGGACGGGCAGGTATACCGGTATCTGCTGAACAACGCGCAGTTTGAAAGCCGCGTGATGGTTGTCAAGAAGGACGCCGAAACCGGCAATACTGTCCCGCTGGCCGGGCATGGCTATGAGCTTTACGATCCGGAGGGCAATCAGATCACCATGACTATCACCTATCCGGAGGTCGTGGAGCTTGACACCTTCTACACAGCGGAGGATGGGACGCTCATTACACCGGAGAGCCTGCCTTACGGCAAGGGCTATTCGCTTGTAGAAGTAGAAACGGTGGAGCCTTATGTTCTGGATCCCACGCCGGTCTATTTCGATATTGTACCAGAAGAAGCTGCTGAAGAGGGCGGTGTGACCGTCGTTGTAGTGGAAAAGGAAAATATGCCGCAGAAAGGCACTATCTCCCTCTACAAAGACGGCGAAGTATTTTCTTCCGTCACCACTGCCGGCGGCGGAGACAGCCCGCTGATCTATCAGCCGGTCTATGCAAAAACCGGACTGGCAGACGGCGAATACGATATTGTCGCCACGGAAGATGTCTATTCTGGCGGTGTGCTCCGTTACAGTGCAGGCGAAACGGTGGCGACCTTAACCACCGGCCCAGACGGCTGGGCAACCAGCGAGCCCCTGTATTTATCCACTTACCAGATTTTTGAACGAAAAGCTCCCTACGGCATGGTGCTCAATCCCGAACCGGTTACCGTTACATTGAGCTATGCGGGACAAAATGTGCAGATCACAACTGCTGAAGCACACTTCACCAACGAAAGGCAGAAGGTACAGATTGACCTGCAAAAAATTTTGGAACAGGACGAGTGTTTCGGTCTCGGAATGAACGGTGAAATCCGGCACGTTGCCTGGGGGCTTTACGCTGCTGAGGATCTGACCGCTGCGGACAGCAGCGTGATTCCGGCGGATGGACTGCTGGAGATCGTCTACTGTGATGAAAACGGCAAGGCGACGTTCAAAACCGACGTGCCGGCGGATTCCAAACTGTATGTCAAAGAGTACGCAACCGACAGCCACTACATTATCTCCGATGAAAAATATCCGGTTGAATTTGCCTATCAGGGACAGGAGACAGCAGTTGTCCACATCAGCGTAAATGACGGCGAGCCCATTGTAAATGAATTGATCCGCGGTGACATCTACGGCCTGAAGGTAAACGAGGATGGCGAAGGGGTTAGCGGCGCCGTGTTCGGTTTGTTTGCGCCGGATGAGACGGAGTTTACGGAGGAAAATGCACTGATGACCGATGAAAGCGGGGACTCGGGTGAATTTTCCTTTTTGGGCGTGCCTTTCGGCGACTGGGTTATCAAGGAATTGTCCTGCCCGCCGCAATTTGTCCTCTCTGGAGAACTGTTCCGGGTAACGGTGAGCGAGCAGGCGCAGCGCATTGAAATCGAGGCGGTCAACGAGTGGATTACCGGTTCGATCCAGACAACCAAGGTGGACGCGGATTATCCGGACAACAAGCTGTCGGATGCGCTGTTTGGAATCTATCTCGACGTCAATGGCAATAAGGTGTTTGACAAGGACGTTGATACCTTTGTAGACCATATGACGGAAATCGAGACAGGCGTTTACCGGCTGGACGGGCTGAAGTATAACGGATATTTTTTGTACGAGGAACGCAGCCCGGAGAACTTCATCAAGGATGACCGCTACTATTACTTTGAAATCCGCGAGGCCGGCCAGGTGGTTGTGATTGAAAACGAGGCCGGCGTAGGCTTCATCAACCAACCGACTACACCGCCGGAGCAGCCGGAGGAACCGGAAGAACCGACAGAACCGCCGAAAACCGGAGACGATTTCAACATCTGGTTATGGGTCGGCGCAGCCTCCGCTTCTCTCGGCGCCATCATACTCATGGTAATACGAAACCGTAAAAAACGGACTCTTGCCGAATAAGGAAATGAGAGGTGCCGGGGCATTGTATGACGCAATGCCCTGGTCCTTTTTCCCCTTGAAACTGCCTGCAGGGGGGATCTTCTACAAAAAGTTGTTTAATAAGAATGCAGGCATATTTTTTTGAACTGGAGGAATCAGTCCATGCAATATAACCGTCAGTATCTCTACCGCTTTCTCAATGCCTGCGAAGGCAACTGGAGAAACGCCGTATTTATACAATGCTCCGTGTGTCCGTTTTCTGAGCAGCTCTGTCCAGGCTATCTCCTGACCGCCGATGCCGACGGGCAGCCGCTTTTGTATCCCGTCGAGGCGTTCTGCCGGCAGACCGGGGAATTCATCACTAAAGACGAATGCATCGGCAAAATGAGCGGATACACATTTGAACAGCTTTATCGAAGCTGGCTTCTCTGGCATACAACGTCACCGAGACACTGCGGCATTCTCCAGATCATTCAGAAGAACAATAACCAGGCTTCCAATACGTATTAAGCCCATATTGAAACCGTACAGGAGGTGATATCTACGAAAAAAGTACAAATCCGCTGCCCATACTGCGGAGCAAAGGCTACGCTGCGGCCGTCCAGCGCCGTTTATGGCGTCGCAGCCAAAACAGACGGTTTTCTATATGTCTGCGACCGGTACCCGAAATGCGATGCCTATGTGGCGGCCCACCGAAAATCCAGACTCCCAATGGGAACCTTAGCCAATGGAGATTTACGGCATAAGCGCATCGAGGCGCATAAAGCGTTCGACTGGATGTGGAAAAGCGGGATGATGTCCAAGCGGCAGGCCTACAAGTGGATGCAGGCAAAGCTGGGACTGAACGAGGATCAGGCGCATATTGCCAAGTTCAGCGAGTATATGTGCGGCCAGCTGATCGCCCTTTGCCGGCAGACAAGGGAAAACATACGGGCCGCCGCCTGAAATCAGGAAACACTGCGAAAAAGGAGTGAGAAAAAATGAGTGGGATTCGTTGCCTGACAGACGGTCAGCGAAAACTTGCAGAAGAAAATTTGCAGGTTGTATCCCGGGCAATTCACCGGCATATCATCGTCAACGAAAACGTATTCGGATTTGAATACAATGACCTGTATCAGGAGGGCTGCATCTGGCTCTGTAAAGCGGCCGCCACCTTTCAGGCGGACAAAGGGATTCCCTTTCCACATTATGCGGAAAAGGTGGTCGCCAACGGCCTGCGCACCTACTGCCGCCTGATGTGCGGCAAACAGCAGCGGTGCCGTACTCTGCCCTTACATGCGGAGCCGGATGACAATTTATTTTCTCTGGAACAGATCCCCGTTTCCGATTATCAGGACGATATCATCGCCGAAACAGACGCCATACAGCTGCTGCATCGCATGAAGCGGCAGTATAGCGGTACAGTCCGGCTGGGGATAGAAGCGATAGAACTGAAGGTGCAAGGTTATTCCGGAGCAGAGATTGCCGTCATGTACGGTGTCAAGCCTAATCTCGTCGGCGCGTGGATTTCCAGAGCCAAAAGCCGGCTGAAGCAAAACGATGCATTTAAGGATTATTTTCGCGGCTCTGTTGAAAAAGCGTCCTGACAGGTCGTAAATATATAAAAAATGAGGTGTTATCATGAACAGGTTTTATACGGCAGTCGGCCGTTTTGAGATCCACAGGCATTTTCGGGGCGTCCGCTGTCCGCAGGTGGTGATCGGCCGGCGGGAGTACATTCTGGATGTGCAGGAAATGCTGCTGTGGAGCAGTCTCAACTGGCGCATTTTGGAACTGGATGAAATTCAGACGCTTTACGAGCAAAAGGAGCTGGAAACCAGTTTTTCTTCTAACCGGCCGATGGAGGATTGCCTTCGCCGGCTTATACAGCGCGGCCTTGTCGCAGAAGGCAGCGGGGAAACTGCTGCGGACGCATTGTATGATCTGCTTTCGGAATTATATGTCGTGCCGATCTCCGAAAGCCTGCCGCTGCGTCTCTTCTCATTTATCAGGCTGACGTTGTTTCAAAGAATCCCTTTCTCCGTAACCAGAAAGATATTTAGGCGGGACAAGCGCAGCGAGGATGAAAAAAGAGTCATGCGGCTGGCAAATCAGGCGACTCTCTCCACAGCAGAACTCGTCAAATGCTTCCAGCAGAAAGCCGAAGGCTTTGTATCGGAGGAGCACATGATGGACGTTCTCTACCGTGACGAATACACAAACAGCGACAATCTGGCTTTTATGGTCCGGTATTTTCCGGAACGCCGTCCTGTGGTACTGTCCGTTGCCAATTTGTATCTGCGTAAACAAATCATTTTTGAAAGGATCTGAGTGATGGAAAAAATCCTGAACGCTCCGGCACCGCTAAGGCGCCGGCTGATACTGACCGTGCTGGTGGGCTTCGCCTGCCTTTTGATCGGGCTTGCCATCTTCCTGTTTGCAAAGGACAAAACGACGCTGCTATTAAGCGCCGCCGTCTGTATTCTCAGCTTTTGCAGGGCATGGATCATCTCCCGTATTATCATAAAGCAAACATATGAGGTCGTGGAGGGCACTTGTGTCGGCATCGTCCCAAAACCTTTGCGTAAATACCGGAAAATCCGGATTATGGACGATGAAGGCAACGAGTCCGCCCTTCTGCTCGGCAAGCATTCCAAAATCCAGATAGGCTTTCGATACCGGTTCTACTTCAAAAAGACGCAGCGGCTAACACTGGGCAGCGAATATTTTGACTCTGCCCTTTTCTCCGACTGTTTTTTGGGATTTGAAGAGCTGGGAGAACTAGAAGCCGCAGGCGATAAATCGTCTGACATTCCCTTTTCAAAAAGTAACAGTTGATATTTTATTTTTATATTTTGCACTTTTTCTGCAAAATTTCGTTATAAATATTGACTGCTCAAGATTTATGTGTTATAATGCTGGCAGAATACGATATACTATGTCTAAAGGGAGGTATCTGCCTATGCTCATACAATTCAGTGTGGAAAATCACCGTTCCATTAAGGAAAACGCCGTTATCAGTTTTGCCGCATCCAAGGATAAGTCACTGGAAGCCTGCCTGCTCCATCCTGACGAGAAGCGGACGCTGCTGCCGGTCATTGCCCTTTACGGAGCGAATGCAGCCGGTAAAAGCAATGTTTTGCACGCCCTGCTCACCATGCAGAACATGGTATGCGGCAGCGCTTCCAAGGTCTCAAAGGGACAGAAGCTTCCATGGGAGCCTTTTGCAGGAAACGGGAAGCCGACTTCCTTTGAAGTAATGTATATCTACAACTCCATCCGCTATGTATACGGCTTTTCGTTTGATGCAAAGAGAATTTACAGCGAATATCTTTACCATTGGCCCAACGGCCGGGAAGCTCTGATTTTTTCCCGGGAAGACGGGAAATATGAATTTCGGGAGAATGTCTCGGAGCAGGCGACGCTCAGCAACCGGACGCCGGACAACAAGCTGTATCTGGTGTCCTCTAACGACTGGAATCTGCCGCAGACGGAAAATGCCTATAAGTGGTTTTTGGAAAAACTGACCGGTATGCTGGATCAGCCGTCCGTCCCTGCGGAAACCATCGCGGAAATCGCCAAGGGGGATGAGCGGAAAGCGCGTATCCTGAAGGAACTGCTGCTGGCTGATTTGGGCATCTCCGATGTGACGATCAAGACGCTTGGCGGAAAGAAGGATGAAACGGTCATCACGACTACGCACCGTATTCAAAATGAAAGCGGCGATACAGAATATTTCCAGTTGCTGATGGAGCAGGAATCCTCCGGTACGCAGCGGTTTTTCTCGCGGATCGGCGGCTGGCTGCAGGCGCTGGACAGCGGCTCTCTTTTAGTCGTGGATGAAATCGAGGCCAGTATGCATCCGCTGCTGACACGAAGGCTGATTGAGATGGTACAGGACAGTTCTGTCAACACAAACGGGGCGCAGCTTCTTTTTACGACGCATGACGCTATCCTGCTGGACTTGGATTTCCTCCGCCGGGATCAAATCTGGTTTGCGGAAAAGAATGACAAATCCGCTGCGACGGAGCTGTATTCTCTTGCTTCCTTCTCCCCGCGCAAGGGAGAAAATGTCCGTAAAGGCTATCTGCAGGGCCGCTTCGGAGCCATCCCGTTTATTGGAGGTGACCGGTTATGGCAGGAATGAAGAAAGAATACAATCCCAACAGAGCAGCCAGGCGGAAACGCCGGCCGGTCATCTACATCATTTGCGAGGGCAAAGAAACGGAAACCAAATATTTCAGGCATTTCCGCACACGAAACTGCCTTGTAGATATCGTCCCTATTTCGTCCAAGCACAAGGCGGCAGAACACCTTGTCCGCCATGCGAAGGATATGCTCAAGCCGGCCGCCTACTATCCGAAAGACGGCGACCAAATCTGGTGCGTTTTCGACTGCGATGACAACACGGATGAAGCGTTGAAAAACGCAGCCGTATTTGCAGAGCAGGCCGGTTATGGCATCGCCTTTTCCAATCCCTGCTTTGAATACTGGTATCTGCTTCATTTTGTTCAGCACAACGCCCACCTGAAGGGCGCCGATGAAGCCATACGCCTACTCAAAGAAAGAGGAAGGCTGGAAAATTACGAAAAAAGCCTGGACGTATTTTTTGATCTTTTGCCTCATCAGCAGGAAGCGGTTAAACGGGCTGAAAAAAGGTCGGAGCAGCTCCGCCGGGACGGCACAGAGATTCTGACCCGCGCCAGCAATCCAGCCACGACAGTTCACAAACTGGTAACCTACTTAATCGGGCAAAGCCGATGATAGGGCTATTGCCTGAAAGCATATTCCATTTACCTGAAAGGAAAATTAAACACAAAATATCTATATATTGATTTTATAAACTTGACAAACACAAGATATAGTGTTACAATGGCATTGTAATTGATTTTTGTGCGTGATCCTTTTGGATTTGCAGACCTTGTTGGTTTGTATCGTGGGGTGTTCTCCACATTGCACACGTTTGTCAAGTTTGTATGCAAAGTGTCGACAGTACGGTTTTGCCCTCATGGGCGGAAACTGTGTGCCGGCTCTTTTTTATATATAGATATTTTGGCCGAAAGGCAGAAAGGAGCGAGATGGCACAGACCTATGTGATTGGCCGGGTAACCGCTGATTTAGAACGAAAGATCAGTATAAACCAGCATCCCTATGTGCGTTTCGATATCGCCGAGAACATCGGCGGCAGAGGGCACAGCAGGACGCAGTATTTTCAGATCTGCGCGATGGGCGGCGATGCCGACAGGCTTATTCGGGCCCGCGTAAAGAAAGGCAGCCTGATCTGGGTGTCCGGTTCTCTGGAACTGGAAATATTCACCGGAAAAGGCGGGACCACCACAGACAAGCGGCTGAAAATATTGCTGGATAACTGGGGCTTTGTCCCGATCGCAAACAAAGATGTGTTGGAACAACCACCCTCCAAATTGACCGCAGCATCTGCGGAAATTGACGGAGACAGAGAACCCCTGCCGGGATGACAACCGGCGCGCAGAGGAACCGTATGTGTTTTGAGAAAGGACGCATATGGTTCCTTTTTTTATTTGCAGAAAAATTAGAACGAAAGGATGAACGAATGATGATGAAAGACAAAAAATCTCTTTGGTCGGGCGTATCGGTATTGATTGTATTGGTGCTTGCCATAACCGCTTTTGCCCGTGGGCAGCTGCAGGTATGGCTCTTTGCGGCCGCTTTCGCCGCGTGGGGAATCTGGGCCGCCGTATGGTTCCTGGTGCCCTATGTCAAAGCGCAGACATACCGCTATAAGGCCCGCAGGATACGAAAGCAGTGCGAGTCGCAGGAAGAAAAAACGAAGTGTGAGATTCCGGATTTATCCGATCCGGCGGAAACCGTCCTGCTGAGGCATGTGAACTACCGCATTTCATCGTATATTCAGTCTGTGTATCCGGACGCCACATGGGAATGGCGTGAGGAATTTCCCGAACGCATCGTATCAAAGGGCGGCATCGGCAGAATTCAGATTTTCGGAGTTGCCGACTTCAATTACGCCGACGTGACATTCGATCAGAATGCCGGCATCCGCTGTGCTATGCTGAAAATCGTACCGTTGGCTGATCTGAACGGGAATCCTGCTCCTCCGGCTGACACGGCAGAAGCGGAACAGAAGCCGAAAAACACGGTTGATCCGCAGGTGTGGTACGAAGTGAAGGCACGCAAGGTACTCAAAAACCTGATAGCCGATCTGGACTCCCGAGGGCACAGTAGCCTGACAATCAGAGAAAACGGCGAGATTTCCATTCAGCAGGCAAACGCCGATGTTGTCAAGCTGGCTTTTGAATCGGTGCCGGAACGGATGTACTGGCCCAGGCTTGTCAAGGTCTTTGAACGGGAAGGCATGGCGGCGGATATCACCGACAACGGCATCCTTTTGTCGTGGTAACGGTCCCGCCTGCGGGAAAGGAGGTGAAAACGCATGAAAGCGGGTACGACAATGGAGGAGCTGGCCGCTGAGATCATGCGGCAGAAGGAATGCAAAACGGATTATATCGTCCACGCGCACCGGCTGTTTATGGAGCCCTGCGGCGAAAGCCTTGTACTGCATGTGCTTGACAACAGCGGCATAGACCGTATCGAGCCATTGGATATCGGCGATTACGCGCACCGTCAGATCGGCGCTTATCTGAACATTCCGGCGAAATATTACAGCCGGATGCTCGATGAATACCCCAAGCTGCTGACGGAAAATGTCAACGGCTGGTTTTCCCGCGCCGACGCGCAGCGGATGCTGCGGGTGCTGGACGGCCGGATGCGCGCATTTGTCAGCAACCGGTATCTGCGGATTGACCATCATGAGGTGTCCTGCGCGGTAATCCCCATTCTGGGCGAAATTCCCGACGTGCAGTTTCTCAGCTGCCAGATGACCGAAAGCCGTATGTATATTAAGTTGGCGCACCCTGGCCTTCAGCAGAGCGTAGGGCCGGATCTGACCATCCAGTCGGCGCTTTTGATCAGCAACAGTGAAATCGGAGCCGGTTCGGTCAATATCCAGCCGATGATATACTGTCCGGAAAAAGATCTCGGAATGATCGTACAGACGGCTACCGCCAGGAGGAACCACTCCGGTCCGGTCTATTCTGCGGACACGATGTTTCAGATCCGCCCGGAACAATACACACTTATGGAAGGCTCGCCTTTTCTGATGAAAATCCGGCAGACCATTCATGAAGCGTTTGACGAAAACCGCTTTTTACAGCTTATGGAGCAAATCCGCAACGCACGTGCGGCGCCGATGAACGCTGATGATATTCCCGGCGTCGTCAGAGCGGTGTGCGGAGAATTTCATGTAACGGAAACCGAGCAGGACGGCGTTCTGCTGTCCCTTACCCAAAGCGGTGAAATGAACCGGTACGGACTTGCCAACGCCGTATCGCAGTACGGCCAGCAGGTCGAAAGCTATGACCGTGCGACCGAACTGGAAGGAATCGGGTTTGGGATCCTGTCCATATCCGATTCGCATTGGAACCATCTGAACAGCGCTGCCGCTTAGGCAGTTAAAAATCAAATGAAATTGGAGGAACGAATTTATGTCTTACAACGATACTGCTTTAATGGAAACCGTCAGCAATTTTATCCTGCCCGACATGATGCCGGAGGATAACTTTTCGAGCGAAGAGCTTGCCGAGGATTTCGACGGCCTTCAGGTGAATTTCCCCCGGGTCAAGATTCCCGGCGGCGGAGCGGTCAGCTTTGAAGTCCCGGGCGATGATCCGGAGAGCCCCGATTCGGTCAAAACCATTGAAGTGATCATCGTCTACAACCACGCGGCCGGTGCCTATTGGCCGGAGGGCGCGGAATATGATGACAATGTGCCGCCGCTCTGCTCTTCGGTAGACGGGAAAACCGGCATCGGCGAACCTGGCGGGGCGTGCGCCCTGTGCGCTCTGAATAAGTATGGCACCGGCGTGGATGCGAAGGGCAATCCGAGCAAAGGAAAAGCCTGCAAGAATATGCGGAATCTCTATATTCTGCGAAGCGGAGAATATCTGCCCCTCCTTCTCTCCCTGCCTCCGACCAGCCTGAAGCCGTTCAACGAGTTTATGAATACGGCGTTTATCACGCGTCGCCGCCCCACCTGGTCCGCTATTGCGCAGATCAGTTTGAAACGGGTGGACAACGGCAGCAGCCCGTACAGTATCGCTTCTTTCCGTAAGGTAGCGAACATCACGGGCGAACAGCTGGCCCAGGTCAAACAGTATGCCGATTCCTTCCGCGAACAGGTACGCCTGATGAACCAGCAGCGTGCCGCATTAACGGAGAGTATGTCGGATACGACGGTCTATGATCTGGAAAATGACTACCAGACCACAGAAAGCGGCAGCCATTTTACTATCACCGGCGATGTTATCGACGGTGAACGCGGAGACCTGCCGCTGTAAGAGCCGCCTGCACGGTGCAGGCAAAAACCAAAGGGATATCGCCGGCAACACGGCGGTATCCCTTTCTTTGTTTTCAGGAGGAATACGATGATAAAGCCATTGAACACTGAAGAAAGGCGCTTTGCGGCGGAGAACCACGAGCTGGTGTTCGCTTTCCTGCGGGAAAAGGAACTGCCAGTTTCGCTGTATTACGACGTCGTGATATTCGGCTATCTGAAAGCGGTGCAGAAATACTGCGTACGGAAAAAGAAAAGCCGGTACCGCTTTTCCACGATTGCGTGGAAGTGGATGGAAAGCGAGCTTTCAAAATATACGAAATATCTGACCAGGCCGAAGCGATGCGCTCCGGTTGTCAGCTTTGATGAAGAAATAGACAGCATTTCCGGCCTGTGCTGGGGCGATATTGTCAGCATTCCGGACAGCATGATGCTGGATTTTGAAACCGAACTGCTGCTTCATGCGCTGGCGTGTGAATTGCCGCCCCGTGAAATGCGGATCATCCGTATGAAAGCAGACGGCAGGCAAATGAACGAGATTGCAAAAGCGGAGCATATGACCTACCGCGCCATCAACGAGCTGCTGGCCGGTGCTTATCCCACGATCATCCGTGTGTTATGCGGGTGACGATATACGAAAGAGAATGGAGTTTGAAGACTTCCTTGCATATAAGGGAAACGAAATTGACAACGCAGCTTATGAACTGGCGGCCGCACTGCTGCGGACACACCCGGAGCAGACAGCAGCAGAAGACATACTCGCATGGGATATGTCTGTAATCTGCCCTATCGTTGAGGCGGCACAGACGGCTTTGCAGAAAGCGGGCAAAAAAATCTGCCGGCCCTATTATGCGGAAGAAACGCCTTGCTTCAAACAGGGAGAATGCAAGCACGGCCGATGTTATTTTCATGAGGAAGGAGATGGAGAAAATGAAAAAGACAGTGCATATCAGCGGCTATCTTCTGTTCCCGCTGAGTGAAGGGAAACGGGCAGTTATCCAACGCGGAGGCGATTGCATCTGTACGTCCTGCGTGGTGGAGATCCTGGAGCAGCGTGAGGATTATGCGTGCTTTGAAACAATGAACTCCGTTTACTGCGTTTCAGCGCCCGCGCCGATCCCCGTGCAAAGCGCCGTACCGTTAAAAATGTGTGCGTAAAGACAACCGGGAAGCCGCAGCGACCTGCTGCGGCTTCTCATTTGAAGGAGGACGCTCTTATTATGTACTGCAATATTTATCAGCTTCTTCGCCAGCCTGATGAAGAATGGACAGACGCCGATCTGCTCAGCGACCATCCCCTATTTCTTTCAAGTAGCAATTATGTCGATGATATAAAGGAAGAAGAACGGGATGCCGCCATTAAGGAATTTACAAAGTGGCTCAAAAAAGAAGAATTAGGGAATGTGGACAGCGGAGTGATACGGTTTTCGCCAGCCGCATCCTGCGAGCGTCATTTTGCAGACCGTTATGCTCGGTTTCATCATCTCACCCTCAACCTTGCCAGAGTCACTGAAGGGATCTATCTGCTGTGCTTTGACAAAGTACGGGATATGGTGTCGGATTTGATGAAAGTCTTAGTGGATGAAAACGACGATTATGTCTGCCTGGATGTCAACCAGCTGATTCCGATGGATGAATTCCTGCGGACGGTTGATCCGAAAACCCCTTACTATTTCGGAGCCGTCTGCAAATATCACGGAGGGATGTGAAATGTTTATTTTTCCGAAATTCTCAAACATACAAAAGGTAACCGCCCGGGAGCGTATTGTTTTTTCCTGCACCGGCTGCGGCGCCTGCTGCAAAAATGTCCGGGACAGCCTTCTTTTAACGCCGCTGGACACCTACCGGCTGATTAACTTCCTGCAAAAGGAAGGCGTCAAGATTCAGCCGATGGAAACTTTGGAGAGTATTGCAGAACTGAAAGAACTGACCCGCGGTTTTTATGTCTATGTGCTGAAAACAGCCAATAACGGCGTCTGCACCTTTTTGCAGGATAACCGCTGTACCGTTTATGCAGCCCGGCCTTTTACATGCCGGATCTATCCATTCTCGCCGAAATTCAAAGCAGACGGAAGCGCAGACTGGGAACTGTGTTTGGATCAGCTCCATCATTTTCGAGGTGGCCATGTGACCGCCCGCGAATGGCAGCGGAGATTTCTGCAGGATGAAGATAGCCTCTTTTTCAGGGAGGAAGATAAGCGTATTCCGTTGATTGGGGAACTGCTCCATGAGATTCCCAAAGCACGACTGCGTGAAGCGGAGATATTGACACTCAGCTTTTACTATTTTGCCTATGATTTCTCTGAACCGTTTTTACCTCAGTTTCAGGATAACATGGCATTTTTAGCCGCCAAACTCAAGAGCCTTCAAAATAAGTAAAAAATCATCAACATATGCCAGAAAGGAGGCATTCACTTGTATGATGAATAAAAGTCAGATCGGTTGGTGCGATTTCTCATGGAACCCTGTCACCGGCTGTAAAATACAGTGTGATTTCTGTTATGGCCGCAAGCTGGCGTCAAGGCTTTGTGGGGCAGTGCGGCTGAATCTCGGCAGCCCGCAAATCCAGTGCGATTGGAAAAACAGGCTGTTTGCTCTGGAAAAGCCCTTTCATAACGAAGAAGATCATGTGCTTCAGTTTCCAGCCGGCTTTGAGCCAACGCTTCACCGCTATCGTCTGCGTATGGTAACTGACAAGAAAAAGCCTGCCAACATCTATGTATGCGGTATGGGCGAATTGTTCGGAGACTGGGTGCCTTTGGAATGGATCACAGCGGTTTTTGACGCCTGCAGGGCGGCTCCGTGGCACAACTACTTATTCCTGACAAAGAATCCGGAGCGGTATGCGGAGCTGAGCCATCTCGGTCTGTTGCCGGCAGGAGACAATTTCTGGTATGGGACGCGGATCAATAGTCTGTCGGAGGCGTTCATTTCCGATCAGTACCATACTTTTGTCTGCATCGAGCCCTTGGGCGCTTTTGCAGAAAGTTATCTGTTGCCCCAAACGGAATGGATCATCATCGGCTGTGAAGAACTGCTGCCAAGCCGCCGCAATTTGCCGCAACGCGATTGGCTGGACGCAATTTTGGAGCAGCGCAGCGATACTCCGGTCTATATAAAAAGGAACAGTGCCATCCGCACCATTTGGAAAGGACGGCTGATCCAGCAATATCCCGTTCTTTTAAAGCGGCCAAAAGACAAGCCGATTCCCCGGTGCAACAGCTGCCCGGATTGTGAAATCATCCAAGAAGGCAAGCGGGGAAACCGGCATATCTGTCGCCACCGAAAGGTTCTGAACAGGTATAAAGAAATAAGTGGACAGCATATTCCAGGGAGATACACGAGAACCTCCCCTCACTGGTGTCCTAAGCGGTAAAAAATCCCCGATAGTTTGAGAGTGTGAAAACGTATCTATCTGTCGGAAAATGAGCGCTGCTTTCTTATTCAAAATCTCTCTGAAATTGCGGCAGGAAGATCACTATACCGACGCTGTGGAGTCCTTGATCATCAAGTTTTCAAAAGCAAAGGCGAAAAAAATCAAAGTCAAGCCGGAGAGAGCAACGTTGCTTTCTCCGGTTTTCTGTATTGGCTGAGCGAGCAGACTGTTAGTTTCTCCATATGGCTATAAAACAATAAAATTCGTTAGTTCGCTTCTGTAGGATCTTTTATTGTTTGTTGTGATTTGTAACTAATGATGTATCTTATATCTATTCTTTTAGTTTTCGCAAAGCCTGAAATGATCTCTATTACAAAACTCTTTGTTTATAATGTTGCAGAATTCAGATGGCTTACCGCCGGATAGAGCGACAGATATTTTTGATATTTTTGTGCGTAATAATCTGCGTACATCTCGTCCGGCGAAATAGTTTCTTTTACGCCGTAAAAATTATGCGCAATATCGTTTCCGTCCCCCATTGCTGCAAGCAGGCATGCGCCCAGCACACCGCCGTGTTCCAATACGGGCACTTCAAGCTCGATACCCAGAACCGTTGCCAGAAGCCGGCACCAAAGTCTGTTTTTTGCGCCGCCGCCGCAGATTTTTGAACGCCTTATGTCCACACCGAGCGAGCGGATGACCTCTACATTTTGCTTAAGCGAAAATGCCACGCCCTCCAGCACCGCAAGCGTCATTTCTTCCCTTGCCGTTGTCATGGAAAGACCGGCAAATAAACCCCTGACATTTGTGTCGTTCACCGGCGAGCGCTCACCCATAAGATAGGGCAGAAACAATACGCTGCTGTTGCCGATAAATTGTTCCATATTGTTTTCGCTTGCGTAATCGGAGCGCAAAATATCTTCCACCCACCATTTTTGGCATGCTGCTGCCGTAAGCGTACAGGCAAGGTAATGGTACATTCCGTTTGCCGAGCAAAAGGAATGAATGGCATTTTCGCGGTCAAAGCCAAATGTGTCCGCGCAAACAAATACCGTGCCTGAGGTGCCGAGAGAGATGTTGCAGTCGCCGCTGTTTATCGTGCCGGTGCCTATTGCCGAAGCGGCATTATCGCCCGCTCCAATCACAATTTTCACATCTGCCGAAAGCCCGAGCTTCGCCGCAATTTCCGGTTTTATACAGCCTATTGCCGCGCTGCTTTCAAAAATTTGAGGCAGCCTGCTTTCTTCCACTTGCAGCAGCTTCAGCATCGGCTTTGACCAGCGTCTGTTTTTCACATCAAAATACAGCGTTCCGGCAGCGTCGGATGGGTCAGTTGCAAATGCGCCGGAAAATCTGTAAGCCACATAATCTTTAGGCAGCATGATTTTGCGTATGCGTTTGAAATTTTCCGGTTCATTTTCACGCACCCACAGCAGCTTCGGCGCCGTAAAGCCCGCAAAGGCGATGTTTCCGGTGTTGGACAAAAGAAAATCCTTGCCTATCATTTCGTTGAGATACGCAACCTCTTTTTCACTTCTGCCATCGTTCCACAAAATGGCAGGCCGGATGACTTCATCTATTTCATCTAGCAGCACAAGCCCATGCATCTGTCCTGAAAAAGCGATGGACCGAACAAGGCTCTTATCAACATCCTCTGTAAGCGAACGAACAGCGGCAATGCTTTTGTTGAACCAGTCGTGTGGGTCCTGTTCGCTGTATCCGGGCTTCGGATAGCGGATCGGATAATCCAAAGATACGGTTTTAATGATGGAATCCTCGCTTATCAGCATCGCTTTGACAGATGATGTACCTATGTCAAGTCCTATGTAGTAGTTAATCATCAAAAGGGTTCTCCATATCATAAAGTATATTAGAAGGTTGATTAAATCCTATTTTTTCAGCGTCGAGATATTTGAACACTTCAAAAATGGGCTTTCCAAAATGGCCGAACGCCACGGCACCGTGATGCGGAAATCCGTTTTCTATCAGAACATGGCGGTAAAAACGCCCCATTTCGCGGATGGCAAAAACGCCGATGCTTCCGAAAGAGTGGGTTTTCACGGGCAAAACCTCTCCTTCGGCCACATAGGCAAGCAGATGGTTGTCTGCAGTGGATTGCAGGCGGTAAAAGGTAATGTCACCCGGCTTTATATCGCCCTCCAGCGTTCCATTCGTGACCGAATCAGGCAGGCTGCGCGCCATGATCTTTTGGTTTTTCATTACCGGACTGCAAAGCTTTTGGGCGCAAGTGTTTCCGCAATGGAAGCCCATAAAGGTGTCGCGCAGTCGGTAATCGAACCGGCCGTTTATCTCTTTTTGATACAATTCGGAGGGAATGGTGTTGTTGATATCCAGAAGCGTAACGGCGTCGCCGGACACGCATACGCCTATGTATTCCGAAAGGCAGCCGTAAATGTCCACTTCGCAGGAAACGGGAATGCCTCTTGCGGTAAGGCGACTGTTCACATAGCACGGCACGAAACCGAACTGGGTCTGGAACGCCGGCCAGCACTTGCCGGCAAGCGCAACATAGGGTTTGCTGCCTTTGTGCGCTTCTATCCAGTCGAGCAGGGTCAGCTCATACTGCGCGAGCTTCGGCAGTATGAACGGCTTTTGATTGCCGGCGCCCAGTTCTTTTTCCATATCGGCAACAACATCCGGTATACGCGCATCATCCTGGTGCGAATTATACGCCTCAAACAAATCGAGTTCGGAATTTTCCTCAATCTCTATGCCGAGGTCGTAAAGCTTTTTAATCGGCGCATTGCAGGCCAAAAAATTCAGCGGACGCGGCCCGAACGAGATGATTTTCAGGTTTTTAAGGCCGACGATCGCCCTGGCAACAGGCACAAATTCGTGAATGAGCTTTGCACAGTACGCTGCGTCTCCAACCGGATATTCCGGTATATATGCCCGCACATTTCGTAGCTTCAGATTGTAGCTTGCGTTGAGCATGCCGCAAAAGGCGTCGCCGCGGTCATCTGCAAGCACGGCAATGTTTTCCTCGGCGGCGGCGCAAAACATCACAGGGCCGTCAAATTTTTGCGCCAGCATCGTTTCTGCTATCTCCGGGCCAAAATTTCCGAGATAAACGCAAAGTGCGTTGCAGCCCGCACTTTTCACATCCTCCAGCGCCTGAAGCATGTGGAGCTCGCTTTCCACAATACAGATGGGGCATTCGTAAATTTCACTTTTGCCGTACTGGGCTTCATATGCCTTCACCAGCGCTTTTCTTCGGTTTACAGACAGGCTTTCCGGAAAGCAGTCGCGGCTTACGGCAACGATGCCTACTTTGATCTCAGGTATGTTTTTCAATTTATATAGCCTCCTTTATGAAAGCGATAGTAAAACTATGTCGTTCGTTCGCAGTGTCAGGGCGATTTGTGTGTGACCGTGCTCCGCTGTAAAAGGTATCGATTCTTTCGTAAGCGAAGTTCGGCTTTGTATTTCGGTGATCTGCGCAGGTCTCAAAATATCGGGAGCGCCCATTTGCAGCCACTCTTTTTTCGGATTGCAGTGCGCATCGTCAATGTATTGCGCCATAACTGCCTTGGCGGCAAAATTGATTTCAAGCTGGATTTTCGTTTCATCATTTTTAGTATAATCCATACTCTGTGAATACACAAGGATCTGCAACTTTTCTCCGTCTGTAAAAGCCGCGCACTCCACATCTCCGCTGCTTTTATAGGACAGGTCTAATCTTTGCGGATAAAGCCGGGAAAGCAGTTTAAAGGCATAGAAATTCGGCTTTGGGATGCCGCAGTTGTTGATCAGGCCGAATCCGCCGTGAAACGGCCTGCCGAGCATGAACTGTTCCTCGTAAATATCGGAGCAGCACCAAAACATATACCCTTTTATTCTGTTTTTCAGGTCCATGCAGCTCTTGACAATAAACGCGGCGGCATATTTTTCGTCGTGTGCAGGGGAGGCAAAAACCGCCATGCTGTTCCATTCCGTTATGAAAAGCGGTTTATCGCCGGCCTTGGCAGCGGCTTTTTCATCCATCCTGGCAAGAATTCCTTTATCCCACTTTTTATATATGTCGGGTTTAAAAAACATCTCCTGCATCACGTCGGACAAAGCCTTGCCGCTTTTTGCAGCACTTTTGACGATCGACATCATTTTGAAGGCGTCGCGCATGGAAAAAGAATTGCCGAAAGCGTCGCCGGGGTAGTGGTGTGTGGATATAAAATCAAACGGAACACTATTTTTTCTGCAGTAATTCACAAAGTCATCGATCCAAAGGCACGCCGAAGAGGACGGGCCGCCGATTTGCAGCTGCGCATCTACGGATTTTACGGCTTTTGCCGTAGCCGCATAAAACCGGAAATAATCACTTTGGCTGCCTTTGAAAAATATGGAAAGATCCGGCTCGTTCCACACCTCAAAATACCATTGCCGGATTTCCGCCTCGCCGTAATAGTCCTTTAAAAACAGAATGAACTTTTTTATAAAAGCCGCCCAGGCTTCCAGCGATATCGGCTGCGTGATATTGTTTTGGTATCGTATCCCTGTTTTTTTGCCGCTTGCAAGCGCGCCGGGCATAAAAGAGAGCTCTACGAACGGCTTCATTCCGCATGCCAGTACATTGTTGAAAACATCCGCTATCTGATTAAAATTGGTTTCCGTCACACGATTCGAGCAGGGGATATTGCCAAACGGCTTGTAATCGGACAGGCGCTGTATGCACAACATATCGTCGTCAAATATGCCGTGAAATCGGATATACCGCATGCCGAGTTCATCGTGCACAGTTTTGACATGCGCGCAGACATCTTTCCTGTGAAGCTGGAAGGCATGATCGTTGCCTATACCGAACTGCCAGGAAAAATCCGTGGGCGTGGTTTTTGCATTTTTGTCAATCGTAATTTTCATATGCACTTCACCAAAACCTTTATGATCTGCTTTACACTGTTTTGCAGCGTAGCTTTGCTGATTTCGCCGCGTTTTGCAGCACGAAGTATCTGCCGGAAATGCTTTTTATCACCTGGCGTCAAAAGATTGGTGCCGGCATTTACGCAGCGAACCGGGTCAGCGGTGTCGTATGATCCCCAGTCTGTCATAATAAATCCGTCAAAGCCAAAGCCATCGCGTATAATATCGTTAAGCAGTTTTGTGTTTTCACACGGATATATGCCGTTTACCGGGTTATAGGAGGTCATCATACAGCCGGGTTTATAGAGCGAAAGCGCCTTGTCGAACACGCGCAGATACAACTCATAAACCGTGCGGGTATCTATAATGCTGTGCGCTGATTTCCTCTCAAATTCGATCCCATTTGCAAGCAGATGCTTATATGTTGCGATAACGCCGTTGTCCTCCAGCCCTTTTGCCTGAAACGCCATCATCGTGCCGGCAAGGATCGGATCCTCCGAAAAGTATTCGCTGTGCCGACCGCAAAGGATATTGCGGTGCAGATTTCCGCCCGGACCGAGATTGATTGCAATCTGCTGCTCCCTCGAATCGGCGGCGATCGCTTTGCCAACGGCATATGCAAGCTCTTTGTTCATCGTGCCGGCAAGCAGATTGCTTGCCGGGAAACCTGTTGTGCGCGCATTTACATTTACACCGCAGTTTCCGTCGCTCATATAGATGACGGACACACCCAGCCGTCTGCTTGAAGCCAGCTTGCCTGCCGCGCCGTTTTTCCACGGTGAAAAGCAGTGGCCGTTGCAGACCGTAAAGTTCACGAGTTCCTTTGTCGTAAACTGTGCAACGAAATCGTCAAGCCTGGCGCCGTCTTTTTTTACATCTGCAAGCTTCAATTTCCTGCCTTTATATGCAGGAAGTTCCTCGTAATTTCTCTTGCTGTATGCAGCGGGTGATAAAATGCAGTTTTGGGCCTGCATTATTTTGGAACGTTCTTCTACGCTGCCGTCTGCCTTGATCGAACCGACCGGCTCTGTGGGCGCAAGCGCAGCGCAGAGGCGCGACACGATCATTTCCTTATCCACAAAAAAGTCAAAGGCGCATTCGGCTTCATCCATACTGCCGCCGACCCACAGCTTGTATTGCCCCGCCTCCAAAAGAAAGGCGGCCTTTTTGGCATCGTAAACAGAGAAATCCTTTTGCGGTATTTCAATATGTAGCGTTTGCCTTTCCCCACAGGCAAGCAGCTTTGTCTTTTCAAAGCCGCAAAACACGCGTGCAGGCTTCATGCGGCCGCCGTCCGGAAACTGCACATAGGCAAGCACTGCCGTTTTTCCGGCGGTTGTTCCTGTGTTTGTCACTTGGACATCCACTTTTAATATTCCATTTTCAAAACCTGCTAAAGTGTGAACGGAAAAATCTGTATAGGAAAGTCCGTGCCCGAAAGAGTAGGCTTCTGCCTTTTTGAATGTGTCAAAATACCGATAGCCGACAAACTGCTGCTCTTCATAATATATTTGCGCGCCGTATTTTTTGCCGTCGTCCGAATAAACCGGCGAATCTTCGTTAAGATTTATAAAATTGTGAGACGCGGGCGTATCGAAATAATCAAGCGGCCAGGTATCGGCAAGCTTACCGGACGGATTCACCCTGCCGCACAGGATATCGCATAGGCTTTCTGTACCCCGCTGGCCGGAAAATCCGGTCCACAAAACGGCGGAGAGCCGGAGACTTTTAATAAAACGCATTTCTACCGGATAGCCTGTGTTCAAAATTAAAATCACATTTTTGTATTTTTGAACCGCCTCTGTCAAACCGGCCTTTTCATCATCCGTAAGGTAATAATTTCCGGGAATGGGCTTATTGTCCCTGTTTTCACCGCTTCCTCTTGATATAAAATACAAAGCGGTCTCTGCATCATCGGCAAGCTCCAGAGCTTCACACTGTGCGATGGCTTCTTTCATATTTAAAGACCACCTCGGCTTGATGAGGCTTGCGCCGGTTGCCGTGATGCGGTAGTTTTGATATTCGCCGAGCAGCTTTATTTTTGTGTTGAACGGTAGGGGAAGAACACCGCTGTTTTTAAGCAGAACGATCCCCTCGTCTGACACATCTTTTGCAATTTTTTCTACTGCCCGGTGCTTTTTATCATCCGTAAGCTTTTTGGCTGTTTGAACGGTAAATGTGATATCCCTGAATTTTTTGCCGTTTTCATCCCTGTAGCCTCGCAAGCGAACGGTATATTTTTTCCCGAATTCCGTTGCAGCTTCGCCGACCGGTAAAAAATAAATCGGAAGCGGTGAAAAATCAAATTTAACGCACCGGCCTTTGGAAATCGGTTTGCCGTTCACGGTTGCTTCGCCGTATCCGTTTGGCGCTATCATCTTGGTGCAAACAACAGGTACGCTTCTGACTGCCGGATATTGCAGGGCAAACATACCGGCGTCAATATCATACGGGCTGTATTTTTTTGCCAAAACAGGTATAAAAAACGCCATATATTTAGCTCCCTTTATTTAAACTCCAAAGACTTCATATCCATTTTTCCTTTGCCTCTGTAAATTAGGAAAAGAGGGAAAATGCCGTTTTCAGCCAAAACGACCGTTTCAAATTCTTGCCATTCACCGCCGCAGTGCACCGTGATTGCTCCGGTTTTTTTATCGCCTGAAAAAATATCCAAGCTTCCGTTCGCATTGCGCACAGTGACAGAAATGCTTTTCACATTTTGGAAATCGAAATATTTATAGCCAATCACCGTGCCGTCCGTAACGGCTGTAACGAAGCTCTCGCCGTTTTTTGCGGCAATATTCGGCTGTCTATCGCTTTTGCCGGGTCCTTGCACATTTTTTGTTTTCGCATTATACAGATTGCAGCAAAGCGCCGCCGGGAACGCACCTTTTGCTTTTAACGGCAGACCGGCACCCTGTGTTGAGATCTCCGCCTGATTTATTGTTCCGTCCGGCAGTATCTCCACCGGTTCGGCGCACATCTGCCGTGAAAAATCTGTGTTATTGGTACAGCGATGATAAAAAACATAATATTTACCTTTTATACATTCAATACTTCCGTGTATGGTTCCGGCAGGTGCTTTACGCTGTTTGTTGCCGTTATATCCTAAATCGCTGTTTGAAATAATAACTCCTCGGTATTCAAAATCTCTGTCAGGATACTTACTTGTAGCATAGGCAAGCTCGTTATTTTCACCTGACGAATAAACAAGATAATATAAATCACCGAATTTTCGAATAGATGGTGCTTCATAAAATGCATGATGATAAAATTCACTGTTTTTGTCGGCAGTCGTTTTGCTGTCCAGCACCGCACGCGGCTCGCCCTTGACCGTGCACATATCGTCTTCCAATTCCACAACGGCGCAGGAGAGTATACTCGGCTTCGTCCTTTTCACCTCATGGTAAGGACGGTGTCCCAGCTTGCTTAATACGAAATTGTAAAGCGGTGATAAAATTTTATTTCTGAAATCTCTGCCAAGGCCCCAACCGTAATAAAGCCAAATTCTGCCGTTGTCATTGATGACAGCGGGGTCATTGGTCAGAAAATTTAAAACCGGCGTGCCATCCTTATGTTTGATATCGCTCAGGTAGGTAAACGGGCCTTCCGGCCGGTCGGAAACCGCCACGGAAAGAGGACCGAACGCCTGTGTGTTCAGTCCGGCGGCAAAATAATAAAGATAGTATTTGCCGTCATTTCCGCGCACACAGTCCGGCGCATAAAAGTCTACGAGCTTGTCGCCGGTGCTTCTCGGATCCTGCTCTTTTTTATAGCTCGTGCCATGGCATTTCCATTCGGATAAATCTTTAATATCTGCGGAATATACCGTATAGTCGCCGGTGCAAAACCGCTCGCCGTTTTCGCTGTCGCGCGAGCCGTAGATATAGACCCTGTCGCCGAAAACATGCGCTTCGCCGTCCGGCACATATTCATTTAGCGGAAAAAGCGGATTCATAAAATACATTCCCCGTCTGTTTCAATTATTTTTTTATAGTGATAGGCAGAATTTTTAATAATCCTGCTCTGCGTTTTATAATCCACATACACAAGGCCAAACCGCGGGCCGTAACCCTCCGCCCATTCAAAATTGTCTAAAAGTGACCAGTGCTGATAACCGAGCACGGGCACGCCGTCGCAGATCGCTTTGTGTACATGGAATAGATATTCGTCCATAAATTCGGCGCGAATATCGTCTTTCACCTCGCCGTTTTGCACACGGTCGTCGTTTGCCATGCCGTTTTCCGTTATCATAATGGGCAAACGGTATCTTTTATAAAGGAACCGCAAAGTCCAGTAAATGGATCGCCCGTCTATCACCCAATCTATCGCGGTGGTTTTCAGCTTGGATCTGTCGATCCCCTTATCGCCGCCCCAGGCGGAATAGTTGAACGCTTCGTAGTTGTTTATCGCAAGGAAATCAAGGTCTGCCTTGCAGTTTTTCATATCCCTTTCGCGCGTTCGATAGATCCCGTAAGCGCTGACCGGCTTGCCGAGTAAAATCGGATCCATCCACCAGCGGTTGTTCATGGTGCCCATCGTTTTATGAAACGATTTTCTGTAAGCCTCTTCTACGCTTTTTGTATCTTCTTCATGATCAGGAATAAAGGCGCCCGCCGCAAACGATAGCCCTATCTTCGGCGTTATTTTTGCATGTCTGCGTATGGTTTCGACTGCCTTTTGATTAGCGCGCATAAAAATCTTTGTGAATTTCGGCAGTGCAAGATATTTGCGCTTAAACGGCGCGTGCACGCCCTGCATATAGCCGTTCATCAAAAAACAGGAGGGCTCGTTGAAGGTTATCCAGTAAGTGACCCGGTCGGACAGTGCCTCCACCACTGTTTTTAAATAAAATTGAAAATCATCGATAACGGCTTCATTCAGCCAGCCACCCTTTTCGTACTGCCAAAGCGGCAGATCCCAGTGATAAAGCGTGACCAGCGGTTCTATATTATTTTTGCGCAGCTCGTCCACAAGCGCGCTGTAAAAGTCGAGCCCACGGCGGTTCACGACGCCGTCGGCGGAAACAACGCGCGACCATGAAACGGAGAAGCGGTAAGATTTCAGCCCCAGTTCTTTCATTATGGCAACATCTTCCCGAAAGCGGTGAAAATGGTCGCACGCGGTATGGCAGTCAGCGCCATCTTTTATCTTTTCTTTCGGCGCGGCGTCCCAAATGCTCGGGGATCTTCCGCCGCAGTCAAAGCCGCCCTCTATCTGCGCGGCAGAGGTCGCGGCGCCCCACAGAAAATCCTTTGAAAAACCTTTTTGCATCAATATGCCTCCTCAAAATGATAAGCTCCGCTGTCAAGCAAATGTGTTTTGCCGCTCGGCAAAACGAGCGTGCAGGAAGCGGACACCGGCACGCGGACATCTATTCCGAAGCCGCCGCCTTTTATTTCCCACTGTACGCCGATCTTTCCGAACGGCGTTTTCGTTTCGCCCCTGGCGTAAGTTAGACCGCCGCCCAAAATCGGCTTGACGGTAAATCTTTTATATCCTCCCTCGTTTGCTTCAATGCCCAATACGCGCCGATAAAGGAAATCGCCCACCGCGCCGTATGCGTAGTGATTATACGACGGAATATTGCCGTCTTTATTAGAACTTTTGGGATCTATATCCCACTCTTCCCAAGTGGTGGTGGCACCTTTTTTGATACAGGAAAGCCAAGATGGACTTGTCTCCTGAAACAACACCCTGTATGCCGTATCCGCATAGCCGTTATCGGCAAGTGCAAACAACAGATAGGGCGTGCCTGTGAATCCTGTACTTAAATGATAATCTTTTTCAGCAACGAGCCTGTTTAGGTTTTCAGCCATTTTCTTTGCTTCATTGCTGCTTGCCATATTAAAATAAAGAGGCAAAACATATCCTGTTTGAAATTCGTTTTTCAAATTCCCGTTTTGATCTGTAAAAACACTTCTGTAAGCATTAGATATGTCTTTATATAAATTGTGATAATAAAGCGCATCCTCTTTTTCCCCGAGTATTTCGGCGATTTTGGAAACGATATTGCAGGAATTGGCGTAATAGGCGGTGGCGACCCATTTGCCCTTTGCCATCCAATCCATTATATTTCCTTCGGGTGCACACCAGTCTCCAAACTGGAAGAGCCATTTCCAAATATGCTTTTTATTCTTATTTATACTAAATAAGCCTGCCCAGAATTTAACTGCGCTGAGATATTTTTTCATACACGGATACTGTTTTTTTAACAGTTCCTTATTTCCGCGGGCAAGATATTCCGCCCACGGCACAAGAATGCAGCAATCGCCCCAGCACGCGGTCGGCACAGCCGGCGCGCCGTACCCTTGCTTTGGAACGACCTGCGGTATACCGCCCGTGCGGCTTTGCTCCGAACGGACATCCCGGAGCCACTTGTCAAAAAAACGAGAGAGGTCGAAATTAAAACACGCCGTGGAGGCGTACACGGAAATATCGCCCGTCCAGCCCTGCCGCTCATCTCTTTGCGGACAGTCGGTAGGAATATCAAGAAAATTCGATTTACCCGACCAACGGATATTGTTTTGCAACTGATTAAGCATGGGATTTGAACATTCAAATGTTCCTATTTCTTCAAAATCAGAATGAAGAACAATCGCCTCAACCTGAACCTTTTCTGCCACAATCCCTGATATGCCTATGTAACGAAAGCCCATATACGTCAAACGAGGGGAATATTCCTGAATACCGTCTGCGCAAATATAAACTGCCGTTGCCTTTGCTGTACGCAAAGACTTAACACATAAATTTCCGTCAAGCAGTATTTCAGCATGACGAACCACTATTTTTTGGCCTTTTGTTCCGTTTATTTTTAATTTAATAACGCCTGCAAAATTCTGTCCGAAATCATAGATGGTTTCTTTGCCGTTTTTCGCAGGAAATGAGGCGACCGGATTGAGCGTTTCATGCTTGGTTACCGCGCAGCCGTAACGCGCGGTGATATTTGGCTCAAATCCGGGCTGATATGTATCGGCGCTTTTCCAATGTACCTTTTCCAAATCGACCGTTGCATCGTAAATTTCGCCGTCGTAAAAATCGCCGAATCGGAAGTTTCCCTCCTGTGTGACTTGCCATGCGGTGTCTGTGGTCAGTTTTTCTTTCGTGCCGTCCGCATATTCCAAAAACAGCTCCATTTTAAAAGCCGACCGGTCGCAGGTGATTTTGCTTTTGCTTGCGTAGGTGAACCGGCCGACAGCCCAGCCGCCGCCGACAACGGCAATCAGGGTATTGCTTTCGCCAAGCAGTTCGCGCACATCATAAAAATTATACTGCAGATCATGCTTGTAGCTGGTAAATCCGGGGGCGAAATATTCGTTTCCGACTTTTTTGCCGTTCAGTTCAAGCTCGTATATTCCAAGCGCAGTTGCCGTGATAAAGGCGCGCCGAACAGGCTTTTGGAGCTTGAAGCTTCGGCGGAAGATAAACGGTGCCGGAGAAGTGCCGCGCTTAAAGCCATAGCTTTTATCCGTTATCCATTTGGCGGACCAGGGCGTTTGGAGCCGGCCGGTTGAAAATGAGGCTGATTTTTCCGCTTGATTGCCGTAGTTATCAAACGCCGTAAGCTTAACGGTGTAGGTTGTAAAAGGCCGAAATTTCAGCCCCTTTAAAACGATACCTGTTTGCGCATTTATGCGTTTTTTCCAATTGCCGATTCGGACAATGCCGCTTTCAAGCCGGCAGCCCTCTTTGTCTGAACGCAGAGAAAAGGAAAGGACGGGCTCCTCGTTGTCGGTGACGACCGCAGCCGACGTATTTTCAATTTTAATTTCATCAATGGCAAACATAGTCCTTCTCCTTTTCAAGTGCCCTCTTAAAAAACATTTACTCTGCCCTTTGTGATACCGTTTTCGTTAAATGTATCCACGGCATAGTAATATTTCTCTGTTTCCCGATTTAAAAATGTGACTGTGTAGGCGCCACCCTCATAAAGCAGTATGCTGTTATACAACTTATCCGGCGCTGTTCCGATTCGAATACAGTAATGCGTTTCGGGCGATGGCTGCCACTCGATGACGCCGGTAACGGCATCGAGCCTTTTGGCTGTCACTTTTGCACTCTGCCCGGGCAAAGTGCCGTTGCCCCTGCCAAAAATGCGGAGCCCCGAAACCGCGTAATTCTGCCCGTACGGCGCGCTTTCAAAAACGGCTTTGATATAACGCGCTTTTGCCGGATGCTCCATCAGCTTGTGGGGCAGAGTCGTATTCTGCGCCGTACCGTATGGCAGCCATTTTTCCCCGTCGGCACTGTAAAAAAGTGCATATTGGTATTTTACCAGCTCTTCTTCAATATACCGCTCCTGTGTAAAGGTGCCGCCGTATTCCTTGAGCGGCGCCGTTTTCTTTTTGGTTTGCCAGTCGCCGAAATTCATCTGAACGGCCGACACATCATAAAGCTTGCCAAGGTCTATGCAAAGCCATTCGCCGCTTTTGCTGCTTTGCGCGCGCCACATGGTTTTGATGTGCTCATCCACCGCCTGTTCGGGAGAAAAACCTTCGCAAAAAGAGGAGGCCTGCGCCTGTTTGCGGTAGGAAAGCAGCATCCACTCCGGCTCGATAGACATCGGGTCGAATCGGCTGTCCGGTATGCGCTTCGGATAATCGGCAAAATACTGGTTGCAAAACAGATTGCCGTCTTTATCCACGCCTGCGGGCCAAAGGCCGAGCCGGCGCTCAAAATTGTGGTTCACACCCACACAGACAGAAGAAGCGTGCCAGAGATTGCCGGCCTTGTCGTAAAAGGTGCTGCCGTGCCCGGCGCCCTGTAAAAAGCCGGAGGGTACAATGGAGTACGGATTATGTTGTTGCCACCGGAACTCTCCAAGCGGGCTGTCGCCGACCAAAACGACGTCGCCGTAAGTCGGAAATTCTGTACCGGGCGTTGCATACTGAAAATAATATTTTGACCCGATTTTATTGAGGAAAGCGCCTTCTATAAAAGCACCTGTGCCGACAAAAAGATTGATATATCGCTGCCACAGACTGATTTTCTGATTGGCATATATATCCTTATTGTCTATGCCGTGATTTTTCTTGTCGGCGGATACAATGCCTTTCTTTTTCCCTACCGGCATCATCGTTTTGGGATCCATCTCAATGCCGTAGATAGGCTCCGTAGAGGAACAACCCCAGTAAAGATAAGATCTGTCATCCTCAAAATAAAGGTGTGGATCCCAAAACGTAAAAGGCGCGGATACGAATTCAAATCCGGCGAACGGGTCTTTTGTGCGCAAAATCCTGCATTTTTTTGTGTAAGCAGATGCGCAGAAATATAAATAACCGTTATGCTCGCTGACATCCGGCGCATAGCCGTGGATCTCCAGTTTTCTGTCCTCGTGAAAATCCCATTTTATAAGATCGTCGGAATAATAAAACCCGCCGCATTTTGATGTAAAAAGATAATATTTCCCTTTAAAAAGGATAATTGTGGGATCCGCCGCTTCCTTGTACGCATATTTTCCAAACAGCGGGTGCTGGTATTTATATGCGATCTCCATTGGATTGCACTGAATTTTACTCATTCTGATTCGTCACCTCTATTTCAAAGGACGCCGCTGCGCCTTTTGACGATATGGTCACAATGCTTTTTCCGGCTTGCCCGTTCGCTCTGAAAACGGCGAGCGCCCTGCCCCGGTAAGCGTTGTGATAGGGTTTAGTAAACACCTCGTCGGTTTTAGTGAGCGCGCTGCCGAG
Source organism: uncultured Oscillospiraceae bacterium (assembly GCA_949293315.1). Classification (GTDB taxonomy): domain Bacteria; phylum Bacillota; class Clostridia; order Oscillospirales; family Acutalibacteraceae; genus Onthovicinus. Next base: position 89,395 of record CASFCH010000009.1, on the reverse strand, counting down.
CCCCTGCAGTACGACCGCGTCGCCGCTTATCTGCACCTCAACACGCTGTTCGATGTATGGCAGCAGATTGCCGCGCCCGTCCGTAAACTCAATCTCGGCAAAGCAGAGGTCCTGGTGATTCGCGCAAAGCGATTCTTTATCCGTATGAACAGAAAATACAACATCTTTGCCGCCCGTTGCAAGCGCGCTTTTCTCTATTGTTTTTCCGTTTTTGTCCAACGCCTCCGCCGCAAGCGTGCCGGGCTGATATTGGACTTTAAAAAGCGCCCTGTTATTTTTCAGCTTTTTTGTGCCTATTTTTTTGCCGTTTAAACTGAGGCGCACGGAATCTGCGGCAGAATAAACCTCCACAACGGTGCTTTTGCCTTCAAAGCCATGCCATGTCCAGCTTTCAAGCGCATTTGTAAATTGCCATGCACCCATGGACGGCGTTTCGCTGCTGTGATTCAGCGGCCTGACGGCAATATACGGCGCTTTTCGAAATCCCCATACGCACTGCATAAATGCCATCTGAGCAAGCGGAAGACCGGTTATGTCTATCATCCCCTGACCGGAAAGCAGCGGCAAGCCGGGATAGGACTGATAAGTCCAGCCCATACAGGTCTCGCCTATATAATCCCAAGCGGACCAAACGAAATCGCCGATAAGCTGTTTGTGGTTTAAAATGCGGCTCCAGTTATAAGGCAGGTCCCCCGACATCGTCTCCGTGCCCAGCATCAGACGGTCGGGATATTTTTTCGCGTCGATGTCATATCTGGAAGAAGCGTAATTCAGCCCGACGATATCGAGCGATGGAGCAACATCCCGCACGACCTTTTCGGCAAGTTTTCCCTTGCTCATCAAAAAAAATAATTTTCCAAGCTTTTCCGTCCAGAAATTAAAGAAGGCGGAGCCGGATTTTTTCTCCTTATATTCTCCTCCTTCCGGAAGCGGCTCACGGCGATATGCTTTTTTATCGCTGTAAACGCCTATCCCGAGCTTTGCGTAAACATCAAGCAGCACATTGATGCCGCAGGTAACAGGCCGCGTATCGTCAAGTCCGTGCAGGATATCACGCATTTCGGCGCAAAGATCTATCCCTTTTTTTTGCGAGCTTTCTGTGACCTCGTTGCCAAGGGAATACATGATAACGCTCGGATGATTAAAGTCCTTTTGTACCATCGTTTTAAGAACATCTTTGTATTCATCAAAGAAATCGCGCGAAAAATCGTGGTAATCTTTCGGAATATACCAGCCGTCAAACGCCTCGTCCAGCACATACATTCCCATCTCATCACAAGCGTCAAGAAGCGCTGAAGACGCCGGATTGTGCGCCATACGAAGGGCATTGAAGCCCTGATTTTTCAGGATGCGCACTCTGCGACGCTCCGCATCGGCGAAGCTGCACGCGCCGAGCACACCGTTGTCATGGTGGATGCAGCCGCCGCGAAGAAGCGTCTCTTTGCCGTTTACCAAAAAGCCCTTTTGACCGCTCCATTCCAGAAGCCGGATACCAAATCGGCAAACACACTCTTGCCCGCCTCGAACTGCTTTTGCTGTGTAAAGATAGGGGGATTCTGCGCTCCAAAGCTTTGCATTTTCGATGGTGAACCTTCCTTTTTCGCCATGAGCGATAAGCTCTTTTTCCGCATTATATATTTGCACTATTGCGTCATCGTCTGTGCTTATTTCCACCACTGCAGGCTCATAAGAGACGGTTTTCGCCCTGAGAAAAGTCGGAGCGCTTTTCGCTGTTATTTCAAGGTGCACGGGGCGGTAAATCCCGCTGCCGGAATACCAACGGCAATTTGGTACAAGGCTGTTGTCCACATAGACTTGCACATGATTTTCTCCGGCTTTGACAAAATCGGACACATTTGCCATAAACGGTGAATACCCGTACTTATGCTTACAGACACATTTGCCGTTCACCAATACAGTGGCGTTTCGATAAACGCCCTCAAAATGCAGGATAATATTTTTGCCGGCATCTTCCTCCTTGATATTAAAAGTTTTGGTATACCGATACTTTCCTCCAGGGAAATATCCACTCTGCGATGCGTTTCGACAGGCGGCATACCGCTTTTCTTCAAGCATCGCGTCATGCGGCAGATGAAGCATTCGCTTTTCGCCGCCTACCTTTTCAAAGATCCAATTTTCGTTAAAGTCGAAGATCATGCGCCGTCTCCCGATTTATTTCCGTTTCGCCTGTTTTTTGGCAAGCCGGGCTTGTTGTTTTCGTTCTTTTTCGGCCTGTTTGGCAAGGTACTTTGCATTTTCCGTTTCAAAATCCAGACCTTTTTTCGCACAGCGCGCCTTCAGATCGGCAATTCGATTCTCTTCCAGCTCTTTTGCTTCACGTTCTTGTTCCAGTCTGTCCTGCTCCTCCGGCTCGATCCATTCCTCGCCCTTGGCAAGAATCGCTTCCTTTTTCCGGCGTAGCAGTTCTGCTGTAATCTTTGGCATTTTCTTTTCAACATCAACAAACGGCAGTAGTATTATGAAGGCTGCGGCAAGAATGATGTCAAACAAATAAAATGCAAGAGTCATGAATGCCTTGACCTCTTCGCTTGGCACAATACCGGGTACATCAACAAAGCCTAGGCGAAGGATCGCCGATTCATAGCCACCCGCAAAAGGCGCATAGATCAGCGTCATCACCGCTGTCACAATACCGGTCCCCATCAGGCCTTCAAGGCGAACATGGGATTTATACTCAATGCTGTCAAAAGCAAAACACAAAAGCGTGATGAAAATATAGGAGTTCGGCATCCATCCAATATTGCGAAGGAAACCGCCGATCAGCGCCGGGACCATCTGGTCTGGGAAGATCCAGCCGAGTATGCTGCCACACAGAACCAGTGAATAGCCAATAATCGTCAGATTTTTAATGCCAATCTTTTTAGCAAGCGGGTAGATCGCGAACGCGCCTATACCCAAGGGAACGCCGGTCACGATCTGATATATGACCTGCATAAAATTGTTGTCCATTCCGCCAAGCATATATTGAATGTAAAAATACTGAACATTTCCGCCCTTAAACTGATCCACGATACCCTGCAAAAGTATCAGCACATTCAGGATAACCCAGTATTTGTTTGTGAAAAGCGCTTTCATCTGGTCGATAAGGGGAACCTTATTTTCGTTTTCAAGCCCTTTTTCTTCCGCCACATCTTCAATAACGCGCTCTCTTGTGTAAAAGTATTCCATTAAGACCAGTGGAATAGCAACGATCGAAACTCCGATCATAAGCTCGGCATAGCCCTTGATGTCATATTGAAGCCAGAAGGGTATAACCACCGATGAAACCAGCATACCGATCAATATTCCAGAAAGAAGGGTCCACGAAAGCTTTCTGAAAAAGGTGAGCTGCGTTTTTTCCCTTGCATTGCGCGAGGAAAGCGAAACGATATTGTCGCGGAACACAAGGAAATAGGATGTGCCCACGGTATGATAGCAGATCAGCAGGAAAAAGAAATAATACCAGTAATTGTCCCCAAGCGTATCGCCGCTGAACAAAAAGATCGTCGCTCCGATAATGATGGAGATAAAGCTGAATATAAGGTACCATGGGCGAAGCCGGCCCTGCTTGGTTTTTGTGTGGGATATCAGCCAGGAAATCAGGATGCCCGTAAACATGGCAAGGACTTTTGCAACCGTCATCACAACCTCGTACTTGCCGCCCATTACGGAAATCATTTCAACATTTTCCTGCCCATAAAGCGCGCCGACCTGCTGTGTAAAGAATTTTTCAACCAGCGCCGCCACCGTGTTCACGACCAGAATCAGGCCAAGCGGCCCAATTAGATGTCCTAAAATTTTTTCTTTTCGGGATACCGAATTTGTTTTGATCCGCGAATCAAAAAATTTGGAATTCAAGAAGCTTTTTTCAAGCAAATTGATCTCTTTCATGTATTCACCCTTCTTGATACTTGAGCGCTAATCGCCGTGACAGACCGTTCTAAAAGTAAAACGGTCTACCACGGCAAAGCGAGCCCTTTCTATTTGAATGTGTCGTTACGCCGTAACCTGATTGAAATCAAACGTAATGGCAGCCTTTCCGCCTTGCTCAAAGGTCCACTCGACCGTAAATATACCATTTTGACCTTTGTATGTTTTGCTTTGTCCTGCTGCCACACCGATGCTGCCGTTTTCGCCCTGGTTTTTCGGCGTCAGCGTCAACTGTGTTCCGTCGTCGCTCAATTCCCAATATCCATCGCTCCACATGGAATACTGTCCGGCAAATTGAGCGCAGTGCAACTCATATACTTTGCCCGTCTCGCCCCATTCGTTTGGCTCGGAAATATTTCGGAGTAAAACATAGGCTTCCCCCACAATCCCAGCCCAGATTTTCTTATCCGTTTCCGCTTTCAGAATATCCCCTGTCTTGCGGCTGACTGCAGCAAACGGTGCTTCCGTCGTCGGTTCAGTCGCCCTCTGTTCGGTTGATTCCGGCTCGGTTGATGATTCCGGCTTGGTTGATTCCAGATCAGTCGGTTCCAGAGCCTGGGTCGCAGGTTCTGTTTCCAAAACCGTGACCGGAGTTCCTGTCGAAGGCACATCCTCGGTTTCACTTTCCTGCCCGCAGCCTGCAAGAGAAGCGGTTACAGCAATAGCGATGAGTATGCTCAAAAATTTTTTCATAGGTTTTCCTCCTTCTTTCCGGCGAGTTTTTTAGACGCTTTTGCTTCTAAAGCAGTCTTAAAAACAGGAATTCATCTAAAAAACATGCTCTTTATGATGTGATTTTATCAAATATATCTTGCTTTGTATTTCGTTATCAGCTATAATATTATAAATTCAGATAAATCAGGTGAAGATTTTGGAACAACATATTCGGAACATATGCGCCATGTTTTACGCGTCACATTATATACCGGTCGTGCTGTACCAAGCGGATACGCTTGTACAGATTTATTCGTCCGAGTCGGATCTGGATATTTTTACCAACATATTTCAGGAAATGGTAAGATCCGGTCGCAGCCCGTATATCCTTACTCTCTCCGAACAGGGCATGTACGGTATCATCCGCGTCCACGAAACACCTTTTCATCTACTGATTGGACCGATGTTCAGTTTCCCGGTCACGCAGAACATTGTTTCGGCTGTGGCCAAGCAAAATTTTATAGGAAACGACCGTATCGACGCATTAAAAGGTTATTTGTCCTCTATCCCGAACTATACTTACAACCAATTTGCCAATCTGCTGGGATTTTTGAATTACACGATCAACCGGGAAATTTACAGCATTGCTGAGCAATTCAATACAGCGTCCAAAACCGTCAACAGCAGACTTGCCGCTGCGCAGGCTAAAGATATCTATGATTCACAGGATGAACAAATATTGCACGACACGTATAATTTTGAAAATCTGATGTTGGCGCTCATCCGCGACGGCGAAGTCGAGAAGCTTACGGATTTTTTGCTGCAGACAGCTCAATCGACCGAGCTGCATGAGGGGAAGTTAGCCGATTCGCTGCTTCGGCAGGCGAAAAATCTTTTCATCGGCATCGCCACCATGGTGGGGAAGATCGGCGCGATTGGCGGCGGCTTAAATATAGAAGAAACGTATCGCCTGATCGATCTGTACATTCAAGAATGCGAAAAATCCTCGTCAACGGATTCAATCAAGTTGCTGCAATACAATATGCTTCTAGATTTTGCGGAACGCGTAGCGCAAAACAAATCTCCCGAAAACATGTCCCGAGAAATCTTCCTCAGCGTTCAATTCATTCAGAACCACACGAACTGTTCAATCGGCATTGATGATGTCGCCGAACATATCGGAAGGAGCCGCTCATATCTGACCAAAAAATTCCGCGAAGAGACCGGCGAAAGCATCACCGATTTTATTACCAAAAGCAAGATCCGAGAAGCCAAACGTTTTCTGCGCTATACGGACAAAACTCTGTCGGAGATCAGCAATCATCTTTGCTTTTCGAGCCAAGCCTATTTTCAAACTGTATTTAAAAAGCAAGTCGGCGCAACGCCTAATGATTACCGCAAGGCAAAACAGATATAAAGTTTCGGCGCCGCCAAATCGCCGAAGTGCAACCAGGAACTTTTCCGATGCGCCAACTACAAGGACGGCAGAGGAAGCTGTACCATTCATTTCATCGGGATGTGATATGAGAGATGATCGTGTGAGAAGCACAGGAACCTTGGAAGATAGCGGAGCGGATACCTTGTCCGTCTGCGGCAGCTCATAGCCTGTCGCCACAAAACGGATCAGGCGGTCTCTATGCCTGTAAGCGCTGCGGGCCTGCTGCGGTATGCTCTGGTCGTTGGTCTTTACGCTGATGACGCAATACTTGTTGACGGGATTATAGAAAATCGTCCTGTCATAAGTACCCATATAGCTCATTGCTTCATCCTCAGATCCTTTCTTAAAAAATTAAGCCGCAGTTTCCTGCGACTTCCTTACATAAAACCTTCTGCTTTCCGAAACGGTAACATAATCTTCGTAAATGTCCGGGTGCTGCGCCTGCAGGCGTATCAGCCCATCCTTATTGATGCCGTTTTTTTTCACGGGGTTATAAGCGACCGTATACGCTTCTCCGCCGACGGTGCAAAGCGCCGTACAACTTCTCCCCATCTCGGCGACAACGCGGCCCTGTATGCGTTTCATCTCGCTTTCCAGTTCCTTTATCCGGGCGTCAAGCTGTTTTTTCTGCGCCTGCAGTTCCAGAAAACGGGCGATGCTGCCCGCCATCGGCAAACTCAGCTCAATAGCCGGCGCATCGGGATCGGCAGGACCGAAATGGCTGCGCACGCTATCCAAAATCAAGTCGCCGTCCTCCGTATACGGAGGAGGGACTCTGCTCTGGATATGGCCTTCCCAGAAATCTTCTTCCAGTGCGATCAGTTCCGCTTCGTATGCCATGTTTCTCGTGATGTGCCGTATGATGACGTCATCCTCGCTGTTGCCGTACAGGCAGCAGAAATATACCTCGTCAATATTCATGACGCACATATAATGCCGCCCTTGGACTTCGTAATTAACAGGAACAACCTCTTCTCCGTCACGCCACCAGTGGTCTTTTGCCTGATAGTGGGTTGTCTTGATCTCCAGGATGGCCGTTTTCCCATTGGGCAGGTCGATGAAATAATCGACATCCGCCAGCATAAAAGGATGCTGCGGATGGTAAAACATCTTTTTAACCTGATAGATCCGGTAACCTGTTTTCACATGGAAAATTTCAGCCACCAGATCCTCAAGCAGATGTCCAACCTTTTTCGCCACCCAGTTGCTTTCGCGATCCTCATATCCGACCAGCTTCTGCTTATCGTAATAGAGATCCCTCGCTGTTGCAAACGGGGACAGTCCTAAAATAGCGGCGGCGGCGCTGCCGCCGATTCCCTGTCTGCGGTACTCCAGCCATTCCTCCTCCGGCAGTCCGGCGGTATCCACCAGCACCGAAGGTTCATACTCTTGCGTTTTATCCGGCATTCCCTATGCACCTCGCTTTCTTACGTGCCGCACATAGGCGGCAGGCAGATAAATGAAGCGCGTCGGGTACTTGGCGTATTTGCGTGCCTCCCCCCTTAAAATCTGCTGTTTGAGTTCAGCAGGCCTTGGCACCCGTCTTTTAGAGCGCCGGCAGGTTCGTCTTTTCATTCACAGTTCCACCTTTCTAAAAAATATTTATCCCAAAGCCGCAGGGCTTTTTGGGCAATAAAAAAAGCGGGAACAACACCTCAAACCGCAAAATACGGTCCTATTGCCCACGAAACCGTGAGCCGGCGTCATTCTCGCTGTGTATGGGGATAAAACCATAAAAACAAAAAGCCAGTAAGAAACGCGCCTGACGGCGTAATACTCCTACTGGCAGAAATACAAACAATCAACAATGTGTGCAAGGCGGTCTAAAAACCGCAGTCCCAAAAAAGAACAGCGCACAAAAATCAATTACAGAAATATTATAACACTATATATTGATATTGTCAAGAAAAACAATCTATATATAGCGTTTCTCCCGATTTGCAGAAAAACAGGATGCTGCGGCATGTTTATGTATGGACGGATAAGCAGAAGCGGTGTCCGCCATTGTACCTTGAAAACAGAACAGCCTCCTCCGGGAGTTATACAGGGTCTGCGGACAGTGCAGCGAAGACAGGAGCGCACCCACAGATGAAATGCCGCACAGCGGCAACCTGGCAATACGCGGTCAAAGCGAGCGCAGGAAATGGCCCGGCGAGAAGGTGTATTTAAATCTGCAAACAATGAAATAAAATTTGGCAGCAAGGCGGCGCAGGGGGATCTTCTGCAAAAAGTTGTATAATAACTATGAGGTCGTGAGGGATTCTGCTGCGTATGCCTGCTGCCGGAAAGGAGGCTGAAATGACGGATTGCAAGCAAACGGCAGCCTGTCCGCCTGAGCGGAAAAAATTCCTGACGGCAACGGAAGTCGCCGAAATCCTGGATGTGTCCAGAAGCACGGCCTACCGCATCATCCGCAGGCTGAATGCGGAGCTGGATAAGGTCGGCAAGATCACCGTGGCGGGCAAGGTGTCCGCCAGATACTTTTATGAAAACACCTACCTGTGATTTCGGGAACAGTAGATCGTCACGACCACCCTGTCAAAGAAAAGAGGTGACAAATCGTGCCGACCTACAAAGACGAAAAAACCGGGCTGTGGTACTGCAAATTCGTATACACGGATTGGACGGGCGCACGGCGGCAGAAAAAGAAAAAGGGGTTCCGCCTGCAGAAGGAAGCAAAGGAATACGAACTGGATTTCCTGAGCAAATCTCAGGTTTCCTGCGATATGAAGTTCCGGCTGTTTGCGGAATTGTATCTGGAGGACTGCAAGGCGCGGCTAAAGGTGACGACCTATCCCGGTAAGGTCAATATGTTTGAAAAGCATATCTTACCGTATTTCGGCGAGCTGAAGCTGAATGAGATTACGGCCGCCACCGTCAGACAATGGCAGACCAAAATGCTGTCGTCCGGAAAGTATAAGCCGACCTACCTGAAATCCATACACAACCAGCTGTCGGCTGCCTTTAACTATGCCTGCCGGTTCTACGGATTGCGGGAAAATCCGGCGAGAAGCTGCGGTTCCATGGGGAAGAAAAAAGCGGACAAAATGGATTTCTGGACGCTGGACGAGTTCCGTGCCTTCAACGAGGCGATTGGGAACAAGATTATGACCAAAACTATTTTCAATCTGCTGTATTGGAGCGGGATGCGTTCCGGCGAACTGCTGGCGCTGTCCCTCCGGGATTTCGACTTTGAGGCACGGACAGTTACGATTGACAAAAACTACGCCAGACTGGACAGTGAAGACCTGATCCTCGAACCGAAAACACCGAAGAGCAACCGCACCATCGGGCTACCGGGTGTCGTATGCGATATGGTACGGGATTACGCCTCCCGGCTGGTGGATTACGAGGACGGCGACCGGCTGTTTGAGGTGACCAAAGGATTTCTGTATCACGAGATGAAGCGCATCAGCGAAAAAAGCGGCGTCAAAAAAATCCGGATCCACGACATCCGCCACAGCCACGCCAGCCTACTGATCGAGCTTGGCACGAACATTCTGCTCGTCAGCGAACGGCTTGGGCACGAAGATGTGCAGACCACTTTAGACATCTATGGGCACCTGTATCCGCACAAGGATGAAGAGGTCGCAGGGCGCCTGGACAGGCTCTGTGCGTGAGATAAGAGAGACGCCTGAAATACCTCCGTGTACCTTTCGTGTACCCCGGGGCAGAAAGAAACCCCGCAAACCCGCATGACTGCTGGGTTTCCGGGGCGTTCATTCTTACTCCCACTCGACCGTCGCAGGCGGTTTGGTGGTGATGTCGTAGACGACACGATTGATATGCTTGACCTCATTGGTGATCCGCTTGGACGCCTTCTCCAGCACCTCATACGGGATCTTTGCCCACTCGGCAGTCATAAAGTCGTCTGTGACGACGCCGCGCAGGGCGAGGGTATACTCATAGGTACGCGCATCGCCCATCACGCCCACACTGCGCACGTTGGTCAGCACGGCAAAGTACTGGCTGACGCTGCGGTCCAACCCGGCGTTGGCGATCTCCTGCCGGAAGATCGCATCCGCATCGCGCAGGATGTCGAGCTTTTCCCGTGTGATATCGTCCATCACACGGATGGCCAGGCCCGGGCCCGGGAACGGCTGCCGCCAGACGAGAAAGTCCGGAATGCCGAGCTCCGTGCCCACCTTGCGCACCTCGTCCTTGAACAGGTCGCGCAGCGGCTCGATAATCTCCTTAAAGTCCACACAGTCCGGCAGACCGCCGACATTGTGGTGGCTCTTGATGACCGCGGAAGCGCCCAGCCCGCTTTCAATCACGTCCGGGTAAATCGTCCCCTGTACCAGATAGTCCACAGAGCCGATTTTTTTGGCCTCGTCCTCAAAGACGCGGATGAACTCCTCGCCGATGATCTTACGCTTCTGCTCCGGGTCGACCACACCGGCGAGCTTACTCAAAAAGCGCTCCTCCGCATTGACCCGGATCAAGTTCATATCAAACTGCTTTTTAAAGACGGACTCGACCTCGTCCCCCTCATTCTTTCGCATGAGGCCGTGATCGACAAAAATGCACGTGAGATTCTTGCCGATGGCTTTGTGCAAAAGCACGGCGGCCACGGAGGAATCCACTCCGCCGCTCATGGCGCACAGAACCTTGCGGTCGCCGATCTTTTCCCGATATTCCGCAATAGACCGTGCGACAAAGTCGCTCATGATCCAGTCGCCTTTGCAGCCGCAGACCCGGAACAGGAAATTGCGCAGGATCTGCTTGCCATATTCGGTATGGGTGACCTCCGGGTGGAACTGCACCGCATAGATCCCGTGCTCCCGGTCCTCCATCGCGGCACACGGGCAGTCCGCCGTGTGAGCCGTGACGGTATACCCCGCCGGCGGCCTGCTGATATAGTCGGTATGGCTCATATAGCAGCTGCTGTGGGACGGAATGTCCTCAAAAAGGACGCTCTGCTCCACATGCAGTTCCACGGGGCCGTACTCGCTCACCGGGGCGGACTCGATCACCCCGCCCGCCATATAGGTGATCAGCTGCGCGCCGTAGCAGATGCCCAGCACCGGCACGCCCAACTTCAAAATGGCCGGATCATAGTGCGGGGACTCCTCCTTGTACACGCTGTTGGGTCCCCCGGTAAAGATGATGCCTTTATAGCCCGTTTCCCGAATCTTTTCCAGCGGTGTGGTATACGGCAGCACTTCCGCATACACATTGTTGTCGCGCACGCGGCGCGCGATCAGCTGGTTATACTGCCCGCCAAAGTCGAGCACCAGAATCTTTTCATACATAGCACGAACCTCCGCGGCTTATTTGTTCCGGAAGATCATATCCTCACGGCGCGGTCCGTTGGAGACCATCGTAATCGGCACGCCGATCTCCTGCTCAATGAACTCCACATACTCCTGCGCGGCCTTGGGGAGCTGATCGAACTCCTTGATGCCGCTGATATCCTGCTTGAATCCGGGCAGCACCTTGAGGACCGGTTTTGCCTTTTTGAGCAGGTGGGTTACAGGGAAGTCCTTTGTCACCTTGCCGTCGATCTCGTAGCCGACACAGACGGGGATCTCATCCAAGTAGGAGAGGCAGTCAAGTGCCGTCAGGACGGCCTGGGTCGCCCCCTGCACCATCATGCCGTAGCGGGTGGCCACGCAGTCGAACCAGCCCATGCGGCGCGGGCGGTGCGTGGTGGCGCCATACTCGCCGGCGTCGCCGCCGTGGGTACGCATCTTATCCGCCGCCTCACCAAAGATCTCACTGACGAACTCACCCGCACCGACAGCGGAGGAGTACGCCTTGGTGACCACAACGATATCCCTGATCTCGTAAGCCGGGATCCCTGCGCCGACGGCGCCGTACCCCGCGAGCGTGGAGGAGGAGGTGACCATCGGATAGATGCCGAAGTCCGGGTCCTTCAGGGAGCCGAGCTGGCCCTCGAGCAGGATGTTCTTGCCCGCCTTGAGCGCGTTGTGGATGTAAGTCGTCGTATCGCCGACGTAGGGGGCGATCAGCTCGCGCTGGCGCATCAGCTCGTCAAAGATCTCGTCCACCTTGAGCAGCGGCTTGTGATAGACGTGCTCAAGCATCAGGTTTTTGACCTCCAGCACGTGTTCCAGCTTATCGCGCAGGCCCTCCTCGTCAAACAGCTCGTTGATCTGGAAGCCGATCTTGGCGTACTTGTCGGAGTAGAACGGCGCGATGCCGGACTTGGTGGAGCCGAACTGGCGGTCCGCCAGGCGCTCCTCCTCATACGTGTCGAGCAGGACATGGTACGGCATCATGATCTGCGTGCGCTCGGACACCATGATGTGCGGCGCGGGCACGCCGGCATCCGTGACGGATTTGATCTCCTCGATAAACTTGGGGATATTCAGCGCCACGCCGTTGCCGATGATATTCATCGTGTGGGAGTAGCACACGCCGGACGGGAGCTGATGCAGCGCGAACTTGCCGTATTCGTTGATAATGGTATGGCCCGCGTTGGCTCCGCCCTGGAACCGGATGACAATGTCCGCCTCCTGTGCGAACATATCCGTGATTTTGCCCTTGCCCTCGTCGCCCCAGTTGGCGCCTACAATCGCTTTTACCAAGATGACCGCCTCCGTTAAAATAATAGTGGGGTGCTGTCTGAATAAACAAAAATTGCGGTGTCCTTCCAAACACCGCAATTTATTATACAATAGAAGTAAGCCCGCTGTCAATGTAAAGCCGGAGCGCAAAATAACCAAGATTGCGGCATGATTTCCGGGTATTTTTAAACGCCGACTACCGATGCCCCCCTGAAAACCGATTGGGGATTGACAGGCGCCGGATTTTCTGATATCCTGTGTACCAGATAAAAATTTTACCGCCGGGTAAAGCGTTGATTTTGTATCGACAGGCCTTTGAAGATACAAAATGCAGCGCTTTTTTTGATTGTAATGGAGGTCTAAGGGATGATTGCAGCCAAGCCGCTCCGTGAATTTTTAAAGTACGCCTCCCTGAGCGTGCTCGGGATGATCGCCATCTCGTGCTATATCCTCGCCGATACCTTCTTTGTCGCGCGGGGATTGGGCACCAACGGGCTGGCCGCGCTGAACCTGGCGATCCCGGCCTACAACTTTATCCACGGCACCGGGCTGATGCTGGGTATGGGCGGCGCGACCAAGTTCTCGATCTACAAGAGCCGGAACGATCACAAGAGCGCCGACGTCCTCTACACCAACACCCTCTATCTCGGTGCGATATGCTCCGTGCTCTTTATGGCCGTCGGGCTGTTCCTGTCCGGCCGGCTGGCCGTACTGCTGGGGGCGGACAGCGCGGTGTTCGCCATGACAAGCACCTATCTGAAAGTGCTGCTCCTGTTCTCCCCCGCATTTATCTTAAACGATATTCTGCTCTGCTTTGTGCGCAACGACGGCGGCCCGCGGCTGTCCATGATCGCCACCGTGGCCGGAAGCCTGACCAACATCGTGCTGGACTATGTTTTCATCTTCCCCTGCGGGATGGGCATCTTCGGCGCGGTGCTGGCCACCGGCGTCTCCCCGGTGCTCGGCATCCTGATCATGCTCCCGCACGCGCTGAAAAAATCGGCGGGCTTTCATCCGGTCAAAACGGGGCTCCGGGCGGAGCACATAAAGACGGATTTTTCTCTGGGGTTCCCCTCCCTGCTCGGGCAGGTGTCCTCCGGCATCGTGATGATCGTGTTCAACACCATTGTCCTGCGGCTGGCCGGGAATACCGGCGTGGCGGCATACGGCGTAATCGCGAACATCTCGCTGGTGGTCACCTCCGTCTACACGGGGATTGCGCAGGGCATGCAGCCGCTGGTCAGCCGGGCATACGGCGAACAAAAGCCCAAAGATGCACACCGGTTCTTACGGTATTCCATGATCTTGATGCTGATCCTTTCCGCCGCCATCTATCTGGTCATTCTCATCTGGGCGAATCCGATCGCCCGGATCTTCAACAGTGAAAACGATACGGCACTTCAGCAGATCGCCGTGGACGGATTAAAGCTGTATTTCACCTCCGCGGTCTTTGTGGGCTTCAATATCGTTCTCTCGATGTATTTTACCTCCGTGGAGCGGGCGCTCCCGGCACAGATCCTCTCCCTGCTGCGGGGATTTATCCTCATCATTCCGCTCGCCTTCCTCCTGGCAGCGATCTGGGAGATGACCGGCGTCTGGCTCGCCTTCCCGCTGACGGAGCTGCTGGTCGCCCTGCTGGGTGCAGGGCTCTATGTGTTCTATCAGAGGCGGCAAAATCGTCGCACTTTTCAAAAGTAGCCCCTCCCTTTTTGTGAAATCCGATCCCCTTCCGGTTGATTCGCACGAAAAAATGTAGTACCATTGGGGTGGGTGAGGGGAATGATTATCGAATACAAGGAAGATTATCTGGAAGAGGTGCGCGATCTGCTGGTCGAACTTGAGGAGTACATTGTCTCTCTGGACAAAGACCACTTGGATCGGATTCATGAGAATTATTGGAAAAAGGCGCCCCTTTTAGCTTTAAAAGAAGGGTTCCATCCCAGAATGATGACCATGATCCGGGAACTTGATCTCCCAGAGGGAGCGCCGCCCGGATCGCCTGTTCGATCTCCAAACTGGTGCTGGCGTTCACCTCCAGAGGCGTTTCCCCCTTTTCTTACTCCCGTTATACCGGATCGTGAAGCAAAAAATCCATCAATTCCAGCGGGAAATCCATCCCGTAAAGATGGCGTTGCGGCGAAATTCCTACGAATACGTACTACTGGACAGCGATCAATGTGATCAATATATCTTTTGAGCTGACGGCTTGCCAAACTGTGCGAGCCATCTTCTTTTTTCCGGCCGGCCGATCAGGTGATAGGTGACATCCGCCTCCGGGTCCGTGATGGGGATAACCGTCCTCCCGGGCGGGACGAGATTTTGCGGATTGGCCAGATCCGTCACAAACGACAGCAATGTGGAGGTCCGCACCAGTTCCTGAAACTCGAATTCATCCGTCTGAATCAAAAATCGTGAAGCGGGCATCTTCCTCCGGCACAGATCCGTCCAGAAGCCGATCTGATCCCGCAGCAGGCAGTTATAGCCATTGAGTTGTTCAAACGTCAATTTTCCCTCTGTGGACAGCGGGCTGCCCACAGGCACACAGACAGACAGGATTTCTCGGACATAGGGGCAGTCGACAAGCGCATCCTCAGGGCAGTGATATGGCAGGATGCCGATATCACACGCCCCGTCCGCGACATCTGCCAGAATGACGTCAATATCCACAATCTTGGTGGAAATCGTATTTTGCGGGTATTTGTGGGAGATGGCCGGCAGCAGCGACCACAGCGGTGCCGGCGCACAGGATTCCACGTGAATGACCCGTAAACCGTTGTCAAATGCCTGAACCGCACGCACGGCATTCTCCGCGTCAAACAGCAGTTTGCGCGCATATTCCACCGCCTTTTGACCGGTCTCATTCAGTTCGATCCTGTTTTTTCCGCGGTGGAATAGAGAGACCCCAAAGGCATCCTCCACGCGGCGCATGGTCCGGGTCAGGGTGGGCTGCGAAATATGGACCCGCTCCGCCGCCCGGGACAGCGTGCCACAGTCCGCAAACGCAACAAACTGCTCTAATTCCACTAAATCCAGCATACGATCTCTCCTTTACTATTCATTTTATGAAATATATATTCCGGTTTTGATATTGTACAATCCCATTATAATGCTGTAAACTGGTATTTGCAAAGATTATTTTATTTCATATATTGAAATGTTGGGAGGATCTGTTATGGAATATGTAACACTGAACAACGGGGTTAAGATGCCGAAGCTGGGCTACGGCGTATACCAGACACCACCGGAGGACACGGAACGCTGCGTGGCTCAGGCGATTGAGGTTGGCTACCGCAGTATCGACACCGCACAGGCTTACGGCAACGAGGAGGGGGTCGGGAACGCGATTGCCAAATGTGGCCTGCCGCGCGAAGAGCTCTTTATCACCACCAAAATCTGGATCAGCAACGCCGGATACGAAAAGGCACGCACCTCTATTGAGGAGTCCCTGCACAAGCTGAAGATGGACTATATTGATCTGCTGCTGATTCACCAGCCGTTCGGCGACTACTATGGCAGTTACCGGGCGATGGAGGACGCCTGCCGGGCCGGCAAGGTCCGCGCGATCGGCGTATCCAATTTTTACCCGGACCGCTATCTGGATCTGGCGCATTTTGCACAGATCAAGCCCGCCGTCAACCAGGTGGAGACTCACCTGTTCCAGCAGCAGAAAATCGCAAAGCAGTATCTGAAAAAGTACGGCACACAGATCATGTCCTGGGGGCCGTTCGCAGAGGGGCGCAACGACTACTTTAACACGCCCGCCCTAAAGGAGATCGGTCAGGCGCATGGCAAGACGCCCGCGCAGGTGGCGCTGCGCTTTCTGTTGCAGAGTGATGTGGTGATCATCCCCAAGTCCGTTCATGAGAATCGGATGCGGGAAAATTTTGATATCTTCGATTTCACACTTACACCGGAGGAAATGGCGCGGCTTGAGGCGCTCGACGGCGGGAAAAGCCTCTTCTTTTCGCACTACGATCCACAGACGGTGGAATGGTTCATGTCTATGGTCTGAGCTATCTATCTGCTCAACTAAAATCCAAAATCACCTCTTCTAAAATATGGCGTCTCGGCCTGAAACCGAGACGCCATATTTGCATCATCTTGTTTCAAATATAAAAATTGTAGTATAATTATTTATATATCCTGACGGTATGGGGACTGTACTTGCTCCACCACATTCTTCAGAAAAAACAGGGAGGCATCACAGATGATTTTCTACTTCAGCGGCACTGGGAACAGCCAGCTTGCCGCTAAACGGATCGCCGGAATCACCGGGGACGAGCTGGTCTCCATCAACGACATGCTGCGGGCAAACGGGAGCGGAGCTTTCCACTCCGACAAACCGCTTGTCTTCGTCGCGCCCACCTATGCGTGGCGCATCCCCCGGATTGTGGAAAAGTGGATCCGCGACGCCCGCTTTGACGGGAACCGCGACGCTTACTTTGTCCTCACCTGCGGGGGCAACTGCGGCAATGCGGCAAAATATATCCGGGAACTCTGCACGGCAAAGGGATTCCGATTCCGTGGCCTGGCGGAGGTTGTCATGCCGGAAAACTACCTGGCAATGTTCCCCACCCCAAACGCGGACGAGTGCCGGGAGATTCTCCGGCGGGCAGAGCCCGTGATCGACGCTGTCGGCGCGCGGATCCGGAGTGAAGAGCCGCTGCCCGAAAAACGCATCACCCCCGCCGATCGAGTTGAGAGCGGTCCGGTCAACCCGCTGTTTTATTCCCTGTTCGTCCACGACAAAAAATTCACCGTGACAAACGCCTGTATCTCGTGCGGAAAGTGCGCTCAGCGCTGCCCGCTGAACAATATCACGCTGCACGGTGGGCGACCCATCTGGCACGGAAACTGCACACACTGTATGGCCTGCATCGGCGGCTGCCCGGCCAGGGCGATCGAGTACGGCGAAAAATCCAAGAACCGCAACCGCTATTATATTGCGGAAAAATAAGCCTCAAACAGGTATCTATCTGCTCTGACTTATATAAAAACTCCCGCTGTTCGTGAACAGCGGGAGTTTTGGGTCATGATCTGTTTTTACAGTGTCGCGATATCCGTCACGGAGATCTGGTCCTCGCGCACCCGGCGCGCGCTCTCCATCAACACGCGTGCGGCGTCGAGGGAGGTGATGCAGGAAGTGCCGGCCTCCACGGCGATGCGGCGGAGCTTGAACCCGTCGCGGCTCTCCACGCGGCCGTGCGTAGGCGTGTTGATAATCAGGGACACCCCGCCCTCGTGGAGCATATCGATAATGTTCGGGGATTCGCCGGAGATCTTGTTGACCGGCTTGGCCTCGATGCCGGCCTCCGCCAACGCCTTGCGCGTACCAGGCGTGGCATACAGGTCGAACGGATCGTCCTGGAACTTTTTGAACATTTCGCAGACCTCGGCCTTGTCCTTATCACAGACGGTGACGATGATCTTCCCATTCTTTTGCAGGGAGGTACCGGCGCCGTCAAACGCCTTCAGGAGCGCCTCGTCATAGTTTTTGGAGATGCCCAGCGCCTCGCCGGTGGACTTCATCTCCGGCCCGAGGCTCGGGTCCGCGCCCAGGATCTTCTCAAAGGAGAAGACCGGCATCTTGATGGCATAGTAGCCACTCGGCTTGTAAAGTCCGGTACCGTAGCCCATATCGCGAATCTTTTCCCCCATCATGGCGCGGGTTGCCAGCGCGATCGCCGGGACGCCCGTCACCTTGCTGATATACGGAACGGTACGGGAGGAACGCGGGTTGACCTCGATGATGTAGATCTCCTCATTGAGGACGATAAACTGGATATTCATCATGCCCACAACCTCCAGTGCGGAGGCGAGGCGGCGCGTGTAGTCGATCAGGTTCTCGACCACCTTGTCGGACAGCGTGATCGACGGATAGACCGAGATCGAGTCGCCGGAGTGGATACCCGTGCGGTCGATGTGCTGCATGATGCCGGGGATCAGGATATCGGAGCCGTCGCAGATGGCGTCGACTTCGACCTCCGTGCCCATGATGTACTTATCGACCAGCACCGGATGCTCCTGCACCGTGCGGGTGATGATGCCCATGAACTCGCGGATATCGTCGTCGGAGACGGCGATCTGCATCCCCTGGCCGCCCAGAACATAGCTCGGGCGCACAAGCACCGGATAACCCAGCTCGTGTGCGGCGGCGAGCGCCTCCTCCTCGGTGAAGATGGTGTGTCCCTTCGGGCGGGCGATGTTGCACGCCTCCAGGATCTCGTCAAAGCGCTCACGGTCCTCTGCGGCATCGACATGGTCGGCATCCGTACCGAAGATGTGCACACCCAGATCGTGCAGGGATTTTGTCAGCTTGATGGCCGTCTGACCGCCGAACTGGACGATGGCGCCGTCCGGCTTCTCGAGCGCGACGATATTGGCCACATATTCCGGCGTGAGCGGCTCAAAGTAGAGCTTGTCCGCCACGTCGAAGTCCGTGGAGACGGTCTCGGGGTTGTTGTTGACGATGATCGTCTCGTACCCGAGTTTTTTGAGCGCCCACACGCTGTGGACCGAGCAGTAGTCAAACTCGATGCCCTGGCCGATGCGGATGGGGCCGGAGCCGAGGACGAGGACTTTCTTTTTGGTAGTGGACGGATCCACCTCGTTCTCGACGCAGTAGTCGGAGTAATAGTAGGGGGTCTGCGCCGCGAACTCCGCAGCGCAGGTATCGACCACGGAGAAGGCGGGGATGATATTCCACATCTTGCGCATGTTGAACACGGCGCTCTGCGCCACGCCCAGATCGGCCGCGATCACATCGTCCGTAAAGCCAATGCGCTTGGCCTCGCGCAGGGTGTCCTCATCACAGACGCCGCCGCGCAGCTTTTTCTCCATGTCGGTGATATTCTTGAGCCGGTTGAGGAACCACAGATCGATCTTGGTGATCTCGTGGATCTCCTCCAGCGGAATACCCTTGAAGATGGCGACGGACACCGTGTACAGGCGCTCGTCATCCACATTGTGCAGCTTCTCGCGCAGCTGCGCCACATCCAGCTTCATGATATCCTTGTTCAGCAGCGTGGTGCGGTTCTCCTCCAGGGAGTGGACGGCCTTTTGCAGCGCGCACTCAAAGGAGCGGGAGATCGCCATGACCTCACCGGTGGCCTTCATCTGCGTGCCGAGCGTGCGCTTGGCAGTGACGAACTTGTCAAACGGCCACTTCGGGATCTTCACCACACAGTAGTCGAGCGCAGGCTCAAAGCTCGCAAAGGTCTTGCCCGTGACGGCATTGGGGATCTCGTCGAGCCCGAGGCCGAGCGCGATCTTGGCCGCGACGCGGGCGATCGGATAGCCGGTCGCCTTGGAGGCGAGGGCGGAGGAACGGGACACGCGGGGGTTGACCTCGATGACCGCATACTCAAAGGAGTCCGGGTTCAGGGCAAACTGTACGTTGCACCCGCCCTGGATGCCCAGCGCGGAGATGATATTCAGTGCAGAGGAACGCAGCATCTGATAGTCCTTATCCGTCAGGGTCTGGCTGGGCGCCACCACGATGGAATCGCCCGTATGGACGCCGACGGGGTCGAAGTTTTCCATGTTACAGACCGTGATGCAGTTGCCCTTGCTGTCGCGCATGACCTCGTACTCGATCTCTTTCCACCCGGCGATGCAGCGCTCAATGAGCACCTCGTCCACGCGGGAGAGGCGGATGCCGTTGGAGGCGATATCGTGCAGCTGGTCGCGGTCATAGGCGATGCCGCCGCCGGTGCCGCCGAGCGTGTAGGCCGGGCGGACGATGACGGGATAGCCGATCTTGTCCGCAAAGTCAAGTGCGGACTGGACGTCGTGCACCACAAGGGAGTCCACGCACGGCTCGCCGATGCGCTCCATGGTGTCCTTGAACTCCTGGCGGTCCTCCGCCATGCGGATGGCGCGGGCGGAAATACCGATCAGGCGGACATTATACTGCTCCAGGATGCCCTTTTCCTCCAGCTCCATGGCCAGGTTCAGACCGGTCTGTCCGCCCAGCGTGGGGAGGATGGAGTCGGGGCGCTCCTTTTCAATCACTTTTGTCAGGGTGGGGACATTCAGCGGCTCAATGTAGACCTTGTCCGCGATGTCCTTATCCGTCATGATGGTGGCGGGGTTGGAGTTGACGAGGACAACCTCGCATCCCTCCTCGTGCAGGGAGCGGCAGGCCTGTGTGCCGGCGTAGTCAAACTCCGCGGCCTGGCCGATGATAATCGGGCCGGACCCGATGACGAGTACTTTCTTGATAGACTTATCAATCATCGAGCTTGCCCTCCTTAATCATCTTAATAAATTTGTCGAACAGGAACGCCGTATCGTGCGGGCCGGGGGATGCCTCCGGGTGGAACTGCACGGTAAAGATCGGCTTGCCGTGGTAGATCACGCCCTCGACCGTCCTGTCGTTGACGTTGATGCAGTTGACCTCCGCGTTGGCGGGCAGGCTGTCCGCCTTGACCATGTAGCCGTGGTTCTGGGAGGAGATGTAGGTCTTATCCTCATGCAGGAACTTGACCGGGTGGTTGGCGCCGCGGTGGCCGTACTTCATCTTTTCCGTATCGCCGCCCGTGGCGAGCGCCATGAGTTGGTGCCCGAGGCAGATCGCAAAGGTCGGGATGGCGTAGTCGTATAATTTTTTAACCTCCGCGATGATGGAACGGCAATCCTGCGGATCGCCGGGGCCGTTGGAGAGCATGACGCCGTCCGGCTTAAAATCGATGATCTCCTGCGCGGTCGTGCCGCAGGGGAACACTGTGACCTCACAGCCGCGGTTTGCGAGGGAACGGGCGATGTTCGTCTTTACGCCGTAGTCGAGCAGCGCGATCTTCGCGCCCGTGTTGCCTGCGCCAAAGATCTCCTTCTCCTTCCGGCTGACGGACTCCACCAGCTTTTCCTGCTTGAAGTCCTTGATCATCTTCATGAGCGCGTCCCTGTCGGAGATATCGTCCGTCAGGACGCCGCGCATCGCCCCCTCCTCGCGCAGACGCTTGACGATGGAGCGCGTGTCCACCTTTGTCAGGCAGGGGATGTGGAACTCCTTGAGCACTTCCTCGAGCGTGGCCTCGCAGCGGAAGTTGGAGGGCTTATCGCACAGCTCGTGCATGATGAACGCGCACGGCTGGAAGCGGATGGATTCGTAGTCCTCGCGCTCGACCCCGTAGTTGCCGATCATCGGGTACGTCATCACGACGCCCTGCCCCGCGTAGGAGGGATCGGTGAGGATCTCCAGGTAGCCGGTCATGGAGGTGTTGAACACGATCTCGCACACCATCTGCCGGAAGTCCCCGCGGGCCTCGCCCTCGTAGACCGAGCCGTCCTCAAGATAGAGGTAGGAAGTTTTGCTCATCTCTTTACCTGCCTTTCTGTGATGGTTGTCCGGGGCGTGGAAATGCGCGCGGCCCCGCCGGACGTCGTGCCGCCTGCGATGGATTGGAGGGTAAAAAAGGGTAAAATTTTTTTGCGCTCACGCGCAGCCGGAGTGCTCCGCCGCCACAGGTGGAACGGGCGGATCTCGGTACCGGCAAACCCTATTATCGGCTTTTCCTAACTTAAAATGATACCATAACCGACCTTTTATTTCAATAAAAATATTCTCATTTACAAAAAGCCCCGCCATTTTTGGCGGGGCCTACAGATTATTCGGTAAAAATCGCGAAGCTTTCGGGCGTTACGCTTATCGTGTTGGTATTGCCGTTGCGCGCAACCGCCATGGCGTCGCCGATCGCATAGATGGGCTCCTTCAGCGCATAGCACGTGTCAAAGGAGACGGTACACGGCTTCGCCCCCGGATTGACAACGATATAGCAGCGGGAATTCTCGTTATACCGCTTGTAGACGAGCGGATACTCGCAGAACTCCGCATGGATGATCTCAAACTTCCCGTCATTGTCCAGCGCAGGGGTGCTTTTACGCAGCCGGATCAGATGGCGCATGTTGCTGAGAATGGAGTCCGGATCGTTTTCCTCCCCCTCGACAGTGGGGCGGTTCTCATCCGGATCAATGGGCAGATACAGCGCAGCGGGATCGTCCGCCGCGGAGAATCCGGCGTTTTTGGTGGCGTCCCACTGCATCGGCGTGCGGGAGCCGGTCCGGTACAGGCCGCCCTCCTTGCTCTCAAGCTCGAGATACTTCATGCCGATCTCGTCGCCGTAGTAGATCACCGGCAGGCCGGGCAGCGTCATGTCAAAGGCGTGCAGCAGCTTGATCTGCCGCTCGCTGCGGCCGTAGGACATCCGCAGCACATCGTGGTTGCCGGTGGGGGTGCTCACGTAACTGCCGGGGAACGACGCGGCCGTGTGCAGATACTCCGTGTACTCCTCGGCAAATCCGGCGCAGTTGCCGTCCCCTGCCGGGTTGAAGAAGGCGTCCTCCCCCGTCATGACCAGGGCCATATAGCTCAGGTTCGCCTGGAGGTAAAAATCCGCGTGAAAGCCGCACGCGAGGGACTGGGAGGGATTGAACCACTCGGAGACGATCGCCGCATTGGGATACTCCGCATCCAGCATGGCGCGCACATCGCGCCAGAGCTTCTGCGTCTCCTCGTGGCCGGCGCCGTCGTTTTTCACCAGGGAATACGCCATATCCACCCGGAAGCCGTCCGCCCCCATATCCAGCCAGAAGCGCATGATGTTTTTCAGTTCCTCGCGCGTCGCGAGCGCCTCGGGGGAGTCCGTCGCGCTCTGCCAGGACTTTGTCGGATGGGCAAAGCCGTAGTTGAGCGCGGGCTGGATGTCATAATAGTTGAAATAGTATTTGCCGCCGCGCCCGGCGCCGGGGTAGTCGGCCAGCTTTTCCCGCGTCTCCGCGCTTAAATCGGGATCGTCAGCCTCCTCCCTGGTATTGGTCCAGATATACCGGCCGGCCAGCGGTCCGCTGTCGCTCTGAGCGGAGGCCTTGAACCACGGGTGCTCAATGGAGGTGTGCCCGGGCACCAGATCGAGCAGGATGTGCATCCCGCGCGCGTGGACGTCGTCGATCAGGGCCTTCATATCCCCGTTGGTGCCGTAGCGCGGGGCGATCTTGCGGTAGTCGCGCACGTCGTACCCCGCATCCTGAAACGGGGAGTCAAAGCACGGGTTCAGCCAGATCGCATTGCACCCCAGGGACTGGATATAGTCGAGCTTCTGCCGGATCCCGTTCAGATCGCCGATCCCGTCCCCGTTGGAATCGTAAAAACTCTGTGGATAGATCTCATAAAAAAGCGCGTTGCTGAGCCATTTTGGCATACGTAAGCCTCCCTTTTCAATTCTCTCTGTGCGCCCAAACACAGAATTCGGGCATTCCATTTGCTATTCTACACCAAACTCCGTTGAAGGTCAACGAATATTTGGCAAAATTGTATAGAGAACCGCCGTTTTGTCTGCCGGTGGAAACGGGCGGGTTGTACAATTTTACAGCCCTTTCCGGCCGGTCTGCGCACGGATTTTCCTATTGATTTATACCCGGTGCGGTTTTATAATAATAATGTTGAGGATTTACAGGCAGCGGAGGTGGACCTTAATGAAATTTACAAAAATGCAGGGTGCGGGCAACGACTATATCTATGTCAACTGCTTTCAGGAGCAGATCCATCACCGCGGCGACGTGGCCAGATTTGTCAGCGACCGCCATTTCGGGATCGGATCGGACGGGCTGATCTGTATTGAGCCGTCCGATGTGGCCGATTTTAAGATGGATATGTACAACGCCGACGGCTCTCAGGGTAAAATGTGCGGCAACGCGTCGCGCTGCGTGGCCAAATACGTGTGCGACAGCGGCATGACCGACAAGGACGAGATCGCCCTTGAGACGCTCAGCGGCATCAAGTATATCAAGGTTATAAAGGAAAACGGCAAAGTAACGGCGGCCCGCGTCAACATGGGCGCCCCCATCCTGAAGCCTGCGGATATTCCGGTGCGCTTTGACGGCGAGACGGCCGTCGGGCGGAAGATGACCGTCGGCGGGCAGGAATACACCGTCACGTGCGTCTCCATGGGCAATCCCCACTGCGTGACCGTGATCGACAGCGTGGACAAGCTGGAGATCGAGAAGATCGGCCCGCTGTTTGAAAACGATCCCCTCTTCCCGGACCGGGTGAACACGGAGTTCATCGAGCGCGTGGGCCCCGGCGCATTCAAGATGCGCGTGTGGGAGCGCGGCTCGGGCGAGACGCTCGCCTGCGGCACCGGATCCTGTGCCGCGGCCGTGGCAATGGTTCTAAACGGAATATGCCGCAAAGACGAGGACATCCGCGTGATCCTGCGCGGCGGCGAACTCACCATCCGCTGGGATTGTGCGACAAACGACGTATATATGACCGGCCCGGCGGAGACGGTCTTCACCGGGGAGATCGACATCACGGATATTGACCGTTGACGGGAGGGATCATCTTGCAGATCAATGAAAACTACTTGAAACTGAAATCCAGCTACCTGTTTGCCAATATCGCCAAAAAGGTGGCCGCCTACAGCGCGGCCCATCCGAGCGCCGATGTGATCCGGCTGGGGATCGGCGATGTGACGCGTCCGCTGGTGCCGGCGGTGATCGATGCGCTGCATAAGGCGGTCGACGATATGGCGCACGAGGAGACCTTCCAGGGCTATCCGCCGGAGCTGGGGCAGAAGTTCCTGCTGGAGGACATCCAAAAGTATGACTTCGCCCCCCGCGGCGTACAGCTCGATCCGGATGAGATCTTCGTCTCCGACGGCGCCAAGAGCGACACGGGCAATATCGGCGATATCTTCGGCACGGACAACCGGGTCGCCATCTGCGATCCCGTGTATCCCGTATATGTGGACACCAACGTCATGGGCGGCCGCGCGGGTGAATACCAGCCGGACGGCCATTGGAGCAACATCATCTATCTGACCTGCACGGCGGAGAACAACTTCCTGCCCGAGCTGCCCGACGAGCGGCCGGATATCATCTATCTCTGCTTCCCGAACAACCCCACCGGCATGGCCATCGATCAGGCGGGTCTGAAAAAGTGGGTGGACTATGCGCGCGCCAATGAGAGCTTGATCCTCTACGACGCGGCGTATGAGGCGTTCATCCCGGAGAGCAGCGATCTGCCCCACTCCATCTATGAGATCGAGGGCGCCAAGGAGTGCGCGATCGAATTCCGCAGCTACTCCAAGACGGCCGGCTTTACGGGGGTGCGCTGCGGCTACACCGTGGTCCCTAAGGCGCTGAAGGTCCATGGCACCGCCCTCAACGCGCTGTGGGCGCGCCGCCAGACCACCAAATTCAACGGCGTCTCCTACATCACGCAGCGCGGCGCGGCGGCCATCTACACACCGGAGGGGCGCCGGCAGATCATGGAGAATATCGCGTATTACCGCAATAACGCCCGCGTGATTGCCGCCGGCCTGAAGGAGGTCGGCCTGCGCACCTGGGGGGCGGAATGCTCCCCGTACGTGTGGCTTCAGACGCCGGATCGCATGAAGTCCTGGGATTTCTTCGACCTGCTGCTCAACGAGCTCCAGGTCGTCGGTACGCCGGGCGAGGGCTTTGGCCCTGCGGGCGAGGGTTACTTCCGCCTGACGGGCTTTGGCAACGCGGAGCGCACCCGGGAGGCCGTACAGCGCATCCAAAACTATTTTGGCAAATAGCTATCCATAGCGGGTGCGGACTCTTCCGCCCCTTGACATTAAAAATCAATCATCATGTAAGGAGAATGGGTCATGGAGAAAAAGGAACTGCTCTACGAGGGAAAAGCGAAAAAGGTCTACACCACGGAGGATCCCGATATCCTGATCGTGGACTACAAGGATGACGCCACGGCGTTCAACGGCAAGAAAAAGGGCACCATCAACGGCAAGGGCGTTATCAACAATAAGATGTCCAACTTCATGTGCCGCCTGATCGAAAAGGAGGGCATCGAGACCCACTATGTCGAGGAGCTCAGCGACCGTGAGACCGCCGTCAAGAAGGTGGAGATCGTCCCGCTGGAGGTCATCATCCGCAACAAGGCCGCCGGCAGCATGGCCAAGCGCCTGGGCCTGGAAGAGGGGCGCGAGCTGCTCTGCCCCGTGTTCGAGCTCAGCTACAAGAACGACGATCTGGACGATCCGATGATCAACGACTCCCATGCGATCGCCTGCGGCTTTGCCACCAAAGAGGAGATCGACGATATCCGCGCCAAGGCGCTCAAGATCAACGAGATCATGGTCGCCTACTTTAAGACGAAGAACGTGGACCTGATCGACTTCAAGCTGGAGTTCGGCCGCTACCACGGCAGGATCATTCTGGCGGACGAGATCTCCCCCGACACCTGCCGCTTCTGGGACAGCACCACGCACGAGAAGCTGGACAAGGACCGTTTCCGCCGCGATATGGGCAGTGTCGAGGAGGCATATGAGGAAATGGCGAGGCGCCTTGGCCTCCAGTAATTTTACGGAGTGATTGTTTTTGGCTCAGCAGGAGCATAAGGATAAGATCTTTGACGGATATATTCCGCACGATGAGTGCGGCGTGTTCGGCGTCTATTCGGCCGGGGAGGTCCACGCGGCCTCCCTGTGCCGGGACGGGCTGTACGCCTTACAGCACCGGGGGCAGGAGAGCTGCGGCATCGCCGTGTCCGACATGGGCGTGATCGACGGGCGCAAGGGGATGGGCCTGGTCAGCGAGGTGTTCCGGGAGGTCCCGGCGGACCTGGACGGCCAGATCGCCATCTCCCATGTGCGGTATTCCACGGCGGGCAAGTCCGTGGTGGAAAACGCGCAGCCGCTCATCATGCGCTATCTCAAGGGCCGCTTTGCCGTGGCGCACAACGGGAACCTCGTCAACGCGGAGGAGATCCGGGAGGAGCTGGCACAGGGCGGCGCGATGTTCCACACCACGATCGATTCGGAGGTCATCGCCCATCTGATCGCCCGCGAGCGCGTGGGCGCCCACAGCATTGAGCAGGCCGTGATCCGCACCATGCAGAAGCTGCGCGGCGCGTATTCCCTGCTGGTGATGAGCCCCACCAAGCTCATCGCCGCACGCGATCCGCTCGGCTTCCGCCCGCTGGTGCTCGGCAAACTGGGCGAATCCTGGGTGGTCGCGTCGGAGACGTGCGCGCTCGATACGGTCGGCGCGGAATTTGTCCGCGATATTGAGCCGGGCGAGGTGGTGCGCATCGATTCAAACGGCGTGCAGAGCTTCCGGGAAAACTGCTCCGGCAAGCGGCGCATCTGTATTTTTGAGTATATCTATTTTGCCCGCCCGGACAGCGTACTCGACGGCGTGGAGGCCCACGCCTCCCGCATCATGGCGGGGCGGCTGCTCGCGCGCCAGTACCCGGTGGCGGCCGATGTGGTCATCGGCGTGCCGGATTCCGGGCTGGATGCGGCGCTCGGCCTCTCGCTCGAGAGCGGGATCCCCTATGAGATGGGCTTTGTGCGCAACAACTATGTAGGGCGTACCTTTATCAAGCCGGATCAGAGCGAACGGAAAAAGAGCGTGAATATCAAACTGAACGCGCTCTCAAAGGCCGTCGCGGGCAAGCGCGTGATCATGGTGGACGACTCCATCGTCCGCGGCACCACGAGCGCGAACATCGTCTACGCGCTCAAGCAGGCCGGAGCTGCGGAGGTACACGTGCGCATCAGCTCCCCGACCATCCACAACCCGTGCTATTTTGGCACCGATATCCCCACCCGGGAGGAGCTGACCTCCAACCACCACACGGTGGACGAGCTGTGCAAGCTCATCGGGGCGGACTCCCTCGGCTTTTTAAAGGCGGAGAGCCTTGGCGAGCTGATCGGCGAGGGCGGCGCGCCGGAGAAGACATTCTGTGACGCCTGCTTTACGGGCGATTACCCCATAGCCTGCAAGGGCTGAAAATCCATCACGCGGGAGGAACCGAATCATGCATGACATCTATGAAAGCCCCCTCAACTCGCGCTATGCGAGCCGGGAGATGCAATACATCTTTTCCCCGGACTTTAAGTTCCGCACCTGGCGCAGGCTCTGGATCGCGCTGGCCAGGGCCGAGCAGCAGCTCGGGCTGGACATCACGGACGAGCAGATCGCCGAGCTGGAATCCCACAAGGACGATATCAACTACGAGGTTGCACAGGCACGCGAGAAAGAGGTGCGCCACGACGTGATGAGCCACGTGTACGCCTACGGCGTGCAGTGCCCCAAGGCCAAACCGATCATCCATCTGGGCGCGACATCCTGCTACGTGGGTGACAATACGGATATCATCATCATGACCGAGGGCATGCGCCTGATCCGCAAAAAACTCTTGAACCTGATGGATGTCCTCAGCCGGTTCGCACTCGAGTATAAGGATATGCCCTGCCTGGCGTTCACGCACTTCCAGCCCGCACAGCCGACCACGGTGGGCAAGCGCGCCTCGCTGTGGCTGCAGGATGTGCTGCTCGACTTTGAGGAGCTGGAGTTCCGCCTCTCCCAGATGAAGCTGCTCGGTTCCAAGGGCACCACGGGCACGCAGGCGAGCTTTATGGATCTGTTCGACGGCGACACCGACAAGGTCAAGGCGCTCGACCATAAGATTGCAGAATTTATGGGATTCGAGAGCTGCTATCCCGTCTCCGGGCAGACGTATTCCCGCAAGGTGGACACCCAGGTGCTCGCCGTGCTCAGCGGGATCGCGCAGTCGGCGGCCAAATTCTCCAATGATCTGCGGCTGCTCCAGCACCTGAAGGAGATCGAGGAGCCGTTTGAGAAGAACCAGATCGGTTCCTCCGCTATGGCCTACAAACGCAATCCGATGCGCAGCGAGCGCATTGCCTCCCTGGCGCGCTATGTGATGGCTGATACGCTCAACCCGGCCATCACCGCCGCAACCCAGTGGTTTGAGCGCACGCTCGACGACTCCGCCAACAAGCGCATCAGCGTGGCGGAGGCCTTCCTGGCCACGGATGCCATTCTGGAGCTGTATATCAATGTGGCGGACGGCCTCGTCGTCTACCCGAAGATGATCGAGCGCCGCCTGATGTCCGAGCTGCCGTTCATGGCCACGGAGAACATCATGATGGAGGCCGTCAAACGCGGCGGCGACCGTCAGGAGCTGCACGAGAAGATCCGTGTCCACTCCATGGCAGCCGGCAAGGTCGTCAAGGCCGAGGGCGGCCAGAACGATCTGGTAGACCGCATCGCGGCGGATCCGGCGTTCGGCATGACCAAGGCGGAGATCGAGGCCATGCTCAAGCCGGCGAACTTCGTCGGCCGCGCCCCGCAGCAGACGGAGGAATTCGTCCGCGACTTCATCCGCCCGATCCTGGATGCCAACGCGGATGCACTCGGATTAAAAGTCGAGATCAACGTGTAAATAAATTTCGGATTACACAGGGGCCCCTGCATGAAAAATCGTGCGGGGGTCCTGTTTCTGTTTCAAGAACTAAATGCGTATTCTCTCAAAGAGGATGAATAAACAGGAACGTTCCACCGTCGTTTACATTGGGATGTTCCTGTTTTGGTTTACAACCAGAGATTTCCTGCCATAAAGTGGATTCAAATCCATCAGCCCCAGCCGCTGGTTTTCACCCTCAATAATCCCTCTGTCTTGATTTTGTTGATCCGCCCGCCTTTTCATAGGGGGGATTTATACTTCCCAAGGCCTCCCTGTGTAAGGAAGTTTTTATAGGCTGCACAAACTCCCGCCCTGCACGCGTAGGGAACGCTGCCCTCAGCGTTCCGCCGCACAGGCCGACGGTTGGCAGAAAGCCCTTGATGAATGATCAATCGAAAAATCAAGGCTTACCCTTTTGGAGCAATGACCCGAGAGCGAGGGCGCACCGGGCTGACGGCCGGCGCCATTCTGCTTCCGTCCCCCCTCCTTTCGGAACGCGGGGCGGCGTTCCCTACGAAGTTTGTTCTTTTCCCTGCCGCCCTGTGCAAGGTGCTTCCCGAATAGGAAAAATATTCGCAAAGCAGGCTGCGCTCCTGGCTGGTCATATTTTTGCGCAGCGCTTTGGCCGCTGGTACAATTCTTTTACTGTGTTTTCCTTCCATTACTATCTCCCTTCCCAAAAAGCGCAAAATTTCCAACTGAATCCCATATCTTGGATTATGTTTTCCCGAAATATTTATATCGGACCGCCGCGCGGGAGGCCGCAATGGCCTGTGCGAAGAAGCGGCGCGTCCCTTTAGAAAATTACAGTTTTGTAACAATGGCAAATTCGCTTGCTTTTTCATGGAATTATGCTATGATGGAGACGAAAGGAGTGCGTTGCTCATGAACCAAAAAGAGTTTCTCGACCGTCTGAAGGCGGCGCTGGCCCCGCTCTCCTATGCGCGGCGTCAGGAGATTGCGGAGGAATTTACCCGCCAATTTGAGAGCCGTCTCGCCGCAGGGGAGGCGGAGGAGGAGATCTGTGCCTCCCTCGGCGAGCCGGAGGCGTGCGCACGCCCCTATCTGGAAGCGGCACGAATCCCACTGCAGGGCTTTGGCTATGCCCCGCCGCAGGCGCCGTATCCACAGCCGCCGGCTCCGCGCGGTGCGGATAAGACCGGCTATATCGTCGGGCTGATCCTGACAATCCTCTTCCTGGCCGTTCCGTTTGTTCCGGCGGCGGCCGGTTTGATCCTGGCGGGGATCTTGATTTTTCTGTCATCCTTTACCTTTTTCGCGGTCTCCGGGCTGGCGATAGCCGGCGGGTTCATGATATCGGTGGCCGTGCTGCTGATCTCCGTCGCCGCACTGATTCTGTACGGTATCGTGGCGCTGATCGTCTATCTGTCACGGAAAATCTCCGATAAACCGGGCAGGAAGGAGGCCAGATCATGAAAAAGAGAAAGGGTCTGATCGCACTCATCGTGGTATGCGTCGCCTCCCTGATCGCCACGATCGGTCTGGGGATCGCCTGCACCGCCGCCTTTAACAGCGGCCTTATCCGTCAGGCGCTGAACGCGTACATCGACCGCTACCGCCTGAGCGTACTCGTTGACGTTCCCGAGTATGCCCAGGACTACTATGACAGCCTCCCCTCCGTCCAGACGCCGGACGCGGATAACCGGATCGATCTATCCGTAATCCCGCAGGGCAGCGATCTGAAAATCGAGTGCGACGACATCGCCCTGACCGTCCGCTCCGGCGATACGGCGGCGGCGCAGCTGACGCTCTCTGGGGAGGCGGCGTCCGTTCGAGCGGATCAGTACCGGTTTGAGCTGTTCCGCTCGTATGAGAATTCCAGCCGCTATATACTGGTATTTTACCGCACCGCGCCGCTCCAGGCGAACGTGCAGGATGGCGCGTATCTGGACGTCACACTGCCGAATGATTGGATCAACCGGCTGGATGTCGAGAGCGGGAACGGCAATGTGACGCTCTCGGGGATCGGCTGCCCCATCCTCACGGCGGAGTCCGACAACGGATCCCTCACGGCGGAGAGCCTGAACATCGGGAAGCGGGTCGATCTCTCCGCGGAGAACGGCTCCCTCACGCTGCGCAATCTGCAGGGCTCGGCCGTCGTGTACTGTGAAACAGACAACGGCTCCATTCAGTTCAGCCTCGGTTCCCTCTCCTCCTATTTCATAAACGCCTCCGCGGACAACGGTGAGATCATCAACAATCTCGTCACGCCCGCCCGGACGATTTACGGGGACGACCTGCGCTACCAATCCCCCGGGGCGGATGGACCGCCCGACGTCACCCTCTTTTTCCACGCGGAAAACGGACAGATCGAACTGAACCCCTGATATTGCGCTGATGCAAAAAGGACGCCCGCGGGCGTCCTTTTCTTTTCTGTCAGCGATCATTTTCGGCCGGCTGAATGGACCGGATATCCCGTTTCCGAATGATGACAAAGTAAATCGCACTCAACGTTGCGGATGCGACCTCCGACAGCGGGAACGCCCACCAGATGATCTGCAGGTTCCCCGTCAGGGAGAGCAAATATGCCACCGGAAGCAGGACAACCAGCTGCCGCAGCAGGGAGAGGGACAAGCTCATAAACCCGTGTGAGAGCGCCTGAAGGACAGAGCCGATGATGACGTCGAATCCGGCGAATAGGAAGCCGAGGCTGATGATGCGCAGCGCCGGGATGCCGATCTCCAGCATGTTCTCCGACGCGTTGAAGATCCGCAGCAGCCTGTCCGGGATGGTCTGCGCGATCACGATCGCGACCGCCATGATCCCGAGCGCATAGGCGATGCTCAGCCAGATGGTCTTCATCATCCGCTTTGGCTTGCGCGCACCAAAGTTATAGGCCACGATCGGCACCATGCCGTTGTTCAGGCCGAACACCGGCATGAACGCGAAGCTCTGCAATTTAAAGTAAACCCCGAACACGGCCGTCGCTGTGGTGGAAAAGGCGATCAGGATCTTATTCATGCCAAACGTCATCACCGATCCGATCGACGACATGATGATGGAGGGCACCCCGACGCCGTAGATCTGCCGGATGATCCCCCACTCCGGACGGAATTTTTTCAGGGAGATGCGCACCTCGTCATTTTTATAATGGTTGAGGATGATCGCCAGCACTGCCGCCACGATCTGGCCGAACACGGTGGCCGCCGCCGCTCCGGCCACGCCCATCTCCGGGAACCCAAGCAAGCCAAAGATCAGGATCGGGTCAAAGATGATATTGATGACCGCGCCGATCCCCTGCGTGATCATGGTGTAAAAGGTCTTCCCCGTCGATTGCAGCAGGCGCTCGAATGCAAACTGCCCGAACATCCCAAACGAAAAGACGCAGCAGATCACCAGATAAGAGGTTCCGTAGTCGATGATCTCCTGTACATCCGTCTGCACCTCGAAAAACAGGCGGGAGAAAAATCCCCCCAGCAGCGCAAATGCAAGGTAGCTGCACGCGGCGAGCAGAACAGCGTG
Source organism: uncultured Oscillospiraceae bacterium (assembly GCA_949293315.1). Classification (GTDB taxonomy): domain Bacteria; phylum Bacillota; class Clostridia; order Oscillospirales; family Acutalibacteraceae; genus Onthovicinus. The sequence goes on along the minus strand of CASFCH010000009.1, from coordinate 56,100 downwards.
ATTGGCGGTCTTATTTGCCTTTTCAAAGTCCTTTTGCCCCAGGCTTTTGGAGAGCAATGCATTCACACCGACGCCTGTCCCCGTCCCGACGGCGATCATCAGGTTCTGAACCGGGAACGCCAGCGAGACGGCAGTGAGCGCATTTTCATTGATCTGGGCGACGAACATACTGTCCACCACATTGTAGAGCGCCTGTACCAGCATGGAGATCACCATCGGGATCGACATCGTCACCAGCAGCCGGTTGACCGGCAGAACGCCCATTTTATTTTCTCTCTGCCCTATGTTGTTCTCTCCCATCGGAACGCTCCCCTCTACACAAAGAAAAAGCGCTTTGCGGCGCTTTCTCTCTGCTGTATTTTTACAGTTTATTATTATAAGGTCTTTTCGGGAACCTGTCAAATCGTCCCCGTCCGGCAGTCCCGCCTCCGCCGGTCATACCAGCCACCGCCTTCTTCACCGGCATGTCGTGACCCGCACGCGGTGAAAGCCGGGAGGCGCAGAGAACGTCAAAAGCCCGCCGCCCGTGTACCCGGCAGTTTCCAGCAGATACTGCCCCGGCGTGAGGGCACATCCGTCCACGGTCAGGGATTCCAGCGCGCCATTGAGCCAGATCCGGTTTGCCCGGCCCCCGTTCCCCTGTTCATATGCAATCATCAGCTCCGCGTCGTCCGCCTGAATTTCTGTCACCGTACCGTCCACGGCCTGCGGATAGGAGCGCGTCAGCAGGCGCCACACGGGGTGCACCAGAAAGTGCCCGGGCGCGTAGGCCCAGTAGGCCCGGCTCCAGCCGTTTCGATTGAACAGCTCCAGCAGAAACTCCGCGTGACGGCGATAGCCGTCCAGACTGGAAAATCCGCCCCATTCCCCCACCAGCACCGGAAGGCCCAGGCGCTCCTGTGTGCGGCGGTGCTCCTCAAAAATCATCCCGACGCGCACCTCGCTGGCAAAGCGATAGAGCGGCGAATCGACAAACAGGTCATATCCGTGCGGAGCAAAGGCCGCCTGTGTCTCCGGAACGCCGTCTACCTCCGGAATCCGGACGGCGCACGGGATACCCAGATTGGAGTAGTAGCAGTTGTCGATCAGAATGATCCCACGGTCTGTCACCGCGCGCGCGGCGGCCGTCATTTTGGACAGGAACGGGGAATATTTCTCCTCGTCGAATCGGCGGACAAGCGGCTCCATCTGCATAAAGATTTCCCGCAGCGCCGCACGGTCCTCCCCGAGCCGCCGCATGCGGTCCAGCCCGCACCGCCGCACTCTGCGCACGATCTCGGCGGCCAGACGCACAAACCCGGCGCGCTGGTTCCCGCGGTTAAGATACCGCGCCGCGTCAAAGGGCAGCTCCCGCCCGCCGCCGAGCCGGTCCATGAACCCGTTGACCAGACCGGCGAAGATGCGCGGTCCGTCCAGGCCGGGATAGGGCTCATTGATAAAATCGAATCCCAGCAGAGCGGGGCTGTCCGCAAAAATGCGGATCACGTGCTGCCACATGGCGGCGTACCAATCCTGAAGGCCCCTGCCGTAGACAGGCGTATTGTTCCAGAAGTGCTCAAAGCTGTGGGCGACCGCACGCGAATAAAAATACCCTTCCGCCCAGATCGCGACCGGCTTTTCGATCGGATAACCGTCCGTGAGCGTGGCCCACTCCGGCGCGCCGTCCCCAATGCGGCTGGAGTACAGATCCTGATGCATATCCAGAATAAAGTAGACGCCGTATTTTTCACACCAGGAGACGATCTGGCGATAGTGATCCAGATAGAGCTCGTCATAGATTCCGGGGTGCGGCTCCACGCCGTCCCACGTGAGGATCAGGCGGATCAAATTGATCCCGCGCGCATGCAGCGATGCGATCGTCTTCTCCTGAACCGTGTTAAACTTATACACGGTCTTTTCCCCTTTTTTCTCCCCCTTCAGGGAGATGTTCACACCATTCAAAAAGATCTGGCGCCCGTTCTCATCCACAAAGCGCGTTCCCTGCCGGTAAATCCGCTCCATCACCACTTCACCTCAATCCCTATTATAGCCGTCCGGGCACCCGGAAGCAATGGAGAGTTTGTGAACTTTTACGCCGGATATCTCCGGGCGGAAAAATCCCCCGCCCTGCAGGCGGGGGACTGTGTCTGTTCTGCTGTCGTATCAATTTACCGCACCCTTCTGCGCAGAAGGAGGGCGGCTCCGCAGGCTGCTGCCAGCACGGAAAAGGCCGCTGCATCCGCTCCGGCGTCTCCGGTAGTGGGGTTGCCGTTGAGGTCGGCCTGCGGTTTTTCCGCCGCGGGCTCCGGTTCGGTGTTCTCCTCTCCCTGAGGATTCAACGCCTCATAGACCTTCAGCGTGTTCTCCGCCATCAGCTGCTGCCCCAGCGCGGCGGGGTGCGGATCCACATAGAAGTTCTGCGGATTCCACAGATAATCCCCCAGCAGGTCGATATCGAGAGTTCCTGTCTCATCATTGAATTCACCGCCGGTCAGGCGTGCGATAATATCCCCCAGATTGATCCTGACCCTGCTCGGGCAGTCCGTTCCCTCATAGGCGGCATAGGCGCTGTCGGAGTCCGAATAGGCCACCTGATCTGGATACTCCTGCGCCAACCGGATCAGGAGATCATTATACTTGCCCAGCAGATAGGAGAGGGGCGCGCTGAGCAGCTGATACGCCTGCGCGTCCGCAGTCTCCTCCAGGAGGGGGTTGGGAATCCCGTTGAGGATGATCTGAACGTCCGGGTTCAGCGCCAGGATCTCATCGATCAGTGCCTTATCGTTCTGATAGCTCTCCGTGCAGTTTTTTTCCAGAATTGCACGCAGGTCCGCCGAGGTTGCATCCTCCTGAGCGACCGCGAGCAGCGGAAATACAAATCCGCTGATCAGGCCGTCCATGTTGATGCTCCCGTCCTCAAAGCCGGCCAGCAGGTCGTCGGTCGTCTCCGCGCCGCAGCTTTTCGCGATGGCCTCCATGCAGAAGGCGAAAAAGTCGTTCCCGCCCAGGGACACCAGCACCACATCGGACTGCCGGACCGCATCCGCAAGGCCGACATCATTCTGGTCGTATACAGGGGCATTCGCCGCAAGGTCCTCCATCACATTGTTCGCACGGTAGCCATCCACCGAATAGTTCCGGAAGGTGACCGCACTGCCTGTCTCCTCCGCCAGCAGGCGGCTGAAAACGGCGCCATATGCGTGCTCGGACGGCTTGGCCAGATGGTGCGCATTTCGGATATCCGTCTGTGTACAGTCGGAGTAATCCACCACATCCTCACAGCCGAACCCGCGCCCGATGGAGTCCCCCACCGCTGTGACGGTGATCTCCTCCTCCGCCGCAAAGGCCGGCAGGGCGCACGCTGCTGCCAGCGCAGCGGACAGCACCAGTATTCCGAATCTCTTTTTCCTTTTCATGACTTCTCCTCCTTTGACGGGATCTTCCCCTATTTTCAGCGGCGTTGAGGCGCCGCCTGAATACAGATAAATCATGAGGTCAACTGCGGACCATACATCAGAACAACCACGGCACACATCATTTATCGGCGAACAGGCCGCAGCACTCCTGCTGCCATACGGCAACGCAATACCATTTTTATTATACTCGAGAATTCAATAAATACAATTCCATTTGACCAGAAAATAGAATATTTTTTCAAGTTTGTTTATTTTTTCTATATCTATTATATAAATCAGAACCCTTTGGCTCTTCTTCCCTTTCTCCAAACCGTCATCCCGTGCAAGCAAAAAAGCGCGCCGCGCTCTCACGCGGCACGCAGTCAGTCTTCAGCGGCTTTTATTCAATTTTCACAAGAGATAGACGCTCCGCTGCACATACCGCACCTATTCGATGGGCGCAATATGGAAACGGAAAGAGATGGTGCGCTTCTTCTCAGGCACAAACTGATACGCTTCCAGCGTCATCGGGCCGCAGCTGTTGGACCCGACGCCGAGCATATAGCCGTCTATCGAAAGGACCGTGGCGTCATACTGGGTGACATCCTCGCGGTGTTCCCACTTGCTGAGCTGATCGGAGGTATAATGCGCCGCCGTGAAGCAGAACGGCCGATCCACCGCCGTGATGCGCAGCCCCTCTCCCGCCGCGTCACTGACCTCCGCAAAACGGACATCGCACCGCGCGCCGTTTTCCTGCGGCCGGATATAGTCCTCATGCATCCCCGTCACGGTGTTTGAATATTCGCCCACCGGTGCATAATCGAGCATGTCGGGGTAGTTCTCCCGCTCGCCGCGCCCGTAGTAGAACACATTTTCATACGCGGCCGGAAGCTCCAGACACAGCCCGAAGCGCGGGAGCACCGGCAGCTTACGGGCCAGCGCCCGGGCCGATACCCGGATATCCATTCCCCCGTCCGCATACACCGTATACGCCACGTCCGTGCGCATCAGCTTTTTTTTGCCGCTGCGCAGGATATTGGTGAACGTGATGCGGCCGCCGTCGATGGTCACCTCGGCCGGGGAGACGGTATAGCTGTCGTATCCCGCCTTCCCCCACTGCTTTTTGATATACATATCGTTGTCCAGCGGCGCACGGAACAGGTTCACATAGCTCCCCTGGCCAAAGCGGTTGATGGGGTTGGGATTGATCAGGTTTTTGCCGCCGGCCGTATATTCCTTCAGACATCCGGTCGCCGCGCTGAACACCGCACACCCCGAACGGAACTGTGCCCGGATCAGGCCGCCGTCGCGCGTGACGGTCACCGGCTCCTGCGCCCGGCTGATCGCCGGCATCTCCGCGGCGACCTCGTGCTGCTCCGCGGCGATAAAGGCGCCCGTGCGGGCGTCGGTATAGCGGACATCGACCAGGACGTCCCCGGAGGCCGGCAGATCGATCTCATTGACGGAGGTTCCGCCCGGCTCAATATCCGTATTCAGCGCCCCGGAGGCGACGATCTCCTGATCGCGGAGCACGGAATACTCCGCATTGATATACCCCGCGTTGACAAAGGCGAGCTTGCTCTCGACCACGATCGCCCCGTTTTCGATCCGCGCGCGCAGCGGCCGGTAGACATTCTGCATCTCCAGCGCACCCGTGGACGGGCTGCGGTCCGGAAAAACCAGGCCGTCCACGCAGAAGTTCCCGTCGTGCAGGTACTCCCCATGGTCGCCGCCGTAGGTGTAGGCGTATTTCCCGTCCCTGTGATAGACGGCGTGATCGCACCACTCCCAGATGCAGCCGCCCATGTATTGATCGCTCGAATAGAGCACCTTCCAGTAATCCTCCAGATTCCCGGGCCCTACCCCCATCGCATGCGCGTATTCGCACATAAAATAGGGCTTGCCGCGGAAATGGGCCATGACGCGCTTTTTCAGCTTGGCCGGATCGGAGATATCAGCCACGTGCTGAATGGACGGATACATCTCGCTGACAATATCATACGCCTTGACCGGCGTGCGGATCACGCCCTCATAGTGGATCGGGATCGGCGTGAGCTTTTTCAGCATCTCATAACAGGCGTCCTGGCACTTCCAGCCGCCGGCCTCATTGCCCAGCGACCACACGGAGACACAGGCGCGGTTCTTATCGCGCTGGAACATCGCGTGCACACGGTCCTTATAATGCTCCGCCCATTTTAAATCATTGCTGATCTGATTGATTTTCGTATAGAGCGGCCACACCGTGCCATGCGTCTCGATATCCGCCTCATCCACCACGTAGATCCCGTACCGGTCGCACAGCTGGAGAAAGAGCGGGTCCGGCGGGTAGTGGGAGGTGCGCACGCAGTTGACGTTGAGCTCTTTCATGAGCGTGACGTCCCGCAGCAGTTCCTCCGGCGTCATGGTATAGCCGCCCGTCGGAGAGCTGTCATGATGGTTGACGCCGCGGAGCTTGACTGCCTTCCCGTTCAGGAGATAGACGCCGCCCCGGATCTCCACCGTCTTAAAGCCGTACCGCTCGCGTACGACCTCGCGCACGTCGCCGCCCGCATCCTTCAGGGTCAGATAGAGATCGTAGAGCTTCGGCTCCTCCGCGTTCCACTCCCGCACGTCGAGATTTTCAAGGCGGAGCTTCCCGTCGGCCGCGCCGCCGGTGACCGACGCGATGACCTTGTCCCCTTCCAGGAGGGAGGCCTCCACCGTACCCGCCGGCGCATTCACCGTCAGATCAATATCCAGCGTGTACCGCATTCCGTTTTTTTGGGCGCGGCACGCGTAGTCCCAGATATGGGTGCGCTCCGTCTGATAGAGCAGCACATCGCGGAAGATCCCGTTGTTGCGGAACATGTCCTGACACTCCAGATAGGTGCCGTTAGTCCACTTGTGCACCACGGCCACCAGCTCGTTGCGGCCGTCGAGGATCTTATCCGTCAGGTCGAACTCCGCCGTATTATGCGCGCCCTCGGAATACCCCACATAGCTTCCGTTGAGATAGACCTCGATGCACGACGCCGCCCCGAGGAAGGAGATCACAAAGCGGCGCTCCGCCTTTTCCACGTCAAAAAATCGCCGGTACACGCCTACGGAATTATAGGCGCCGTCGATCGTCCGAAACTTCCCGGGCGCCACATACACCCCTGCGGGCTCGTTCGTGGGAATCCGGGGCGGGTCATTTTTAAACTGATACTTCTGATTGACGTAAAAGGGCTTCTCATACCCGGTAAACTGCCAGCAGGACGGGACCGGGACCCGGTCAAAATCGACCGCATCCGTATTAAAATTGACCGGGACATCATCCATCTTCTGATAGTATTTAAAGTCCCACTCCCCGCTCAAAAATTGTACCAGCGCGCTGGCCGAACGCTGGTGCAGCAGATCGGCCTCCTGCGCCTGCCGCTGGGACGGAAAAGGGATAAAGTAGGACCTTGACGGCAGCCGCCGATCCTGGAATACGTCAAAATTGCAGTAGTTTTCACGATTGAACTGATAAATCATAGCGTTCCTCCTCAGAGACTTTTACAACGTGATCGTGCACGGGCGCTGTATAGCAGCCGATCGCATCTCCATGCCCCGTCAGTCATAATACTGATCTAATTCCGTTTCACACTTTTCGTACTTTTTGATTTTCGGCTGTGTATATATTTTCCCCCGGGCGATCACCATAAACGGCTCGGACAGCGCTCTGAAATCATCCAGAGGGTTCGCATCCGAAATTAAAATATCGGCACATTTCCCGGCCTCTATACTGCCGGTAACAGAATCAATCCCCAGGATCCGCGCATTATTCAGCGTGGCCGTATACAGGGCAAATTCCGGCGTGACGCCCACGCTCTTCTCAAAGTAATGCAGCTCCCGCCACATATTGTAATGGGTCGTATACGGGCAGCCCGTATCGGTCCCCAGGCCCACGGTGATGCCGTTTTCCAGCGCTGTTTTGGATCCCTTTACCATATTTTCATAGACGACATTGGAGTTATACTGGACCGCCTCGGTAATCCCGAGCGTCTCGCGCGCAAACCGCGCCATGGGGAGCGCCGGAGAGAGCGTACACACCATGACGGCTCCGCTTTTCTGAAAGGCCTCGATCTCCCGGGCGCTGAGCGTGGAGCCGTGCTCGATGGAATCCACCCCGTTTTCAACCGCGATCCGGACGCCCTCGGGGCTCTGCACATGCGCCGCCACTTTGAGCCCGTAGCTGTGCGCTCTTTCGCAGCAGGCCCTGATCATATCGGGCTGCATCATCAGCTTCCCCGGCTCGCCCCGGACCTTGGCGTCCATGACGCCGCCGGTGATCATCAGCTTGATCAAATCGACATTTTGGGACTTCAATTCGTCCACCATCTGTACCGCTTCCTCCACGGAACCGGCGGCCCGCGTCACAGAGCCGACCATGTGCCCGTGCGGAACGCCGATGGCATAATTGGCCGCAAAAATTCTGGGGCCGTCGCACCTGCCCTGATTGATCCTGTCCCGCAACCGGGTGTCCAGATTGTCGAGCCCGCCCACGGCCCGGATGGTCGTGACACCGGCCATCAGGCCCTGCATCGCATATGCATGGCACATTTTTAGCGCCAGCGCTCTCGAAGCAGGAGATGACAGCGCAATTTTAGTCAGCATTTCCGCCTTTAACGGTTTGTTCTTGGGCTTGCCCCCCGCCGGCAGGTGTACATGCAGATTGATGAGCCCGGGCATCAAATATCTCCCGTTCAAATCGATCACCCGGTCCCGCTCCGCGGGTTCAATCCTGCCCACAGCGGTAATCCTGTCGCCCTCGATGGCCAGATCCGTGTGCGGCTTTGCCGCCATGTCTCTGGTCCCGTCCAGCAATACAAAATTTCGAAGAATCGTCCGCATCCATACCACCTGCGCATTCCACTTATTTAAGCCCATTATACTACATCGCCCGATGAAAAGGCAAATCATTTTCGCCGGAATTTTTCCCGGCTTCCGCATAAAATCTCCCCAACAAAAAGAAGTGGAAAATCCCATTTTCATAAACGGCGTATTATTTCTTCCGATCCGCCGGGAAATCACTTCCCGACAAGAACTCCGGCACCGTTCGCCCGGCAGAGAGGCATTACACGTCCCTATCGAATATCAACACGCCTGCTTTTAGCAAAAAAAGGCGATGTCTATCTATGCAGACACCGCCCTTTATGTTCTTTGCTTGTAATTATGCGATTTTTCCGTCCCTGCACTTATTTCTACATCAAATGATGTAAATTTGATGGTAAAGTGTACGGATCACCGCTTTCCGGCTGTGAAGTACATCCCGCTTTCACGGGCAAAACGGTACAGCTTAGTAGAGCTTTGCGCCTGCCGGGATGTGGTCGTCCACCATCAGCAGATGGAGTTTTTCTTCGCCTTCCTCGTGGTGTACCGCACTGATCAGCATACCGCAGGAGTCGATCCCCATCATCGGTCTTGGCGGCAGGTTGACGATTGCGATACAGGTCTTACCAACCAGTTCTTCCGGCTCGTAATAGGCGTGAATACCGCTTAAAATCGTCCTGTTTTCGCCTGTACCATCGTCTAAGGTAAACTTCAGAAGCTTCTTGGACTTCGGTACGGCTTCGCAGGCAAGCACCTTGACCGCCCGGAAATCCGACTTGGAAAACGTCTCAAAATCCACGAAATCCTTGAACAAAGGCTCGATTTCCACTTTGGAGAAATCGATCTTTTCCGGCTCGGCTTTTGGGGCTTCAGGCTCGGTTTTGTTTACACCATTTTCGTCCTTTACACCACCCAAGGGTTTCATCGTGGGAAAAAGCAACACATCGCGAATTGAAGCAGAATCAGTCAGCAGCATGACAAGCCGATCCATCCCCATGCCGAGGCCGCCCGTCGGCGGCATCCCGTACTCGAGCGCCGTGACAAAGTCGCTGTCGAGCATATTGGCCTCGTCGTCGCCCGCATCGCGCAGCGCCATCTGGGCCTTAAAGCGCTCGAGCTGGTCGATCGGGTCGTTGAGCTCGGAATAGGCGTTGCCGAACTCGCGGCGCGTAATGAACACTTCGAACCGCTCGGTCAGCGCCGGGTCGGAGGGCTTTTTCTTCGTCAGAGGGGATACCTCCACCGGGTAGTCGAGAATAAAGGTCGGCTGGACGAGCTTGTCCTCCACATGGGCCTCGAACACCTCGGAGACCACCTTGCCCCAGGTGTAGCTGTCCTTGATATCGGGGACATTCAGCTTTTTGGCCGCCTCGCGGGCCGCCGCATCGTCCCCACGGAACTGGTTGAAATCCACACCCGTGTACTTCTCGATGGATTCGAGCATCGTCATGCGGGCAAAGGGCGTCTCAAGGTCGATCTCCTCGCCCTGATAGGTGATATGCAGCGTGCCGCAGGCGTCCTGCGCCGCGCGGCGGATGATCTGCTCACAGATATCCATCATCCCGTTATAGTCCGTGTAGGCCTGATAGAGCTCCATGAGGGTGAACTCCGGATTGTGGCGGACGTCCATCCCCTCGTTGCGGAACATGCGGCCGATCTCAAACACGCGCTCCATCCCGCCGACGATCAGGCGCTTGAGATAGAGCTCCGGCGCGATGCGCAGATAGAGGTCCATATCGAGCGTGTTGTGATGCGTGATGAACGGACGCGCCGTCGCGCCGCCGGGAATCGTATTGAGGGTGGGCGTCTCCACCTCGACAAAGCCTTTTTCTTCCAAAAAGCGGCGGATGGATGAGATGATCGCACTGCGCTTGACGAAGGTATCCTTGACCTCCGGATTCATGATCAGATCGAGATACCGGCGGCGGTAGCGGGAATCCGTGTCCTTCAGACCGTGGAATTTCTCGGGCAGCGGCAGCAGGGACTTTGAGAGCAGGCGGAGCTTCTGGGCATGGACGGAGATCTCCCCCCTGCGGGTGCGGAAGACAAACCCCTCCACTTCAATCAGGTCGCCGATATCCCACTTCTTGAACTCGGTAAAGGTATCCTCGCCCACATCATTGACGCGCACATACACCTGGATGCGCCCCGTCTTATCGCTGACATCGATAAAATTCGCCTTGCCCATATCGCGCCGGGACATCATACGCCCCGCAATACACACGGTCTGGTTCTCCAGCTGTTCAAAGTGATCGCGGATCTCCTGCGCGTGGTGCGTCTGGCGCGCCGTGGTAACGGTAAACGGATCAAAGCCGGCGTCGCGCATGGCCTGCAGCTTGTCCAGGCGGATCTGACGCAGCTCGTTTTCCGAGATCTGCTCCTCTCCGTTCTCCATCACAGTATTTTCCTCTGCCATAAATACATCCCCTATCTGTTGTAAGTAAGATGCGGCCTCCCCTGCCGCAGAATGCCCGGAATAAAAACAGGCGGGAGCGACGCCCCCGCCAAGCCCGTCGCGGGTATGCCGCGCTGTGCCGGTATGCCCGCAGCTCTCCTCCGCAGAAAGTTACTTGGTGATCTCCAGGATCTCAAACGGAAGGCTGCCCGCAGGGGCCTCCACCATGACGGTCTCCCCCTGCGCATGGCCGATCAGCGCACGGCCAACCGGGGATTCCTCTGAAATATAGCCCTTATCGGGGTCCGCCTGGGCAGGGCCGACGATGCGGAACGTCATCACATCGCCCATATCCTGATCCTTGACCTTCACCGTCAGTCCGGTGCGCACGATCGCAGTATTATTGTCATCCTCGTCGATCAGTACGACGTTATTGAGCATATTCTCCAGCTCGTTGATGCGCGCCTCCAGCTTGCCCTGTTCGCTCTTGGCCTCATCGTATTCGCTGTTTTCAGACAGATCGCCGAAGGAGAGCGCAACCTTGATTTTTTCCGCCATTTCCTTCCGGCCGACCGTCTTCAGATTTTCCAGCTCCGCCTGGAGCTCTTTCAGGCCTGCCAATGTGAGCTTTGTCTCATTTGCCATTGCTGCCATTACCTCTTTCATAATGAGTGGATATCCCCTGAAGGACAGGGGATAATTTCTATTTATTATAATCCAGATACCATCGCAAAGTCAAGCTATTTATCGCCGAGGCGGAGGATCCGCTCGGCCGCCTGCCGATAGGTGAGCGCCTCCCCCGCGCAGGTGAGCCGTTCGGCTGTCAGCGTGCCGAGTTCGCGCACCGCGCACTTTTCATACAGCGCCGCGGCAAACAGGGGCGGATCAATCCCGTGGGGACGGATCGCCTCATAGTCTTCGCCCAGCCGCACGCCCTCCACCAGAAGGGTCCGATCCCCCGCCGGAATATCCCCTGCGGGCATGATGCACAGCGCGTCCGATGCGCACGGATATTCCCCGCCGAAGGGCAGAATCCAGAGCCCCTCCGTCGGAGCACCCGAACCTGTGGGGCAGACCATCACCGATGCGCCGTACTCCTCCATCAGGCGTTCACATGTACTGCGGTAAACCGTCTGATTGGCCGTCACCACGCGGACCTGGGCGCAGGCGCGCACAATCGGGATCAGCATCCCGCACAGACGGCCGCCGGGATCGACCACCGTGACCGGGATCCGCCGCATGCCGTCCCGGTCCAGCAGCTCCGCCGCCGTGTTCATCACAACTCTGGGGCCGAGCGCAGAGGGGACAAACCGCGTGATGCCGCAGCCCTCCGGGATATGGAGATCCTCCGGCAGAACCATCTCCCGGCTCAGCCGGCCCATCCGGGTGAAGAGATCGTCCCAGCGGATGCGGCTCCCCCGTGAGACTGAAGCCGTAAAAAAGCACTCCCGTCTGTCGACAGGCACCTTCTGCGCGACAATCCGCTCCCCAAAGGCACGCCCCCACAGCCGCCGAAAGCCCGACGCTTCCTCCTCCCGATAAGCCAGCGCCGCAAACATCTCCGTTCCTCCCTCACGCTGTAATACATCAGCCTATGAGGGAGGAGCGCCAATTATTCCCTGCAAAAAAGAACGGGGCGGGCGCGGACGCCCTGCCCCGGCAGTGCCTGAAAAATACAAGCATCCGTTTAGTCCGGATAGATGCAGTTGGTGGTGATGTACTGGACTCCGAGATCGATCAGCTGCTCGCACAGCTCTATATCATCCACAGTCCAGGCAGCCAGTTCGACCCCCTGATCCATTGCGCGCTGAATCACCTCGGGCGTATTATTCTCTCGGCGGGCGTCAAAATCCAGCCCGACGCCATTCTCCAGGCAGAAGGCGATCGCCTCCTCCGTGATATCGTCAGAGAGATAGAACACCCGGGCGCCGGGTACGAGTGCGCGCAGCGCCTTGGTGTGCTGCTGGCTGAAAGAAATATAGATCGCCTGATTTTTAAAGCCGGCCTCGTCCACCACCTCGATCAGATCGTTGAGCTCTCCTTTGACGGAGGATTTGACCTCAATGACCGGCGTCATATTATACTGCTCGCACACGGCCAGCATGTCAGACAGCAGCGGCACCTTCAGCCCGGGGTATTGGTCGATATTGGCGCCGTTATTGATGTCCGTATTCAGCAGATCCTCGGAGGAGTGCGCGGCGACCGCGTCCACCTTCCGGGTCATCCGGCTCAGGTTGTCATCGTGCATCACGACCCACTCGCCGTCCGATGTGCGGTGAACGTCCAGCTCCGCGCCCCAGAAACCGGCTTTTCCGGCCTCCTCAAAGGCGGGTACGGTATTCTCCGGCGCCACGGCGGAAAATCCGCGGTGCCCGATCAGACGCACGTCGTGCTCCTCAATGACCGTGCCGGACAGCGGCACGGTCTCCTTCGCCTTCACGGCGGGATCAGCCACCAGGCACCACACGATCATCCCCGCTACGGCAAGCGCGATCACCAGCGCCGGAAACAGGATGATCAGGGACACCTTGACCGGATGATCGCGGAACCCCCTGCGCAGCGCGCCCTTTTCCCTGCTGTACTCCTGAGCCATACTATCTCTCTCCTTTTTATGCAGTTTGATTCACCGGCGGCGGAAATGCGCCTGCCCGGAGCAGTTCCTATCGGATATACCGGATCACCGCGACCACCTTCCCGAGGATGGATACCTCGTCGACGATGATCGGATCAAACAGATCATTCTCCGGCTGGAGGCGGTAGTGGCCGTCCTCCTTATAAAAGCGCTTGACAGTTGCCTCATCCCCGATCAGTGCCACCACGATCTCCCCATTGGAGGCCACCGGCGTCTGACGGGATACGACGATATCCCCGTCTAGGATTCCGGCATTGATCATACTTTCGCCGCGCACCCGCAGGGCGAACAGCTTATCTCCGCCCGCGCAGTCCCCGTCAAAGGGGATGTAGCCCTCGATCTGCTCCACGGCCAGGATGGGCATGCCCGCCGTGACCGTGCCAATGAGCGGAACCTGCATGGTGTTCCCGCTCTGCCCTGCGATGCGGATAGACCGCTTGAGCAGCGGATCGCGGATGATATATCCCTTGCGCTCCAGCGCGTCCAGATTGCACTGGACGGAGGAGGTGGATTTGAGCCCGACATACGCGCCGATCTCCCGCACCGAGGGCGGCACCCCCGTCCCGATGCGCTCCACCAGGAAATCGTAGATTTTTTTCTGCGTGCTGCTGAGTTTTTCCATCGTGATCCCTCCGTTGAACAGCAGAATAACCGCATCCGGGAGAGCCTATACGCCCTCCTATTTTAATCTCCATGCCTATTGTATCACACTTTGTACAAAAAATCAAACATTTGTTTTATTGCGTCCATAAAATTATTTGCCCGGGAACCGTCCGCTGTGCGCCGGCCAAAAATGTTCACACGATTTTTGACGTTCTTTAAAAAAATGTTCACAAGTGAGTAACAAAAAAAACAATACCCTGATTTACAATATACACGTACCCCAAAGAGAAAGGCGCCGCAGCCGAGTATCGGCGGGTACATGCTCTACCCCTCCTCAAAGCAAACCCCTCAATTTCAAGATAAAGGGCCCGGGTGTTCCCGGGCCCTTTATCTATATCTGCACACGGCATATCGCAGGCGATTTCCATCCTGTTTCGCGCGGCGCTTCACCGGGACAAGGGCGGCCCTCATAAAATGGAAGCAGCGGGCTCCGGGAGCCCCACCCTTAAGAGAGGCCGTGATCGCATGGATTTTCTGCTCGCCGCCGCACTCTGTCTGGACACTCTGTTTGTATGTATCGCCTATGGATCCTCCGGGATCCGCATTCCCTTTTTTTCCCGAATCGTCCTCTCCGCCGTACCGGCGGCCGCCTTTGCGCTCTCCCTGCTCGCGGGGACGTTGATCCGGGCGTACATCCCGGAGGCCTCTTTCCGGTGGATCGGCTTTACCGTACTGATGGCCGTGGGGCTGCAGAGCCTGTTTGGTCCCCGGCTCCGGTCGGCGCTGCGCCGCCGGCTGAACCGGGGGATCACCTTTCGCCTGAAAAACCTGTCCGTTGCGCTCTCCGTGTGCGCGGACAGCCGCAGTGCGGATCTGGATCACTCCCGAAGCCTGTCCCCCGGCGAGGCGGCGCTGCTCTCCCTCTCCGTGTCGCTCGACTCCCTCTTCACCGGACTGAGCGTCACAGCCGGTCCAATACGCCTGATCGCCCTGATCGCCTTTACGCTTATTTTTTCCATTCTCGTCTGCTGCGCCGGCATTCTGATCGGGAAGCGCCTCGGGCAGAGCAAGCATGATTTTTCCTGTGTCGGCGGACTGCTCCTGATCGTGCTGGCCTTTATAAAATTATTTTGAAAATTGCCTTTATTCCGCTGCGATCCGGGCAGAATAAAATCAGGCGCCCTGCGCCAATTCATTGATCAAGGAGAATGAACATGGATAAGTGTAAGAAAAACGAATGCATCGCCTGCACGGTGGAGCAGTGCATGTACCACTGCACCAATGACAACTACTGCTCTCTGGACCGCATCCAGGTCGGCACCCATGAGGCCAATCCGAAGATGGAGCAGTGCACGGACTGCATGTCCTTCCGCCGCAAATAAAAAAAGCGACAGGAGGCATGCCGTTACGGTATGCCTCCTGTTACATACAAAGCTACTCGTGTATCACATTCTCCGCAATCATGGCCAGCAGCTCCTCCGCATAAACGATCTCGATATGATCGTCCAGCAACGAGACGAGTAAATTCAGATCCTCGATAGAAGTGGACCACGGATGAATATTGATATAGCTGTACCCCTCCTCGGACCGGATATCACAGGGCAGGGCATTGAGTTCCTGTGCAAAATCTTCAATCCACTCCCGGGAAATTTTTTCCTCTTGATTTTCAGAGGTAAACCAGAAAGATTTTTTCACACTGACAAAGGGCTTTCCGCCGCTGATAACCATTTTACCATCCAGCGCTTCGTATTTATCCTCGATCTGCATCAATCCGCCCGAAAGGGACTCCTGTACGGTATAGGCCTCAAGAGCCCGCCCCAGCTTATGGGTGCTGGTACTGTTGTCCAGGATCGTCACGACCTGAAGATCGGCCTGCCTCATCGCTTGGACGGTCCCGGCGGCAAAATGCTCCAGAGCCGCTTCCGGATACCGTGTCGGGTTGATATACCCCAGCCCCGAGACGCCACAGACAAAGCGGTCCCGGTCCGTTGCCATATTGTAGACATATTGGAGAACGGTAGGGGCCAGGCGGTACAGCATGGGCGGTGCAGTCCAGGACAGTTTATAATCCCCCGCCGTCTGCACCCGATCATAGTAGTGATCGCGGAACGGAACGGTGGTCTCATACCACTGGGCGTTATCGCCATCACTCATCACCAGTGCAATATAGTGTTTGCCCTCCTGTGCCGTAACCTGTTCCGGGCTGTTTTTCTGATGAATGGGTTCCCTGAGTTTTAACGAGGAGAGCAGGCTCAGGTTGCTGCAGTGGTCGGACGGGATCACCGCAATGGCGCTCCCGCTCGCCTGTTTAACATAGCCGAGTTCATCAGCACTCCAGCCAAAGGCAATCGCATTCTCATTGGCCCACTCGAACACCTGCTCCCGAAATTTCACCTGGGCACGGTCATCCTCATTCGTATAAAAACAGAACGCCCCTGCTGCAACAGCATAGTCCCTCAGTGTCACAAGCTCCGGCGACTGGTGAACCAGCAGATTTTTATTTAAGCGATCCTGATATTTCTCAAACACCTGCTCCTGGATCAAGGCGCCGTCCGGCTTCGTTAGATCCTGCTTGATTTCAAGACCAATGGCCTCCGCCTGGCCGGCCAATTCCTCCGGGACAGCCAGCCAACGTTCCATACCCGCTATAGTGAATGCTGAATTGATTGTGTTATCCCCCATTCGGAATAAAACACAGCCCCCGTCCGTTAAAGCATCCCGGTTTTCCCGAACCAGAGTCCACAAATCCGCAACCCTCTGAACGCTAATCCCTTTATTTTCCTTTAAATACTGCTCCAAAAATACAATATTTTCGCCATCCTCAATATAAATCCTGGCCTCACGCTGCGCACAGATCCCCTGAAGGGACGAAGCCACGGTGTATTCGGCATCACTCAAGTCCCCGCGGTTGATGACATAGATCACTGACTCCGGCGCATGGATTTCCGGTAAAACAGCCTGCGCCCTGCCTTCTTTTAGATCCGACCGCACACAGGAGGCTGTTCCCAAAAGGCAGGCAATTCCCAGGGCAGCAGCAGCGATACGTCCCCCAATTTTCACAATAACCCCCCCAATACTTCTATTGCATCCGGACACGCATCGTCTCTCCCGGTGCAACGGCAATAGACACACCGCTACGACGAACGCCATTGACCGTATCCGACTCCGCCGGCCGCTCCACACCGTTCACAACTATCTGCTTGAATACGCCTGCAAACGCGCAGTGCCACCGGATCGTCCGATTAGAGTGATTGGCAAGTTCTGCCGTCCGGTGGTCTGGAAAATCAATATCCAACTCCAGCGGTCCCAGACGCAGGGAGCGCACCGACAGATCCGGAATCTCCTCCGGCAGACAGGGACAAGTGATCACCGTATCCGCCAATATATCCGCCTGTAAGCCCAACAGTCCCTCCACTGCGGCGGAGACCATGGTAAAGGAGAGTTCCGGATAATCCTCATTGAGTCCCTGGCTCGCACGGACATGCGGCTGGAAGCGCCGTTCGCCGATATATTTCATCCACTTCCATCCCTGTTCCGCCCGGTGATAGGGGAAAAAGACCTGGGGCAAATAGGTAAAGCTCTCAATATTCTCCGAGGCAGTCCGGCTGTCTTCATCCATATGGTCGATGTAGTCGAGCAGCCGGTCGTTGCGCTCCCCCGGCTCAGTGAGCAGTTTAAGCGGCATGAAAAAACATGTCTCCGCCCCGGTGATGCCGCGGGCGGATTTTTTCCACTGCCAATACTTCTCCCCGTGAAAACCGACGCCAAAGACATAGCCGCAGCCGTCCTCCTGCGGCGGGGTACTCCACACCTCATTAAAATAGGCGCGCAGTTCCGTGGCCCGGCGGCAATACGTCTCCGCCTCCCGCGCCCGGCCCAGGGCGGTGCACAGGCCGCCATAGGCACACAGCGCAGCATAGAGCGCGGCAATACAGTCGCCGGACTCCGCCAGCAGGGCGCCGCTCTCGTTATAGCTGGACGAGCCAAGCCAGATGTTCCCCCGCCCCTCCGGGATGCCATTTCTTTCCCGCAGGGCAACCCCATCCCGCTCGTGGGTGAAAGAACCGAGGATTCGCTCTGTAAAACCGAGCATCATGGGGTCAATATACCGCGGATCCCCCGACATCCGATACAGCCCGGCAAGCGTCTCCACCAGCTCGTATTGAGCGGTCAGTTCTCGGACAAACCGCCGATGGTTTGGGGTATCCAGGTAATAGATGCTCCCGTCAAAGTTCAGCGCCCACGGTGCATATCCGTCTGTCTCCGGGCCCGCGCCCGCGATAAAAGCGCGCAGCATCTGATAATTTTCCTCATGATAGCCCATCAATTCCGCCCCGGGCGCCTGATGGACAAAATCCCGGATGTAAAAGGCGGTGCGGTCGTGGTAGCCCGCCCAGTAGGACGGAATGTAGTCCCGAGGGATCGTCCAGGAAGGCCCCATCTTTCGTGTTGTCCGGCTGCGGGAAGAAAAACGGCCGGATGGGCCGTACCACTTGCCGCCATCGCCCCGGTTGACCGGCCCCTGCTTTGTCCCGGTCATGACAAACATTGCGGCCTTTTCCTGCGCCCAGGCTGCCAACTCTGTCAAATATGGATTCCTGCTGGTGATCTCCATTTTGGATTTCTCCTTTATTCTCCGGCAAGCATCTCTGCCTTTCGATCCTCCTCGGCAGCGCGCACCTTGAGATCCTCGATCATCTGCTGCTGCTTTTTCTCCGTCATATCATAGAAGAGGATCGGGATAACTGCCGCCACACAGCTGATGACGCTGATAATGATCATCACATTGAAAATCGGCGTGCGCACCGCCTCCTGATAGAGGACGGTATAGTCATTCTCCAGTCCATAGCGCTCATAAAACCACGGCAAAATCAAATTGAGCCCCATCGTGGCGCCCGTAAGCAGCATCCCGCTGAACTGCGTGATAAAGCCCTCCAGCCGCTTACCGGTTTTCCACTGCTGATAGTCGAAGACATCCGCCGTCATGGCAGAGCCCATGACGCCGTCCCCACCGATGCAGACATTGGCAAAATACAGGCACCCCAGGAATAGAACCGGGCTTTTGGTTGTGACGAGCATAAGCCCCGCAAACACCGCACGCAGCAAATTGAACCAGATCAAGGATTTACGCTTGCCCAGTTTTTTGGCAAAGAACGGAGCCAGCAGCATTCCGGGCACAGAGGCCGTACCAAGCACCGCATTCATCACGCCAAGCATGGCCTCGCTGTCCATTGCATAAATGCAGTACCAGGACAGGATGCTGCCGATAGAACCTTTCAGTGCGCCCAAAACGTTATAGAGTGTCATGAGCCAGAAATATTTATTACTCTTGATCTCGGAGATCCCATCCACAAACCGGACATGCGCCACATAATTCTTTGGGACGACAATCTTCTCCTCCGTACCATGGAAGGTCCAGAAGCTCAGGACGATCCCAAAAATTGAAAAGATCGGGAAGAGCACCCGATAGGACACAAAGCCGGTCATGCCGCCCTCAAACAGGCCGGCAAAGATGGGGAAAAAGAGGTTGACAATCGATGGCCCAAGGCTGTAGATGAACTGGCTGATGGACAGCAGCGAGGTGCGCTCCTCCCCATTGGGCGTGAGCACCTGTGCCAGGCTTGTAAAGGCGAGTGCATACAGCGATTGAAAAATCATCAGCAGCGCATAGACAAGGCTGAGCAATACGCACTTCACTGTGTAGTTGATGGAGTTTGGAATAAACGCCATTCCAATGAGCAGCACCGACGTGGGAACACCGGTAAACAGTAAATATGGGCGGAACTTGCCCCATTTTGTATTGGTATTGTCCACCAGCATACTGATAAAAGGCGTCTTGACAAGATTCAGGATGCTCATCACCAGTGACATGATCGCCAGGTCCATGGGGGCAATCTCATATGCAGAGCCGAGCAGCAGGCAGTTTGCCGACAGACCAACATATCCAAAAAGCGAATTGATCGTGTTCACACCGATCCCACCGACCGAGTATGCAACAAATTCATGATAGGGGATATATTTCCCCTCGGGCGGCGTTCTCCAGTGCGATTTGACATCGCGGACAACGTTTGACAAATTGAGCCTTTTGTCTTTTTTCATCTTGATTCCTCCATCAATCGTTCTGATCGGCCGCGCCCTGCGGGTAGATCCGGCCATTGCTCACCCGGAAGGTAAGCGTTTCCGGCCGGCCATTCTGCCGGTACCGGATCCGCATGACATCCCGTCGGATATAGCCCGCGGAAATTATCTGTGCCCGCGCCCCGGACAAGATCTCACGCAGCACGCTTTCCTGTTCCTCGCCATATTCCGAGACGTTGTCGGAGCAGAAGAGCAGGCTGCCCATCAGGCTGTTCACCTTTGCCAGCAGGCGGCGCTTTTTCAAATTGAAATGGATATTGGTATCCCGCAGCAAAAAGACGTCCGGATCATTTAAAAATGCGCGCCCATCCAGATGGCGGCGGAACACGGTATTGTCAATTGCGTTTGGAGTAGAGGCATTCTCCCGCCCATCAAACAGCTTGCGCCGCCAGGAAAGGCTCATGTCCGCCCCGATCCGGCAAAAATCCGCCTTGCCGAACGCCGGCATCATCGGCACGCCGCATGCGAGCATCACCCGGTCGCCCGTGAGCTGCCGCACCAGATCCATCGCGTCACACATCACTTCGCCGCGCGTTTTGTTGTGAATTGGCCGTACCGCAGCCGCGTAGAGGAAATCGAGCTTGAGCAGATCAAAACCCCATTCATTCCGTACAACGTCAAAAAGTTTTTGAAGATATTGGCGCACCTCATCGCGATAAATGTCCAACGCATAAAATCCGCCCCAGTTGCCGCCCGCAAGCCAGGGCTCCCCATCCTGGCCCCGGACAAACCAGTCCGGATGTTCCGCAAACAGCTTGGAATCCCGCTGCGCACCAAACGGAGCCAGCCACAATCCGGCCTTGAGCCCCTTGCTATGGATCAGCTCCGCCGCCGCACGCATGCCGTCCGGGAACTCCTTTTGCCTGATGGAGAACCAGTCCCCCACAGCGGTCTGATAGCCGTCGTCGATCTGGAACACGTCAAATCCGCCGTGTGCGGAGAGTGCATCAAGATCCCGGCGGATAATATCCATATTGATCCCGGTATAGTAGTTATACCACGTAGTGTAGCCACAGGTGCGCCCCACACGCGGCTTTGGTATGCCCATCTGTTCAAAATAACGATCAAACGCCGCGTCGTATGTACCCTCGATCGCCGCTAAGGAGAGCAGCTGCGTTTCGCGGTCAAACGTGACCCCCTCCAGTTCCTTCTCTACCCATATGGTATCCCGCCGCGTGTCGAAAGTCAGGATCGTATATCCGCTCCGCTCGCTGAGCGAACCCAGCAGGTATACGTCATCCCCCCTCCGGACATATCCGTAGGAATACCCGTAACATACGCCTCTTCCGCGCGGATAGGCATGGAACGTGGCATCCCCGGCCCGGTTTACCCCCAGTCGATGCGCCATGGAGGACTTCATATACAGTTCCGTCAGGCGGTTGTAACCGCGCATCCTTTCGTTTACACCGTATTCCCGCGTGTCAGTCCAGGACTGGAATCCATTTGAAAGGATGCGATCCTCCCGCTGAAAAGAGAAGGGAAGCCGGATCCGGAATCGCACAATGCGCACAGGACGCGATGGCAAAAGGGCGATATTCAGTATATTCCCCTCCACCGTACACGCCAAATGCACCACATCATCCCCGGACGCACCGCATCGTACAACTTGGCCGCCGTCCGCCTGATACTCCATCGTAACGCCGGCCTTTGAAAAATCAAAGCCATTCATCTTAAAATCCCTTACTTGTAAATCGTTTATTGTGTGATATAATAATATTATCACATGAAATCCCAAATAAATATAGATAAAATAACATAAAATATGAGGAATATCAAATGAATATTTTACAATCGGCCCTTCCTGACACAGATGACAAAGCCCACAATGCCGTAATCGGCGAAACCGGCTATTCCCCCGGAGACCGCGCGGTGACCTTGTGGCCCTTTTATGATGCATCACTGCCGGTCAACATTATGGTGATCGGGGAGACGCGCTGCCGTCCCGATTATCACGTCATTCGCCCAAACTCCCGAATCATGGCGATCGAATACATCACCGGGGGAGCCGGAACGCTGGAGATTAACGGCAATTCCTACAGGCCGGAGCGCGGCTGCGCACTCCTGCTGACAAAGCACAGCGTGCACTCCTATGCGGCAGACCCTTCGGACCCATGGCAAAAGCGCTGGATTGTATTTGACGGCCTGTTCGCGCAGGCCATGATCGACTCCTACCTGCCGCGGGATCTGTACTGTTTCCCCAACTGCAATCTGCTGCCCTATTTCCATGAAATGGATCAGGTGGTTCAATCGGACAAAGGCAACTACCCCCGGCTGCTGGAAAAGCTCTCCCCCATTTTGTACAAAATGATCCTGCACCTGCACCGAACCGTTACCCAGCAGGAGCTCTCCCTGCCGGAGCGGATCCGCGCTGTTATGGATTCCCAGATTGAGGGGAAGCTCTCCCTGGAGAGCATCTGCTCCGAATTTAACTACTCCAAAAATCATATCATTACCCTGTTTCGCAATGCATACGGCGTCACCCCATACCGCTACTTTGAGGCAAAAAAAATTGATGTGGCCAAGCTCTATCTCAGCAACACCAATTTTTCCATTGAGGAAATTGCCCAAAGGCTGGCCTATGCGGACCGGAACTATTTTTCCAACTGCTTTAAAAGGCACACCGGATCCACACCGGCGCAGTACCGCAGGCAGTACCAGTATCTGGAATGAGAACAGCAAAATCGCGGAAAGATCCCCGGGTCTTTTGTCCATGATACGGTTTTTCGGATCGGTCCCGTTTTTCTGCGCCGGAGAGCCTTAAAACTCTTAATGCTGGTACAAAAAAAGATTGAAAATCATCCGGTGTTCCTGTAAACTAAATATGGAATCACGTTTGAAAAGGAACTTGCCGGAGAGGGCGGCCGGGCGTACATCCGCAGCAGGCAAAGTCTGACTGTGGCCGCTTCCCCTGTCAAGCTGAAACTGCACAAGAACAGAAGGCGTATCCTGCACAATCTACAACGGGCGGCGTGCACCTCCTGATTTTTCCATTATAGTCACCGTTTAAAACAACGCGAAAGGATGGATCATGATGAAAATGAAACGTTGGATCAGCTTGTTATTGTGTGTGCTCCTGTGTGTTTTCTTATTTCCGACAGTGAGTTTTGCAGCAGGCGAGACTTATTCTGTTACATACAACCTCACGGGAATGACGAAAGTGCAGGGGCCGGCCAGTATTGAAAAGGGGCACTCCTTGGACGTAGAGCTTGAATTAGAAAAAGGGTACCTCAATCCACAGCTGACGATAAAAGTTGGCGATAGAGAATTGGTAAAAGGAAATGATTACACGGTGATAGGCTATGACAATGTGTTCATTTCCATCGCCGGCAGCAGCATCACGGATGACGTGACAATCACTGCGGTCGCAGAAGGACAGCAGTTATCAGACAATGCAACTATCAAAGACCTGTCTTATTATGATGCTGTTAAAATGAAAAGCATTTCCTTAACACCAGCGGAAATAGAGCAGGCAGCTACTCCGGAGGGGGTGGCGCTCACGCTGTCACATGGCAATGACGGGATAATCATTAATTTTTTCACAACGCTGGACGATCCCAAAGCCCAAATAACACGTGATCCCATTACCTATATTAAAAATGGAAAGGGCACACAGATAATAGAGGTCACGGCGGAGGACGGCGTTACAACCAAAACCTATACGCTTCATTTCACGGTAGATTCTCAACATGTTTGGGGGGAGCCTACATGGGTCTGGGCAGATGATTATTCAAGCGCCACAGCCACATTCACGTGCCAAACTGATAGCAGCCATACAGCGGCCCCGGATGTGACGCTGACCCGTGAGACTGTCAAAGCTACCTGTACAGAGGATGGGAAGATCGTATACACCGCGACTGTATCCCTTGATGGAAAGACTTATACGGACGAGCGAGTTGAAACGCTTTTGAAAACCGGCCATGAGGCCGGCACTGAATGGCACTCCGATGCGGCAGGTCACTGGATCGAGTGTACGGTGTGCGGTAAAAGACTAACTCAAGCAGATCACACCTTTGACTGGATCATGGATAAGGAGACAGGCTCAAAGCACGAAAAATGCACCGTCTGCGGTTATGTGAAAGCGGCGGAGGAAAGCCCCGCTGCAGGGACGCCGGCCGGCGGCAATCAGGCAGGCGATGCAGGCGCCCCGGAAACAGGCGATGACAGCAACATCGCTCTTTGGGTTGCGGCTATGTTGGCCGCCGGTACGACCCTGACCGGCACCGTCCTTTATCGCCGAAAGAAAAAATACAGCAGATAATCCATAACCATACGCCCTGTGGTATAAAATGATATGCTACCCCCATAAGAGACAGCGAAAAAGATAAACTGTCTTTTATGGGAGTATTTCCATGTTTAAGCAAAAAAAGATCAAGGCGGAAGAAAAGATACGAATCGCAAAAGACTGTATTGCGGGAAGGATCAGCCAAAACGAAGCAGAGGAGACCATAGCGGCGGTTTTCTGCGTCTATTGGCTGGCTCCGGCCTCGGTTGGTTTTGCGGGTTGCCCCGCGCCCGGAACTAACGCAGACATTTCAGTACGCTTTACGATGATACTGTGGAACAGGGTGGGCTTTCAATCGCTCACCTCGCCGCTCCCACCATAAAAAGGCGGAGGTTTTTCCCTCCGCCTTGTACGATTTAAATTGCAATTACGCCGCAACGATCGTCTTGATCAGGAAGTAGATGAGCACCACCGCGCCGAGCACGATCCGGTACCAGCCAAACGGCTTGAAGTCGTGCTTTTTGATAAAGTTCATCAGGAATTTGATCGCGAACAGGGAGACGATAAACGCCGTGACCATCCCGATCAGCAGGATTGCAAGCTCGCTGCCTGTGAACAGCGGCAGGCCGGCCTGATACTGGTCGATCCCGTAGGAGCCGATCTTCAGGATGCTGACGCCCACCATCGTCGGGATCGCCAAGAAGAACGTGAACTCTGCGGAGATTGCGCGGGAGCACCCGATGATCATCGCGCCCAGGATCGTCGCGCCGGAGCGGGACGTGCCGGGGATGATGGAGAGCACCTGGAACAGGCCGATCAAAAACGCCGTCTTGTACGTAAGGTCGTTGAGCGTGTTGATCTTCGGGGTGCGCGGCCGGCGCTCGATCACCAGGAAGAGCACGCCATAGACAATCAGCATCAGCGCCACAACTACGTAGTTCATCAGGTATTTGTCCATGATGTCGTTGAGCAGCAGACCGATCACTGCGGACGGGATGCACGCTACGACCACCTTGAACCACATCTGCCACGTATCGCCGCGCTCCTGCTTTGTCTTGGACTTGAATGCAAACGGGTTGAGCTTTTGGAAGAACATCACCACCACGGCGATGATCGCGCCCAGCTGGATCACATACAGGAACACATTCATGAACGCCTCGCTGACGTTGAGCCTGATAAACTCATCCACCAGAATCATGTGGCCCGTGCTGCTGATGGGCAGCCACTCCGTGATCCCCTCGACGATCCCGAGGAAGATCGCCTTTAAAATCTCCAGAAATTCCACGGTCTAAATCCCTCCGATTCTGTCCCGCCGGCGGACTGCGTGATTCCGGCTTTGTGCGGATTCTGCCTGCCGAGGACAGGTTTGTTTTCAATAAAAACCGGGTTTTATTGTATCACATGCGCCCTCCCTTTTCAACCGCACAGGATGCAATCGGAAAATTGTTTCGTCCGATTTAATATATTGTTCTTTTCCGTTTTATATGCGGCATCAAATACGGCGCGTGGTTTTCACCGCGCGCCGGGGTCATTTAAAACGGATTTGCCCAAAAGCTTTTATTTTTCTTCAGGGGACTTATTTTCCTCATCCCGCCGGTGATCCGAGTACAGGATGCTGACCCTAAGATTGATATCCGCGAGCAGGTGGACGATCACCCCTACACCGATCAGACACAGTCCGCTGCCGAATACCAGGAGCCCCGAAATCTCTCCGCGAGCCGCCATCAAAAACCCGTACACCGCAAGTCCTGCGCCAACCAGCCATGCAATCCACTTGAAAACTGCCGCCATTTTTACCCGCCTCCTATTTTGGTTCAGATGCCTCATCCTCGCCCGGAAAAACATATGCCGCTGTCTGGCCTATTCTTTCGGCTCCCTGTCGCTCTTTCTGGATGTTTTCTGCTCGTTCTCCTCACTTTTTTTCGCATTATTGTCTTCCGGTGCTTGTTCAATCTGCGTGGGAATATTATTCGAATCTATAGATGCATTTTGGGCAATACGAATCAACAGATTGATAGCCGTGGCAACGCCCAAGAGTCCCACCCCGGTGACAATCAAAATCCAGTAAGAAACATCGAAGAATGCACCATAAATCCCCAAGCCTATGGCAACGACTCCT
Organism: uncultured Oscillospiraceae bacterium; assembly: GCA_949293315.1. Lineage (GTDB taxonomy): Bacteria > Bacillota > Clostridia > Oscillospirales > Acutalibacteraceae > Onthovicinus. The sequence goes on along the minus strand of CASFCH010000009.1, from coordinate 29,784 downwards.
ATGATCTGCAAAAAAATTCTCATTCTTCGGGCACCCTTGCAGTTCTTCATTCAATTTCGCCCCCTTATTTTCCCTTTGGCTCTTCATCATCTTCCTGCGCGTTCATCTCTTCTACGATATCAATTATCACGCCCAGTGCAACAGCGATTCCAATCAGACCAATACCGACAAACGCAAAAACAAGAAAACCAATATGTCCAAAAAGCAGATAGATCCCGAGCACAACTGCAATCAATCCCACAATCCAAAGAATTATCCTCATAGTGCGTGCTGCTTTGATATTCTTCATTTGCAATCTCCCTCCTCAACCTTAAAAAACACCTTATGCCCTGATTGTTTGTGAGACATCGCTGTTATCAAAAGCCAGTTGCGGAGAAACGGAAAATCCCGCACCATCCCCGCTGAATTCAACACCAAACGTGATGGCAAAATATTTGTGGAAATAATTTGATATTATATTGCGAGAAGTGCTTTGATCCTCTTCCCATACCGCAATCGATAATACGATATCTTTACACGGACAGAAAACAACTGTCTGCGCTAAAGAACTATACATCAAGGGATCCGCCGGTAATTTTATTTCTTTTCCGACGCCGTAGTTACTTTCAACAAAATCTGTAGAATTAAACTCATACGAACCGCCCTTATTTATATCGCCATCGTGAGTTTGAATCGTATATTCCATCCCGGCTACAGCAGTATCAATAAGTATTGTTGAACGCGAAGAGGAAATCCCTATAAAATCCGTCATACGATTAACAGGGGATGTATTCCAACCCGCTATCGCCCAGCAAAATCTTTGTCCATTCACCGGATTCCCCACGATCAGTACATGTGTCAAATTGGAAATTTCATTTGAAATCGCAGGATCATTAGCCCTTAGTTGTCCGCTCGCCTGTAATGCCGGATTACTACTCATTTTATCTGAGAATCGCTGGTTATATTCCGTGATCCGCTGATGTTGCTCAAAGGAAATTCGCTTTAACGTTCCATCCGGTTCTTCCTGCGAATATTCTATTTGAATCTCAAACCCCGGACATTTATACAGCGATTCAATCATCCCGTCATCCAGTTTCTCCACCATAAATTCCGGGACACCTGCCTCCAGCAGGATGCTTCCAATCACTTCATGCTTTTCCTCCGCCGTCACCGGCCCCTCCGGCTTGAGCGCTTGAAAAGCGCTTGCCGAAATCTCCGTGACCTCCGTCAGGCTCTCCGGCTCGCGGGCCTGAACGCCCACACCGGCAGCCGCCATAAAGGCCAGCGCCGCCCCGAATGCCAGTACCCTTCCCGTCCACATCCTTTTCTTCATGTTCGTTCACCAACCTTTTTTGTTTTTCAGGAACAGATCGCTCCTAAATATTGAAAATATTTCTCCCAGTCTGTTTAATACTATCATACAACGATGTTGGTGAACTTACAATTCGCATATCAGACAAGTTTGTTGTATAAAACTTCATGCGTTATTACCATAAGAAAATTTGTCACATTTTCGGGTGCTGCTTTGCCCTCGATGTCCGATGCACTTCACACCTTTTGATACAGTCCGTATGCAATATAATTGGACACATGTCAACGCATGATCGGCAGCGTAAAATTCGCCCCCAAAATACCATTTTCAGAAACGAACGCATATCCGGCATTCCTGATACCGGCTTCCCTGCCGTTTTGACCGGTCCCTCCTTATCCTTTCTGCTCCCCCTGCTCCTGCGCCTTTTTCTCCGCATCCAGCAGCTTCCCGAGCTGTTCGGGCGTCAGGTCCGCATCCGGGTGCTTCTGCCGGACGGCCTCCAGCAGTTCGCGCTCTTTCTGCTCCTTGGCCGCCTGTTCCTTCCTTTTTTGCGTGAGGATGGCCAGCTGCTCCGGGGAAAGATCGCCGTATTCGGCAAACGCCTCCTTCCAGCCCTTTTTCTCAATGATGAAATCCATCTTCATATTCAGCTCATCCACATTGTCCTCCAGCCGCAGCAGCAAAGCGAACAGAGAGCCCAAACCGAAAATGGGGACGCCGCACAGTACCACTGCAATATTCAGACTGACCGCGCCCGCCCCAATTACGATTCCGCCGCCGATCCAGAAGATCCACTTGAGCACTTCCAGCATATCAATCCCCTCCTCTTTGCGCGGTTGTCCCCAGACGGGGCCCCCTCCTCCGTCCTCAGTATATCATTTAATGGGTTTTTAGTCAAATGAAATCTTTTATTTCTACTTATTTATATATTTTTTAGTTATTTAGCTGATAGCATACATTTTTATTCTGAGGTTTTGTTTTAAATCCCTCTTGTCAACAGACATGGAATCGGGTATAATAATGTGTACGATTGTGGGATTCCGTATTCTTTTGGTCACATGGCGTGTGGGTTCTGTGCGGCGGAGCGCCGTGAACCATGTCAGGCGGGGAACCGAGCAGCATTAAGCGGTTTGCGCCGTGCGCCACAGTTTCGCCTGCGCGCCATGTGACGAGAAGGATGCGGATATTTTTGTCTGGGAGGGAGAACGATGTACCAGGTCCTCTACCGCAAGTGGCGGCCAAAGCGCTTTGCCGATGTGGTCGGCCAGCCCCATGTGACCCGGACGCTGCTCAACGAGCTGCGCGGCGGGCACATCGCGCACGCCTATCTGTTCACCGGCTCGCGCGGCACGGGCAAGACCACGTGCGCCAAGATCCTATCCAAGGCGGTCAACTGCCTCTCCCCCGTGGACGGCGACCCCTGCGGCGAATGCGAGAACTGCCGCGGGATCGACGACGGCTCCATTCTGGACGTGATCGAGATCGACGCCGCCAGCAACAACGGCGTGGACAATATCCGCGATCTGCGCGAGGAGGCCAACTACACCCCCGCCCGAGCAAAGTACCGCGTGTATATCATCGACGAGGTGCACATGCTCTCCACCGGGGCGTTCAACGCCCTGCTCAAGACGCTGGAGGAGCCGCCGGAGCACGTGATCTTCATCCTGGCGACCACGGAGGTCCACAAGCTGCCCGCGACGATCCTGTCCCGCTGCCAGCGGTTCGACTTCCACCGCATCCCGCCGGAGGAGATCGCCGGCCGGCTGCAATATGTAGCCGAACAGGAGCAGATCTCCCTGACTGAGGGCGCGGCCCTGATGCTGGCCCGTCTGGCGGACGGCGCCATGCGCGACGCGCTCTCCCTGCTCGACCGCTGTGCCGGGCGCGGGGAGGAGATCACCGAGCAGCTCGTGAGCGAGACGACCGGCATGGCCGGGCGCGATTACTTATACACCCTCTCCGATGCGGCGGCAAGGGGGGACTCCGGCGCTGCCGTAGCCGCGATCGACGACCTGCACAACGGCTCCTGCGACATGAGCACGCTGGCGGCCGAGCTGCTGGGCCACTATCGAAATATGATGATCATCAAGACCGCAAAGGAGCCGGAAAAGTTGATCGTCTGTACGGCGGATGAGCTCGAGAGCCTGCGCCGTGAGGCCGGCCGGTTTACGCTCGATCAGATCCTCTACAATCTGGACCTGCTCCAGCGCACGCTGGAGAACATCCGGCGCGGCGCCGATCGCCGAACGGAGCTGGAGATGGCGTTGATCCGCATGTGCACACCGGCCCTGAGCGAAGGGCTGAGCGCCCTTGAGGCGCGTATCAGCACGCTCGAGCGCAAGCTGGCGGCCGGCATACCGGCCCCTGCGGCGCCGGCGGTATCGACTGCGGAGGCCTCCCCCGCCGCAGCGGAACCGGCCCTGCCCGCGGAAACCGCTCAGCCGCAGCCCCGCGTACAGCCGGAATCCGAGCTCCCGCCCCCGCCCGAGACACAAAGCGCTCCGGCCCCGAGCGCGCCACCACAGGACGTCCCCTTTGACCGGTGGAACGAGGTCATCGAATCGCTGATGAAGACCACCCCCGCGCTGGTCCCGCTCCTGAATGGGTCAAGCGCCAATCTGCGCGGAATGCGCGTCCTGATCCGTTCGACAAACCCGGTGCTCGCAAAGCTCCTCAGGCAGAACGGCTATGTCTCCGCCCTGAACGAGGCCATCCGCACCGTCACCGGGCAGAACTACAAGGCCGCCGTCTACAGCACGCCGGCCCCTGCGGCCAATCAGGCGGCCGACCCGCTGACGGGCCTGCTTGAAAAAATGGACAGCGCCGGTGTATCCTACACCGTTGAATAAATTAAGCCTGTAAAATCCAGAATAAATCGGAGGATAAAATCCATGAAAGCACGCATCCCGAACGGCGGCGGTGGCATGAGCCAGGCCGCCATGATGAAGAAGATCCAGCAGATGCAGGAGGACGCCGCGCGCGTTCAGGCGGAGATCGAGGCCACGGAGTTCACCGGGAAGGCCGGCGGCGGCGCGGTGGAGATCACGGTCACCGGCGAGCACAAGGTCACATCCGTGAAGATCAAACCCGAGGCCATCGACCCGGAGGACCCGGAGATGCTGGAGGATTTCATCACCGTGGCGCTCAACGAGGCGATCTCCACCGCCATGAAGACCATGGAGGATGAGCTCGGCAAGGTGACGGGCAATATCAATATTCCGGGCATGCCGGGAATGGGGATGTAACATGGCCTATTCGGTCGCCTCCCTGGCGAGGCTCATTGAGGAATTTGAAAAAATGCCCGGCGTGGGCAAAAAGAGCGCGCAGCGCATGGCCTACTATGTGCTCAATCTCCCGCAGGAGGAGGCGGAGCGCTTTGCCGAGGCCATTACGGATGCGCACAGTAAGATCCATCAGTGCGCCGTGTGCTGCAACCTGACGGAGAATGAAAAGTGCTCCATCTGCTCGGACCCGCGCCGCGACTTTTCCGCCATCTGCGTGGTGGAGGATTTCCGCGACGTACTGGCCATTGAGCGCACGCACGAGTACGACGGCACGTATCACGTGCTGCACGGGGCGATCTCCCCCATGAACGGCGTGGGGCCGGATCAGCTCACCGTCAAGCAGCTGCTCGCGCGGATCGACGGCTCCGTCCAGGAGGTCATCATGGCCACGAACCCCACCGTTGAGGGCGAGGCCACGGCGATGTACCTCTCCCGGCTGCTGAAGCCCCTGGGCGTCAAGGTCACCCGTCTGGCCTACGGCGTACCCGTGGGCGCGGATCTGGAATATGCCGACGAGGTCACCCTCTCCCGCGCATTGGAGGGGCGGCGCGTCATCTGACTGTTTCCGCTGTTTTCCGCTTGACAACGCAGCGTGCACCTGCTATCATAAATCTCCCACCGCGAAAGGACGTGACGGGCAATGGGAAAAAAAGGCGAACTGCAGACAGTCGCCCAAAATAAAAAGGCCTATCACGACTACTTCGTGGAGGAGAGCATGGAGGCCGGGATCGAGCTCTTCGGCACGGAGGTCAAGAGCGCCCGCAAGGGCAAAATCAACCTCAAGGACGCCTGGTGCTCCGTGGACAATGGGGAGCTGTTTGTCAACGGGATGCACATCAGCCCCTACGAGCAGGGGAATATCTTCAACCGCGACCCGTACCGGGTGCGCCGCCTGCTCATGCACAAAAAGGAGATCCACCGCCTGCTTGGCCTGACCAAGCAGGACGGCTACACACTGATCCCGCTCTCCGCCTACTTCAACCGGGGGCGGCTGAAGATCCAGGTGGGCCTGTGCAAGGGCAAGAAGAACTACGATAAGCGTGAGGTCATGGCCAAACGCGACGCCCAGCGCAGCATCGAACGCACGCTCAAGGAACGGCGTTACTAAATGAATACGGGGATGAAAGGATTTCGACGGGGATTTTGAAACGCGATAAGCGAGCAGCAGTGCGGAACTGCTTAAAAAGCCGCAAACCTAAATAATAAACGACAACAATAAAGTTGCACTTCAGGCTGCTTAATTAGCGCCTGCATCCTGCCGGGGAGGACTGCGGCCCCGGTTTGGGTGTCACTGAGCAGTGAACGTGAATACATGGCCGCCCCGCCGTGTATCATGAATGAGGGGCTACCGTACGGGAGAGCCTGCCGCTTGGCGCTCCCGGAGGGGAATCGCCAATAAACCGGCTACGCTCGTAGAAAGTTGCGCGGATGGATTTTCGGACGCGGTTTCGATTACCGCCATCTCCACCAGAAAAAAAGCACGCGAAAGCGTGCTTTTTTTCAATGAAATAAATGCCCTGACGGGATTTATGAAATATGCTTCGGCATATGAAATAGCTGCGCTATGAAATACGCTGCGGCGTATCAGATAATCCTGAAAATCTTCCCCACAAAAGATCGCGCTCGGCGCGCCGGCGCTGCCGATTTTGGGCGGGGTGCAAACCGAAAGTTCGCAAAAACCCCCGCCTCCCTTGTGCAAAGGGAGGTGGTGAGGCGAAGCCGAACCGGAGGGATTGACGGTAGAAGTTATTTGTTTTATCAAACTCCAACAAGGCAAAAATCCGCAGAAAGCCATCAATTCCAGCCGACAATCCCTCAGTCTCGCTGACGCTCGACAGCTCCCTTTGCACAAGGGAGCCTTTAAGGTACGCAGCCGCAAGCCTTCCGCCACTCCGCCTTGCGGGTGACTGAGAGGGCGCGCGATTTCTAATTTAACGTTCTCTTTTGGTAGGCTCATACTGCCCTCTCCGTCCTCGCTTTGCTCGGACACCTCTCCCAGAGGGAGAGGCAAGTTTGGTTGGTAGAAATTGTTGGTTTGTGCGCAGCCAAAAGTCCGTACATCCCCCAAGGAAAAACCTTTTTTCACTGTGCGTTCCCCTGCGGCTGATATTTTCTGATATAATAAATTTATTCCACCACGCAACTTTTTTGAGTCCGTTTTCGAATATATAAGCGAGAGAGGAGATGAGGACTTGCCCCTGCCAGACGAGAGAAAGCTGATCCGGCGGATCGTAAAAAAGCGGGACAGGCGCGCCGCGGACGAGCTGGTCGGCTTCTATTACCGGGAGATCTACGCCTTTCTCTACCGCCAGACCATGCGCCGCGAGCTCGCCATGGATCTGACGCAGGAGGTCTTCATTTCCGCCCTCGGCTCCCTGCCCGGATTCGATGAGAAAAAGGGCAGTTTCCGCACCTGGCTGTACCGCATCGCCTCCCACAAGCTGACGGATCACTACCGATCCCGGGCGCACCGGCTGGAGCTGATCAGCGTCCCGATCGAATCGGACGACCCCGCGGCTGCGGACTTCGACTTTGAGATCTTTGAGCGGCGGGAGATGGCCGGGCGGGCGCTCGCCGCCCTCGCCGCACTGGAGGAGACGGCGCAGCAGGTCGTCCGGCTGAAAATTTTCGCGGAATACACCTTTGCGGAGATCGCTGTCCAGCTGGAGATCCCGGAGGGCACAGCCAAGAAAAAATATTACGCCGCCCTGCAAATTCTGAGAAAGGAGCTGTCCTGATATGAAAATCGATTATCCCTCCCAAATTGAGATCGACCGCGCCGTCGAGACGATCTGTGATAAAGCCCTGCCCCGGCGGGAGTCGCTGCTGTCCTTCATCCGGAACATGAACGCCCAGCTGGGGCTCAAATACATTTTTTCCGGTATCTACGACGTGCTCCTCCTCTCCGGCGCGGTCTTTCTCATCGCCGTCGTCCTCTGCTTTAAATGGCTGCCGCAGGCGGACGACGTCCCCTCCGCGCTCGGCGCGGCGCTGTTCACCTTCGCCCCGTTTTTGTATCTGGCGGCCTTTGCCCTCACCCTGCTCAAGGAGAGCACCAACCCCGGCCTGCCGGTGAAGATGACGTGCAAGTACACGGTGTACCACCTGATCGCCTACCGGATGCTCCTGTTCTCCCTTATTTCCGGGATCGTCAACACCTCCTACGTGCTGGTGCTGTGCCTGCGCCTCGATCTGCCGCCGCTGTACTTTATCTGCCTGTCGCTCTCCGCGCTGTTCCTCTTCTCGGCGATGCTGCTGCTGAGCCTGTACTACGCGCGCAGCAAGTGGCCGCCGCTGATGATATCGGCCGGATGGATCGCGGTCAACCTGATCCTGTGGCGCGCCTTCCCCGTGGGGTACGGATCATTCCTGACGCAGATCCCGCTCTTTGTCTGGGTACCCGCCGGGGCGGCGTGCGTCGTCCTCTACCTGTACAAGCTCAAAAAACTGACTACGAACAGGAGGCCTTTCTATGCTTTCAGTTGAACACATCACCAAAAAGTACAAAGATTTCACCGTCCTGGAGGACATCAATCTGAACTTTGAAAACGGCGTCTACGGTCTGATCGCCCCCAACGGCGCCGGGAAGACGACGCTCATCAAGATGATCGTCACCCTGCTGCGCCCCACTCAGGGCGTCATCCGCTGGGATGGGGAGGATATCTGGAAGCTGGACTGGAAATATCGCGAGCTGGTCGGCTATCTGCCGCAGCAGTTCGGCTACTACCGCAACTATTCCCCGCGCGCCTACCTGCGCTATATCTCCGCCCTCAAGGGCCTGAGCCGTTCCGCGGCGGAGGAGAAGATCCCCGAGCTGCTCCGGCTCGTCTCCCTGGCGGATGCGGCGGACAAAAAGATGAAGAAGTTCTCCGGCGGCATGATCCAGCGCGTCGGCATTGCGCAGGCGCTGTTGGGCGAACCCAGGCTCCTGATCCTCGACGAACCCACGGCCGGGCTCGACCCCAAGGAGCGCGCCCACTTCCGCAACCTGCTCGCCTCCCTGTCGCGGGAGTGCACCGTGATCATCTCCACCCACATCGTCTCCGATGTGGAGAGCATCGCCAATCAGGTCATTCTGCTCAAGGATCACCGCGTGCTGCGTCAGGCCTCCATCGGGGAGCTGTGCGCCGATCTGGAGGGCTGCGTCTACGAGACGTCGATCGAGGACAGCCGTCTGCCGGAATTTGAAAAAAAATATCAGCTCCTCGCCCAGCGGCAGGAGCACGGGAAGCTGGCGGTCCGCTTTATCGACCGCGCGCACGCCGTACCCGACGCAGTGTGCGTCCCCCCCAATCTGGAAGACGTGTTTCTCTCGACCTATGAGGGTGCAGAGACATGAAAATCATCGGCTGGGAAGTGAAAAAAGTCTTTGCCGACAAGGCGCTCTGGGTGTTGATCACCGTGTGTATGGCCCTTGTGATCGCGGCGGTGCTGCCCTCCGGCTACGACCGGGAGAGCCTCGTCGGCTGGAACGCGCTGATCGCGCAGACCGGGACGCAGATCACGCCGGAATCCGTGGAAAAGCTCGAGTCCGCCGTGCATGAAGCGGCGGAGAAGCACGCGTCCGATCCGTCCGGATACGCTCCCTGGCTGAACCAGACCGGTTTTGTGATCAGCGCGGCCCGCTCCGCGCTGGAAACGGAGCAGGACTTTGCGCCGGACGGCCTGATCCCCGCGGCGGCGGACAACGAATCGGATCAAACCGCGCTGGAGAAGTACCGGGACAGGGCGATCCGCGCCCGTGCCGAACAAGCCAACGCGTCCGGGGAAAGGGACTACTTTTCACTGGGATACTTTCTCTCCGCACGTGAAGATCTGTTTTCCCTGGTTTTCCCGCTGTTTTTCGCCGCGATGATCCTTGCGGCGGGCTATCTCACGGCGCGCAGCGCCTCCCTGGAATTCGCCGAGGGGACGCAGCAGCTTGTCTACACCAGCAGGCACGGCCGTGCGCTCCAGCGCAGCAAGCTGGCCGCCTGCCTCATTGCCGTGACTGCCGTCTACTGGGTGTGCGCGGCGGTGCTGCTCGGGGCCTGGCTGGCCGTCTGCCCGCAGGGGGCCTATCTCGCCCTCCCGTTCAGCGCCGATCCGTTTGCGCCGGGGCTCAGCCGCTTCCCCGTGAGTTTTGCAGGGTACATGATGCTCCAGCTGGGGATGGGCTTCCTGATCGTACTGGCGCTGAGCCTGCTGATGTTCGGCCTCACGGCGCGGGGGAGCCGCCCGGTGATCGGGATCGCCGTCTTCTGTGCTGTGGGGATTGCCATGGCGGTAGCCGGCGTGATCCGGCGGCCGGAGCTGTTCGCAGTCGCCGTCACCCCCGTCTCGCTCCTGTTTTCCCTGAGCCCGCAGGGGACGATCCAACTCAACAGCGGAAGCTGGTTCTGCTATACGGGCGATCCCCTCTCCCTGCCCCACATTGAACTCATAAGCGTACTGTCCTGGGCGGCGCTGTTCGCGCTCCTGTGTATCGCAATGCTCCGGCGCTTTCAAAAAGAGGAGGTATCATGAAATGAAACTTTTCTTTCAGGAACTGAAAAAAATGCGCAGGCCGCAGTATCTCGTTATATCCCTGCTGCTCCTCGCCCTGCTCTGCGGCTTTTTTTCCTTTCTCTACTTCGGGGACAATCTGAAAATTACGCACGCCGACGCATCCACGCTGGCGGACAGCCGGAACGGCATCCCGGCCGCGGAATTGCAGTTTACCGACATGCTTCTGGAGCAGTATGGCCCCTCGATCGAACGGGAGGAACTCAGCTCCGTCCGGAAGCAGTCCGAGGCCTTCCGGGCGCAGCTCGACCGCGCGCTCGCCGAGGACCCCATCCTGCGGGAATGCGGCCTGACCAGTGTGGAGACACTCTCCTTCATTCAAAATTCACCGATACTATTTATGGGAGAATTCAGCGAGGACCCCGAAACCAACGCCTACATCAGGCGCTGCATTCGCGGAAATTGCCAACTCCCCGGCACGGACTACCCGATCCTGTTCGCATATCAATTTGAAAAATTGCTGACGGGGCTGGAAAATGCGGCGGAAGCCGACCCGGACAGCGATCAGCCTCTATTTTACATAGCGCCCGACCAATTTGTGACGCTGATCCCCGAATCCGTGCTTCCCATTCTGGCCGCCGCGCTGTGCAGCGCCGTCATCCTCGTGCCGTACGGAATCCTGGAAAACCGCCGGCACACCTTACCGCTCCTCTGCTCCACCAAAGCGGGGCGACGCACGGAACGGCGCCGGCTCGGAGCCGTGGTCGCCTGCATTCTGCTGATGACGGCGCTGGGAATCCTGCTCTCGGTGATCCTTTTCACCTCCTGGGATCTCGGGCGGTATTACTCCTGTGTGATCGATGACGCCATCATGAACGGCACCACGCACAGCGTGGCATACGACGGCCGGTCGTATTTCAAGTTTGTCTACCCTTACGTCGGGCAGGGGATTACGTTCCTCGGGCTCTATCTCCGCATGGCGGCGGCCGCCGCCGTAGCCGGGATCAGCTGTGCGCTCACCGCCGGGCTGATATCCTTTTATCAGCGCAACATCATCACCGGTTACCTCACGGCGCTTGTGCCGATCACAGCGGGCGTGCTGTTCCTCTACCGCTACATTGCCGTTCCGCTCGGGATCACCAGTGGCGAACTCTTTCACTTCTCCGCCGAGCCCTGGATCATTCTGGCGCTGCTGGCCGCCGTCCCGATCGCGGCAGCGGCCGCGCATCTGGTCCGCATGCGCCGGTGCGAGATCCGGTAACCTTTTGACCAATGGGGGGATTTCACATGCGTCTATTCTTTCAGGAACTGAAAAAAATGCGCCGTGCGCAGTATCTGGCCATCGCGGGTGCGTTCCTGCTCGTTTTCGGGTATCTGCTCTTCTTCCGGGATTTTGGAATCCTGTACACCCGGACGCACACGGAGTCCTACCCGCAGGAGATCCCGCTTGACCCGGAGACAAAATACTCCATGGAGCTGCTGTTCCAGGACGCGCTGCTGGAGCAGTACGGCTCCGCCATCGAGGCATATGAGCTCCCGGACTTCCGCAGCCGGTACGAACATCTAAAGGAGCAGATCATCCGTGCCGCAGAGGAGGACGAAGTTCTCCGGCGCACCGGCACCCGGCTGGAAGTGAGTACGTTCCCGGATGAGCGCACCGGAGAGTTGCGGGAAGGACTGCACTTTGTCACCTATCAGACTCCACCACTCGAGGTCGAGGGGGCGACGGGATCTCCCCAGCCCTTTCAATCGGACGCAGACTATGAATACTGTCTGCGGTGCATCGGCGGGGAGATGCAGTTCCCCGGCACGGATGCGCCCGTCTATTTTCTCTTTGCCATGCAGGATATGCTTCCCGATCTTGAGACCGCTGCGCAGGAAGCCGAATCGGACGGCGACGTGCTCTACACCGTCATGAGCAGCACGCTGATCCGGGACCTGCCAACCTGCCTGATCCCGATCCTGCTCACCGCGATGGCCGCGCTCTTCCTGATCGTGCCATACGGAATCCTGGAAAACCAGCGCGGTACGTACCCCATACTCTACGCCTCGCGGGCGGGGCGGAGGACGGAGCGGCGCCGTCTGGCGGCCATGGCCGCGTGCGCGCTGGGGATGGTCGCGCTGGGCACCGCGCTCTCCGCCGCCATGTTCGCAAGCTGGGGCGTGGAGCGGTATTATGACGTCCCGATCGACGGCGCCATGGCGTCGGTTCGGCAGCTTGACACCGCCCTGCCCACCGCCGCGACGGCCCACGGATATACGGGGATGACCTATCTGGGGCTGTACCTCCGGCTGTGTGTGCTGCTCGGCGCGGGCGGGACGATCCTCGCCCTTCTGGCGGGGCTGATCGCCTCCCGGATGCGGAATATCATCACTGCCTCGCTCGCCGCGCTGCCCGCCGCTTTGCTCATGATCCTCTTTTATGACCGATATGCCGCCGCCGCTTTTTTGCCGGCGTACCTAAACGGACTGCTCAGTCCCTGGTATATCTTCCTGTTTGACGGCGAGCCGTGGGCCGTGCTGGCACTGCTGGCCGTGCTCCTGATCGCCGCCGTCACAACCCATCTGCTGTGTACCCGGCGGCGTGAGGTATAATCCGGGCAGGAAAGATCTCCAGTTTGCCCTCCCCATCACGGCGGATTTAAGAACGCAACCTCCTTCTTACCCCTTGGGCCGGCTTTTGCCGGCCCTTTTTTCAATTTTCACACTTCCTTCACAAATCCGCGCTATACTGAATTGAATCCAAAAAAGGAAGTGCCGATGATGACAAACGAAGTATTGGAAAATATCAAATCCCGCCGCAGCGTGCGGGCCTATCAGGACCGGGCCATCGAGCCGGAAAAGCTGGACGCCGTGCTGGAGGCGGGAACTTACGCCCCCACGGGGCGCGGCGCGCAGAGCCCGGCGATCGTCGCCGTGACGGATCCGGAAACACGCCGACAGATTTCCGCCCTCAACGCCGCCGTTCTGGGGACTGATTCCGACCCCTACTACGGCGCGCCGGCCATCGTGCTGGTGCTGGCCGATCCGGGCCGGAACACCTTTGTGGAGGACGGGAGCTGCGTGCTCGACACGATGATGCTCGCCGCCCACGCCGTGGGGCTCGCCTCCTGCTGGATCCACCGCGAGCGCGAGATCTTCGACAGTGCGGAGGGCAAGGCGCTGCTGAAAAAGTGGGGATTGCCGGAGACGCTGCGCGGCGTCGGGTCCCTGGCGCTGGGGTACGCCGCCGGGGAAGCGCCTAAGGCGGCGCCGCGCAAAGAGAGATATATCACCAAAATCGGCTGATCTGCCCTCAGCGCCGCCCGATGCACGGGCGGCGCTGACTTGACAAACCGCGCCCGATTCTGCTATTATATCATGAAAAGTTATTTTTCCTGTAACACTTTTGTAACCGGATCTTCAGATGGAGGAGTGATTACATGGCTGGCCCGGAATCGAGAATCTGCATGGGCTGCATGAAAAAGATCGGAGAATCGGATCAGTGCCCCTACTGCGGGACTGACGCCAACTGCGCTCAGCCTGCGCCGTTTCTTCCGCTCAGGACGATCGTGGGCGGGCGGTATCTCGTCGGCCTGGTCCAGGAGCACAACGGGGACGGCGCGACCTACATCGGCTGGGATATGGTGCAGAAGGCGGCGGTGATGATCCGCGAATTTTTCCCGGACGCCATCGCGGAGCGCGCGAACGACGGCAAAACCGTTCAAATCATCCCCGGCTGTGACGCCACCTTCGACGACTGCTATCAGAGCTTTTTGGAGCTGTGGCGCAAGCTGGTGCGCATGCGCGGCCTCTCCGCGCTGATCGTGGCCTATGATATCGTAGAGGATAACGGAACGGCCTACGCCGTCTACGAGTATTTTGAATCGCGCACGCTGCGCGACTATTTGCTCAAGAGCCGCAGCGGTACGCTGACATGGGAGCAGGCGCGCCCGCTCTTTATGCCGGTGCTCTCCACACTCGGGAATCTGCACGCCTCCGGGATCGTACACCGGGGGATCTCCCCCTCCACGCTGCTGGTCGGGGCGGATGGGAAACTGCGCATTTCCGGCTTCAGCATCTGGCAGGCGCGCACGGCGCGCGGCGATCTGACCGCACAGCTCTATCCCGGGTATGCGGCCATTGAGCAGTACGGATTCAAGGGCCAGCAGGGGCCGTGGACGGATATTTACGCCTTTGCCGCTGTGCTCTACCGCGCGCTTGTGGGCACCACTCCGCCGGAGGCGACCTCCCGCGCCACAAATGATAAAATGATTATTCCCCCGGATATTGCCGAACGCACCCCGGCGTATGTGCTCAGCGCCATGAAGAACGCGCTGGAGATCCTGCCCGAGGACCGCATTCACGGGGTGGAGCAGCTGCGTTCAGAGCTTTCCGCCTCTCCCACGATGATGGCAAACACGGCCTCCTACGCCTCACAGCCTTTGCGCCGGGAGCGTACGGAGAGCGGCTCCAGACCGGCGTCCCCCGCAAAAAAGGCAGTCTCTACCCGGAAGACGGCGGCAATCGCAGCCGGGATCACTTTGGCGGTGCTCGTCGTGATCGGCGTCATCCTCGCCTTTACGGTGTTCCGCGACCAGTTCACCACCGTGGACAATCAGGAGAGCACGACTGCCGGCAGCAGCATCCCGGATACCATTACCATCCCGAACTTTGAGGGGCGGCTGTACTCCACGATCGCGAACAACGCCTATTTCAACTCGCTCTTCACCTTTGAAGTCACATACGAATACAGCCCCACCCAGACCGAGGGGACGATCATCTCCCAGGATATCAAGCCGCAGGAGGGCTATCAGCCCGCAGGGGAGAAGACGGTCATCCACCTGGTTGTGAGCGAGGGTGTGGAGATGAAGGAGATCCCCGCGGACATTGAGGGGATGGATGTGACCGAGGCGCAGAAAAAGCTCACGGAGCTCGGCTTTACCCACATCCGGATCGTCACGGTTCCGGGGGCGGAGGGCGATGTTCCCAACACGGTGTGGAAGGTGACCCCCGTACCGGGCAGCGGCCCCGTGGATCCCAGCGAGGAAATTATTCTTCAGGTGATCGAGGGTCCGTCCGAGACGGAGTCCACTACCGCCGAACCGGCCACCTCCGCGCTGGACTGGCTTTTTGGGGGCGGGCAGTGACGCCGCCGGAATAGTGCTTTCATGGATCAGAGAAGATCTTACAGAGCCGGAGGGCCCGTGCTGCACGTCCCCTTCCGGCCCTGTTTTTTACCACAGGGCGGGGCGTCTGAAAAAGCCCCGCCGTCAGTCAGGAGGAGCTTATCATATGACTGTGCGTGATTTTGCACCCAGAGACCGGCCCGAATACATCGCCATGTCCGCGGACTTTTACAGCGGGGACGGCGCGCTGCACCCCATCGGGCGCGACCATTTTGAAAACACCTTCGACCATATCCTCACCGGGGAGGACCGCTCCGTGCGGGGCGTGATCCTGAAGCAGGCCGGCCGTACGGCCGGCTATGCGCTGATCGTGCGCTACTGGTCATGCGAGGCCGGCGGGGAGACCGTGATGCTCGACGAGGTGTATATCAAATCCGACTTTCGCGGGGAGGGGCTCGGGAGCGCGTTCATGGAGTGGCTGGGCAAAGAATATGGCCATGCCAAACGCTTCCGGCTGGAGGTCTGCCCGCAGAACCGGCGGGTGATGGGCCTGTATAAGCGGTTCGGCTTTGAAGTGCTCGACTATATTCAGATGATGCGCGAGTAAAATCTCCGCGCATTGGAAACGCCCCCGGCGCTGACAGCGCCGGGGGCGTTCGTTTATCCCGTTCAGTTTTTCGGTCAGGCGACCTCATCATCGGGTGCCAGCGCATCCGGATTCTCCGTCTCGCCGTGGCGGACAAAGAGGATGCACAGGAACGCGAGCAGGAACGCAATCGGGCTGTAGATGAACAGGGACCAGTATCCCATCCCACCGGGCTTGGTCGTGATATCAAAGATTGCACCCATCAGGATCGGGGCCACGATTGACGCCGTAAAGGTCGCCGTGTAATAGTAACCGGTAAACGCACCGATCTGCTCCTCTGTTCCGATCTCCAGCACAATGGGCAGGGTATTGATATTCACCAGCGCCACACATGCGCCGCCGCCGACCAGAGCGATCGCGATCATCACCCAGATAAACCCTTCAATCTTTCGCGTTGCAAAGAAGAGTAAGAACAATACGAGTGCCCCTGCAAGGCCGATTAAAATCGTCTTTTTGCGGCCGATCTTCTGCCCCAGCTTACCGGCCGGTACGGCAAAGATCATCAGGGAGAGTGCGAACACACCCATGAGCAGCGTGGCCATGAATTCCGTCACACCCAGTTCCGTTGTCGCAAAGGTGGTAAAATACGTCTGGATGGTCTCTGACCCATTGAAGACAAAGAACAGGCCGACCAGCATAAAGAGCAGGCTGAGTTTTTTCTCCCGCGGGAGGCGGAGATCCTTAAACTTTTTCTTTTCCGCCGCTCTGGCCTCTGCCAGCGCCTTGGCCTCTTCCTCTTCCGCCATGCGGCGATCGGCGACATTCCGAAGTCGGTTGTCCGGCTCCTTCACCTTCAGCATGACGACAAGCAGGCTGATCAAAACGACCACCGACGTAAAGGTGAACACGATCATGCGGCCCATCAGACCGTCCTCAATGCCGAGCACCTGCGTCAGGAACATGCCGCTGACCATGCCCAGGAAAGTACCCACGCCGCCCATCAGATTGATGACGGCGTTGCCCTCGCTGCGCAGGGCGGGCGGGGTCAGGTCCGGCATCAGGGCAACTACCGGAGACCGCCAGGTGGACATCACAAAGTTGAACAGAATAACGCACAGCATCATGACGACGACGGTCTCCGCAGCCGGGATCAAGATGAACAGGAGTGCGGAAATCGGCATGCCGATGAGCAGATAAATACGCCGCTTGCCGAACCGGCTGTGCGTCCTGTCGGACAGGCGGCCGAAGAGCGGCTGGAAGATGACGCCGAAGATATTGTCAAACGTCATGATAAAGCCGACGAGTACACCCAGAATCCCCCGCTGCATGATAAACTCCACCTGACTGAGCTTCTCATTCAAAATCAGCGGCACATAGGCGTTGTACACCGCCCACAGGGCCGAGCTCGCCAGGAAGCCGAAGCCGATCAAAAAGGTCTTTTTGTAATCGAGCTTCTGTTTGGTTTGCGGTACTTTTTCCACGTTCTCCTCCCCTATCTGATTCAATTTTCTCTTTAGGACCTACTACTGATTATACCATTCGACTTCACAAATTGCAATAAAAAAAGCTGTGCGCACGCACAGCTTTTGGTTAAAATCTTGTAAAATCCGGGCGGATCTTATTTATCCTCCGCGCCGTCCTCTTCTTCGTCAAAATTGACGTCAAACTCCAGCTTCTCGCCGCAGGAGGGGCAGTCGATCGAGCCCTCGTCGAGGATATCGCCGTCCACATAGATCATGTTGCCGCACTTGGGGCACTTGACCTCGTAGACGTCCTCATCGCAGCAGCAGTCGTCGTCGCACTCGTCATCGTCATCATAGACATAACCCTCGAGCGCGTCCAGATCCTCATCCACGGCGTCGACCTGCTCGCCCATGAGGTCCACGCTGTCCTCCAGATCGGCGATGGTCAGCGCCATGTCCTCGAGCACCTCGACGATTTTCTGGGTCAGCTTGATCTCGTCCTTGGACTCATCGAGCTTCATGCCCTCCATCAGGCCCTTGATGTAGGCGACTTTCTCGGAAATTGTCATCATATGATCCTCCATTCCTGATCCGCCGCAGCGGATTGACTTAATAGGGTGTTTCGGTGAAAGGCGGGGCGGGCAGATCACTCGCCGCGGGACATGTACTCGCCCGTGCGGGTATCGATGTTGATCATCTCGCCCTCCTCAATGAAGAGCGGCACGCGGACCTCGGCCCCCGTCTCCACCGTGGCGGGCTTGAGCGTGTTGGTTGCCGTGTTGCCCTTAAAGCCGGGGTCGGTCTTGGTCACCTGAAGGGAGACGAAGTTCGGCGGCTCCACGCCAAATACGCTGCCCTTGTAGGAGAGGACCTTACAGGTCATGTTCTCCTTGACGAACTTGAAGCTGTCCGGCAGATCGCTCCCGTTGATCGGGATCATGTCATATGTCTCCGGATCCATAAAGTAGTAAAGGCCGCCGTCCTCATAGGAATACTCCATATCCTTACGCTCGATAAAGGCGGTGGGATATTTATCATTCGGGTTGAAGGTGCGCTCCGTCACGCTGCCGCCGATCACGTCGCGGATCTTCGCACGGACAAACGCCGCGCCCTTGCCGGGCTTTACATGCTGGAACTCGATGATCTGATAGACGTTGCCGTCCATCTCAAAGGTGACACCGTTCCTGAAATCTCCTGCTGAAATCATATATGAATCCTCCGAATTTAGAATGACCGTATGTTACATATTCATGGCCTCTTATAGTTTAACCGATTGGGGCCGATTTTTCAAGCCCTGCCGATCATTTTTCTTACAACACCAGCAGTTCTTTGGGCGCCTGAGTCAGATTCTCGATCCCCGTCGGGGTGAGATAGGCCATATCCTCGATCCGCACGCCAAACTGGCCGGGCAGGTAGATCCCCGGCTCCGCCGTGACCACGTTCCCGGCCCGGAGCACCTCCTGGGATCGCGGTCCTTCAAACGGGGGCTCATGGATCTCCAGCCCCACGCCGTGGCCCGCCGAGTGGCGGAAAAACTTCCCGTACCCGGCGTGCTCGATCACATCCCGCGCCAGCGCGTCCGCCTGTGCGCAGGTGATCCCGGCCCGCAGGCCGTCGAGCATGGCCGCCTGCGCAGCGAGAACCGTATCGTATACCTTCCGCTGCTCCGCCGTCACGGAACCGACGGCAACAGTGCGCGTCATATCGCTGTGGTAGCCCTCCACCACCGCGCCGAAATCCATGGTGATAAAATCCCCCGCGCGCACCTGCCGGTCCCCCGGCACGCCGTGCGGTCTGGAGGAGTTCTCCCCGCTGACGGCGATCGTCTCAAAGGAGAGGGCCTGAGCCCCCATGGAGAGCATGTTGAAATCGAGTGAGAGGGCGATCTCGCGCTCCGTGACGCCGGGGCGGATCATGGCGAGCGTCTTTTCCAGCGCGCGCTCGGCGATCCGCTGGGCGCGGATGATCTTTTCCACCTCATCCCGCGATTTGACCGCCCGCAGCGCGCCCACGGCATCGTCCAGAAAATCCCTTGTATCAATCTCAACACCGGTGCAGATTTTTTCCAATCCGTGCAGCGCGGCGATCGTCGTGTGGGACGCCTCAATGCTCAGCCGTTCAATTTTCAGCTCCTGAAGCACCTTCGCATCCAATGCACCGGCCTCCCGGACCTCAATCCCGGCGGGGACGGCGGCCTGCGCCGCCTCGATATAGCGGCTGTCCGTCTGGAAGAGCGCCCGCTCCCGCGTGACGAGCAAAAAGCCGGCGGAGGAAATAAAGTTCGTAAAATAGCGCCTGTTTTCCGGATAGCGAATCAGCGCGCCCTGGCCGGACGCCAGCTGCGCCTGCAGCGCATGGACATTCAATCGCATAATATCGCCGCCAATCCGTCCAGCGCCAGAATATAACTCTGCGCGCCGAATCCGATCACCGATCCTCTGCACACGGGCGCGATCACCGAGGTATGCCGGAATTCCTCCCGGGCGTGGATATTGGACATGTGCACCTCCGCAAACGGCTTTCCCGTGGCGGCGATCGCATCGCGCAGGGCGTAGCTGTAATGGGTGTAGGCCCCCGCGTTGATCACGGCGCCATCGTAGCCGTCGAGCAGCACGCGGTGCACCGCGTCGATCAGCGCGCCCTCCGAATTGCTCTGGAAAAAGTCGCACTCGATTCCGAGCCCGGCGGCGTGCGCCGCGATGCGCCGGTTGATATCCTCGAGCGTCTCGCTGCCGTAGACGGACGGCTCCCGCACGCCGGTGAGGTTCAGGTTCGGGCCGTTTAAAATCTTAATCTTCCTTTTTTTCATGAGAATCCTCTCCCCTGTGTCTGAAATTCCGGTGCGGGAATTCGCGGTCGAACCGCTCGAGGATCGGCCGCTCGTTGACGCGCCGCTTGATAAACAGTTTGACCAGGCGCTCCTCCTTCCGGGCGGGATCAACATAGACGGGGATCGCCCCCGCCAGATTGGCCCCGCGGATATCCGTGATCAGCTGATCGCCGACGAACGCCATCTTCTCCACGGGGATGCGCATCCTTTTGGCCGCGCGCCAGTACCCGAACGGCAGCGGTTTGACCGAAAAGGGAATGTAGTCAAGCCCGAGCTGTGATGCGACGGGCTTGACGCGCTTTTTGAATCCGTTGGAGACGATCACCATGGGAAATCCCTCCGCGCGCATCTGCTCCACCCACTGCGCGACGCCCTCGATCAGCTCATTGCTGCTGTCAAACGCAGTGGTGTTGTCCACATCGAGCCCGACGCCCAGCGCGCCCATTTTCCGCAGGTCGTCCGCAGTGATGTCCGCCAGTCGACGGAAACGGTATTTTGGCATTCTTGTTGACATGGTACTCCCTCCCGGCCGGCGGCCCGCCGTTCTTTTGGTTTGCATAGAAAGAGCAGGAGCCTGCCGTGGCTTGCGCCGGCAGGCTCCCGGGAATTATCGATACTTGCGCTTACGAGCTGCCTCAGACTTCTTCTTCCTCTTGACTGAAGGCTTTTCATAATGTTCCCTTTTGCGGACTTCCTGGATGACGCCATCCCTGGAGGTCTGCCTCTTGAAACGGCGCAGTGCGCTCTCAAGAGACTCGTTTTCGCGAACTTTGACCTGGCTCATTTATTTCCCTCCCTCCGCAGATATGCAGGGGTATATTGTGAAGTACACTAAATTATTATATATCCTGTACCGTGCGTTTGTCAAGCAATTTTATTTTACGACCAGATTGACCAGCTTTCCCCTGACGTAGATCTCTTTCACGACGTTCTTTCCCGCAAGGAGCTCGCGCACCTTTTCATGTTCGCGCGCGGCGCGCAGCACGTCCTCCTGCGGGAGATCGGCCGGGATTTCCAGCTTGGCGCGGACCTTTCCGTTGACCTGGACGGCGATCTGGATCGTCTCATCCACACACTTGGCCTCGTCATAGGTAGGCCACTGCTGCGCGTTGAGCTCCCCGTCAAAGCCGAGCTGCTCATACAGCTCCTCCGTCATGTGCGGGGCGAGCGGATTGAGCAGGATCAGCAGGGTGCGCAGCTCCTCGCGTGTGACGGCGCCGGTATCATAGAATTTGTTGACAAGCGTCATCAGCGTGGCGATGGCCGTGTTGGCCTTGAGGTTGTCGATATCAAAGGTGACCTTTTTGATGGCCTTGTGCATATCGGCCTCGAGCGCCGGGCGGTACCCGCCGTCCGTGACGAGATCCGCCAGACCCCACACGCGCTCCAGGAAGCGCTTACAGCCCTTGATGGAGTCGGAGTTCCACGGGGCGGCCTTTTCAAAGTCGCCGATGAACATCTCATACAGGCGGATGGTGTCCGCGCCGTACTGCTCCACGATCTCGTCCGGATTGACGATGTTGCCGCGGGATTTGCTCATCTTTTCGCCGTTGGAGCCGAGGATCATGCCGTGGCTGGTGCGCTTTTTATAGGGCTCGCTGGTCGGCACCACGCCGATGTCATACAGGAACTTGTGCCAGAAGCGGCTGTACAGCAGATGGAGCGTGGTGTGCTCCATGCCGCCGTTGTACCAGTCGACGGGCGTCCAGTACTCGAGTGCCTGTTTGGAGGCGAGCGCCTCATTGTTGTGCGGGTCGCAGTAGCGCAGGAAGTACCAGGACGATCCGGCCCACTGGGGCATGGTGTCCGTCTCCCGCCTGGCGGGTCCGCCGCACTTGGGGCAGGTGGTGTTGACCCAGTCGGTCATCTTGGCCAGGGGGGACTCGCCGTCGTCCGTCGGCTCGTAGGAGTCGACCATCGGCAGGCGCAGCGGCAGCTCGCTCTCGTCGATCGGCTGCCAGCCGCAGTGCTCGCAGTAGACCATCGGGATCGGCTCGCCCCAGTAGCGCTGGCGGGAGAAGACCCAGTCGCGCAGCTTGTAGTTGACCTTCGCACTGCCCTTGCCGTTCTCCGTGAGCCACTCGATGATCTTGACCTTGGCCTCCTCCACGGACAGACCGGTGAGGAAGTCGGAGTTGACGAGCACGCCGGTCGCGCAGTCGGTGAACGCCTCCTTCTGAACGTCTTCACCGCCCTTGACGACCTCGATGATCGGCAGGTCAAACTTCTTGGCGAACTCCCAGTCGCGCGTGTCGTGCGCCGGGACGGCCATGATCGCGCCCGTACCGTAGGAGGCCAGAACGTAGTCGGAGATGAAGATCGGGATCTCCCTGCCGTTGACGGGGTTTATTGCGCGCACGCCGCGGAGCATGACGCCGGTCTTCTCCTTGTTGACCTCCGTGCGCTCAAAGTCGGACTTGCGGGCCGCCTCCTGCTGGTAGGCGCGCACCTCGTCCATATTCTCGATCACGTCCGCCCACTTTTCGAGCTTGTCATACTCGGGGGAGATGACCATGTATGTAGCGCCGAAAAGGGTGTCCGGGCGGGTGGTGTACACGGTGATGATGTCGCCCGTGGTGGCGGTGAAATCCACGTTGGCGCCCGTGGAGCGGCCGATCCAGTTCTTCTGCTGGGTCTTGACGCGCTCGATAAAGTCCAGATCGTCCAGATCGTCAATCAGGCGCTGGGCGTATGCGGTGATCTTGAGCATCCACTGGCTCTTGACCTTGTGGATCACCTCGCTGCCGCAGCGCTCGCACACGCCGTTGACGACCTCCTCATTGGCCAGCACGCACTTGCAGGAGGTGCACCAGTTGACGCTCATCTCCTTCTTATAGGCCAGGCCGTGCTTATAAAGCTGGAGGAAGATCCACTGCGTCCACTTATAGTAGTCGGGGTCCGTGGTGTTGACCTCGCGGTCCCAGTCAAAGGAGAAGCCGATGGACTGGAGCTGCTGCTTGAAGTGGGCGATATTCTGATTGGTGAACTCCGCGGGATGGACGTGGTTCTTGATCGCGAAGTTTTCCGCCGGCAGGCCGAAGGCGTCCCAGCCCATGGGGAAGAGGACGTTATAGCCCTCCATGCGCTTTTTGCGCGCCACGGCGTCGAGCGCCGTGTAGGAGCGCAGGTGGCCGACGTGCAGGCCGTAGCCCGACGGATAGGGGAACTCCACCAGACAGTAGTAGGGCTCCTTCTCGCTGTCGTTAAACGCCTTAAACGTCTTTTCGCGCGCCCACTTTTGCTGCCATTTTTTCTCCACTTGAGCAAAATCGTATTTCATTCTACATTCTCCTTCGATGATGAGATCAGTTCCGTAATATCCACCTGCTCGGCGTCTGTCCACAGGCGTTCCAGATTGTAATAATCCCGCATATCGGCCAGAAACACATGGACTACCACACTGCCGTAGTCGAGGAGGATCCAGCCGGTGGCCTTCCCCTCGATATGGCCGGGCTGGACGCCCTGAAGCCCCAGCTCATACTCCACATTGTCCGCGAGCGACTTGACGTGGGTGGTGGAGGTGCCGGTCGCGATGACAAAGTAATCCGCCACGATCGTCAGATCGCCGATCTTCATCACCTGGATATCCTCCGCCTTTTTATCATAGAGCGTCTTGACAACCGCCTGATAGATCTGTTCGCCTGTCATTGATTTCCCTCCGAATCGGATATGATGATTTGGTTGTAGGCGGCGACGGTATCCGGGTGGATCGCCTGCCCTTTTTCCGCCAGCTCCGCGATGGTGAACTTCATCCCCTCGAGCATGACGGCGGTCAGCCCGCGGCGCGCACAGGCGCGGATCTCCTCCACGCCGGGATAATCGCGGTCCGCGCTGATAAAGTCCGCGATATACACGCACTTTTCCAGCAGCGTCATATCGGCGCGTCCGGTGGTGTGATAGCGGATGGCGTCCAGAATGCCGGAATCCGTCACGTGCAGCGTATCGCGGCAGTAGGCATATCCCGCCACGGCGTGCCAGAGCTTTTGATTGGCACGCTCCACATCCGTCAATATTATACCCGCTGACGCGATCGTTTGCAACTGTTCTTCTCCCGGGGCCTCCTTCATCACGTCGTGCAGGATGCCCGCCGTGTACGCCCGCTCCGGATCTGCGCCGTACTGTTCGGCCAGCTCCCGGGCGGCCTGCGCCACGCACATGCTGTGGTTAAAGCGCTTTTCCCCCAGCCTTTTCCGGATGACCTCGATAAACTCCTCATTGCGCTGTGTTTCCTGCATGATAAAGCCCCTTTTCTGCAATATAGGCGATCTCCCCGTCCGTCAGATAATCGCGGACGTCGGCTCCGGCGGCGATCTGCGCACGCAGGCGGGTG
Organism: uncultured Oscillospiraceae bacterium; assembly: GCA_949293315.1. Lineage (GTDB taxonomy): Bacteria > Bacillota > Clostridia > Oscillospirales > Acutalibacteraceae > Onthovicinus. The sequence goes on along the minus strand of CASFCH010000009.1, from coordinate 5,408 downwards.
GAGCTGATCACGACCGGCTCGATCCCCGCGATAATGAAGCGGTCCTGAAAGGAGGGAAAATGCTCCTGAACATATGCCTCCAGCTGTGCCCGGTGCAGGTCGCCGCGCGTGGCGGCGCAGATCCGGCAGCGGCGCACGATCTCCAGCGGCTCGTGCCACGCGTGGAGCGTGACGAGCATGTCCGATCCCATGATGAGGTACAGCGCATCCGACGGATGCGCATCCTGCAGGATGCGGACGGTGTCACTCGTATAACTGCGGCCGCCGCGGAGCAGCTCCATGTCCGAAAACTCGAATCCCGGCCCCCGGAACAGGGAGCGGCACAGCGCCATCCGGTCCGTGCCGGAGGCCAGCTGCGGGGCGTCCTTGTGCGGCGGGATGCAGGCGGGGATAATGACCATCCTGTCCAGCTCCAACAGATCCATAAACTGCTCCGCAAGTTTAAGATGCCCCTTATGCGGGGGATTAAACGTGCCGCCGAAAATGCCGAGCTTAGCCATTCCGGTTCTTCCCCTCGCGCTTTTTGGGGAACGCAGTCTTTTTCTGTGCCCGCATGCGCTCATATGCGTTATGGGAGCGGACACGCTCCGCTTTTTTGATATTCTCCTGCTTCTGCCGCTCCTTCGCGTGCAGCTCCTCACTGTACCGGTACAGGGTGATCACCCCGCCGAGCACCTGGATTACCTCGGCCCCGGTGCGCGCGGCGAGCTGCTCCGCGATGGCGCGCGGGGGCTCGGGCGTCGTCTCCAGCAGAACCCGGATCTTGATCAGCTCATGGGCCGTGAGCGCCTCGTCCGTCTGGCCGACGAGGGCGTCGGAGATCCCGCCCTTCCCGGCCTGGAACAGCGGCTTTAGCGTATTTGCCTGCGCCCTGAAGGCGGCGCGTTCTTTACTGGTCATCGTATCATCCTCATAAAATTTCCTGTAATTTCTGCTTGAACAGGCGCAGCGCATTGCCGCGGTGGCTCACCGCATCCTTTTCCGCGGCGTCCATCTCCCCAAAGCAGCGGCCGTCCGGCAGCAGGAACAGCGGATCGTAGCCGAAGCCGCCGTCCCCGCGCGGCGCATGGCCGATCAATCCCTCGCACTCGCCGCGGGCATAGATGGTTTTCCCGTCCGGGAACACGCAGCAGACCACGCTGACGAAGCGGGCCGTGCGTTTTTCGTCCGGGACATCCTTTAAATTTTCAAGCAGCTTGCTGTTATTGGCCTGATCGTCCCCGTGCACGCCGGCATAGCGTGCGGAATAGACGCCCGGCGCACCGCCGAGCGCGTCCACCGCCAGACCGGAGTCGTCCGCAATGCAGGCCATGCCGCTCTCCCGGCAGCCAGCGTCCGCCTTTAAAAAGGCGTTTTCCTCAAAGGTGGTCCCAGTCTCCTCAACATCGGTCAGGGGAACGCCCGCCTCCTCCGCCGTGCGCACATGCACCCCCAGCGGGGAGAGAATGCGCTCCAGCTCCGCGCGCTTTTTCATATTATGCGTTGCGATTAAAAAATCCAAAGAAACCTCTCCTCTTCTTTTTGGGCTGTTCCGCTTCCTGTTCGGCCGCCTCCGGCTCGTCCGTCTGCACGGATTTCCCGTCCTCTCCGGGCTCATCTTCCGCGGCGTCGTCCGCCGTCACCGGGTCCCGATCATCTTCGACCGCCGGTGCGTCTTCTCCTTCCGGAAGGGATCCGCCTTCATCTTCCGCACCTTCGGGGTAAAGAGCAGCTCCTCGATCGTCATCTGCCCCAGCGGCTTGCTCGGCAGCGGGTGCGTCTTCGCCTGTGCCGACGGCGCTCCCAGGTATCTCTTCCGAATCCGCCGGATATCCCCGATCACCGTAAAGAGGTACGTCCCCGCGCTCATCCCCAGCGTAATCAGCCGGTCCATCTTCTCCTGCTTCTGATTGCCCCAAGATGCCATCTTCCTCATCCTCCTGTGTCATGAACAGTCCCTGCGCAAATGCCTCCGGATCAAACGGCTGCAGGTCGTCGATCTGCTCGCCGACGCCGACGAATTTGACGGGGATTTCCAGTTCGTTCTTAATGGCGAGCACCACGCCGCCGCGGGCCGTCCCGTCCAGCTTGGTCAGGACGATGCCGGTGATATCCGCGGCCGCCTTGAACTCCCGCGCCTGGTTGACGGCGTTCTGCCCGGTGGTCGCATCGAGTACCAGCAGGCACTCCTTATCGGCATCCGGAAGCTCCCGCCCGATCACGCGGTAGATCTTGTTGAGCTCATCCATGAGGTTCTTCTTATTGTGCAGGCGGCCCGCCGTATCACAGATGATCACATCCGCGCCGCGCGCCTTGCCCGCCGCAATGGCGTCAAACACGACCGCCGCCGGGTCCGCGCCCTCCTTGTGCTTGATCATTTCAACGCCCGCGCGGTCCGCCCACTCCTGAAGCTGCTCGATCGCCGCCGCGCGGAACGTGTCCGCCGCGCCGAGGATGACCTTTTTCCCCTCTGCCTTAAAGCGGGCGGCCAGCTTGCCGATGGTAGTCGTCTTGCCGACGCCGTTGACGCCGATGACCAGGATCACGGAGGGCTTTGTCCCCAGATGGAGCTCCTCCCCGCCGCGCAGCATATCGGCGATGACCTCCTCCATCTTGGCGCGGACCTTTTCCGGCTCCTTATCCCGGGAGCGCCTGATCTGATTGCGCACCTCCGCGATGATCCGGGCGCTGGTGACCACGCCCACGTCGCCCATGATGAGGGCCTCCTCCAGATCCTCATACAATTCCTCGTCGATGACCTTGCGTGCGCCGAGGATCTCGTCAATGGCATTCGTCATCCCCTTGCGCGTCTTGCGAAGGCCGCGGCTCCACTTGCTGAACAGTCCCATGCGATCACTCCTTGATTCCGAGTTTGGCGGCCACCCCCGCCGTGTTGAGCTTCAAGAGCTTGGAAACGCCCTTCTCCTGCATCGTCACGCCATAGAGGGTGTCGGCCTCCTCCATGGTGCCGCGGCGGTGGGTGATTAAGACAAACTGTGTGCGGTCCGTCATGCTGCGCAGGTAGGCCGCATAGCGGGCCACATTGACGTCGTCGAGCGCGGCCTCCACCTCGTCAAAGATGCAGAACGGCGCGGGCTTGACGTGCAGGATCGCCAGCAGCAGGGCGATGCCCGCAAGGCCCTTCTCCCCGCCGGAGAAGAGGTCGATGTTTTTGACGCTCTTGCCGGGCGGCTGGATCTCGATATCGATGCCGCACTCGAGCGGATCGTTCGGATCATCGAGCACGAGCTTGGCCGCGCCGCCGCCGAACAGGCGGGCAAACGTCTCGCCGAAATTGCGGTTGATCTTCTGGAATTCGGTCATAAAGCGCTCGCCCATCCGGGCGGTGAGGTCCTCGATCAGGCGGTTGATCTCATCGCGGGAGGACTCGACGTCGCCGATCTGCCCGCGCATGAACTCGTACCGCTCGGAGACCTCTTTGTATTCCTCCACCGCGCCCACGTTGACGCTGCCGAGAGCGGAGATCGCCTTTTTCAGTTCGCTCAGGCGGCCCTGTGCCTCGCGAAGATTCTCGATCGGCCTGGCCTGCTCCTGCGCCTCGCGCCGGGTGAGCTGGTATTCGTCAAACAGGCGGGCAACCGCAGCGTCGTACTCCTTGCGGACGGAGGCCTTTTTTTCCTCCAGCCGGGCCAGCTCGCCGCTAAGCTTTTCGCGCTCCGCGCTCTTGGCGCGTTCGAGCAGGCGCAGCTCCGTGCTCTTCTGCTCCTCCTGCTCCCGCCGGGCGATCAGCGCGTCGATCTGCGCGCGTGTGTCCGTCCCCTTCAGGCGCAGCTGATCAATCTGACTTTGCAGGGAAACGATATTCTCGTTCAGCGCCGTATTTTTCTGCTGTGTCTGGGCGATCTCGTCGTCAAACTGCGTCAGCCTGCCGGCGTGCAGCTCCAGGCGGCGGCCAAGCTCGTCGACTGCGGCCGTGCTCTGCTGGATATCCTTGTTGAGCTCCAGCATTTTCAGGTTGATGCCGGAGATCTCCTCATTGAGCTTTTCGCGCTTTTCATTGAGCTCCTCGCGCCCGGCGGTCAACTCCGCCATCCGGGCGTTCCGCTCCTCCGACTGCTGCGCCAGTGTGTCAATGCGGGCGGAGATCTCCGCCCTTTCACGCTCAATTTCACCCAGGCGCGCGCGCAGTGTCTCCCGCTCCGCATCCAGCCCCCCGGCCGACTCGCGGGCGGCGGAAAGCTGGGTGTCGATCAGGCGGATGTCGCTCTCGCGCCGAATTTTCTCCTCCGACGCGTTCTGAACGGCCGCCTTGGCCGCCTCATACTCGGCGCGGCAGCGCGCCTCTTCCTCCCTGGCGGCGCGGAACTGCTCCTCACCCGCGCGCAGCTCCTCCTCCATTTTCCGGATCTGCGCGGCGAGCTTTTCCAGCTCATTCGCGCGGCCGATCACGCCCGAGGAGTGGACGCGGGAGCCGCCCGTCATGGAGCCGCCGGCGTTGAGCACCTGGCCGTCGAGCGTGACGATTTTAAACCGATAGGAATATTTTTTAGCGATGGCGATCGCACAGTCCATATCCTGCGCCACGGCGGTGCGCCCGAGCAGGGACTGGATCACCGGCTCGTACCGCCCGTCGTATGTAACGAGATTGGACGCGATATCGATAAAGCCCCGGCAGCCGGACAGACCCGGCTCACTGAGCGTGCGGCCGCGCACGCTCGTCAGCGGCAGAAAGGTCGCGCGGCCCAGGGAGTGCTCCTTCAGGTAGTAGATGGCGCGCTTGGCGTCGGCCTCGGTATCGGTGACGATATTCTGCACCGCCGCGCCGAGCGCCGTCTCAATGGCGGTGGAATAGCGGTCCTGCGTGTGGAGGATCTGCGTGACGGCGCCGTGAATGCCCGTCAGCGCCCCGGCGCGCGCCTGCTTCATCACGGCCTTGACGCTGCCGGAATAGCCCTCCATATTCTTCTGCATGTCGTCGAGCATTTTGGCGCGGGACTGCGCCTGCCGCAGCTGGATGGACAGATCGTCCCGTGCGCGCTGGGCGTTTTCCAGCTTTCGGCGGCGTTTTTCCGCCATGAGGGCATACCCATCCAGAGAATTGGAGACGCTCTCGAGCTCCTCCTCGCTCTCCTCCAGCCGTTCCTGCGCCTGCGCCCGGCGGCGCTCGAGCAGTTCACGCACCTCATCCTGACCGGAGAGCGTACGTCCGATCTCCTCCAGACGCGCCTGAATCTCCGCCTGGGACGTCTCGTCCGCCGCCAGGGAGATCCGCGCATCCGCGATCTGCAGCGTCAGGGCGGAGACCTCCGACGCGAGCGCCTCCATCTGCCCGCCGAGGCCCTCGTCCTCGCTGCGGGCGCCGGACAGCGTGGCGGTGAGCTCCTCCAGCCGGCCGCGCTCCCCCTCAAGCGCCTGGGTGAGCGCGGCAATCCGTTCCTGATGCGTAAGGATCTGACTGCTGAGCTCCT
>CASFCH010000008.1 GCA_949293315.1 uncultured Oscillospiraceae bacterium | reverse complement strand
GTCGAGGGTGCAAAGTTATTTCAATCCACGCTTCCCGTGTGGGAAGCGACCTTATTACGAGGCCGGGTATGCCTTGGGACTTGGAATTTCAATCCACGCTTCCCGTGTGGGAAGCGACCGTATTTGTCCCATTTACCGGAGAGCGGCGCGGAATTTCAATCCACGCTTCCCGTGTGGGAAGCGACGAGTGATGATATGACACATTGTGAGATTATTAATATTTCAATCCACGCTTCCCGTGTGGGAAGCGACTGATTAGGGGAGTGATTGATCAATGGTAAGGTTGATTTCAATCCACGCTTCCCGTGTGGGAAGCGACCCAAGCAACCTAACCACGTCTCCAAGTAGCCGAATTTCAATCCACGCTTCCCGTGTGGGAAGCGACTTGTTGCTACACATATTGTGAGGATTAAGCGGGGTAATTTCAATCCACGCTTCCCGTGTGGGAAGCGACGTGATGTGGAATGTCATGAGTGTTGCTTATATACGATTTCAATCCACGCTTCCCGTGTGGGAAGCGACGTGATGTGGAATGTCATGAGTGTTGCTTATATACGATTTCAATCCACGCTTCCCGTGTGGGAAGCGACTTATTCGCAAAATAGACGGCAAATTTTTTGCGTATTTCAATCCACGCTTCCCGTGTGGGAAGCGACAGTAAAAATGTACAGAACACCGATTTAATTCTTGATGAAAGTATAGTAGAATCGACGGTATTCTGAACAGTTTCAGCGCCCGAATACTCAGAAAGGATTCTGCTTTTTTCAAAATAAAAGCTGTTGTTTGTTTTTTTAAAGTGCGAACCCGTTGGGAAGTGCGTGAGCACTTTGGGTTCGCACCGTTTAAAAGTTTAAAGAATCATCGGGTCCTCCGGCAGGTATGTGCTTTTACAGCCGAAATGCTCAATTTTCTTTTCATATTTTTTGCCCAGGTAGTAAAATCGCAGGCTGTCCTTTTCGGGATCCATAATACTGCACAGAGAGGCCTGAAGGGTACGGCACTGAGCGGCGTCAAGGAGGCACTCAAATACGGAGTTTTGCACCCGCTGACCATAGTTTACGCACTGACGGGCGATTTTTCTCAGCCGTTTGCGCCCCGCCGCCGTTTCAGTATTCACGTCATAGGTGATCAAAACAAGCATGGCATCCTCACTTCCATAAAAACGGCGGGTATGCGTCCAGATCTCCGCGCAGACAGCGGGATAGGAGCAGCGCCTGCAAAAATGGCACCAGTCCCCAGGGGAGCTTTTCCCCCAGATAGGGGTGTGTGAGTGTCTCCTGCTTTTTCTCCTGCCAGCGCTTGAGAAATGATCGCCGCGCATCATCCTGTAGCAGGACACTGCCATTTTCCCGCTGAATAAAATCGGAGGACTTGATCATACGGTTGTTGATCAGCGTTAATACGAACCGATCGGCCATGCACGGACGGAGCTCCTCCATCAGGTCCAGCGCCAGAGAGCTTCGGCCGGGACGATCGCGGTGCAGAAATCCCACGTAGGAATCCAGCCCCACGCTCTCGAGCGCTGCGGCGCAGTCGTTTGCCAGCAGAGAATAGGCAAAGGAGAGCATTGCGTTGAACGGGTCCAATGGCGGGCGGCGGCTGCGGGCATGGAAGAAAAAGTTCTCCTTATCATGGAGCACCATATCGTCCAGCACACCGAAGTAGGCAGCCGCGCCTACGCCCTCCAGACCGCGCAGACGGTCTAACGATGTCTCCTGTGATACTGCCGGCAGCAGCTCCTGAATTGTTTGAGAGGCGTGCCCCAGCTTTTCAGCGTCCAGGCGCAGACTGTGATCCCGTCGGGTGCGCTCAATGCTCCAGCGGGCGTTATAGAGCTTCCCGAAAATCATGGTGCGGGCGATCCGGCAGCTCTCCATGGGATCGTCGGCCATGCGGTACTGTGTGCGGCGCAGCAGGACGTTTCCGTTATTTTCGCCGCTGACCCGGGCGAGAAACCGGCCCCGAGGCGTGCAAAATGCGAGCGAAATGCCCCGTTCTGCGCAGGCACCCATCAGGGCGGGGGAGGCGCCCGCGTAGGAAAAGGTGAGGATCCCGGACAGCGTGTGCAGCGGGTAACGCGCGGCGATCTGTTTATCCCGGTTGGCCACCACGTTTTCCCCGTCCAGGGACAGATAGATGTCTTCAGAGGTCACAAACAGCGTGTTGAGCAGATGTCTCATACTTCTTCCTCCATAGCCCCGCGCAGGTAGTCCGCCACGCTTCGCCGGCGCATCAGCGCGGGCAGGCAGAGCTCCTTGAGCGAGCAGGCGTTGCAGGATTTGGACGGCTTGACCCTGGGCGTATAACCGCGGCGGAAGAGCTGGTGCATTTCTTCCAGAGAAGTCCGGACCTGCTGGCGCAGTTCGCGGGTGAACGGGACGGCTGTCCGCCGGCGTGTTTCGCCGTAAAAGAGGGCCCCCTGGGCGATGGAACAGCACAGCATCTCCTCCAGGCACATGGCCTGCGCGCACAACTGCAGCGCATCTGCGTTATGTGCCTTGGGCGCGCCGCGCTTGTACTCGACCGGGAACGGCCGCCACAGCCCTGTCTCGCCGCGCAGGGGAATGCCGTCCGGATCTGCGTGGAATTCCACCACGTCGCACTGGCCGGAGATCCCCAGCGCACGGGAGACGACCGGGAGCCCGCGCAGGATCAGCGTATCGCCTCGGCGTTCCCGCTGCGCCTCATCGTGCGCCCGGCTGTGGAACAGATCGCCCTCCACGGTACGCAGGTTTTCCCGCCACTGGTTTTCAATGTGGATCAGCGCCCACTGCCGCCGGCAGAAGGCAAAGTGCTGCAGCCCGGATAGCTGGAGGAGATCGTCGTCGTTATAATCCATTGATAATCTCCGGCTCCAGTCCCTCAAGCGGTTCTAACGTGATCTCGTAATCGTCAACACTTTCCGGCGGGCGGTCAAGCACCTTGGGTGTCACTTTGAGAGAGCGGTGAACCTGCGCGGAGGAATACTGCCCATCCTTGCAGTTGTGCTCCCACCAGTAGAGACGCACCACCTCCATGGAGCCATCCGGACGGGCGGCCGAGGCGTCGTTTACAAACAGCGTACGCAGGCATTCTTTGACGATCTGGGCATCCTCGTAGGAAAAGCCGGTCTTCTCTGCCAGCTGCACATTGATGGAGCCTTTGATCTGATATAGGCCAAAACGGACGAAATGTTTGGTACCCATGGTATCAGAAGTCCGATTGCTCCCTTTTTCGCTCTTTTCGCCGTTGACGCTCTTAGTGATCTGCATGGACTCGATCTCCACCGGCGAGACGCTGACTGCCTGATGGATAGAGACAGGTCCGCGTACCCCTACAGAGACTCCTTTGGCATCCTTGAAGGCGAAAACTTGACCAAATGTCCGTACATCCAGCCATTTGGCGCATGCCTTTTGGGCATATACATCGCGGTCCTTTTCCCCCTTCATTTCAGCAGTGGCGCGCTCGCTCAGACTGCCAAATCCATCCTCACAGCGATCTTCCGACTGGACAAAGATGGATTGCCCCAGATCCTGCATCCGGTTGCGGATTTTCCGCTTGATGCATACATCGGACATCTCACCGAAACCGTTGTAGTCCGTCCTGGGGCGGTTTCCATTGAGGGGATCGCCATTGGCGTTCGCTCGATTGATACAAATCAGTGCAGAAAAGTCGATTTTGTTCTCCAATTTACTCATGATCTTTTTCCTCCGTATCGTCATTTTTTTTGGATGTATACAAGTCGTTCCGTTGTAAATAGTAACCCATCAGATACGTCTCGCGCAACGGTTGATTCCACTGCTCCTCCGGGAGTTGGCTGATCTGTTCCATGATCTGCCCGATCAGCTTTTTATAAAACATTCGGACGCCGGGGTTCAGCCTGGGGAAGTAGGCGCGCTCCAACTGCTCCTCAATGTTATAGGCCGCATACATGGGACGCTGGCAAAAAATAAACTGCTGCCGGATTGCGTTTGGTTCTCGGTCTTCGTCCTTCCTGTACGTATCCCGTTCCGCTTTCTCAAACACCGCCAACAGCCGGCCAAATTGATAGCTGCGGTCTGCCTTGTTGGGATCTAAGGTCATACTCCACTCCTCCTTATACCGATCAAAATGATATTTACGTATTACGGCACAGGCGGTTGTCAAGAGCCTGTCCCGATTACTTTTCTCATAGGCCAACGGCATAGATGCGCGCTGGAAAAGTGCCTGCATGATATCCGCCGGCATCGGCGCGCGGTCGATACGGCAGGCGAGCAGGCGCTGTACCTGCTGCCCCATCACCCTGTCGTCCGCTTTAATCAAACCCGCCTGCTGCGTTCCGAAGGCACAGTTGACAATCTGCCACAGCGGCGGAGACTGAATGCCAAAGTTCCTGCTCGGCCAGCAACAGATATTGTCCCAGTCGTACAGCCGCTGCAAAAAATCCGAACCCATCAGTTCATTGTAATAGGTTAGCGCCAGACGTCCGCTCGTAGCTGCATCAAATGCGGCGATCACCACGCCGGACGTCTCCGGCAGTTGGCTGCGGTAGCCCTCCAGCGTCTTTTCTAATTGATCGTGGTAATCCGTAGGTTCAATAACAGGCTCAGCAAATTTGGCAAAGGCACCGGCGGCATGGCATACACTGTGCCCCTGTGGATTCCAGCACACAAAGGTGCGGTTTCCGAACATAACGCCCTGATCGGCAACCAGCCAGCGCAGGGCATTGTGCGCTTTTTGCGAGCTTTCGTAGCCGATTGCCGAGGCCTGTTCCTCGCTGGTGAACCGCCCGCGATAGGTGAAGCCGCTGTTGTCATTGGCAGAAATCAGCTTTGCATTCCCGTGAACCGGGACAACACCTTTGGCGTGCTGCCTTGCTCTGCGGCTGATTTGTCCGCTGACCATACAGAGTGTTTGCTCTTCACCGCTGCACACATCGCGGTAAAAACGGATAAAAGCTTCAAACAGGGAGGTATCCTCCCAGCAGGCGGCGGGAAATCCATCCTCCAGCCCCTCGACACGCCAGCGGACCAGCAGTTTCCCATCCTTACTCTCGTTTTCCAGCAGCCCTTGCCCGTTCAATCGAACCAGCCCGCTGTTTCCCAAATCGGAGAGAATCGTACCGCCCCGAATATAGGCCAAAATTGGATGCAGCTTGGGGTGTGAATTCTCCGATGAGGCCCATTTTTCGAGCTGTTCCAGATACAGTTTGTGCTTTTTTTCATTATACTTGGCCAGATATACAAGATAATCACAGAGGGGATGGGCATATGGACCACTCGTTCTCCCTGCCGACTCCTCCGTCGCCGGGATGATAATCTTTGGCTCTTTCTTGTCCACTGCGACAGCGGACAGAAATTCTCCCTCCGCATTCAGGGTGATCTCCAAATCAGCGCGGGTCACGATGTGCGAGATCGGTGCCAGTACTTCCCGTTTGCTCTCATATTGCCCAATAAGATTTTTGTGGCAGTTGTACGTTTCGACTGCCTGTTGAAAAAGGCCCATCCGCTCACCTCCCGAATTCTGAAAGGCCGCTGAAATTATTCAGCGCTTGGCCAAAGGGCTTTTGCTCCATCTCGCGGAGCGTCTTATGCAGTGGGCACTCCTCCGGGCGGAGGAATGTAATGACACCTTTCTCCATGACGGGATACCAGAAGTTGGCGGTCATCCTATTTTTCGTCTCCGCCGAATAGGCCTCGTCGGGATAGGTAATGCCGTGGTACATCAGCCCAAAGGCGAGCTGCGGTGTGCCGTCGTACGCACCTGCCCCCTCCCCGAACGCGCACGGTTCCACATAGCCCTGGCACTCCCGGACGCCCAGGAAAATATCCCGGCGTCCGCCCTTACGGATCATTCTTTTTGCAATCTCATGGTGCTTGTTCTCGTTGCGGTCCTGCGTCAGCTCAGGACGGTTCTCGTTCCACTCAAAGTGCGCCCGCACCTGATAACGGCAATCTTTGAGGTAAGTATAGTAGGAGAGATCATTCGTAACATTTTTTTTAATCGGACTGTATTTAACCGTTCGGATCCCCTTGACCTCTGTCTGGATGGGATTCATCACGCGAACCGCATCCACAACCCAAATTAAAGTAGGTTTCCAATAAATTGACATTATGATGCCTTTGAGCGCCTCATAGGTGGGGATTTGATAGGTGCACTTTTCGCCGCCGACCCGCGTCACAGGGTCGGAGAACAATCCATAGCTGCCCGTCACTTCAAATTCCACCACGTTGGGAAATCTTGTATTCTTCATTTTACACCTCCAAAAAGGTTGGTTTACTATCTGAAACAAGGCCCGTCTTTGGGTCATAGGCCTCCGGAAGCAGCACCAGCACATCGTTGACACGGTGCAGTACGTGCTCCATCTGTCCCTTTTGATAGTCGTAAAGCGAGACGGTATAGGGCCGGGCCCGTCGGCTCCATTCGCGCAGATCGGCAGGACTCTGTACAGAGGAGAGCTCCGCGATCAGCGCTTCCCCCGCCCCGTAGGGTACTACCACATCCTCTGTATTTTCATCAAAGACATGGAAAAGTCTGCCAGCCGTCTGAAAAGCCTGAACAAGGGTATATGTATTGTAAAAATCACAGTCCGGCGTATGATATTGCGTATTACCGCTGAGAAGGGAGAACAGCGATTTGGCTGTTCCGTCCAGTGGATAGTCCTGATATCCGTGCGCCATCTCCTGATATAACCGGCGATAGTACCACCGGACCGCCTCTCCGGAAACAAGGTCATTGCCAAGTGATTCCGGGTCACGACGAAATTTTTCCAAAAGTGCGACGGAGACCGTTTTGGCCCGTTGAATTTCCTGCAATTTTCCCAGATTTTCGTCGGTGCACTGCGCCACGTATACAGGAACAGGCGTTGAGCTCTCTCCGTTACGATTACACCGTCCGGCGGCTTGGACAATACTGTCCAGTCCGGCGGCCAGCCGGATCACGCAACGGAACGAAATATCGACACCCGCCTCGATTACCTGGGTAGCGATGCACAGTACTTTACCGCTGTGTGCAGACAGTATGTTTGTCATCTGCTTTAGCACTCTTCGCCGGTGCGCCATACACATAGAGGCGGAGAGATGGAAGCAGTATTGCACCTCATCCGCCATGGCTCGGTACAAAAATTCCGCTTCACTCTTTTTATTACAGACCACCAGCAAGCTGTCTGTCTCCGTCAGGACTGATCGGATAAAAGCCGAACATTCATCCAGACGTTTGTTTCCGGCATCCACAATACGTGTACGACGGAACACATCCAGCTGCTGCTGTGTAAGTTGAATGATATCTTCCGGTTCACGCAGCAGAGGATGATCCGCCTGTTCAAAACAGGGCTGCGTAGCAGAACACAACAAAAATGTGGTATTACAGAACGTGGAGAGAAAATTGACAGTCAGATTAAACAGGGTGAGCATGTGGTTCGGAATCGTCTGCACCTCGTCGATCACGACGATGGCGTCGCAAAGGCTCTGAAATCGGCGTATCGAAGTTGTCTTCCCGAGGAAAAATGTGTTGAGCAGCTGGACCATCGTGGTGATGATGACCGGAGAATGCCAGCTCTCCACAGCCAACTCGCGCAGATCCAGCTGTTCTTCTGATTCTCCGTCCGTCTGAATGACATTTGAATGGTGCTCTAAAATGATGCTGTCGTCTCCAATAAAATCTCGGATCACCTGTGCGTTCTGTTCAAGAATCGCCAATAAAGGCGTTACAAAAATGATCCGCTTTTTTTCCCACGCTGCGGCGTGGGCCAATGCATATCGGAGAGAACTGAGCGTTTTGCCGCCGCCGGTAGGGACATTTAAACGGTAGACGCCGCCGGGCTTTTCGGCAAAACTGCGGCATCGGTCTGAAATTTCTCTGCGTATTCGCTGAAGGGGGCTGTCTTGCGGGAATGCACGCAGCAACTTCTCCATACGCTTCAAATACCCTTTCCAGAAGCTTTTCCAATCCTCCGGTTCCGGCGGCTGATCTGTTCCGTTCATAAAAGCGGCAGTGTCCCGGCGATCCCCCTCAATGACTGCAGAGAGGAGCAGACGCGTGATCAGGCCAAGATAAAATTCCAGTTCCGCGCCATCTGCCCCCTGTTCCCTGCTCGAAAGCCGCACGATCTTTTGGTAGAAAGAGGAGAGCTCCAGGTGGGCCGCTTCAAATAGGTTCTCAATTTCTTCCCACCCGGCACACTGCGCTAAAAAGTTATCACAGCTCTCCTGATAATGGATTTTTTCCTTTCGCAGACGGTGATCGAATCCGGAGTGGCGCTGTTCATCCACGCAGTCAAAAAGCCCATGATGGGCGCCGGCGGCATAGGCAAGCAATTCCGCTGTTACATTTTTAAAGGGATCATCTTCTGGACATTTTCCGTGGAAATGCTCCAGAATCATGCGGCATCCGGCAAAGGTGTGATTGACACTGCCGCGCGTTCCGCATCCCTCCAAAAGATAGGACTGAAATTCCTGTTTGCATTTTCCCGCATCATGCAGGAGTCCAGCCAAGTAACCTGCATGCGGAATACCGACTGTTTCCAGACATTTTTGGGCATGTTTTGCTGTGCTTCGACAGTGGCTGCTTACTGCATGTACTTGTACCTGTCCGCTGTTTAATGGCCTGATATGCGCAATGTATTCTTTCATGTTCGACTTCCATTGTAAGTGATACTCGGACTCCGGTTTTTTCATAGACAATAAGTGTTTTCCATTTAGTGCTTAATTAGTATATTGATTATATATATTATCAATAATCAAATGAATATTTGTATATATTATACCACATTGGAGCCCTGTTGACAACAATAAAAATAGTATTTTGACGAAAGATATCGAAACTAATCTCTCGCGATGTTTGTTGAACAATACGATATATGCCGATAAATAACATCAGGAGGCAACACACAGCGGACAGATTTAAAAATGAAACACCTCTCAAGCACGACGCGCTGGGCGGGCAATAGGCGCAAAAAAGCCGCCCCGTTTTGGCGCGGGACGGCTGCTGCATGGATCGTTTTCCGGGGAATATTAAAAGGCAAAGCCGGGAAAGCGCGCGCTCCGGGCACGGGGCGCCGCGCCGCTTGCGGCGGACTACTGTTTCAGATATCCGGCGCCCTGGAGCATCAGGCTTTCCGCCATTTTGGCGATTTCCTCAGGGGGCATCGTCAGGTCTTCGTCCAGCCACCGCTGGAGCAGACCGACGATCCCGGAGCTGACGAAGGCATAAAAATATTCAATCTGTTTGGGCGAGGCGTTGACAAAGTAGACGTGATAGCTCTTCATCACAAATTCGCGCCCAATCTGGATCAGCTCGTCGAGGAACTTTTTGTCGCCGTAGCTTCCCAGAATGACCGAGCACATGTCCGCGTTTTTTTGAATGCATTCAAAGAGCTTGGCCGTGATTTTTACCGGGCTGGCGGAGACGGGCTCGTCCACAAGGATGGTCTTGAGCGCCTGATAGAATTCCGTTTTCAGGCTGGTTTCCATCCGGTCCCGCAGATCATAGATATCCTTATAATGGTTATAGAAGGTGCTGCGGTTGATATTGGCCTGTTTGCACAGCTCTGCAATGGTGATGCTCTCGATCGGTTTCCTGCTCATCAGATCGGTAAAGGCCTTGCGGATCATCATCTGCGTGACGCGTGTGCGGTGGTCGTTGGTCATCTGCTTGATGGGGATCGCCTCCAAATGAAAAAAAGTTTTTAGAATTCATTAAGATATTTTACATTTTATTAATAATTCAGGGTTGATTCTTGCGCTGATATTGATTATACTACAGTTGAAGAACAAAATCAACACGGTGTCGTATAATGTTGAGAGGTGTATCATAAATGGGCAGAATCTATATCATCACAGGCGCCAACGGCCATCTTGGCGGCACGCTCGTGCGGATGCTGCGCGGCGGGGAGGACGAGGTGCGCGGCTTTGTGCTCACCGGTTCCCGTGTGCAGGACCGCGACAATATCACCTACTATCAGGGCGATGTGCGCAGGAAAGAGACGCTCCGCCCGCTGTTTGAGCATACGGACGGGTGTGAGGTCGTCGTGATCCACACGGCGGGGATGATCGATATCTCCGAGCATGTCTCCCCCCGCGTGTATGATGTCAATGTCAACGGGACCAAAAATATCGTCGCCCTGTGTGAGGAATACCGGGTCAAGCGGCTCGTCTATGTCAGTTCCGTCCACGCCATCCCGGAGGGGGAGAAGGGCTGCGTGCTGGAGGAGACGTACGATTTTTCCCCGGATAAGGTCCACGGCGGTTACGCCAAGACGAAGGCGGAGGCCACGGCGGCCGTGCTGGCCGCCGTACGGGAGGAGGGCCTCGATGCGGTGGTTGTCCATCCCTCCGGGATCATCGGCCCCTATGACGACGAGGGGAACCACCTGGTCCAGCTGATCGGGGACTATATTAAAAAGCGCCTGCCCGCATGTGTGCGCGGCGGCTATGACTTCGTCGATGTGCGCGATGTGGCCAAGGGCTGCCTGTCTGCGGTCGACCACGGCAAGAAGGGGAACTGCTATATTCTCTCCAACCGCCATTATGAGGTGAAAGATGTGCTCGATATGACGCGCCGTGTCTGCGGCGGCCGCAAGCTCCCGGTGCTGCCGATGTGGATGGCCAAGGCCGGCGCCCCGATCCTGGAGGGCGTGGCAAAGATCCGGAAGGAGCGTCCGCTCTATACCAGGTATTCCCTGTATACGCTCACCAGCAATGATCGCTTCTCCCACGATAAGGCGACCATGGAGCTGGGCTACAGGCCGCGCGACCTGCGCATGACGGTGGCCGACACCGTCCGCTGGCTGACGCGGAAAAGGCGTCCGGCAGCGGCGATGTGAGCCGAATAAAAATACAGATCGGGCGGGAGTTTTCCCGCCCTTTTGCTTGCACTTTTATGATGGATCGGATAAAATGAAGATAGAAATATTCGACGGAAGTGATCCATTGTATGACGCCAATCGTACATCGCGCGCCCCTGATGATGCTTGAGACGCTGGGGCTGCTGTATATTGAATCCAATTTTCAGGAGCTCCGCCCGCTGGAGGCGGCGCTCTGGGGGGAGGAGCTGATGCGGCAGCCGGAAACACAGCCGCGCCTGCGTCTCTACGAGCGCTACGTGCAGGAGTTCCGCCGGTATCGAGAGCTTTCCGACGCATGGAGATTTTTCGGTGCCCTCCCCATCGGAGAATATGTCCTGCTCGGGGCGTGCTTTTTACTCGATCGAGGGCTGCTTTACCGCGCTACCGAATGGGGGCGCGGCAAACTTCGTGATTTGCTGGAGCAGGCCTATCAGTATATCTGGGACAGCGGGCTGGTTCTGATCGATTTGGCGGGCTGCGACTGCACGCTGGAGAGCTACCTGAAGCAGGATCAGTGCAGTGCGGGCTTTGCCGCCCTCTGCCGGGAGCCGGAGCAGTATTTTCCACAGCTGGCGGAGCTGGTGCGGAAAAATATTCCGGCGGCGGAGATGGCATGGGAGGCCGTACGGCCGGAGGTTCGGGGATTTATGGATCGGTACTGGCGTCCGGATTACTTTTTGGATCACTCGCTGTTCTCTAAAGATGCACCGGTGCGGGAAATCTATCCGGTCTTTTTCACCGTCTACTCCTCCTGGATGATGGGGGATATCTGCTATTGCGGAATCTATAATATCGCCGTCCCGCAGCGTTCCAATGCCGAAGAGGAGCGCAAGCTCCTGCTGAATGTCTCCAAGGCGCTCAGCGACCCCAGCCGGCTGGACATTTTGACCCTGCTGCGGGAAAAGCCCTGCTATAACCGGGAGATCGCCGAAAAGCTGGGTCTCTCCCCGGCCACGGTGATGCACCATACGGATGTGTTGATTCAGAGCGGTTTGGTCGCGCTCGCACCGGGGTCGGAGAATCAAAAGCGGATCTATTTCCGGCTGGTTCCCGAACAGGTCAAGCGGTATGCGGAGTTATTAGCGGACCAATTTACTTGACAAATATTTGATAAATGTAAAATTATATTTGACATATATAAAATGATGTGCTATGATGATCCCGTGAGGAGGGAGAATCATGGCACATCGTTCTTTGGCGGATGGCAGACTCGTGGGAAATGGGGAGGCCGCCGCCTATGGGCTCGCGGGCGGCGGGCAGGTGTTTGGATACTCGCTGGCGACCAGCTATCTGATGTATTTCTACATCAACGTGTTCCATATCGACCCGCGCGTGGTCGGGCTGATGCTCTTCATCGAGGGCATCTGGGATATCGTCAACAATCCGCTGGCCGGGATGGTGATCGACCGCACGCGGACGAAGCACGGCAAGATGATCCCATACCTGCGCATCTTTATGGCGCCGCTCGCGGTGTTTACGATTCTGCTCTTTATCGGGCCGTACCTGATCGATGATCCGTCGGCCTTCGCGCCGTCTAAAATTGCGTGGATGTTTATCACCTACTTTGCGTGGGAGATTTTTTACACGATCACGGATGTCTCCTACTGGGGGCTTTCCGCGGCGATCTCGCCGAACGAACAGGACCGCAGCCGGGTGCTTACATTCAACAATATATCCCAAAACATCGGCAGCACGATCCCGCTGATATTGGCGCCGCTCCTGATGGATTATTCCGCGGCCAATCCGGCGAAGCTGGAAATGCGCGGCGTGTTCCTGATCCTGGGTCTGGCGGCCGGGATTATAGGGATCGGATTATTTTCCCTGGCAGGGATCTGCTGCAGGGAGCGGGTGGAGCAGTCCCGGGAGGGATCGAGCTTTCGTGAGAGCGCCCGGGAACTGGTGCACAACCCCGGACTGCGGCTGATCGTGCTCTCCGGTCTGATCCGCTCCCTGGCCGGTGTGGGCGGCGTGCTCCAGAACTACTACTTTATCGATGTGCTCGGATATGCCAGCATGGGGGTGCTGGTGAGTATCCCATCCATGATCACCTGGTGCTTTTCCTATGCGCTGCTGCCGCGGATCCGCCGCCGGTTTGACGCGCGGCAGTTCTCCATCCTCAGTGCTGTTTTGGTCGGGATATCTTGGCTTCTGGCATTCGGGATCGGCCTGCGGTGGTATCAGTCCGCCGTGGTGATGGTGCCGGTGCTGATGGTGCAGAACGCGGTCTTCGGCCTGATTTCCGCTCCGGTGAGCATTATTCAGAATGAGATGCTCGCCGACGCGACCGACTACTCCGAGTGGACGACCGGCAAGCGCAGCGAGGGCGTCAGCTTCTCCCTGCGGATCACCACGGTCAAGATCGGCGGCACGA
The DNA here is from genome assembly GCA_949293315.1 of uncultured Oscillospiraceae bacterium. Taxonomy (GTDB): domain Bacteria; phylum Bacillota; class Clostridia; order Oscillospirales; family Acutalibacteraceae; genus Onthovicinus. The sequence continues at coordinate 59,317 of CASFCH010000008.1, read as the reverse complement.
TCGTGCAGTCGATCGGCTCCGCGCTCCTCTCCCTGATCGGTTATGCGACCTCGCCGGACAGCGCGCGCGTCCCGCAGAGCACTGCGGTTGAGTTCAGGATCTGGACGATTTTTGCCCTTGTGCCCGGTGTGATCTATCTGCTCAGCGCCATCCCGTTTTTCTTCTACGATCTCGTCGGGGAAAAGCGCGATCGCATGCGCCGGGAGCTGGCGCAGCGGCGGGGGACCGGTGCTGCGGGAGATGTGTGAGGCACGGGCGGCTGTTCTCCGGAACTCCCGCCAGCCGGGTACAGAATTCGTATGACAGCCCCCTTTACACAAGGGGGCCTTTAAGGTACAGGGAGGGAGATTGTACAATCCTCGTAGGGAACGGCGAGAAGAAAAAGGTTCCGCCTGTCAGCCGAATCTCCCCCGGCCACGCATTCGCGTGCAGGTATCCATGTGCAAAGGGAAAGATTGGTTTTAAGAGAATTTTCAATTTCATCTTTTTTATGTGCATCCTGCGAACCGACCATCTGTGCGGCGGAACGCTGAGGGCAGCGTTCCCTACGGGGATGGTGCAAAAAGGAAACATGCGCCATAAATTTGCCCTGTGCAAAAGCCGGATCTGATCACACGCCGCCCGAAATCTGTACATACTCTCGTAGGGAACGCCGCCCCCGGCGTTCCGAAAGCGGAGCCAACGGGAAGCAGAAGGCCGCCGGCTGTCGACCGAGCCCTCCGGCCTCGTATTCAGGTGTCGGGGACCCTTGTGTAAAGGAATAGATTTGGATTTGAGGGGGGTCAATTTCATTCTTGTCATAAGCCATCCTGCGAACCGACCATCTATACGGCAGAACGCTGAGGGCAGCGTTCCCTACGGGGCGCACCGGAACGGGCGCGTAAAGGAAGGCGTTCCCTGCAAATTTACAGACGATACAAGGGAAAAGGGCTCGCCGGGAGCCCTTTGTTTTTTTATTCCTTTTTCAGCGCGCCGTACAGCAGCAGGTGGATCAGCCGGTCAAAGCGCCATAGATTGGAGTTGAGCAGCTCCTCCGACGGATTTTCCGGATCCCATTTGGGAAATCCGTGGTCAAACTGGATCCGGTTGACGGCGATGTGCACCACCTCGATCGCCAGATCCATATCCGTGTTTAAGGAGTCGGCGTACAGGGAGAAAATCTGCTTTAAAATATTTTGGATACAGTCGGAATATTGCCGCAGATATTCCTTGATCTCCGCTGTGGGATCTCCGGGCGGATTGGACCATGGCAGCGCGGCAAAAAAGAGGCGCGGATAGTAGGGGTGCTCGTAGAAAAAATACTGACGGCGATGGAAAAAGTTGTGCAGATTCAGCTCCAGGGAGATCGATGGTTCAGGGCGGTAGGCATCCATAAAGCCGATAAAATCCCCATAGGCCTTGTACAGGCATGCGTAAAACAGGGAGACCTTATCGCTGAAATAGTGGTAGAGCTTCCCCTTTGAAATCCCGCTGTTCAGGCACATCCGGTTCAGCGAGGATTTTTTGTACCCGTACAGGCCGAATTCCCGAATACCCGCATTCAAAATTTCCTCCAGACTCTTTTCGTTGCGTTCCTCCTGCGTCATGGTGAGCGCCTCCTTTTCACATGGCGGGGATGCCTTCTGTGGTTCATTATAAGGGATCCCGCGGGCAATGTAAAGATGAAAAAACAGACCGAACGGTCTTTTAATAAAAACAGACCGTTTAGTTTCAAACGGCGGAATTTTTTCTAAAATCAAAAAACAAAGATTGGATAAAAGATCAATTTACATGAGACTTTCGGCTGATTATAATTACATATGTTGGAGAACGGAGAATCATAAAAAACAGACCACATTGCAGAATTTGCATTCTCCACATCGTTCCAAATTATTTTGAAAGGGGTTAAAAGTGCATGAAGACAAGAAGATGGAAACGGGGACTTAGCATCCTGCTTTCCACGGCCATGGTGCTCTCCGCTGCGGGAGGCGCGCTTACGGCCTTCGCGCAGGAGCTTGCGGCGGATCCCGTGGCCGATGCGGCGGCGGCAATCACGGCCGTCAATGCCGACACGACAAACATCGCGGCCGATCCGACCGCAGCCAATCAGGAGAAATACGACGCCAAGGTCGCGCTGTACAACACGGCGGTAAGCGCGTACAAGGCGGTTCCCACAGAGGACCGCGACGCGCTTGACGCCACGATGATGGTCAAATTCCTGACCAATTACATCAACCGCGAGGCATATGTGGACGTTCGGGATGCCAATCCTGATGCGGAAAAGACACCGGCGATCCAGGTTGCGGACCGCAAAAAGGTCATGGAGGGCCTTGCGGCGGAGCTGGGCGCACACGGGGAGCGCGACGCGGCGGTTGCATTTGCCGATACGTACCTGTGGGAAGCGGTCGAGGGGATCGTGCCCGCAGGCAGCGGCTCCGGCAGCGCCGGGCAGAAGCCGGCCCTCGAGAAGCTGACGGCGGATCAGCTGAGCCGGGTGGTCACGCATCTGGGGAACACGGTCGATGCGCTTGCAGATCTGGATCTGGACACGCTGGTATACCTGGGCGGCCTGAATACCATGTATACGAGCGATAACGAGCGGTTCTATGCGCCGTACTTTGCCAATACCAACCCGAACGCCAACTATGTCAAGAATCTGGTCGCGACCTATGGTCAGGCGCTGGAGGTCCAGACGCCCTGGGACGGCGAAATACCGGCCAATCCCAAGGCGCCGGCCAACACGGCGATGTACGAGGAGGACTACCGCGCCTATCTGGAGGCTGCAAAGGCCTATCAGGAGGCCAACGAGGAGAAGGCGAATCATCAGGCTGATCACTATCTTGCCGTCATGGAGAAGCTGGCGGCCGACGGCAGCGCACTCGCTCCGGCGATGAACGTCTGGCTTGATATGTACGAGGCGTTTGTGGATTTCCGCGAGAACCAGCGCACGGAAAAGGCGGCGGCCGCTGTGGCGCAGTATAATGAGATCACGGCGGAGACCTCCTTTGTGAAAACTGCCGTCACTGCGTTGGGCGGGATCTCCGGTTTTTACTATGCGCCGTATTATAACGGCTCCACATGGGTGTACAGTAATTACGGCCTGAGCTCCCTGAATTCCACCGTTCTTAAAAATGTGTTGGTCACGGCGAATCAGGAGGCCTATGACGCGTTTACCGCCTACATCAACGGCCTTGACATGGAGCATATTACCAACGAGCAGATTGCGCAGGCACAGACGCTGTATAAGGCTGTGAATAATGCGTTTAAGTACAATATGCCCGACAGCGAAAACTGGAAATATTACGATGTGCTGTGCGCCTACACGCCGGAGCATCCGGCCAACGTCCCCTCCGACGACGCGTTTGAGGAGGAGATCGCCTCCTGGGAGCCGACGGAGGTCGCCTATCCGGACTATGAGACAGCTACGCCCGAGAATATCCAGACGTACATCATCGATGCGCTGGAGGATACGCTCCTTGGCGCGCTCAACAGCCTGGTGCCCGAGATCGGTGCCGCCGGCGGCCTGAACGGTTATATCACCGAAACCGTGTATACCAATCAGGCGCTCGCCACCGTGCTGGGGCTCTACCACACGCTCGGATCGCTCGATCTGTCGGTGGACGCGATGGGGATGGCAATCAATGTGGGCGAGGTGATCGAAGATGCGGTCAAGCCGTCTGAGCTCTCCGGCTGGCTGACGGAGGAGAAATTCGCCGGCGCCAAGGCAAAGATCGATGCGCTTGTTACAGCGGGGAACGACGCCACGGCCGGCTATGCGCAGCTTGCCTTTGCAAACGGCGACTGGGGCTTCCAGGACGGCGATCAGGAAGGCTTTATCAACGCGCTTGCCGCCATGCTGCGCCCGATGGTGGATCTGCTGACGGGCGTTGGCCCGATGGGCGGCGTTGTGGGGCCGATCCTCTATATGCCCAACACGGTGGAAAAGGACGGCAACTACACCTACGGCGCCTATGAATACCTGATCCCGGTGCTCGAGGGCCTCGGCCTGGAGGGCGTGATCTCCTCCGAGGCGTATTCCGACGCATTCTTTGCGGCGGGGACGAAGGGCGAGCAGATGGATGCGGCGGTCCTGCCGATCCTCAGGCCGATTTTCTCCCTCGTTGAAAAGATTGCGGCTGCGCCGCTCAACGAACTGCTCACGCTCCTGCCCCGTCTGGCCTATCTGGTGGACAGCGGCACGCTCGACAGCAGTGTGAAGGCGGCGCTGGGCACCAGCAGCCTGCTCTCCGGATTGACGGGCAGTCTCGATCTGAGCGCGAACGGCCTGAACGGCCTGATCTCCTCCCTGATCCCGACCCTTCTCGGTGAGGATACGTCGTTTGAACTCTCTGCGATCGACTGGTCCGCGCTCGCCCATGCGGGTACGGCGGTCCTTGCGGACAGCGTCTCGTCCACCAATCTGCACCGCGTGGATGTTCAGGCCGATAAGCCTGCGGCGTTTATGCTGGCTGCGAACTATCTGTTTGACAACCTCATTGCCAATGAGACCAACTGGAATGAGGTCCGCAGTCTGCTCAGCGGCATCGAGGGCGTCGGGACCTATCTGCCGATCGTCGATTCCCTGATCGGCGAGCTTCGCGGACAGGGCGTGGACGGCCTAATCATCTCCTTCCTGCCGGAGGTCAATCCCGATCCCTCCACACCGCCCGCCGAAGGTGGAAATACAAGTCCGGGGGACGGCTCAACGGCTTCCCCGGATACGGGCGACGCAGTGCTTGCCTCCGCGGCGGCGGTGTTTGCGCTCTCCGGCGCGGCGCTTGTCCTCCTGCACCGCGGCAGGAAGTACTCCCGCTAAGTTGGTTTAAATGCGTTTTCTTCCTTTTATATAACCTTTAACCCGGAAAAGGTCCTCTGCACTGTGCAGAGGACCTTTTCATGTCTATTCTTAGAAAATCGACGGCGGCGTGCTTTAGGAGCGGGGCTTTTGCTCCGCCTCCTGCCGGCGGATGCGCTCCGCCCGATAGGCTTTGAGGATGTTCTTGCGCGCCTGAGCGGCCACGGACTTGTCCAGCGCGGGCATCCCCTCCAGCGGATAGGGAATGCCGAGCTCTTTATACTTGTTAACGCCCATCGTGTGGTAGGGGAGCACATCCAGCGCCTTCACGTTGCGCAGCGTCGCCATGAATTCCCCCAGCCGCCGCTGCTCCTCGGGGTCGTCCGTGTATCCCTCCACGATCACGTGCCGGATCCACACGGTCAGCTTTTTGCCCGCCTGATGGCGCTCGTCCAAATACCGTGCAAAGTCGAGGATCGACGCATTGGAATGACCGGTCAGCTCTCGGTGCTTTTCATCGTCGATCTCCTTGATGTCGAGCATGACAAGGTCCGTCACGTCCAGCAATCGGTCGAGCTTTTCCGTGTGATCGCGGCGGAAGGTGATGCCGGAGGTGTCCAGGCAGGTGTGGATATTTTTCTTTTTGGCCAGCGTAAACAGCTCCGTGACAAACTCCGTCTGAAGCAGGGGTTCGCCGCCGGTCACCGTAATGCCGCCCTCCCGGTAGAAGGGGGCGTTTTTGGCGTACTGCTCCAGCAGTTCCTCCGCAGTCGCAGGCGTGCCGCCGCCGGTGCGCCAGGTGTCCGGATTGTGGCAGTACAGGCAGCGCATGGGGCACCCCTGCATGAAGATGACAAAGCGGATCCCCGGCCCGTCCACCGTGCCGAAGCTCTCCGTGGAATGGATATAACCGATCATGAAACGCACCCCCTGATCCCGATATTATCATACGCCGCGGGGGAAGGTCCCCGCGGTTTCCCATCCCTTATTATACCAAAAAAAGAATCCCGTTAAAAGGTCTGACGGGAAAACGGCGTACCCGCGGGATATTCCGGCGGCGCATCCGCTCTATTTTTCCCCGTTCAGATTTTTTGCGTAGTATAAGATCAGCTCGCCCTCTTCCCGCTCGGCCGTCACGAGTGCATCGTATCCCCAGTGCAGATAGATGGCCCGATTTCGCGTCTCCCGCGCCTGAACCCCGATCGTCAGGCGGGTATAGCCCTGTTCGGCGGCGTACTGCTCCATCATGCGGACCAGTGCGGAGATGTGGCCCTTCCCCTCGTGCTTTTTTCGGATTCGCAGGGCGTTGATATTGGCGGTACGGCGCCCGTCGGCCAGATGTGTCCGCCCCCGGATGGCGCTGCACTGCGGGGAGAAGAGGAGCGTCCCCTCGCCGATGGGGCACCCGTTGTGGATCACGGCAAAGGTCGCGCCCATACCGGTCTGATTGTAGTGGATAAATTCTTCTTTCCATGCGGGATAGCGGGGATCGCCGCGGTGCTCGGCAATGCTCGCGGTCCACAGGCGCTCTAGGTCTTCCGGCGTAGCCTGCCGGTATTGGTACATGGATTTTCACCGCCCTTTGCTATTTCAGCAGTTCCAGCGCCTTCCCGCCATAGCGCAGAAAGGCGTTCTTATCGCAGTACCCCACGTTGAGGTAGTGCTTGACGTCGTCCCAGAAGCGGTAGTAATACTTTTTGGCCTCAAAGCTGTCGCTCAGCGGCGCCTTTTTTGCGTAGTTTTCCAGCAAATGATAATAGCTGCCGTTGCTGTTCTCCAGCTGAAAGAGCTCCAGCTCCCGGTCGGCAAAGCAGGAGCCGAACGGGTCGATCATCCCCGTCAACTGCTCCGTGAGCGGATCGGCCATCAGGTTCCACAGGTTGTAATCCCCGTGGATCAGACAGCTCTCCCGCACGGGATTGGTGAAAAATTGGGCGAAGCGATCATAGAGCTCGTCGGCCAGATTGGCGATTTTGCGGCTGATTTTAGAGCGCGTCAGCGCCCGATGCATGGGGGCGATCAGGCTGTGATAATATGCCTCCCAGCTGGACGAAAATTCCTCGGTGACATAGTCCCCAAATCCCTCGGGGCCCGTGACCGCATGGATCGCCAGCAGGTTATCGACGACCTGGTCGGCAAACCGCTCCCGGCGCGCCGCATCCCTGATTTTAATCCCGCCGGCATTGACGCCGGGCAGGTACTCCATCAGCAGGATATCAAAGCGGCCGTTGGCACTTTTGGGGAGCTCCGCGATGATTTCGGGGACGCGGACCAGCGCGTGCCTGCGCAGCATCTCGAGCTGCCGGGCCTCACGCTCCATGCAGCCGCCCTGCTTATAGACCTTTGCGATCAGGCGCTTTTCATCGTGCTCCGCGAGGCAGACATACCCGTAAAATCCCTGATTGATCTGCCGAACGGAATCCCAGGCAATATGATTTTCAGTGAGGACATTCTTCAGCCGGTTCAGACGGGCGTGCTTTTGAAAATCCATCGCGCACCTCAGCCTCCCGCATCGAGATTCGTTTTCAACGCCATTCTATCACACTTTCCCGAGGCGGTCAAACGGGGGCGGCGCGTTGGGCGCGTCTCTCTTGAAATTTCCAGGATGAACCGCTACAATAGGATTTAAGAATCGGTTGGGAGAGGTGGCCAATGGGGGAGAAGGCACCGCCGCAGGAGCGTTTGATCCGCCCGCTGCGGCCGGATGATGTGGATGCGGCTTTGCAGATCTGGCTGGAGGCCAATCTGCAGGCGCACGATTTTATTGATCCCGTTTACTGGACGGAACGTGTGGAACTGGTCCGTGCGCTGTTCCCCCAATCGGAAATGTGGGTATGCGCGGCCGGCGGGGCGGTCTGCGGCTTTATCGGGATCACAGACGGGGACTACATCGCCGGGATCTTTGTCGCCGAACAGTCCCGCGGACATGGCATTGGAAAAGCCCTGCTCAACCATGCGAAGTGGCTGCATCCGCTGCTAAAGCTGCACGTCTACCGGAAGAACGACCGCGCCGTGCGCTTCTACCTCCGGGAGGGGTTTACCCGTGCGGCGGAACAGATTGACGCCGCCACCGGGGAATCCGAGCTGCTGCTCGTGTGGGAAAATAAAGTTTAAAGGAGAGCCTCTGCATGGTTCGTTTCCATGAACACGCAGATGATTCGCTGCTTCGGTTTGCCGTCATCTGCGCCCAATATCAGAATCAATGGCTCCTGGTCCGGCACCGGGAGCGACACACTTGGGAGTGCCCCGGCGGTCATCGGGAGCCGGGCGAAGATATTGACGCCGCTGCACGGCGCGAGCTCTGGGAGGAGACGGGCGCCCTTCACTTCCGACTGCAACCGGTATGTGCCTACTCTGTCGTCACCCCGGATACAGAGACCTACGGGATGCTGTATTGGGCCAAAATTGACGAGATGGGGACGTTGCCGGACTTTGAAATTGCCGAGGTAGGGCCGTTCGACCAGTTGCCGGATGAGTGGACCTACCCGGATATTCAACCGTACCTGATAGAAAAAGTCAAAAAGGTTTTGGAAACAAAAGGAGTCTATTCCGATGAAAGTTTATAAAAAGCTCGTCCGGGACCGCATCCCGGACATCATGGCGCACAACGGGGAACGGGCGCACTTCTCCATCCTGAACGATGAAGACTATCTGCGCGAGCTGGACAAAAAGCTCACCGAGGAGACGGCCGAGTATCAGGAGAGCAAGGAACTTGAGGAACTGGCTGATATTTTGGAGGTCTTGGAGGCGATCTGCACAACACGCGGCCATTCCGTTGAAGAACTGTACGCCGTGCGCTCAAAGAAGCGGGCCGAACGCGGCGGATTTGAAAAGCGACTATTTCTGGAATACAAGGAATAAAATTTTGAAACACATTTGCTCTGGGGGGAGATCACGTTGGAGCTGTTCAACGCCAACCGATGCGCCACTGAATTGTGCGCGGGGCGGCGCATGGGGCAGCTTGTCTTTGCACAGATGGACGTTCCGGCCCGGAACCCCTACCATGGAAAATATCAGGGACAGCGCGGCGCGACCGGCTCCCGCGTGTTTCTGGATGTGGAAATTTCAGGATCAGAATAAATTTTAAAAAGTGCTTGACAAATTATTCTGCGTACTTTATTATAGTAATCAATTAAATAATCAAAACCGATGAAGAAGAAGAGTACCGGCGAATCAAAGTCTCGCAGAGAGCCGCGGCATGGTGGGAGCGTGGCAGACGGCGGCGCCGGGAATGGGCTTCCGAGGGCAGAACGAACGGGCCTTAGGCCTCAGTAGTGCGACGGGGACTCCGCCCGTTATCAGGGGAGCCTGCGTTCCGATGGACGCGGGAAAGTGAGCGGGTATGCCGAACAATCGGCATATCAATCCGGGTGGTACCGCAGAGGAAGCTAGCGCCTTTGTCCCAGAAATGTAGTTTTGGGGACGAAGGCTTTTTTCATACCCTTCTCCCCGTTCCTGAACCAAAAATCATCATTAAAAGGAGTGTATGAACATGAGCAAAATTCCACACCGACTGTATTTGACCGAGGACCAGATGCCGCAGCAGTGGTTCAACCTGCGCGCCGCCATGAAGGAGCAGCCCGATCCCATGCTCAACCCCGGGACACTCCAGCCGATGGCCGAACAGGATCTGTACCCGATCTTCTGCGAGGAGCTCGCCCATCAGGAGATGGACGCAGCGACAGAATATGTCGATATCCCGGAGGAGATCCAGAACGTCTATAAAATGTACCGCCCCTCCCCGCTCATCCGTGCGTATGAGCTGGAAAAGGCGCTGAAAACACCGGCCAAAATCTACTATAAATTCGAGGGGAACAACACCTCCGGCTCTCACAAGCTCAACTCCGCCGTGGCGCAGGCCTATTACGCCAAAAAGCAGGGCCTGGCCGGCGTGACGACCGAGACGGGAGCGGGCCAGTGGGGTACGGCCCTCAGCGAGGCGTGCTCCTACTTCGGCCTGAGCTGCGACGTATTCATGGTCAAGTGCTCCTATGAGCAAAAGCCCTTCCGCAAGGCCGTGATGAACGTATTCGATGCCTCCATCGCCCCCTCCCCCTCCGAACTGACCGAGGTGGGGCGGAAGATCCTGGCCGAGAACCCCGGCACGTCCGGCAGCCTGGGCTGCGCGATCTCCGAGGCCGTGGAGGCGGCCGTCAAGAGCGGCGGGACCAAGCGGTATGTGCTCGGCTCCGTGCTCAATCAGGTACTGCTGCACCAGTCCATCATCGGATTGGAGAGCAAGATCGCGATGGAACAGCTGGGCGAATATCCCGATGTAGTTGTCGGATGCGCAGGCGGCGGCTCCAACCTGGGCGGCCTGATCGCCCCATTCATGGCCGACAAGCTGCGCGGCGTGAAAAATCCGCGTATCGTGGCGGTGGAACCGGCCTCCTGCCCCTCCCTGACCCGCGGAAAATACGCCTATGATTTCTGCGATACGGGCAAAGTCACGCCGCTCGCGCGCATGTACACGCTCGGCTGTGGGTTCATCCCGGCGGCCAACCACGCGGGCGGCCTGCGCTACCACGGCATGAGCCCCATCCTCTCCAAGCTGTACCACGACGGGTACATGGAAGCCGTCGCCTACGAGCAGACCAAGGTGTTTGAGGCGGCTGTGCTCTTTGCCAAGCGGGAGACGATCCTCCCCGCACCGGAGTCCGCCCACGCCATCAAGGGCGCGATTGACGAGGCGGTCAAGTGCCGCGAGAGCGGCGAGGCCAAGACCATTCTCTTCGGCCTGACGGGCACCGGCTACTTTGACATGACGGCCTATGAATCCTATCTGAGCGGCTCCATGAGTGACTATATCCCCACGGACGCCGATCTCCAGAAGGGCTTTGACTCCCTGCCGGATATCCCGCAGAATCAGGGGATCTGATTCATCCGATAATTTTCTAAAGCGTTCCCGCACACCGGGAGCGCTTTTTTATTGACTTTTCACCCCATCCGCAGTAAGCTTGGAGCAGAGATTGCTCGAATGCGGTTGGGGGAATTTGAGATGAAGTATTATAATATTGTGACAGCGGGCAGTTGTGATCTGAACGCCCCCATCCGCAACGGCGGAATATGCGGGGATGGATGTAAATTAAAGTGGGACTTTTGGGCGATTCCTGTTGATTTTTGTAAAAGGTCATGATATGCTCTAACTATCACTTGAATATTGGAGGAGGAATGATTTATCATGCGGACTTGTGAACAATGCGGCGCAGCCTTTGAGGGGGATGTTTGCCCTTACTGCGGCAAAAATTATTCTGCCGTAAATCAGCAGCAGGCGGCAGGCGGATATCAGCAGCCCGCCGGAAATGCGCAGCAGCCAATTTACCAGAATAATTTTTATGCGGGTGCTTACGCTCCGGCAGTCTCATCAAAGAGCAAAATTGCCACCCTCCTGCTGTGCATCTTTTTGGGGGAGCTGGGGGTCCACCGCTTCTATGCGGGTAAGATCGGCACCGGGATTCTCTGGCTGCTCACAGCCGGCTGCTGCGGTATCGGCTGGCTGGTCGATATTATCACGATCGCCGTCGGGTCCTTTAAGGACGGGAACGGTCTGCCGATCAGCAATTAACGCGTGAGGCGGATCAAAATGTTTTCAGGCGCCGCGCCCTGCCGCGGCGCCTGTGCTTTTTTAGGGCGTCTCTTTTTCTTTCAAAACGGTAACAGGTGCTTTCAATTCAATTACAAAAGATTCCAGTCCTGTCACTCTCCTTGATTTGCGCCCGCGGCTGTGGTACGCTGGGAGCACCGGAGAGGACGACGGCCTCCTCTCCGGCAAGGCCGTCCCAAAACGCAGGAAGGGAGATGTCTCCATGACACGCCTCGAACACCCCCCGTTCCGTTACCGCTGGATGAGAGGGACCACAATCCTTGCCGCCGTTTCCGCCGTGGGGTGCTTTATCGGCCAGATGATCCGCGCTGGTGTCAATGCGCAGTATGGCGCACCGGCATCTTACGCGGTGAATAGTCCGTTCAATCGGACCTTTACATTCTGGATGATGATCCCCGTATTTTCCGCCTTTGTGTCCATCCTTCTCTTTCTGGCAGTGGCGGTGCGGGAGCAGTATGCGCTCACCCGCTTCGGCGGCGTTCTTCTTTACGGACTGACAGCTTCCGCAATCGTTCTCCCCGCCGCGTGCTATGTCGGCGTGATGGTGAATGCGAATTATACCGCCCTTGCCGCCGTCCTGTATACCCTGCCGTTTTTGATGACCGTCGTTCTCTTCCTGACGCTGCTGGCCCTCCGGCTGGCGCGGCGGAAAAAGCCGGCGAGCATCATGCTCTCCCCCTGGGTCGGCATCCCCGGATATCTGACACTGTTTGTGCTGTGCTTTGGCCCGTTTGCAGCGGGGGACTACGGTGTATCCGCCCCGGGCGGGCCGGCGGAGACCTGGCTGATGACAGCCTCCCTGGCGCTGACAGTTCTGTTCATGGGAATGGATACTGTGCTGTACCGCCGTGCGCTGAGGCGGCGCCCGAATGATGCATAAATCTTTTTCCTCCTTTCCCCGCGCCGTGTGCGCGGGGTTTTTTGTCAAAACGTGTGGCAAATCTGTACAGAAATAGAACTGCGTTTTTAATTGATTTGTCCTTTGTTCTGGTTTTTCTGCCGGTGCGCAGACGGAGAAAAAATTCAAAAAATTTACAACATATTGGGTGCGATCCTGAACAGAATACCATATCTTTGCAGTGCCGCAGATTTATCCATAAAAGATTCCTTGGAAATCCCCAGTTTTTTATTAGGAATTATTATTGACTTTACCGTGCATAATCTTTTATAATGATGTCAGGTAATATGAAAGCAGCCAATAAGCAGTAATTACGCCGCATCAGCGGCGGCCAGTTCCACGAGGAGGTACCCAATGAACGAATGGCAGGGCTTCTCCCACGGCGTGTGGGAGAAAGAGATCAATGTACGCGATTTTATCCAGAAGAACTACACCCCCTATGACGGGGATGACTCCTTCCTGGCGGGCCCGACGGAGAACACCAACAAGCTCTGGGAGCAGGTGATGGAGCTCTCCAAAAAAGAGCGGGAGGCCGGCGGCGTGCTGGATATGGATACCAAAGTGATCTCCACGATCACCTCCCACCCGGCCGCCTATCTGAATAAAGATCTGGAGACGATCGTCGGCTTCCAGACCGACAAGCCCTTCAAGCGCTCCCTGCAGCCCTACGGCGGCATCCGCATGGCGGAAAAGGCGTGCGCCCAGAACGGGTACGAGATCGACCCCGAGGTCAAGGAGTTTTTCACCACCCACCGCAAGACCCACAACGCCGGCGTGTTCGACGTCTATACCCCCGAGATGCGCGCCTGCCGTTCCAGCCACATCATCACCGGCCTGCCGGACGCCTACGGCCGCGGCCGCATCATCGGCGACTACCGCCGCGTGGCGCTGTACGGCGTGGACCGCCTGATCGAGGACAAGCAGCATCAGAAGGACACCACCCGCGTGATCATGTACTCCGACGTGATCCGGGAGCGCGAGGAGCTCTCCGAGCAGATCCGCGCGCTGCAGGAGCTGAAAAAGCTCGGCGAGATCTACGGCTACGATATCTCCCGCCCGGCGAAGGACACCAAAGAGGCCATCCAGTGGCTGTACTTTGGCTACTTGGCCGCAGTCAAGGAGCAGAACGGCGCGGCGATGAGCCTGGGCCGCACCTCTACTTTCCTGGATATCTACGCCCAGCGCGACCTGGAGAACGGCGTGTACACCGAGGAGCAGATTCAGGAGTTTGTCGACCACTTCATCATGAAGCTGCGCCTGGTCAAATTCGCCCGCACCCCCGAGTACAACGAGCTCTTCAGCGGCGATCCGCAGTGGGTCACCGAGTCCATCGGCGGCATCGGCATCGACGGCCGTCACATGGTCACCAAGATGTCCTTCCGCTACCTGCACACGCTGCAGAACCTCGGCACCTCCCCGGAGCCGAACCTGACTGTGCTGTGGAGCACTCGCCTGCCGGAGAACTTCAAGCGCTTCTGTGCGAAGACCTCCATCGAGTCCTCCTCCATCCAGTATGAGAACGACGACCTCATGCGCGTGACCCACGGTGACGACTACGCGATCGCCTGCTGCGTATCCTCCATGCGCATCGGCAAGGAGATGCAGTTCTTCGGCGCGCGCGCCAACCTGGCCAAATGCCTGCTGTACGCCATCAACGGCGGCGTGGACGAGATCACCAAGAAGCAGGTCGGCCCGAAGTACCGCCCCGTCGTCGGCGACTATCTGGACTACGACGACGTCATGGACAAGTACAAGGACATGATGAAGTGGCTCGCGCAGGTGTACGTCAACGCGCTGAACATCATCCACTACATGCACGACAAGTACTGCTATGAGCGGCTGCAGATGGCCCTGCACGACAAGAAGGTCACCCGCTGGTTTGCCACCGGCATCGCCGGCCTCTCCGTCGTGGCGGACTCCCTCTCCGCGATCAAGTACGCCAAGGTCAAGTGCATCCGCGATGAGGACGGCGTCGTCGTCGACTACGAGGTGGAGGGCGACTTCCCGAAATACGGCAACGATGACGACCGCGTGGATCAGATCGCCGTCGACATCGTCAACACCTTCATGAGCTACGTGCGCGGCAACCACACCTACCGCGGCGGCATCCCGACCACCTCCATCCTGACGATCACCTCCAACGTGGTCTACGGCAAGAACACCGGCTCCACGCCGGACGGCCGCAAGGGCGGCGAGGCGTTTGCCCCGGGCGCGAACCCGATGCACCACCGCGACTCCCACGGCGCTGTGGCGAGCCTGGCCTCCGTCGCCAAGCTGCCCTTCAGCGCCGCACAGGACGGCATCTCCAACACGTTCTCCATCATCCCGGGCGCCCTGGGCAAGGATATGGCCGTGTTCGCCGGAGATATCGACGTGGACGCGGAGCTCGATCTTGATACAACGGACAGTGAAGCATAATGGATAACAAACAGACAATCGACGATCTGATTCATACCATTGATCAGTTCATGGCAAAGGGCGGCGGACACATGAATGTGACCGTGGACGGCGATTCGAGCGGGCGCGTCAAGAGCGTGGAAACGACGAATTCCGTCGTCTGCCAGGGCAATAATATGGCCTGCTGCACGCCCACGCTCCACGAGGGGCTGGACCGCGACGAATAACGCCCAGAGCCTGCAATCTTGATATTCCGATTTTATTTTACTGCAAAGGAGTTTTGAACATGAGTGCAACACAGCAGCAGATTGACAACCTGGTCTCCATGCTCGACGGCTACGCCGAAGAGGGCGGCCATCACCTGAACGTCAACGTCTTCTCCAAGGAGACGCTTCTCGACGCGCAGAAGCACCCGGAGAAGTACCCGCAGCTGACCATCCGCGTCTCCGGCTACGCGGTCAACTTCATCAAGCTGACCAAGGAGCAGCAGGACGAGGTCATCTCCCGCACGTTCCACACGGAGATGTAAGTTCCATAACAGATCAACCCCGGAAGCTCTCATGAGGGAGCTTCCGGGGTTTTCGTTTACGTTTGTTTCGTCTTTTGTTTTCGTATCCACAGCCGGTCGATCAGGGCGCTGATGAGCAGCCCGACCAGCACCCCTACCGTGTTGAGGATCACGTCGTCAATATCCACGGACCGGCCGCAGAAGGGCTGGATCGCCTCGCACACCGGGATGGTGATGAAGGGGATCAGGAAGCGGTACCGGTATTTCATCTGCGGGAAGCAGAGCCCCAGCAGCACCGGGAACGGGACGAACAGGCAGCAGTTGACCAGCAGGTTGATGATCCCGTTCGGATTGCCGCCCAAAATCATCCCGATCTGTTCCCCAATCGTGCGCAACGGGGTCCAATTGGCCCCGGAATCCTCGGGGCGCTCGGGGAAGATAAAATCCAAATACGGTTCCCCGGAATTTAAAAATCCCGCATCGATTTGGGGCAGCAGCAGCACGCCAGCCACTCCGACCAGATAAGTGATCAGGAGCAATCGGAGCAGCTCCTGCATCCATGGGAGGCGATTTCCCCTCTTGCGCCGCACCAGCCGGATGATCCCGTAGATCAGATCAACGGCCAGAATGTAGAGGAGCACGGAAAAAATTTCATGTAGGAACATCGTTACACCTCCCGCATATGTGGACAGAATTATATCACACGCACCGGGGTACGGTCAAATGCTCCGGGGTATACGGGAGGCATCTCCTCCCTTTTGATCAGGATGGTAACAGCCCATAAAAAGACAGTGCTGTAATCATCAGTTTTGCAGGGGGCACGGCGGTGCTCAGCCGTTTTCGAAGGGCGCAGCTGCATGAAGCGAATCGGGAGCCCGCATTTTTCGATGCCGCGGAGCGCACATTTGCGGGGGCGGATGCACAGGGGAATCCCTCCTGCGGACGTTGTTGTGAATTCCCCCGTCCACCGGTGCATCCCGTAACGCCTGACAATTCCGCCGTCCTGCTACTTGACGCCGATGCGCATGCGGTAGCAGAAGTCCATTTCGAACGGTTCCCCGCCGCACAGCCTGCGGATGTCGGATTCAAACTGTGCCAGCGCGTCCGCGATCAGCGCGGGTTTGCGCTTTAAAATATTTTGCAGGCTGCCCTGGCTGCGGCTCAGGGCGATCAGCCGGTCTGCGCTGCCCGTCTCCCGGCTTAAAAACACCAGTTCCCGGCAGTAGCGGAAATAGCCGCTGCCCCGGATATTGTCCAGATGGCCGCTCTTTTCCCACCGGACATATTGCTCGCGCAGATCGGGATCGCTTTTCTCCAGCCCGCGCACGCGTTCGAACAGGGCGCAGTAGGCCTTTTCCGCCTGCCAGGTGCACACGGGCGGCCAGTCGCAGTCCACGGTGGCAAAGACGCCGCCGGGCTTTAAAATGCGGTTTACCTCCGCCAGCGTGAGCGCGGGGTCCATCCAGTGGAAGGACTGCGAGCAGATCACAGCGTCGGCGCACGCGTCCGGCAGCCCCGTCTGATGGGCATAGGCCTGAATGAAGGAGCGGGAATCATCCGCCTTTTGGCGGGCGACGGCCAGCATGTCGCCGCTCGGTTCCACGCCGATCGCCCGGCCGCAGCTCCCGCTCCACGCCAGCGTGGAGAGGCCGGTGCCGCACCCCAGATCCACAACCAGCTCCGGCCGATGGCCCAGATAGCGGCAGATGATCGCAACGGGATCGTGCGGCATGCGCGGCCGCGCCTGATCGTATATGTCGGCAAAGCCGTAAAAGCGCGCCGCGTTTTTGGAAAGATCATTCATAACGCTTCCCCCTTGTACGAAAAAATTCCAGTTCATTATAGCATAAGCGCCCCTGCCGTACAATTTTAATTGGCTCTATCTGGAGCGGCACACGAAGTCCGCCTGCCTTCCCAGATCAAACTGCCGCGCTTTCCCCGCCGGGGCCAGATCGTTCAGGTCGATATACTGGATGCGACCGTTCTCGTGCGTCGTCCAGTAAAAGCGCAGGGACTCCGCGCACATGGCGGCGGTATAGATCGTGTAGTCAAAGGGCAGGCCCGCCTGATCCAGCGCGGAGGAGGGGCCCTGATCGGTCACGCGGACCATGCCGAGCGGGAACGCGGCGCTCCCGAGCAGGTGAAACAGATTCGTGATCCCCTGCACCTCGTCCTCCCCGCGCACGGCGTACTTTTTCAGCAGCGCCAGCCGGACGAAGCGGGAGGGGGAGCTCCAGTCGCCGGGCATCCCCTGGGCTCCGCTGCCGGAGAAACACTGCTGCAGCTTTTCCCCGCACACCGCCACGGTGTCATAGTCCAGATCCCGGATCCCGGCGTAGTTGAGGAGATTCATCCGGTGCCAGGAGTAACTCGGACTGTTGGTCATCACGCCGATCGTGTTCCGGTAGATGGAGAGGCCGTCCCGATCCGGCTCGATGATGACCATCTCCCCCGACCGGTCGGAAAACGCCCAGTGGAGGGGCGGCACGGCGCCGAACAGCTCGGTGCCGGTCAGCGTGAAATCCTGCCGGAGCATCCGGACGACCTCCTCCACGCAGGCGCACTGGGCCAGCAGGTGATAGACTGCCAACGGGGGCTGAAGGGGGGAGGCGCCGGGGGCGGCCGCATCGGAATAGTGCGCAAACCCGCGGTAATAGAGCTGGCCGCCCATCAGCCCCTTTTCATTGATCCCCTCATACAATATGGGGCAGTCCGGCAGAATGGACAGCCCTGTCCCGGCCGCCGCATAGGCCGAGGTGAACGTGCGTCCCGGCGCGGCGCCATGCTCCGAATCGGAGACATAGGCGGCGTAGGATGTCCCGCGCGGAACGTAGCAGATGCGCGTCTCCTCCGCCAGACGGTTGTAGTCCAGATTCCGGCCCCACAGGTGTTTGCCGTCCTGTGTCTCCCAGCTCAGGGCGCTGCACCCCGCAGGCCAGTTTGAAATTTGTTCGTATTCCTTGATCTGCATGGCGATTCCTCCGATGATTATTTGTATTTAAAATATTTCCAGGTGAACGCGCCGGTATGTACCTGCCGTTCGCAAATGCGTCGGGCAGGGGAGCGGGGAATCAAAATACCCGCCGGCCCCATTGAGCCCGGCGGGTGACAGCCTGTTGAAAGAGGTCCCTAAAAGGGGATTTTTTTCTCGTATAGCAGTTTTCAAGGTGTTATTTGGATGCGTATTGAAAAGTGATCCCACCTGTTAAACGCCCCTTTTTTCGCTCTATAGGGTTTCGGAACGCCACGCGCCGTCAAAGGTCTCATAATCTTCGGACAGGCCGTCGTTTTCAAACACGCGCAGCATAACCTCAAACCCGGGGGCGAGCTGATACCGGTTCAGGTCGGCGCGCTTGATCCAAAATACCTTTCCCTCTTCGGAGGACTTCAGCTCCCCGCTGAACCGGCTCGTCCGATACAGCAGCACGATATAGCGGCGCCGGCCGCGCTTTTGAATCCACTGCTTGATGCCGCACAGCTCCAGATTCGAGATGTCCAGCCCCGTCTCCTCCTTGACCTCGCGGATCACAGAGCGGACGAAGGATTCGCCCTTTTCCACATGGCCGCCGGGGAATGTCACGCCCGGCCAACCGCGGGCCACGCGGTCCTGTACGAGGATCTCATCCCCGTTACAGATCATGCACATATTGGTCAGAATAACGCGTTCGCGCTCTCTCATTTGGATGCCACCTCAATGCGATATAGTCACAATTATGGCGAACGGAATCAGTCAGTCCAACTCGACGGGGACGCCCGCTCCGGTGTCGCGCTCCAGCAGGTCCGCCCACATTTCGTCCCCGAGATCAAGGGCGAAGATTTCCTGCGCATACTCGCCCATCCGGCTGGGATAGAGCACGATCTCGTCCCCGAATGCCGCGATCAGGGTACTCGCCTTCTCCTCCTCCGAGGCGGCAAATTCCGGATTGCGGTCATACAGGGGCGCCTCCAGAAAGCCCGCGCGCGCATCGGCGATAAAACCATCCCCCAGCACATCGACGACTAATTCCGGGCAGGGAATGTAGTTGACATACTCCCCGTTTTCCTCCACCGTCGCCCGAAGATCGCCGTCCGGCGTCTCATAGATTTTCGTAATCATCTGATTTTCCCTCCGCAAACTGTTTTGATGTTTTTTTCATTATAACATTGTGCCCCCGGGAGTACAATGACGGATATGGATTTTTGGCACAATCTTTGGCACTTCCCAGACGCGTGCCGGGCGCATACTTTAATAGTGAGGTGATACGATGAATCCGTGCGAACTGACAACCGGTGTGACGGCGCTCGCGAATGTGCTCGCGAGCGGCCTTTCGGATGACGAACTTGGGATGGCTGCGGCGCTTTTTACACAGCTGGGCGATACGCTGGCGACGATTGCCGTCCAGCGATCGATTTGCGGCAAGGCCTCCGGCAATACGCCGGCCGTGTTCGGAAAATAGCGGAACGGGTGCCTATATCGAGTTGAAAATGCGGTTTCAACTACTCGTTGTGGGAGAAAAATTTTTCACTCATGATATATAGGGACTTTTGATTATTTTTCATTTCCCTTTGCGGTGTTGAGGGAGGAGATTAAAATTCTGCGAATGGTTCCGCACTGGTTATAGAGACCTTTGACTGTTTCACGATCCGCTATCCCGGATTTCACAAACAGCTCGATCCAGTACTCTGTTTCATAACATTCTTTCAGCGCGATTTGAAGCTTTGCGATGAAATCAGGCTTGCCGTGTGCATAGTTCGCCTCGCGGATATTTGCCCCGATAGAGGTGGCTGAGCGCTCCAACTGATTTACTAAGGAATAATGACCTTTAATCCGTTCACAAAGTTTTATGACTTGAACGGAAAAGTCCATGGATAAATCGGCAAGCTTGTTTTCTTTCAACGGGATCACCTCTGCGGAGATTGTTACGATTTATTCGATGAAATGCGGCTGCGCCGCATGAAATGTTCCCGATGGAACATGAAATTTTCCGCTGGCGCGGAAAGTGAAATAAAATAAATCCCCATACGCCGCAGCGTATTTCATCGCGAAACGATTTCATATGCCGCAGGCATATTTCACAAATCCCGACAGGGATTTATTTCATTGAAAAAAGCAAGCCGTGCGGCTTGCTTTTTTCTGGCCCGCCCGGAGGGATTTGAACCCCCGTCCTTTGGAATCGGAATCCACTGCGATATCCAGCTTCGCCACGGGCGGAAATATATCATTTTGAATTGCACAAGTCATTGTACCACAAAACGGCGGCGATGTCCACATAAAAATTTCGCTTTTATTTTATCAGTTTCTGCTTTTCTCTTTTGCGCGGGGGCAAAGTGTGGTAGAATAGTAAAACAAAGGACATTGTCGGGGGGAGCTTTTATGCGCGACTCTTTTATCAAAATTGCTTCCGGATCGCCGGACGTGCGGGTCGGGGACTGCGAGTATAATAAGGAACAGATCATTCGGATGATCGGGGAGGCCGCGGCGGCGGGGGCGAATGTGCTTGTGCTGCCGGAGCTGGCGGTGACGGCCTACACGTGCGGGGATCTCTTTTTACAGAGCGCCCTGCGGTCGGCGGCCTATGAAGCGCTCAAGGAGATTGCCGTATCAACGCAAGGGCTGAATCTACTCGTGGCGGTCGGTGTGCCGCTTGTCAATAACGGCAAGCTCTACAACTGCGCCGCTGTCTGCTTTGACGGGGAGATCCTCGGCGTGGTGCCCAAGACGCACCTGCCCAATTACGGCGAGTTCTACGAGCGCAGGCAGTTTACACCCGCGCCGGCGGAGAACCGCACGATTACGATCGGCGGGAAGGCGATCCCGTTCGGCAATAAACTCATCTTCTGCTGTGAAAATCTCCCCATGCTTAAAGTGGGCGTGGAGATCTGCGAGGACGTGTGGAGCGTGTTCCCGCCCTCCCTGTACCATGCGGCGGCGGGCGCGACGGTGCTCTTGAATCTGTCTGCGAGCAACGAGGCTGTCGGGAAAGATGCATACCGGCGCGAGCTGGTGAATACCCACTCCGCCAAGACGGTCAGCTGCTACGCCTATGCCGACGCCGGGTGTGGGGAGTCCACGTCCGATATGGTCTTTTCCGGCCGAAGCTTTGTCTGTGAGAATGGGACTGTCCTCGCGGAGAGCGTCCCGTATCAGAGCGGCCTAATTTTCTCCGAGGCGGATGTGGAAAAGCTCACCTATGAGCGGGAGCGGATCACCGGTTTCCCGCGCGAGTGCCCGGCGGGCTATGAGAAGATCGGCTTTGCACTGGAACTGCGCGAGACGGAGTTGACGCGCCCCGTCAGCGCCCATCCGTTTATCCCGTCCGGCGGCGCCGACCGCGAAAAACGCTGCTCGGAGATCCTCGATATGCAGACGCACGCGCTCGCCAAGCGGCTGCGCCACATTGGGAACCCCACGGCAGTGATCGGGATCTCCGGCGGGCTCGACTCCACGCTGGCGCTGCTGGTGAGCGTGCGGGCGATGGATTTGCTCGGCCGCGACCGGAAGCTGATCAAGACGGTCACCATGCCGTGCTTCGGCACCACGGCGCGCACCAAGTCTAACGCGGAAAAGCTGTGCGAGCTGCTGGGAACGGATCTGCGCGTGGTCGACATCAAGGCGAGTGTGGATCAGCACTTCCGGGATATCGGTTTTGACTCCGCCAACCATGACGTCACCTTTGAGAACGCGCAGGCGCGCGAACGCACGCAGGTGCTCATGGATATCGCCAATATGACGGGCGGCATCGTCATCGGCACGGGCGACCTCTCCGAGCTGGCGCTCGGCTGGGCGACGTATAACGGCGACCACATGTCCATGTACGGGGTGAACGCCTCCGTCCCCAAGACGCTGGTGCGCTATCTGGTGCAGTATGAGGCCGACCGCGTGGGCGGTGCGCTGGGCGCGGTGTTAAACGATATCCTCGATACGCCCGTGAGCCCGGAACTGCTGCCCGCCAGGGACGGCGAAATCGCACAAAAGACGGAGGAGCTTGTAGGCCCTTATGAGCTGCACGACTTTTTCCTCTACTATGCGGTGCGTTGGGGCTTTGCGCCGCACAAGATTTACCGGCTGGCACAGTATGCCTTTGACGGCACATATGATGGCGCAACCATCTTGAAGTGGCTGGAGACGTTCTACCGCCGGTTCTTTACCCAGCAGTTCAAGCGCTCCTGCCTGCCGGAGGGGCCGAAGATCGGATCGGTGTCCCTCTCCCCGCGCGGCGACTGGCGGATGCCCGGCGACGCCTGTTCAGCTGTCTGGCTGGCGGATCTGGAAGAGCTGAAGAGGCAGATGGGGAAATAAAGCCCTTTGATCGATTTTTAAACGAGTGTCGATTTTTTTTGCGAAAAAGAAATCGACGAAAGAAATCGCAAGGGGGAATCCCCCTTGACCCCCGCACAACGGATCTTCGCGGCGGGAAGTTTAAATCCTCGTCACAGTCCGTTTGCTTGAAACACATTCTGAACTCGACGGCTCTCGCCGTCTCAAACAAACAGAATGGTTTCATTTTGCTCCGCAAAAACGCTCACTTCCACCCCGAAAGTTTATACTAAAGCCGCCCGCCCTATTACGGCTTTGTACAAAATAAAAAATTCGTGCAGACTTTAAAACCGCAAAAGGTTGGTAGCGCGGCGGAGACGTGTGAAGGCGTTTACAACTGAGCCGTCGGAGCAAGCGTGACCTTTTGCGGAAGATGAGGAGCGACGGAATGAGTGAGGAATGATGTTCCAGCGGAACGTCGTTCCGAACGATATGCAGTCCGCGACGAATAAAGGAGGAATTTCAATGCCCTGTATCGAAGTGAAAACAAGCGTGAAAGCGACCAAGGAACAGAAAGACGCGCTCAAGGCACGTCTGGGCCAGGATATCCGCACCATCCCCGGCAAGAGCGAGGCGTGGCTGATGGTCGTGATCAGCGACGGGCTGGACGTCTATTTCCAGGGAGACGGCGATACCCCGGCCGCCTTTATCGAGGTGAAGATCTACGGCCACGCGTCGCCCGCGGCGTTCGATACCCTGACGGGGAAGATCACCGCAGCCGTGCATGACGTGTTCGCCATCGACCCCGGCCGCGTGTACGTCAAGTACGAGGAAGTGGAGAATTGGGGCTTTAACGGCAGCAACTTCTGATCCCCGGGAGGAGTAAAACAGTGATTGCAGAAATTTTATCCCTGACGGCGGCTGTTCTGGCCGCCGCCGCAGTCGTCCTATTGATTCTGGACCGGAGCGCCCGGCGGCGCGAGCGGTCTGCGGCGCAGCGGGATCAGGAGCAGATCGCCCGGCTGGAGCGGGAGCTCACCGCGCTGGGGGAGCAGTCCCGCCAGATGATCGACGCGCTCGGGCGGGAGTTCTCCACCAGCCGGAACGAGAATGCCCACCGCTTTCAGGAGCAGCGGCAGGATACCTCGCGCGAGCTCAAGCAGATGACGGATACGCTCAGTCAGGCCCTCGCCGGGATCCGGAACGACAACGCGGAGAACGCCCGCCGCCAGAGCGCGGCCCTGAGCGAGTCCGTGGCGCGCATGACGCAGAGCAACGAGCAAAAGCTCGAGCAGATGCGGGCCACCGTGGATGAGAAGCTGACCGCCACGCTCAACGAGCGGCTGGACACCTCCTTCAAGACGGTCGCGGCGCAGCTCGAGAGCGTAAATAAGTCTCTGGGCGAGATGCGGGAGCTCTCGAGCGGCGTCACCACCAATATTCACTCCCTCAACCGCGTGCTGACAAACGTCAAGGCGCGCGGCACGTGGGCGGAGGTGCAGCTCGAGGGCCTGCTGGAGCAGACGATCCCGCACATGTACGATAAAAATGTCGCGACCAACCGGCGCTCGAACAAGCGGGTGGAGTTCGCCGTGCGCATCCCGGAGAGCGACGGCTCGGGGCGCTTTACCTATCTGCCGATCGACTCCAAATTCCCCATGGAGGACTACGCCCGCCTGTGCGACGCGGCCGACCGCGGGGATGCGGCGGCCGTGGAGCAGTGCAAAAAGGCGCTTGAACAGCGCGTGAAAGAGGAGGCCAGGGCCGTCCGGGAGTACATCCACGTGCCGGATACCACGCCGTTTGCCATCCTCTACCTGGCCACGGAGGGGCTCTATGCGGAGATCGCGTCCTCCCACAGCGGGCTGCCGGAGCAGCTGATCCGGGAGAACATCATGCTCGCCGGGCCGATGACGATCACCGCGCTGCTCAACTCCCTGGCCATCGGATTCCGCGCCGTGACGATCAATGAAAAGGCCACGGAGATCCGCAATCTGCTCGGCGCGGTCAAGCTCCAGTATGAGAAGTTCGGCGGCCTGCTGCAAAAGGCACGCAAAAAGATCGACGAGGCCGGCGGCACCATCGACGACGCGCTCAAGCGCAACACGCTCATCAGCCGCAAGCTGAAAAACGCCGGCGAGATCGACCCCGAACGCGCGCAGGCGCTCCTCGGGCTCCCGGATACGCTCGCGGAGGATCTAAGCAGTGCGGAGGAAGCGGAGAGCTGAACGCAACTTTCACAATTTGTCCCTTGAATTAAGGCGTGTTTTATAATATAATGACAAAAGCAGCGCGATTTGATTCTTGTGGCAAAGGACAGGTGAGGTTTATGGAAGGCATGGTGGATATTTTCGGAGTGGTGGACGCGGATAAGCCGTGGCGCGAGATGCTCGCGAAATATGAGCAGATCCCGCTGTACGACGGCGAGGTCCCGGATTACGACGAGAGCCTGGGGCAGCGCAAGCCATCGATCACCTTTTTCCGCTCCAATGCGGAGCAGCCGCGCGGATGCGTGGTGGTGATGGCGGGCGGCTCCTATACGCACAAGGCGGTACATGAGGGCGAACCGGTGGCCAAAAAGCTCAATGAGGCCGGCATCCACGCCGCGGTACTCGACTACCGCGTGATCCCTTACGCGCATGCCACCATTGTGGGCGACGCCAAGCGCGCCGTGCGCTATCTGCGCTATCACGCGGACGAATTCGGCATCCTGCCGGATAAGATCGGCGTGGAGGGCTTTTCCGCGGGCGGCAATCTGGCCGCGATGGCCTGTTTCCTCGGCGACGACGGAGATCCCGGCGCGGCGGACCCGGTGGAGCGCGTCTCCTCCCGGCCGAATGCGGCTGTGCTTGGCTATGCGGCGGTCAATTTCGTCAGCGCGGAGGATTTTGACGACGATGACGACGGATTCAATATCATGAAGTACTTTGAATTTGTCTACAGGGACGGGATGCAGTTCCCGCCGGCGTTCATCTGGCAGTCCATGAGCGACGGACTGATCAACTATCAGACCGCGCTCGACCTGTGCCGCACCCTCAAGCAGAAGCTGAATACCCCCGTTGAAATGCACCTGTTCCCCTACGGGGATCACGGGCAGGGGCTGGCGGATCGGGGCGAAAAGGCTGACGATCTGGCCTGTGTGTGGGGCGATCTGTGCAACCGCTGGCTGCTGCACTATGGATTCTGATTGAATTAAATTGAATCATAAATATAAGCGGAGGACCAAATGAAACACGAGGATATCATCAGCAAACTGACGCTGGAGGAGAAGGCGGGGTTATGCTCCGGGCTGGACTTCTGGCATTTAAAGGGCGTGGAGCGGCTGGAGATCCCGTCCGTCATGGTGTCGGACGGCCCGCACGGCCTGCGCAAGCAGCAGGGCAAGGGCGACCATCTGGGCCTGAATGAGAGCGTTCCGTCCACCTGCTTCCCCACGGCCGTCACCACGGCCAGCTCCTGGGACCGGAATCTGCTCCGCCGCATGGGCGAGGCGCTCGGCGAGGAGGCGCTCGCGGAGCGCGTGAGCGTGATTCTCGGCCCGGGCACCAACATCAAGCGCTCCCCGCTGTGCGGGCGGAATTTTGAATATTTCTCCGAGGACCCCTATCTCGCCGGCGAGATGGCGGCGGCCTATATAAACGGTGTACAGTCCAAGGGTGTCGGAACCTCACTCAAGCACTTCGCGGCAAACAGCCAGGAGACACGGCGGGATATCTCCGACTCCGTCATGGATGAGCGCACGCTGCGCGAAATCTATCTGGCCCCGTTTGAGAAGGCGGTGCGTCAGGCGCAGCCGTGGACGGTCATGGCCGCCTACAACCTTTTAAACGGTGTCTACTGTGCCGAAAATAAGCGGCTGCTCGACGATATCCTGCGGAAGGAGTGGGGCTTTAAGGGCATCGTTGTGACGGACTGGGGCGCGGAGAACGACCGTGTGCGCGGGATCGAGGCCGGGCAGAATCTGGAGATGCCCGCGTGCGACGGCATCAACGACGCCAAGCTGGTCCGCGCGGTAAGCAGCGGCGAGCTGGAGGAAAAGGTCCTCGATGAGGCCGTGGATGCGATTCTCGATCTGATCTACCGCGCGGCGGAAACGCTGGAGAAAAACGCGGGTGCGGACTATGACCGCGATGCCCACCACGCGCTGGCGCGTGAGATCGCGCGCGAATCCATGGTGCTGCTGAAAAACGACGATGGGATCCTGCCCGTCTCCCCGGGGGAGAAGGTAGCCGTGATCGGCGCGCTGGCCCGGTCCCCGCGCTATCAGGGGGCCGGCAGCTCCAAGATCAACCCCACCCGCCTGGACAATGCCTTTGACAGTCTGATCGACGCCGGCCTGAGCGTGACGTATTCCCCGGGATACTATAAGAGCACCGATGAGCCGGACGCCGGCCTGGTGGAGATCGCCTGCCGTACGGCGGAGCAGGCGGACAAGGTGCTGCTCTTCGTCGGGCTGACGGAGTCTTACGAGTCCGAAGGATACGACCGCGCGCACATGCGTCTGCCGCAGAATCAGGAGGAACTGATCCGCGCCGTGGCGCAGGCAAACCCGAATGTGGCTGTGGTGCTCGCGGGCGGCTCCCCCGTGGAGATGGCATGGGCCGACTCAGTCAAGGGGATCCTCAACACCTATCTGGGCGGCCAGGCGGGCGGCGCCGCGGCGGCGGACCTGCTGACCGGCCGGGCGAATCCCAGCGGCAAACTTGCGGAGACGTATCCGCTGTGCCTGGAGGATACGCCGTGCTATGGCAACTATCCCGGCGAGGGCCGCACCGCCCTGTACCGCGAGGGGATTTACGTCGGCTACCGCTACTACGACAAAATACAGAAGGAGGTCCGGTTCCCGTTCGGGTTCGGGCTCTCCTACACGCAGTTTAAGTACTCCGCCCTGAAGCTCTCCACCCGCGAGATGGACGATCAGCGGGAGCTGAAGGTGAGCTTTAAGGTGAAAAATATCGGGGACCGGGACGGCGCGGAGATCGCCCAGGTCTATGTCTCCGATGCGGAGTCCACCGTCTATAAGGCGCCGCGGGAGCTCAAGGGCTTTGAAAAGGTGTTCCTGAAGGCGGGGGAGGAGAAGCAGGTCACCGTCACGCTGGACCGCCGCGCCTTTGCCTACTATGATACCGATTTGGGAGATTGGAATGTGGAGGACGGCGTCTATCACATTCTGGTGGCGGCCTCCAGCCGCGATATCCGCCTCAAGGGCAGCGTGAAGATCCATCCGGCCCATCCGGTGGAGATCCGCGACCGTTCCGCCGAACTGCCCAGCTATTACAGCGGTGATGTGCAGAATGTGTCGGATGCGGAGTTTGAAAAGCTGATCGGGTACGAGGTGCCTCCCAAGGCGTTGCCGGAGGGTACAGTATTTGACGCCAACAGCACACTGGCCGATGCGGACGGTACCCGCTGGGGCAGCAGGATCAACAAGGTGGTTTCCGCCGTAGTCCAGCGCATCCCGCTGGATGGGCTGGTAGGCGACAGTGAGATGGCGGAATCTATCGTTAAGGAGATGCCTGTGCGCAAGCTGATGATGATGACCAGCGGTATCGTCAATGAGGAGATGTGCAACGATGTTTTAAAAATCCTCAACGATGAAAGTTCCGGCGCCGCCGTGTGCGATCTGCTGAAAAATCTGGCAAAGCAGGCGGCCAAGCTGCCAAAGATGCTCTCCTGAGTGGGATACATAAAAATAGTTCTTCCGCTTCACGGCCCCGGGCAATTTGCCCGGGGCCGTGTATTTGCATCGGGGGAAGCGCCGCCAAAACGCGACCGGGACGGACAGCCCGTAGAGAGGGCTGTCCGTCCCCGGCTTTATGCCGCCCGGATGGAATCATTTGGCGGAATTTTTCGATATTTCTGAGGAATGCTTCCGCTTCCACAGCAGGTAGGCTTCAAAATCGCGCAGCGCGGTCTGTTCACGCTGCGTCAGGCGCAGGGACTTCCGCCGCCGCTCGTAGGCAGGATCCACATCGGAAAGCCCCAGCAGGAAGTCGGCGGAAATCCCGTACAGACGGCAGATCTCCACGAGCATCTCATGCCCGGGGGAGCTCTTCCCCTGCTCCCAGGCCCGCACGCAGGGCAGGGATACCCCCAGGCGGCGGGCCAGATCGGCCTGCGTATCGTGATGGTCCTTGCGGATTTCGGCCAGACGTTCTCCTATCATTTTTATCACCCCACTCAACCAGTATATTGGTTTTTATTACTTATAATGGCAAAGTGATAAAATACTTGTTATTATTTAAAACAGGTGATATAATAGTTGTTACTTAAAAAGGAATTTCCAGGTGTGTACAAAGGACAAATTTCAACCGGCGGGGGGTGTGCCCATTGATACCGGACGGGCGGACAGAGACCATTCTCATCGTAGATGACAGTGAAATCAACCGCGCCGTGCTGGCCAATATCTTTTCGCCCTATTATCGCATCGAAGAGGCGGAGAACGGCCGGGAGGCCATGGACAGACTTCGGAAAAATGGCGGCAAGATCTGCGCAGTGCTGCTGGATGTTGTCATGCCGGTGATGGACGGGATGGAAGTCCTGCGCAGGATGCAGGCGCTGGGTTGGCTGGAACGGATCCCGGTCTTCCTCATCACGTCGGAGGCGGAGGATCGCACCCTCCGGGAGGCCTACTCGCTGGGCGTGATGGACGTGATCGCCAAGCCGGTGATCCCCTTCGTTGTCCAGCGCCGGATCGAATCGGTCATCGAGCTCTTCCGCGCACGGAAAAGTCTGCGCAGCCAGGTGGAGCAGCAGCAGACGGAGATCTTTCAGCAGGCGCAGCAGATCATCCAGCTGAATATGGGGATGATCGAGGCGCTCTCCACGGCCATTGAATTCCGCAGCGGGGAATCAGGCGGCCATGTCCGGCGTATTCATGATATTACGCATCACATGCTCACCTGTACGGAGCTTGGGGACGGCCTCACTGCGGAGGAGATCACGCAGATCTCTCTGGCGGCCATCATGCACGACGTGGGGAAGATCGCCATCCCGGATGCGATCCTCAACAAGCCGGGCAAGCTGACGCCGGCGGAATTTGAGGTGATGAAATCCCACACCGTACAGGGCGGGCTGCTGCTGCAGCGGATCCCGCAGATGCGGGATCACGCGGCTTTCGCCTATGCCTATGATATTGCGCGGCACCACCATGAGCGGTGGGACGGCCGCGGCTATCCGGACGGCCTGCGGGGGGAGGAGATCTCCGTCTGGGCGCAGATCGTCTCCCTGGCCGATGTGTATGACGCGCTTGTGAGCAGGCGTGTATATAAGGATGCCTATTCGCCGGAGACGGCGCTCAAAATGATCCGCGAGGGCGCGTGCGGCGCCTTTAATCCGCGGCTGCTGCGCTGCTTTTTCGGTGCGGAGCCGCAGCTGCGCAGATTTTATGAAGGGGGTCCGGAAACGTGACGCAGGAGAGGAAAAGAGCGCTGGAGGCGTGCGGCATATCCGTCGATGATGCGCTCGAGCGCTTTATGGGCAATGAGACGCTGCTCGAGCGGATGCTGCTGCGGTTTCCGGAGGATCCGTCCTATGGGGAACTCGTGCAGGCCATGGAGCGGGAAGACCGGGAGGGCGCATTCCGCGCGGCCCACACGCTCAAGGGGGTGTGCGGCAATCTTTCCATGGGCCGGCTGTACCGCCTGGTGAGCGATCAGGTGGAGCTGCTGCGCGGCGGCAGCTGGGATGCGGCGCGGGCGATGATGCCGTCCGTCACGCAGGTGTATGAGGCGGTGTGCGCGGCCGCAGCCGGGCGCTGAAGCCCAAAACTGCAATTTTTTCGGAAAGGGGCAGTGATGGTGCGGAGTTCATTTTCAGAAAACATGCGCATGGATTTCATACAGGAGGCCGTGCGGCTCAACCGTATGCTGCTGCGGGTGATCTGCGGTGGAACTATCCTGGTGGAGCTTTTCAACATCATACGCGTGCTGTTTTTCTCCGATTCGGGTCTGGGTACGCTGAACAATCGCATCTATTTCGGCTTTTATGTTTTTCTTGCCGCGGCGTGCGCCGTTTTTCTGCTGGCGGATCTGCTGCTCAAAATCAGCACGGTACAGCGCTACTATCTGCACATGACGGCGGCCGGCGTGATCGTGTTATGGCAGACCGTATTTAATATGTATGACATCTATCGCTCCAGCGCGGTGGGGAATATCATGGTTGTCACCTCTCTGGTGGCGTTTTCCACACTGGTCACCATGCGTCCGGTGTATGCCATGTGCAACCTGTGGGGCAATTACCTGCTGTTTGTGCTGTTTTTGTGGCGGGCGGGTTCCTCGGGCGAGGTGATCAATTTTACCATCACCGCCATCCTGTGTGCGGCCGTATATATCGTGCGCTACCGCCACCTGTGCACGGAGCTGCGGCAGAAGCGCGAGATCCAGCATATGAATCAGGCGCTTGAGGAGAGCAGGCACCAGTTCCAGCTGAGCCAGGAGCAGTACGAGCTCATCCGGAAAAACGAGCAGTTTATCACCTTTGAATGGGATATCCGCAACCGGTGGATGCGGATGTCCGGCGGCTGGGAGGAGATGTTCGGGTTCCCCGGAATGATTCAGGAGTTTGAGACCTTTATCGGTACAGCGCGCGCGCTGACGCCGGAGCAGCGCCGGGAGATTCTCAGGTGCATGGAGGATGTCCGTGCCGGCAGGGAACATCAGAAGATGGAGCTGTATCTGCCGCTGAAAACGGGAGAGAGGCGCTGGTTTGAGCTGACAGTGATCGCACAGGCCGACCAGAGCGGGGAGCCCACTTCCGCCATCGGGATGCTGGCAGATATCACGGATAAAAAGGCGCGCCTTATCCAGCTTGAGCGCGAGGTGCAGATAGATGCCTTTACCGGCACGTTCAACAAGGCGGCTATTGAGAGCTATGGACAGCGAAAGATTCAGGATCTGCATGACGGCGAGCGGATGACCATGTTCGTTGTGGATATGGATGACTTTAAAAATATCAACGATACATACGGCCATCCCGCCGGCGATCAGGTGCTCAAAGCGGTGGCGAATCTGCTGTGGGAGATCGCTCCGGCGGGCGCGCGCGTGGGCAGGGTCGGCGGCGATGAGTTTGCCGTACTGTTCCCCACGGGCGGCGGGATGGATGTGCGCCGCTATGCGGATGAGATCGTCCGCCGTGTACCCGTGCTGGAATGCAGCGGCGTTCATATCCATACCGGATGCAGCGTCGGCATTGCAATGGCTCCTCCGGGGTGGTCCTATGCCCGTCTGTACGAAACGGCGGACAGCGCCCTGTACGAGGCCAAAAGACGCGGCGGGAATCAGGCGTTTTGGCATGAGACGGTCTGATCCCGTCCCGTGTCCCCGCTGGAATTTACGGGAAACCGCTTGACAAAGGCGGTTGGATTGTTTATACTGTTTTTACATTCCCCGCCGCATGCAGCGGATATCTGGGGAAACAGAATATCGGTTTGAATCGAATTTGGCAAACTTGATGAAAATCAAGGACGCAAAGTCGAGAGGCTAAGGTGGTTCCACTACTACGCTCGTCTGGCTGCAGCTGTTGAGGAAAAGCTCCGCAACAGTTCGCAGCTTTTTTTGTTGCCGAAAAACGGCGCCTTTTCAGAAGCCGCCGGGGAGGGGTCCGCATGCGGAATATTGTCAGTAAAAAGAACATAGGGATTGCCGTGGCCTGTGTGCTGGCGGTGGCCTTGTGTATTGGCCTGGCCGTCTACTTTACGCAGGGGCGCGGCTATCAGACCGTGGAGGGCGCGCAGACGCAGGAGCACGAGCCCTTGGCCGGCGCGGACCGGGCGGAGTCCGGATCGGCGCAGCCTGTCCAGGAGGAGGGGATTGCCGTCTCCCTCCAGACGGATATTCCCGCAGGGATGGAGCCCCTTCGCTATGTCAAGCAGGGATATGAGCTGCAGCACTTTATGGCGATAGATTCCTTTTCCTCTGTGGAGGAGCTGCCGGTGAGCGTAGCGGTGCAGTACGCCTTCTGCTACCTGTATGCGGGCACCGGCTGTCTGGTGGATCTGGCGCCCGCCGCCATGACCTACCGGCAGGCGACCGTGGAGCAGATCCGCGCACAGGTGACCCGGCTGTTCGGCTCCTGCCCCCAAAATGTGGAGGAGAGCGATCTGTACGTGCCCGGCGCCGGGTATTTTGAGATGTGGCAGCCCGATTACAGCGCCGAGGTATACGCGGCGGCCACACTGCGGGACGCGGGCGGCGGCGCCTACACGCTGGAGGTCCAGTACTATTCGGATGCGGGGAAGACGCAGGCGGCGGGATCAACGGTCCTCACCCTGCGCCAGGGGGACAGCGGCTATTATCTGGCCGCCATGACCTGATCCGGCCGAAGGAGAGACACTGTTTTATTTGAGACTATGAGTGACGGGAGAAATGCTTATGCCGCGTAAAAAGGAGACCCCCGGCGCCCGCCGGAAAACGGTCGAGCGCAGGGTACGGAATATGCCCGGGAGAACACGCACGGCGATCATCGTCGCAGTGGTGCTCTTCGTGGGGACGTTTCTCATCCACTTTATGGGCCAGACGCTTCTGCCTGCCCGGGAGAACGCGATCACGGACTGGCGGTTTGTCTGCGCCGCCGATTCCGGGGCGATCGAAGGGGATCTCTCCTCCTATCAGCAGGCCACCGGTGAAAATCGTGTATCTAAGGCGTTCGGCGCCCCCTATATGCGGCTGCAGTACACCCTGCCGGCCTCCCGCGAGGATTTTCGGCTGGTGCTCCGGACGGCCCACAATCCCCTGCGCGTGGAGATTGACGGCGAGCAGGTGCTGGATAACGGCTATGGCACGCAGAGCTTCACAGGCGGCAGCTATCAGAGCATAACGGTGCCCGGGGGCGAGGCGCGGGAGCTGGACGTCTACCTGTATGCGCCGCTCGCGTTTTCACTGGAGGCCTATGTGGAGCCGGCGGAAATCTCCGCTTTTGAGAGTTTTTCCCAATATATTGGATTCGGCGTGTCCCTGTCGCTGATTCTGCTGGGGGCCGGCCTCTTTGTGCTGGGGCTGTGCCTGGCCGGGAGAAGCGGCCACATCCGGCGGTTGCTGCTGCTGTCCGTCACGGTCCTCTGCGGCGGCGCAGCCGGCATGCTCTATACCTACGCCCAGGCAACGGCGCTGCTGACGGCCCCGTACTGGTTCCCCGTGCAGCTGCTGACGCAGATGCTTCTGATGATGCTCGTCTATACGACCATTCTATCCTGCCACGGCAGAGCGCTGCGCCATGCGGCGGTGTGGATTCCGGCGGCCATTGTCTGCGCGCTGATCCCACTGTTCCAGACCGCCTGGGCGGTGCGTGTGGCGGCGGTGGTCATGACGGCGGCCCAGCTGTTTATCGCCATCCGGGCCAATGGCGTCTTTGCCGACGCCGCTTCGGAGGAGACGCCCCATATGGGGGCGATGCGCGGACTGCTGATCTATGCGGCGCTGGTGGGCCTTTACAATACGTGCGGCCTGTTCCTCGGGCTTGGGCTCATGTCCGGCTATCTCTTCTACGGGAGCATCGCCCTAATGTGTGTGGTGATGTTTGTGATCTACTGCCGGCAGGTCGTCTATCTGGACGTGAAAAAGCAGGAGCGCGTGCAGCAGATGCGCGCGGACAGCGCATGGCTTGAGGACGTCGCCAATTTGATCTCGGAGGCGCTCCGGCAGAAGGAGGAGCGGCCTTTCCTGATCGAGATTGCCCGCAGCCTGTCCGGTATCATTGAGAAAAATGCGGAGCTCGGCGGGGAATCGGTCGATGTGCATGCGAGCATCGGGGTGCGCGCCGGCGATGAATTTGAGGAGATTTATAACGACGGACAGGTGGAGAAATGTGATTATCAGGTGATTTATGAGCACCTGGACCGTCAGGAGAAAAAGATTCTCATCGGCAGGACCTCTGCGGATATGCTCTTCCAGCAGGACAGCCACAGTGCGGTCATCCACCTGGAAAATATTCTGTACGGCGTCGGAGCCGAGACTGAAAATATTATGAAGGCCGCATTCCTGAATCTCTCCACCGTCTATCAGAATTTCAGCCTGCGGCACGATGTGAGCGACATTCAGGAGGAGCTTTTCATCAATTTGGCGACGGTGGTCGAGCAGAAAAGCAGATCCACCCGGAGTCACCTGATTATTGTCTCCGCCCTCTCCTACGAGCTGTGCATGGAGCTGGGCATGGAGGAGGAGCGCGCCAGGCTGATTTCGCTGGCGGCCATGACCCACGATATCGGCAAGATCGCCGTGCCGGAGAGTATTCTGGAAAAAGAGGGTGCGCTGGATCCGCCGGAGCTGGAGCAGATGAAGCAGCATACGCAGGTCGGATACAATATCCTCTCCCTGCAAAAGGGCGCGTTCTTTGAGACGGCGGCCATGATTGCGCTGGAACACCATGAGAATTTTGACGGGTCGGGCTATCTGGGACTGCAGGGCGGCCAGATCGATCCGGCGGCGCGGCTGGTGCGGGTAGTGGATGCGGTGGACGCACTGCTGTCCAGGCGCAGCTATAAGGAGCCCTGGGCGGCGGAGGATGTCAAGCGATATATCGCGGAGCAGAGAGACATCCTGTTTGATCCGGCCATAGCCGATGCGTTCCTCAGCTGCGCGGATGCGCTGCTGGCTCTGCGGGAACGTATACTGTCAGAGGATGAGTCGCGATGAAAAAATTTAAAGCCAAATATCTGCTCAAGCCCTATTTTCTGATCCCGCTGTGCATCATTGCGCTGGTGGCGTGCTCCTTTATCGTCTGGCTCCTCATGCCCAGGCGGGAGCTCTCCGTGGCCGTGGTGGATAAGACGGTGCCCGCCACGGCGGCCGACAGCTGGTCCTATCAGGGCGATGTATCCAACAATTACCGCAAGCACGTCGGCCTGTACTGGTTGATGGATTATATGAAGATCGTCAATCCGGAGACCGGAAAGGCCTATGACCACACGGCCGACTACTATGGTCCCAAACTTGACGAAAATGACCGGATCACGGGCAGCAACTCCCTGACCGATCTGGAGGAGATCCCCGATCTGCTGTATCTCTCCGATACCTACGGCGTGGAGATCTATGAGGATCGCGGCATCACGGCCGAGGAGATGAACGAGATCTCCCTGTGCCATTCCTCGGGCTCCGTCGTCATCGGGGAGCAGGATATCCTGACCACCGCCACGGACGATGCGGTGCGCACGGAGCTGGAATCGCTTTTCGGCATTTCCACCACCGGATGGGTGGGGCGTTATATCTACGATCTGCAGGATCTGACCGACGTCCCCTACTGGGCGCCCGATATGTGGCGCGCCAAATATGGGCAGGAGTGGAACTGCTCTGGCCCCGGCATCCTGCTGGTCTCCCGGGACGGCGATATCCTCGTCCTGGAGGAAAAGACGGATTTTGAGAGCAAAAATCTGCTGAAGATCTCCATCACGGATGAGTATCGGGAGGAATTCGGCCGCCGTT
The DNA here is from genome assembly GCA_949293315.1 of uncultured Oscillospiraceae bacterium. Taxonomy (GTDB): domain Bacteria; phylum Bacillota; class Clostridia; order Oscillospirales; family Acutalibacteraceae; genus Onthovicinus. The sequence continues at coordinate 23,484 of CASFCH010000008.1, read as the reverse complement.
CGCTCAACTACTACAACTGGTTTGAGCTCATCGAGGCGGACAGCAGTACGCAGGTGATCGCCACCTACTCCTTCAATGTAAACGCCACCGGGGCGGAGGAACTGGCCGCCGTCTCCGACACGACGACCTTTGCCGCCGTCACGCGTCGGCAGCAGGAGGGCGAGGCCCCCGCCTATTACTTTGCCGGCGATTTTAACGACTATACCACCGAGCGGCAGATCTCCAACTTCATGTTTGCCGATGTGTTTTTCCGTCTGCTCGCCTTTGACAGGGATGGGGATGTCACCAACTTTTACTGGCGCTTTTATGAGCCGCTGATGAAACAGATTTTAAAAGATACGCTGAAAAATCCTGTGGCGGATCAGGCGGAGGAAGAACAGCAGAACGCGCGCGTGACCGAGGACGGGCTTGAGGTGCTCGCGGACGGCTCCTGGCAGGATTTTGACCTGAAGGGATTTAATATCAACGGGGAGGCCCCCGGGGACGAGCGGTACCACTACACAAGGGATGCGTCCTACTATTCGGCTCTGATCCAGTCGCTCGGCAATATGGGCGGCAACTGTGTGCGCGCGTACGACCTGCTTCCGCCTGAATTTTACCGCGCGCTGGGCGAGTACAATCAATCTGCGGAAAATCCGATCTATCTGATTCAGGGCATCATGACGCCGCCCTCCATTGAGCCCGCTCAGACGCTTGAGAATCTGGACGCGGTGAAGGCGAATATCGCCGCCGCGATCGCCGCCGTACACGGCAGCGGGGAGATCGAGGGGAACGGGACGCGGGAGACGGCCACCTATGCCTACAATGTATCCCCGTATGTCATCGCCTATATCGTCGATCCCCGCCTGAATGATCCGGCAGTGGACGCCCTGATGGCCGGAGAGGGGCAGGGCAGGTCCTATTCCGGGACTTATATCAGTTCTGCGGCCAACGGCGTGGAAGCGCTGGCGGCGGAGCTGTGTGACTATGCCCTCAATTACATGCAGAGCACCTACGGCTGCATGCAGCCGGTCAGCGTCTGCTCGGGCGCGGAGCGCCTGACGGGCGCCCCCTGGGTGGCGGAGGGCCGTACGACCTATAACCTGTCCAACCTGGCGCCGGCGGAGGATGCGGCGCAGCTGTATTTCACCTCCTATTCGCTGGGATCGGACGACGCGGCCCTGCTCAATGACGAGCAGTCCTTTGCCGGCGCCTATTCCGACAACATTGGGAGCTTTTCCTGGGGCGGCTATATCGGCTCCGTTCGGGCGCTGTGCAGCGGGCCCGTGCTGATCGACCGGGCCGGCCTCTCCACCAATTCCGACATGTTTGGACAGGAGAGCTCCGTCAACGGCCTGAGCGAGCAGGAGCAGGGCGACGGCATCGTGCGGATGCTGCGCGCGGCGGACGATCAGGGATACATGGGGATGCTGATCGCGGACCTGAATGACAACTGGAGCGCCTCCTCCCTGGAGGCGGAGGCGTACACGCTGCCCCTGTCCGACGGCGGGCTGTGGCAGAACCCCACGGACCGGGCGGAGACGACCGGCGTAGTGGCGGTGGAGTCCCACATGCCGTCCGAAGTCGCCATGCAGCTGGTGGACAGCAGCGAGGCGAGCGTGATGCAGCAGATGCAGGTATCCTATAATGAGACGTACGTCTATCTGACGCTTTTGATGCGCTCCGATATTGACTACGATCTCAATGAGCTGATCATCGGACTGGACACCTATCAGCGCAACGACGGCGAATATTACTACGACGCGGCGTACTATGCCAACAGTCAATCGGGGATGGAATACGTCGTCAAGTTCGACAGCCGGACGTCCGCCTCCCTGTACGTGGCCCACAGTTACAACCGCAGCGCGGGGCAGTATGACTCCGCGGAGAGCTATACCGCCAGCTATGATCTGGTGTCCGTGCTCCATTACGGGAACTTTACGGAGTCGAACACCCACTTTTATCAGGCGGGCGTCACGCTCTTTATCCGGATCCCGTGGGCGATGCTGAATTTTGCCGATCCCGCCTCCGCGCTTGTGATCAACGGGGCGGAAAACGGCACGTTGAAGACGATGGCCACCGACGGCATGATCTTCTCCGTCCTTGTGGGCAATAAGGAGAACATGGACACGGTGTACATTTTCCCGGAGACGAAGCAGTCTGCCGGCTATAAACGGCTGGATCTGACGCCGTGGACGGCGCAGGAAATCACCTATGACATCCGGGAAAAGGCGGCGTGTGAGATTCTGCGCCGGTACTTCTCCCAGGGGAACGGTTAAATTCTCCGCATGATTCCGAAACAGGAAGGGAGGCGAATACATGGTAGAATTTTCCTATGAAATTTTAGCGGCCATTCTGGTGCTGATCTTTATTCTGGCGCTGTGCTTTGAGTACCTGTGGCTGTATATCCTGTCCCGAAAGAACGAGGAGGCCGATCTCCAGAAGGGGGAGATCAACGCCCGCATTCACGCCATGCTGGAGGCCTTCCTGTATTCGCCCACGCTCTCCTCCCGTGAGGCCGAGCTGGACGCGCTCTTTGCGTATATCGGGGAGGACCCGGTTAAAAAGGATGAGGCGGTCATTCAGTTTATCCAGCTCATGCGCATGTCCGCTGATCTTCCGGAGGAAAAGCAGGCATCGCTGGGGCGGCTGTATGAACGGCTCGATCCCGTTCCGTTTTACACCGAGCGGCTTGAAAAAGGGAACCGGTATGAGAAGAGCTATGCGGCGCGCCGCCTGGCGGACTTCATGGCCCGGGAAAAGATTGAGGAGATCCGCCCGCTGCTCGATGATAAGCATACGGATCTGGTGTACAACGCGGCCATGGCGCTCTCCGAGCTGGGGGACGAGGAATCCGTGGTGGCCTTTGCGCAAAAGTGCGAGACAAACCGGCGGTACTCCCACCGGGTGCTTCTGGAGCTGCTTCAGGCCTACAGCGGGGACCGTGTGCGGATGGTGCGGCGCCTGTATGAGACGTGTGACGACTACATCCGCGCCACCGCCGTCAAGGCCTACACCGGTGACCGGCTGGAGGCGCTTGCAGGGCTCTATATGGACGGTATGGACAGCCGGGACGGGAATCTCAAGATCGCGTGCGTGAAGGCGCTCGCACAGTTTGGGGACCCGAAGTATGAGCATACGATGGCCGTCGCCCTCAATGACAAAAACTGGATCGTACGGCTTGCCGCGGTGTCCGGGTTGGAAAAAATCGCGACCCCCACCGCGCTTGAGGCGCTGGTACACGCCACGCAGGATGAGGAGTGGTGGGTGCGCAGCGCCGCGGCAAAGGCCATCGTTCAGATCGACGAGGATCTGGTCTATGTGGAGCAGGTGCTCGGCGGGTACGATAAGTACGCGGCGGACGCCGTCAAGAGCGCGCTGTACAAACAGGTAAAAATGAACGGGGGTGCCCTTCAATGACAATACTGAATATCGTGCGCCTCTTCATTCACTTCTTTAACTATTTCTGCATGGCCTATACCCTGCTGCTGAGCGTGATCTATCTGATTCAGCTGATCATCGCGTTTGTCCGGGTACGCCGGCAGGATAAGCAGAAAATTTCCGAGGACTATATGCGGTACGCGGATTCTCAGAATCTGCTGCCGATCTCGCTGATCATACCGGCGCACAATGAGCAGGAAAACATCGTCAACAATGTCAAAAATCTGCTCAGGCTCGACTATCCCGAGTTTGAGGTCATCGTCGTCAACGACGGCTCGACCGACGGCACCCACCGCAATATGATCGAGGCGTTTGGCCTGTATCCCATCGAGGGCGCGGTCAAGGTGAAAATTCCCACGCAGGAGGTGCTGGGGGTCTACTATAACGCCGATTATCCGAACCTCTATTATGTCGATAAGGAGAGCGGCGGCAAGTCGGACGCGCTCAACGCGGGGATCAATCTGTCGCGCTACCCGCTTTACGCCTGCCTGGACGCGGACTCGCGTATTGAGCGCGATGCGCTGCTGATTCTGGGCAACGAATTCCTCAAGGACACGACCACGGTCGTGGCGGGCGGATTTGTGCGCATTGCAAACGGCTCCCTGATCGAAGACGGCCGGTGGAAGCGGTTCGAGCTGCCCAAGCGGATGGTCGAGCGCTTCCAGATCGTGGAGTACTTCCGCTCCTTTCTGGCGGGGCGGCTCGCCTGGGGCAAGGCGCTGCTGATCGTGTCGGGCGCGTTCGGCGTGTTCAATAAGCAGGTTGTCATCGATGCCGGCGGCTATAAGACCAACACCATCGGAGAGGATATGGAGATCGTGGTGCGCATCCATCGGTTTATGCGCACGCACAGGCGCAAGTACACGGTCAAATTCTGCCCGGAGGCCATCTGCTGGACGCAGGGGCCCATGAGCCTGCGGGACCTGCAGGTCCAGCGGCGGCGGTGGCAGATCGGCCTGTTCGATACGCTCAGATCGCACCTCCTCATGACCTTCAATCCCGTATTCGGGTCCGTGGGGCTGGTCTCGCTCCCGTACAGCTGGCTGTTTGAGTACCTCGGAGCGGCGGTGGAGACGCTGGGATACTTCATCATCCCGCTGTCCCTGCTGCTCGGGGAACTGAACCTGTACTTTTTTATCCTCTATTTCTGTATGGCGACGATTCTGGGCATCATGCTCTCTGTGGGAGGTATTATCCTGGAGCAGAATACGCGCAAGGGCTGTATGTCGTCCCGTCAGGCGATGAAGCTGTCCCTGTATGCGATCCTGGAAAATTTCGGGTACCGCCAGCTCATCACGCTGTTCCGCTTCGGCGGCATGATCCGGTACCGCAAATACAAGGGGAGCTGGGGCAGGATCCAGCGCAGGGAATTCAATGCCCGTGTTGAAAGGAAAAGCACATGAAGAAATGGCTGATATATGTGGGAAGCGTGCTGCTCATTCTGGCGTTCATGGTCCAGATGGGCTGGCTGGAGATCATCGGGATACACAGGATCTCCTTCGGGGGCGATCAGACGGAGGAGACCAATACGGTGGACACGCTGGACTACGTCAATGAGGATGGGATCTCCTACCGCGTGAAAGCGGAGGGGGAGAATTTCTATGTCTATTCCCGGGACAGCGGAGAATGGGAAAAGGTGTTCTGGAAGGGCGTCAATATCGGCGCGGGCGAGCCGGGCCTGTTCCCCGGCGAGCTGACCATCAGCTATGAGGACTACCTGCGCTGGTTCGGCTATATTGCGGACATGAACTGCAACTGCGTGCGCGTGTACACCACCATGCGGCCGCAGTTTTACCAGGCGCTGTATGACTACAACAGTCAGGCGGAGCACCCGCTGTACCTCTTCCAGGGCGTCTGGATGGATGAGGACGATATCGCCACCTACGGCGATGTGTACGCCGAAAATGACAAGATCAAAAATGAATTTATTCAGGACGCGCTCAACTGCGTGGATGTGATCATGGGCAACGCCGTGCTCGAGGAGCGGGCCGGTTTTGCCTCCGGCACCTATACGGCGGATGTGTCCAAGTGGTTCGCGGGGTGGATCCTGGGGATTGAAAATGATCCAAAGTTTGTCCAGGCCACCAATGAGGCCAATCCGGAGCGGGATACGTATGAGGGGACGTATCTGTACACCTTTGGCTCCACGCCGCTGGAGGCCTTCTTCTGCGAGGCGGGGGACAAGGTCATTGCCTACATGACCGAGCAGTATGGCATCCAGTGCCCGGTGGCCTTTTCCAACTGGGTCACCACGGATCCGCTCTCCCACCCCGAGGAGCCGTATGAGGATGAGGATCTGGTCACCTTCAACACCGAGAGCATCCGGAGCCGGGCGGCCTACAAGTCCAACCTGTTTGCCTCCTACCACGTGTACCCTTACTATCCGGACTCCATGAATTACCAGACCGACTATCTCGATTATGTCGACCAGGATGGGAAGGTGAATACCTATAAGGCCTATCTGGAGGAGCTCAAGTCGGTGCACACCATGCCGATCCTCATTGCGGAATTCGGCGTGCCCACCAGCCGCGGCGTGACGCACACAAGCGTCATGGGCTATAATCAGGGCGGTGTGGATGAGACGGAGCAGGGCGATATGCTCGCCGATATGTACCGCTCGATCCACGACTGCGGCTATGCGGGCGCGATCATGTTCTCCTGGCAGGACGAGTGGTTCAAGCGCACCTGGAACAACGAGGCGCTCGACGACGCGGACGCCCGCCCCTACTGGTCCAACATTCAGACGTCCGAGCAGAGCTTCGGCGTGCTGGCATTCGACCCCGGCGCTGTGGATACGGTGTGCGTTCTGGACGGCCAGGCCGATGAGTGGGCGGACGGCGACCGCGTGGCGTCGGCCGACTGCGGCGACCTGTACATGGCAAGCGATGAGCGGTATGTCTATTTTATGGTGCGCTTGAACGCGGACTATGGCTATCAGTTTGACACCGACACCCTCCTGATCCCCATTGACACGATTTCCGGACAGGGGAACAGCCGGATGAACGATACGGGCGCCGCCTTTGACCGCGAGGCCGATTTTGTCCTGTGGATCAACGGGGCGGAAAACTCCCGCATTGTGGTGGACGCCTACTATGACTCCTTCTACTTCCTCTATGGGGAACAGTATAAGATGATCGCCGAGGAGAGTGCGAATACAGTCCAAAACAGCGGGCGCTTCAATCAGATGAGGCTGTGCACCGGGTATGAGATGACGATCCCCACCACCAACCAGACAATTCCCTTCAGCAGCTATGAGACGGGGAAGCTCTCCTACGGCAACGGCGATCCGGAGAGCGAAGACTACCAGTCGCTGTCTGATTTTATCTACAGCGCGGAGACAGGCGTGCTGGAGATCCGGATCCCCTGGCAGCTGCTCAATTTTATGGATCCGTCCGGAAAGCAGATCATGAGCGATCTCTATGACGCACAGAGCATCGCGCCCGAGGACTTCGGCGGGATGCACGTGGGGCTGGGCGTGATGCGCAGCGGCAGCGCCGTCTCACTCAGCGGCGTGTATGACTACGAGGCGTGGACGATGCCGTCCTATCATGAACGGCTCAAACCGTCCTACTACGTCCTGCAGGAAGCGCTGAAGGAGTTGAACTGATTTTGTCCAAAAAGAATGTGATCCTCCTCTCGGCCCTGGCCGCACTGGTCGTGCTGGCGGCGGTTCTGGCCCGGGTGCTGCTGCCGTCAGGGTCCCCCGCAGAGACTTCGGATCCGGACGGCGCCCCGACGATCCCGGCCGTGGACAGCGGCGGCGTGACCCTTCACTTCCGCGCCGTGGACCCGTATTTTTACACGGAGCAGGGCGATGCATGGGAGCGCATCTACCTCAAAGGCGTCAACATGGGCCTGACGGAGGCGACGACCGATCTGGCCAATCCCAACGTCTCCTATGAGACGTACCGGGAGTGGCTGACGCAGATCGCCGACCTGCATGCCAATACCGTACGGGTGTTCACCGTGATGCCCCCGCAGTTTTATACGGCGCTCTACGATCACAACGCCGCCGCACAGGAGCCTCTCTATCTGGTCCAGGGCATCTGGTTCAGCGAGGAGGAGATGTACAACGGCGACCACGCCTTTTACGACAACGGGCGGATCGTGGACGCCTTCAAGCGGGCGGCCCGCGAGACGCTGGATATCATCCACGGGAACAGCGACTATACCGATTACGGGCAGATCAAAAACGCCGTCTACGCCCACGACGTATCCCCGTATGTGGCCGGATACATCCTGGGGCTGGAGTGGGATCCCGGCTTTGTCGAACGGACGAACGCCCAGACCGCACATGCCGGATATACGGGGGAATACCTCACGACGACCGAAGAGGCGGGCGCGTTTGAGAGCTTCCTGTGCGAGGTGGGGGACACGCTCATTGACTATGAGACGCAGACCTATTCCGCACAGACGCCGGTCTCTTTCCTGAATTGGGCCACCACCGATACGCTCACGCACACCAATGAGCCGTTTGAGGAGGAGGACCGGGTCTCGGTCCATACGGAGGCCATCCGGGCGACCGGGCAGTATTACAGCGGACTTTTTGCCGCGGTGGACGTCTACCCGTATTATCCGGAGTTCATGAACTATCAGCCGGAGTATCTGCAGCCGGACGAGTCGGGCCAGGCGGACCCCTATGCGGCCTATCTGGCCGATCTGCGCACGCAGTACAGCGTCCCCGTGCTCGTTGCGGAGTTTGGCACCTCTACCAGCCGCGGCGCCGCCCACCGGTCGGCCATGGGGATCGATCAGGGCGGCATGACGGAGGAGGAGCAAGGGGAGGCCATCGTGAAAATGATGGAGGCCATCGCCCGGGAGGGCTATGCGGGCTCCCTGATCTTCTCCTGGCAGGATGAGTGGTTCAAGCAGACCTGGAACACCGTCTCCTATGCGCCGGATGATCCGGCCGCACGCACGCCGAATGTGCAGTCCGCGGAGCAGGGCTATGGCCTGCTCGCAATGGAGCCGGGGGAGTGCGACGTCTGCCTGATCGACGGACTGGCGCAGGAGTGGGGAAATGCCGCGCCTGTGGCGTCGTACGGCGGGAATACCGTCTCCGCCATGTGGGATGAGGGATATCTCTATCTGAAGATCGAAACGGATGGATTGCACTTTGGAGAGGACACGATCCTGATCCCGATTCAGATCACGGGGCAGGGGAGCTCTGCTGCGCCGGCATATGACGTCTCCTTTACCGGGGCGGCGGACTTCCTCCTGGTGATTGATGGGGAGGAGGGAACCCGCCTGCTCACCGACGCCTATAAGGATCTGTTCTACTACACCTATGCCTGTGAGCGAGGCGTGTTTGAGCGGGACAGCCGGTTTGAACAGCCCGGCAGCGGGATCTACAATCCGATCCGTCAGTTTCTCTCCAATGAGATCGTGCTGCCCCTGACCGGGGAGGTCATCGATCCGCAGTATACGGAGAGCGGCCTGCTGACCTATGGCATCGCGGATCCCGACAGTGAGGCGTATTGCTCGCTGGCCGATTTTTACTGCCGTGATCAGGTGATCGAGGTGCGCATCCCGTGGTACCTGCTCAATGTGATGAACAGCACCGTGGGCGTCTGTCTGGCGGACTTCTACAGCGCGGGCGGCGTGACCATGACGGATATTCCGGGGATCCGGATCGGGCTCGGCGTTCCGGGCGCCTCCGATATCCCGCTGGCGGATATCGGCTATACGACGAAGGAACGCTCTTCCTTCCACACGCGGCTGAAAAAATCATACGCGATCGTCCGGAAGGCACTGGAGGGCCTGATGGAATAACGGGATCGTCCGTTTGATATAAATGATTGTTGCCTTGTTTACCAGGGTTACGGAATCAGGAGGTTACGGAATATGAGTGAATTGAGAAAAGCCTTTCGCGGCTATCGGGTGGCCGATGTGGACCAGCGCCTCTCCGAGCTGGAAAATCAGATGAACGCGGCCACGTCGCGCTGCGCGGAGCTGGAGCGGCAGTTGAGCGAGGCGCGTCGGGCCGCCGATGATCTGCAGGCGCGCCTGACGGCGCGTGAGGCCGAGCTGCACCGGGTGAACCGGGCGTATGAGCGGATCGCCACGGAGCAGAGCGGAAAGAAGAGCGCGGAGGAATCCATCGGCCACATCTATATCAAGGCGTTTGAAAATGGACGGGATGTGGTTTTGTCCCCGCGGGAGCATGTGGATCAGTTCCTGTCCGATGTGGATGCGGCCGCCCAGCGGGCGCGGTCGGATCTGGCGGCCGCCCAGCGCGATTTTTCCGGCGTATCGGATCAGATTGTCCATGCGGTCGCCCAGATCAACGATCAGACGCAGGCGATCCTTGACCGGCTCAGGGAGCTCTCCGCAAATGTCGGCGGACTTGACGGCGCCTATGCGGGATTTGACCGCGTCCGGCAGGCGACCCATGCCGAAATCTGTGAGATTCAGGCGGCCTATGAACAGAGCGCCGGGCTCTACCTGGACAGTTTAAACCGTTCCCGCCGCCCTGCGCGTACGTCTTTCCCGGCCGGTGCGCAGTCCGAACCGACGGCGCCCATCCGCCCCGCAGAGCCGGCCCGCCAGACGGCGGAGATCCGGCCGTCTGGTCCTGTGACCGCATCCGATGTCCCTCCGGCGGTGGAAGCGGCGCCGCAGCCGGAGCCGGAACCGATCCCGGATGCGCAGGCGACGGCCGCCCCCACGGTATCGGGAGCCGGCGCACCCGATCCGGATCAAACGCCGGATTTGCGGGTAGCTGCCGCGGCCGCAGCGTCCGAACCCGACCCGCAGCCCGCGGAGGCCCGGCCTCAACCTGTGCAGCAGGATGTACAGCCTGCTCCCGCCGGGGATTCGGCCGCCGTATCGGGCGGGGAAAAGGCGGATGTACGCGGCCAGCATATCCTGGATCTGCTGCATAAGTATCAAAAGCGGTAATACGCGCCTCCCCGGAGAGCGTTTTGGCAGCGTTTGCTTTCACTCTTCGGGGAGGGGGAAAGTTAACAGTTCGTTCATATATTTGCGGGAGACTATGATATAATTTTAATCGGAAATGCACCTGTAATTTTTGAAATAAAGTGAAAAAGGCAAACTGTCAGAAATGGCAGGACGCAAAATCATGGGCCTAAGGTTCCCCGCATGAGGGGAGCTATGGTTGCCAGACTGCTCCTTTATCTAACGTAAAATTAGAGAGGAGTTTTTTTTATGAAGTTTCGCAAGTTTTTGGCGCTGATCACCACGGCGGCGCTGCTGATCTGCTGTGCGGTCGGCGCAATGCCCGCCTCCGCCGCGGAGGCGGGGCAGGTCCTGGCAAAGGCCTACATCCGCACGGACGGGGTTCCGACCCATCTTGAGGATGGCGCGGATCTCAGCACCGGCTTCGAGTTTGTCACCAATTCCTATCTGACGCAGGCGGAGCCCTGCTACAGTCTGGATGGCGTTGAGGACCATCTGGTGCGCAAACCGTCCTATCCCGTCGGGGAGGATCAGACCGTTGTGTGGTATGAGATCGTCAACGCGGGCGGCGGCTGGCGCGTGCACGGCGTGGTTCTGCCCACGTATTCCGTGACGTATGATGCCAATGCCTCCGATGCGCAGGGGGCGACTGCCGACGGCGCGAGGTATCACATGTACAGCACGGCCTATGCGATGGAAAACGGCTTTACGCGTGCGGGGTATACGTTCACCGGATGGAACACGGCGCCCGACGGCACCGGTACGGCCTATCAGGCCGGCAACGTGGTCAATGGAGTCGATTTCTCCACGGGCTCTGTTCACGACGTGACGCTCTATGCGCAGTGGCAAAAGACGCCCGATTCGGGGACGGGCACCGGGGAGACGATTACGCTTGGCATCGTGACGCCCAAGCGGATGTCTGTCCGTTTCGGAGACGGAACGATCTACAGCAGCGGCGATTCTCTCCGGATTGAGATCGGGAAGACCTACTACTTCCAGATGTGCTCCAACAACTGGGAGAATGATACATATGACGATGACGGGAACGGCCTGTGCGGAACAGTCGTGTACAAGGTGCGTGTTTCCGACCGGTATGATGAGCGCAGCTACGATGAGAGCACGCACACCTTTGTGCTGCCCAAGGGGGACCCGGTCCTGCGCACGGACGTCAACTCCTGCTTTATGGCCTACCGCTTCCATTTTACAAAGGGCGACTACAATAAGCAGACGGGGATCGAGCAGGTGGTAAATCCGCCGCTGGAAAGCCTGTCCGTCAACCTGCCGCTCGGCTCCACCATCTGGGCGGATGCGTATATCGCACAGCAGTGGAAGGATACGGCCCCTGTGTTCATCGCGCGCGACGAACAGCATCCGGACCGCTCCTACACGGATTATTACTGGAATTATTGATCAAAATGTAAAATGGGCCCGCTTTTGGGAAAAGGGGCGCTCCGAAAGTCCGGAGGCAGTTGCCGCTGCCGGATTTTGGGGCGCTTTTCCCATAGGACGGCCGGGCCGCCGGGCAGAGCGGTTTATTCCGCCCTGTCGGGAGAGGGATTTGACCGGGAAATAAGGAGGGATCGCAGTGACGTCATCCGGAAAAAAGCGCCGCACCATGATGCGCGGCATCGGAAGGAGCGCCATTCTGTTCGTCGTGCTGATTACGGTCATGCTCGTCAGCTATCAGGTGCTGCGCACGGCGCTGCTGAAAAATTCACAGGAAATCGGAACGGCGCTGGCTGAGGACTGCGTGTCCGAGGAGGGGAAAAACCTCACCGTCTATGAGACGCTGCTGGCCTACGGCACCGATACGCTGGCGGCACACCGGGAGAACGGCAGCTCCGATGCCGAAATCGGCGATTGGGCGCAGACCTACTTCCGCAGTGTGCTGGAGGTGCTCGGCGAGGATGCCGTGGATCCCTATGGCGTCATCGATGGGAAGATCGTGGCGGCCAACCCGTGGGAGGGCGACGCGGGGTATGATTTTACCCGGACGGAGTGGTATCGCCCGGCGCTGGAGGCGGACGGCACGGCAATTTTTACAAACGTCTATACGGACGCCGTCTATCACCGGGAGGTGATCACCATCGCCCAGCGGTGCAGGGGCACAGACGATGTGCTGGCGTTTGACATTTTTCCGGAGAACTTCCTCTTCACGCTGCAGTCCCTGGAGCTGCCCGACGGGGCCTCGCTCTATCTGTGCGACGGCAACGGTACGCTGATGTACCGGCAGACCGACATGGAGCGTTCGGACGACGAGATGCAGTCCTATGTGCACAGGCTTTTAGAGGAGATCCAGCGCGGGGAGCATGAGCGGTATGATGCGAGCGTCGTCGATCTGGATGGAGAACGGCGGGGGGTGTATTACAGCTACATGCCCAATGACTGGATGGCGGTAGTGACTATTCCCTACACCAGCATTCTGGCGGATCTGCAGGTGCTCACCAGGGGGTTTGCGATCGTTTTTGCCATTGTGCTGCTGGCGTTCGGCCTGATGAGCTGGAAGGATTTAAAGGTCCGCCGGAAGATGGAGCGCACCAATGAGACCGTCCGCGTGCTGGGCAATTCCTACTATGCGCTCTATCGGGTAGACGTGGCAAAGGGCACGTATGAGATGATTAAGGGCTCTGACTACATCCGCGGCCGCATCGGGCCGGCGGGGGAGTACGCGCAGCTTCTGGCCGTCATGGGCGAGGTGCTCGAGGAGGAGACGCGCGATGAGTATATGCAGAGCTTTTCCCTTGAGAGCATCCGCCATCTGGTGCAGCGCCGGGTGCGCAACTTCGGCGGGGATTTTCTGCGCCGGTTCGGAGAGGAATACCGATGGGTGAATATCCGGGTGCTGTTTGACGAATCGCTTCAGCCGGAGGAGGTCGTGCTCTGCTTCCGGGAGGTGGATCAGGAGAAGCGCCGGCAGCTCCAGGAGCGCAGGCTGCTGGAGGAGTCCCTGAAGACTGCGCGGCAGAACGAGCAGTCCAAGCAGGCGTTTTTCAGCAGCATGTCGCACGATATGCGCACGCCGCTCAACGCGATCATCGGCCTGACCGAACTCGCATCCGGAACGGTGGCGGATCCGGAAAAAACGGCGGGCTATCTGGAGAAAATCGATCGTTCCAGCCGCCAGCTGCTCGAACTGATCAACGAGATCCTGGACATGTCCCGTCTGGAGCAGGGCAAGCTGGTACTCAATAACCGCCGGTTTGACCTGAAAAAGTGTGTGGAGGAGTGCGCCGACACCTTCCGCCATCAGGCGGAGCGGGAGCAAAAGGCGTTTGCCGTCACAATCGACGTGCTCGATACGATCGTTCTGGGGGATCCGTTCCGCCTGAACCAAATCCTCAACAATCTGCTCTCCAATGCATTTAAATTTACTGCTCCCGGGGACAGGATCGCGCTCTCGCTGACGCAGGCGAAGGCCGGAGACTACGACGCCTATACGCTGGTGGTATCGGATACGGGGATTGGGATGTCCGCGGAATTTTTGGAAAAGCTCTACGAGCCCTATGCCCGTGAGACGCGGTTTGGGACTCCGCAGGTGGCGGGCACCGGACTGGGAATGGCGATTGTCAAGAGCCTGGTGGACCAGATGGGCGGGCAGATATCGGTGGAGAGCGCACCGGGGGAGGGGAGCACCTTTACCGTCGTGCTCTCCCTGATGGCCGTCCGCGGCGAAAACGCGCCCGAGCAGGAAAAAAGCGGCGGGCGGCACGCGCCCTTCTCCATGAAGGGGCTGCATATCCTGCTCGCCGAGGACAATGCGGTGAATATGGAGATCGCAACCGAGATGCTGTCCATGAACGGCGTCGAGGTGACACAGGCCTGGAACGGCAGGGAAGTTCTGGAACGATTCCGGGAGTCGGAACCGTTTACCTTTGACGCCATCCTCATGGATATGCAGATGCCGGAGATGAACGGCTGTGAAGCGGCCGAACACATCCGCCGCCTGAAGCGGCCGGATGCCGGCAGGGTCCCAATCATTGCGGTGACGGCCAACGCCTTCGCCGAGGATGTCGCCGCGACGGCAAAGGCCGGGATGGACGCGCACATATCCAAGCCCATCGACTTCAGGCTGCTGTACCGTACACTTGAAAAGCTGATTGAAAAAAAGGAGCCGGACGGATCTGCGTGACCGCCCGGCTCCGGCGCTATAAGGAATCCTAAATAGTTGCTTTGACAGAGACCTGAGAGATCGGCCGCGGGAACGACAGCGCCACCCCGGTTTGCTTTAACGCCGTCACCTGTTCCTCAAAGATATCGCGCCGGCCGGAGACGGCATAAAAGACAGCGATGCCCGTAAAATCGGTCATGACTTTATAAAGGGCCTCCTGCGTGACCGGATCGGGTAAGTGATCCCGGATGATTTCGCCGATCAGCCGAAGGATCTCGAGCTTGCTGCGGCAGTATTCCGGCACACAGCGCAGCTGGACCAGCTGGCACAGCAGCGCAAGGCGTTCCCGGTGCGCACATACGCACGCCGCCATATGATCCAGAAAGCCCGCGGCGCCCTCCTGCGGCAGATGGTACAAAAGCCCGGCGGTCAGGGTCCGCTCGATCGCCGCGATCTCCCGGTTGAGCAGTTCCTCCAGCAGCCCCTCCTTGCCTGAAAAGTAGTAATAGATCGCGCTGGGCACCAGATGTGCTTCTCCGGCGATCATCTGCATGGTTGTGGCGGCATAGCCGTTTGTCGCGAACAGCTTCATCGCCGCTGCGAGAATCCGCCGGATGGAATCCTCCCGCTGATGCTCGTCTCTCGATTTTCCACGGCAGACGGCCACCGGACATCCCTCCCTCCCAAAAAGGTCAGGATTATTATAATCCCGAATACGGGTTGTGTTCTATATGCAATTTTGCAGGAAAAAATTCCCTGCAAAATTACGTATATTTTTTTCTCTTCCCATGCACTAAACTGAAAGGTGCAGAGGTGAGGACATGTTTGAAATCAAAAAGCCGCAGCGCTCCAATAAGACCATCCGCATGCCGGATCCGCTCATCGACCGCCTTCAGGAGCTTGCGGACCGCAATGATATTTCCTTCAATCAGCTTGTCGTCCAGTGCTGCGAATATGCGATCAACGATATGGCGGAGCAGGAGGAGCCGCCGCGGGAAAAATGACCTCATGGGTGAAAACGGGCGCCCCGGTTTTTTATCCGGGGCGCCCTTGGAGCGGAAGCGTCAGCTTTTAAACAGGCTGTGTGCAAGCTCATTTTTTTACGGGAATGGACGGGAGCGTCAGATTTTCGCGGGCCGTGCGGATCAGAGCGGCGACAACCTCGCGCAGGATGGTGCGCGTCTCCTCGTCCATGTTCTTGTATGCCCTGGCAAAGGTCAGGGCATTTTTGCCCCAGGAGGCGGAAAACTCCCGCACCGTTTTCGCATCGGTGGAGCTGATGATCTCATACAGCGTATCGATAAAGAATTTGCGCTTTTCCGCGTCCACTTCGGCGACCCAGCCCTTGAGCGTCCGATCGATAAAGCGGCTGCCGTTGGTCAGGCGCCCGTCGGTGACAAAGTCGCAGCGCAGCACCTCCCAGGAGTAGGGATCGTGCTGGGCCATACCCGTCTGGGTGCTGTGGACGATCATATAATCCTCCTCGTGCTCGAGCATCATGCCCACGATGCTCGACTGCGGCACAAAGGTGATGATCCTGTCCTTCATCCGCTGGTACCCGTCCTTCGAGATCGTGTTCTGATCCAGCCCCGGGCCGTCGTTATTATAGACGCAGATGATCTTTTTCTGGATTTCCTCCGGGCAGAAGGAGGCGGAGTAGACCGCCAGATTGCCGCCCTTGGAGTGGCCGCCCACGCGCAGCGGGAGCCCGAGCAGCGGGGCGACCGTCTTCAGGTGACGGACGGCCTCCGTCTGTGCCGGGACCGGCGTGGTAAAGGACATGTTGAAGTCCTCCTTCCACCCGACGATGGTGTTGTCCGTGCCGCGGAAGGCGATATAGGCCGTCGCGTCCCCGGGCAGGATCGTCAGGGAGGAGAACTGCTTTTCGGCGTCGGGGTCAAAGTCGTTGACATAGCCGGTCAGGATCATCTTGCTGAAGCGCTCGCTCGTCTCCAGCAGGGAGAGGAGCGCTTTGTCGTCATCCGAGAGCGGGTCGTAATGCACGGAGAAGGGGTTGCCCGGCGCCGGATCGCGCAGGAGAGCGACCGCCCTGCCGATCTCGATCCCCATGGGGCCGATCTCCTCCGGGACAATGCCGTCAAATTTGATATAGGAAAGGCGTGCGAGGATCAGATTGTCCACATCATTAAAGGGGGACTGGGCGAGCGGGATATCGCCCCGCCACCGCAGATAGTCCAGGATGTTGGCCATAAAAGAGCACCTCCGCAGCAGATTTCTCTACCATTATAAACGATTTTGCGCGGGAATGCCACCTGCTTACAAAAAACGGCCGCCCCGCGGGCGGCCGAACGTTTTATTTCCTGCGCCGGCAGAAGTAAGTGACCATAAAGACGACCGCACAGATCAGGACGATCGTGGCGCCTGCGGAGGTGTTCACGGCATAGGAGAGCGCAAGCCCCACTGCGCCGCAGCCCATGGCGATTCCGACGGAGATCCACAGGTAGCTGCGCGAGGAGCGGGCGATGTTGCGCGCCGCGGCGGCCGGAAGGATGAGCAGGGAGTTGATCAGCAGGATGCCCACCCACTGGATGGAGAGCATCACCACGACGGCGACCATCACCACGAAGATGTTCTCCACCAGCACCGTGCGCACCCCGCGGCTGGCCGCCAGATCGCGGTTAATGCTCAGCAGCATGAGCTTGTTGTACAGCAGCGCCCAGAGAACCGTGACCACCGCCAGCGTGACGGCCAGCAGGATCAGCTGACTGCCGCTGATGCTCAGGATGTCGCCGATCAGATAGCGCGAGTAACTGGAAAACTCTCCGTTCCGGGAGAGGATCACCAGCCCAAAGGCGATCGCCGCCGAGGAAAAGACGCTGATGATCGTATCCGTGCTCGCGGAGCGGGCCCCCTTGACGCGCGTGATGACCAGCGCCATGAAGATGCCGAACGCCACCATGCTCAGCAGCTCGTTATGGATGCCGAGCAGCACGCCCAGCGCGATGCCGGTCAGGGCGGAGTGGCCCAGCGCGTCGGAGAAAAAGGCCATCTTATTATTCACGGCCATGGTGCCGAGCATGCCCATCATCGGGGCGATCAGCAGGATGCCCAGCAGGGCGTAGCGCATAAACTGGAATTCAAGCATCCGCTCCACCTCCAAACATGGTGCGGAATGCTCCGGAGGAAAAGACTTCCTCCGGCGTGCCGCTGCAGATGACGCGCCGCTTGAGCAGGACGACGTGGTCCGCCTCCCGGCGCATCAGGTCCAGATCGTGGGACACCATCAGCACCGCCATATGCGTCCGATCGATCAGCTCCCGGATCAGGCGGTAAAAGTGCTCGGACCCCACGTTGTCCACACCGGAGACGGGCTCGTCCAGAATGAGCAGCTCCGGCGTGGGGTGGAGGGCCTGCGCCAGCATCACGCGCTGGAGCTCTCCGCCCGACAGGTCGCCCAGCATCCGCTTTTCCAGCCCCTGCGCGCCGCACAGCGCCAGCGCCTCCCGGACGGCGGCGCGGTCGCCCTTCCGCCCGCACAGCCAGACGGGGAGCGCCGTGCGCCCCGCGAGCAGAAAGTCCTCCACGCTCACCGGGGAGCTCGCGTCAAAGTCGAGCTTCTGCGGGACATAGCCGATATTGATCCGGTGCAGCCGCCGGTCGTCGTGGGTGGCGTAGATCACCTCGCCCGTATGGGGGATCTCCCCGAGGATCGCTTTCAGCAGCGTCGTCTTACCCGCGCCGTTGACGCCGATCAGCGCCGTCAGTTCCCCGCACCGCGCGGTAAAGCTCGCGTCCTCCACGATCGTATCGCGTCCCCTCCGGACGCCAAGATGGTTGATTTCCACACTGCACAGCCCGCATCCGCAGGGCTGTAATTCATTCTGATGTCTCATGAGCCGAGCACCTCCGCGATTGCCTGCGCGTTCTGCCGCATGGCATTTTCATAGCTGGATAGATCACCGCCGCCGCTGACGATCGTGGAGAGCGGACAGATGACGGCGCCGGTCTCCCGCGCGAGCACCTCCGCAGACACGGGCGGCTCGTCCGCGTCGATGGCGAGCAGCCGGATCCCCTCCGACTCAACCTCCCTTGTCACGTGCGCCAGCTCCTGTGCCGAGGGCTGCGCCCCGTCGTGCGTCTCCACCTCGTGGACGATCGTCAGGCCGAATTCCGCCATCAGGTAGTCAAATCCCTCGTGGAAGGAGACGACCTGCGCCCCCTGATAGGGGGCCAGCAGCGTGTGAATCTCATCCTGCAGCGCCTTCAGGCGCGCCAGATAATCGGATGTATTGGACTCGAACCGATCTCGGTATTCGGGAAAGGTCTCGATCAGGGCGTCGGAGATATTCTGCACCTGAGTCATCGCATTGGTGATGCTCAGCCAGATGTGCGCGTTATCGCCGTGGTCATGCCCGTGCGCCTCGCCCGCCCCGTGCGCGTGGGCTTCCCCTTCGCCGGAGAGAATGGACGCCCCGGTGCTCGAATCGCAGACCTTCAGCTCCGGGAGCTGCCCGGTGATCTGCTCCAGAAACGCCTCAAGCCCCGCGCCGTTGATGATCAGCAGCTGTGCGGTGGACAGCAGCCGCATATCGCCCGGCAGCAGCTGATAGTCGTGCAGGCAGCCGCCGCGGCTCTGTGTCATGTTGGCCACCGTCAGGCCGTCAATGCCGTCGGTGAGGTTGCGCGTGAGAACGTATACCGGATAAAAGGAGGTGACGATCTGGGCGCTCTTCTTTTTTTCCGCCCCGCCGGAGCAGGAGGAGAACAGCAGTGCTGCGGCCGTCAGACACGCCGCCGCCGTGAAGAAAAATTTTTTCAGTCGCATCATCATAACCTGATTTCCCTATTTGGAGCTGCGACGTCCCTGGGGCACGTCATAGTCTCTGAGACTTTATTGCAAATCATTTGCAATAAGCATAACACAAAACGGGAGGACAGGTCAAGGGCCGCTTGATTTTTTTTTCAAAATGCGTAATAATAACGGGTAGAAGACCGTCGGAAAGGGGAGAACGGCTGTGGCACAGGCGAGAGAGCGGCAGACGCCGCAGAAAAAATGTATTTTACAGATCATTCAGGAGTCCTCCGTTCCCCTGACGGCGGAGCAGGTGTTCGCACAGGCGCGGGGCGATTTCCCCAGTCTCGCGCTGACCACCGTGTACCGCAATCTGGAGGCGTTCGCGGCCGGGGGGACCGTCCGTGCAATCGCGGGGGACGACGGCGTGCGGCGGTATGAGCTGGCCTCCCGCCACCGCCACTATATGACCTGTGTGGAGTGCAAAAAATCCGTGGAGATCCCGGAGTGCCCATTCGAGGAGCTGAAGGATAAGCTGGCCGCGGAGACGGGCTTTTCCATCTCCGGGCACAGCATGGAGTTCTTCGGCACCTGCCCCGAGTGCCGCCGCCGGCACGGGGAGCAAAAGGGTTGACAAATTTCCAGCGGATTGGTATAATTAAGAGCACTGCAAATTTGCGGTGATCCTTGCTGCCCGGTCAGGGCGGCCAAAGTCCAAAAGGAGGTGCAAAGACATGGCACAGAACAAGTACGAGGCAATGGTAGTCTTCTCGGTCAAGAACGGCGAGGAGAACGCTCAGGCGCTGGAGGAGAAGTTCAAGGCGCTCATTGAGAAGCACGGCGCGCTCGAGAGTGTTGACGAGTGGGGCCGGCGCAAGCTCGCCTACGCGATCAACTACGAGGAGGACGGCTTCTATGTCCTCTACAGCTTTGCTTCCGCCCCGGAGTTTCCGGCGGAGCTTGAGCGCGTGCTCAAGATCACGGACGGCGTTCTCCGCTGGCTCGTGACGGCGAAGGCATAAGAGGGCGAGGGGGTTTTTAAATGCTCAACTGCGCAATTATCATGGGCCGTCTCACGGCGGACCCGGAACTGAAAACCACCCAGTCCGGCATCAGTGTGACCTCCTTCTCCGTTGCGGTGGACCGCAATTACACCCCCAAGGGGCAGGAGAGGCAGACGGATTTTATCAATGTGGTCGCATGGCGCCAGACGGCCGAATTTGTCACCCGCTATTTCCACAAGGGTTCCATGATCGCCGTCGAGGGCTCGATCCAGACCCGGAAATATCAGGACAAGAACGGCAACAACCGCGTGGCTGTGGAAATCGTGGCGAATAACGTCAGCTTCTGCGGCTCCAAGGCGGAGAGCGGGACCGGCTCCCCGGACGGCGGCTATCAGCCCGCCGCGCGTCAGACGGCATCCTATCAGACGGCGGGCGCCGATGATTTTGAGGAGCTGCCGGATGACGAGGACGATCTCCCGTTCTGACTGCCGCCCGCTGCGGGCGGATTGAATTTATCAAAAGGAGGCTTACCAGCATGGCTTACGATAGAGACGACAGGCGTCCGAACAGGAAGGGACGCAAGAGGGTCTGCTCCTTCTGTGTGGAGAAGGTGGAGAATATCGACTACAAGGATATCCCGCGCCTTCGCAAATACATCTCCGAGCGGTCCAAGATCCTGCCGCGCCGTGTGACGGGTACCTGCGCATATCATCAGCGCGAGCTCACACAGGCCATCAAGCGTGCGCGTCACGTCGCCCTGCTCCCGTACACGAGCGACTGATCCTGCACCCAAATACGATTTTTTGCCGTGCGCATCCCCTCCGGATGCGCACGGCTTTTTCGTTTTCAGCAAATGGCGGGGAACGGCTTGAAAACAGACCCGCCCGAGGCCGCAAAGTACGCCGTTTTCGATCGTGTGGAGGCCCGGGTCAGTCCTTGCGGCGAACTATTTTTGAGCTGCAGTCGATCAGATGAATGAATATTCTTTCTGTATGAAACCGATGAAAAAGATGAGTTTATTTCAATTTGGTGTACTGAATACATATTCTTTATTGAAAGTGAACTGTGCCGGTGTTATAATTGTACCATACCCAAGGATGATCATTAAAAAGGAGGAAAACGATCTATGAAAAAGGGTAAGAGAATCGTGGGTCTGGCTCTTGCACTCACGATGGCTTTCTCGGCCACGGCGGCTGCGTTCGCGGTCTCCGCTGCTGAGGAGAAAGAGCCCGCCTACACGCCGACGTATAACGAGCGTGTGACGGAGGAGAAGGTCGCCGAACTGGTCACTATGGCGGACGGCGCACTGGACAGCCTGGTTTGGGCCAATTACGGCAGTACTGTTTTTGCCGAGGTCTTTGGCCTTCTGGCTGGGATCGGCGGTGATTTTGCCACGCCGGAATTCTGGAAGAGCATAGATGCCGACCTGTTCAAGGATCTCTCCGGTGGGATCAATACGGAGACCATGAAGGCCTATCTGGCCGAGCATCCGGTTGCTGTGGCATCGGCAAATGATCTGGTTGCCAATTTGGAGAAGTATCTTCCTACGGCGCTTGAAGGCCTGCTGAATATGGAAATTTCAGCTGGGACTACAGTTGTCACCATACTTGACAAAGTTGCATCAATGGCTGGGGCGTCTCTTGAGGCACTTGATGCGTTAATTAAAATTTTTGGTGCAGAATGTGGTGATAACAATCTGGTGGACATTTTGAAATCTGCTAAGGCAGATCCTGAGCAATTTGCGCAGGATGTGACCACCTATCTAATGGGTATTGTTAAGTTGATTGCCCCTGATACAGTTAATAAACTTTTGGGCCTTATTCGCACTTACAGCAATAATCAGGCAGAGATTTTGGAAGCTACCGATTACCTGTGTGATAGGATTAGCAGCAATGTGTTTGGCCTCTCACTTGCACTTAAAAATTTGATTCCCGAGGCTTCAAGTGTTCTTGATCAGGTTAAGAGTACTGCTGATTGGATCAGAGCTGCCCTTGCAGCGAACACGATTGACGGAACAGAGCAGGCTGTGGACGAAGAGGGGAACCCTGTGGAAGATGAAGAGGGCAATCCCGTTATGGAGCAGGTTCTGGATCTGGATCGTGTCGTCAACTCCATCCTCAACGGTGCTACCGGCGCTTTCGGCGGCCTTGTTGACATTCCGGATCTGAGCACTTTTGTGGCCGTTGTGGCTGACGGCGAGGAGAGCACGGCGATGATCAAGCTGAGCTCGATCAATGAGCTGATCGCCTCCATCGCGGATGAGGGCGTGGACAGCAGCGCGGACGTGCTGATGGTTGCGTACAACTATCTGTATGACAACATCTTTGCCAATGACAGCAACTATAATATGCTCAAGAGTGCGCTGCCGATGATTCCCAGCCTTCTTGAGAGTGCCGGTCTGGATGCGGAGACCGTCGAGATGATCACCGGAATGATTCCGACGATCTCGGGCCTTCTCGATCAGCTGAAGGCGGCTGGCCCGCTCGGCACAATGGAGACGATCATGACGCTTCTGGGCGTTCTGGAAGAGCCGGTCGAGCCGACCGATCCCACGGAGCCCACAACGGATGCCGGTGACAACACCAACCCCGGCACGGGCGACGCGATGTTCGCAGTCGTCGCGGGCGCAGGCGTACTTGCGGCCGGTGCAGTCCTTGTTCTCGCAAAGAAGAGAGAGCACTAATGATTTAGCCTTTTACCTTTTGCAATTCATCCCATAAAATCCTTGGAAATTCCCCTCTGCTGCCTATGTGGCACAGGGGGGATTTTCCATGATTGGAAGGGTCGGTAAAACAGCTCGCCGTCCTTGGAAAAGCAGACGACGAGGCACGGGCCGCAAGCCTGTACAATCCTGAAGGGAACGCCGCCGCGTCGTCGCGGACTGCATATCGCTTGGAACGCCGTTCCGCTGGAACATCATTCCGCGCTTATTCCGTCGCTCCTCCTTGCCGCAAAAAGTACCGCTTGCTGCGTCTGTTCGCTTGCAAGCGCGCTCACGACGCCTTCGCATCGCGATCAACTTTTTGCGGGATACACGGAAAAAGTCTGTACAATCCTCGTAGGGAACGCCGCCCTCGGCGTTCCGAAAGCAAGGCCGATGGGAAGAAAAAGCCTCCGGCGGTCAACCAGTAACCATTCGATCACGTATTTGTGTGCCGGAAACTCTTGTGCAAAAGGGAAAGACTGGCTTTAAGAGAATTTTCAATTTCATTCTTTTCATAAGCCATTCTGCAAACCGCCAATCTGTACAACGGAACGCTGAGGGCAGCGTTCCCTACGGG
>CASFCH010000007.1 GCA_949293315.1 uncultured Oscillospiraceae bacterium | reverse complement strand
GGACGGCACGGTTTTCAGTGGGTATTCCGTTGGAAGACGCGGCACGGCAATCGGTGAGGTCGTGTTCAACACCTGCACCGCCTCCTATGAGGAGGTGCTCAGTGACCCGACCTATTACGGGCAGATCGTCGCGCAGACTTATCCGCTTGTGGGCAACAGGGGCGTAGAGGGGAGCGGCCATATCGCCGCGAACGGATATATCGTTCGGGAGTGGTGCAACACCCCCTCTGGCGCGCACGGCGAGACGCTTGACGCCTATCTGCTGCGGCTGGGGATCGTCGGGCTGTGCGGGATCGATACGCGCGCGCTCACCCGCTGTCTGCGCGGCAGAGGGTACGTCAAGGGGGCGATTACCGATTCCCTTGCGGATAAGGAGGCTCTGCTCTCCCGGATCCGCGCCTATTCCATCCGGGGCGCCGTCTCGGCCGTCACCGTTCAGGAAACGGAGTTCCTGCCCGCAGAGCCGGAAGCGCTGCGCGTAGCGGTGATCGACTACGGCACGCCGCATTCGCTGCTTGATGCGCTGCACAGCCGCGCCTGTTCGGTATATCTGATGCCTGCCGGTGCCGACGCCGCCGCAGTACAGGCTGCCGGGGTTGACGGAGTCGTTTTTTCCGACGGCCCCGGAGATCCCGACGAGGATCCGTCACTGATCGAAAAAATGCGGGGGATTCTGGCGCTCGGTCTTCCGTTTATCGGGATCGGCCTGGGGCATCAGATGGCCGCGCTGGCCTGTGGGGGCCGCGTGGTGAAGATGGCGCGGGGGCACCGCGGCTCCAATCAGCCGGTGCGCCGTGTATCGGACAGTCGTCTGTTTGTCACGACGCAAAATCACGGCTACTGTGTGGAAGCGGACAGTGTTGCTTCCGAAGCGGCCCAAATTTCCATGGTCAATGTCAATGACGGTACCGTCGAGGCGCTGCACTATTTGAAGTTCCCGGGAGAAACCTACCAGTTCACCCCCGTGGACAGCCCCGATCAAAGCTCAACATCATATCTCTATGATGCGTTTATACAGCGGATGAGGGAGGAGCATCATCATGACTAATGTTGGAAAAATTTTAGTTCTCGGACCTGGCCCTGTGATCGTTGGGCGCTCTACCGAGTATGATTTCGCCTGTGTTCAGGCGCTCAGGGCGTTCCGGGAGGCGGGAGCCCATACGGTGCTGGTGAATTCCAGCCCTTCCTCTGTCATGACGGAACCGGATCAGGCGGATGAAGTCTATATTGAGCCGCTTGAATCGGAGCGCATTAAAAAAATCATTCACCGGGAAAGGCCCACGGCAATTCTTCCGGTATTCGGCGGGGACCAGGCGCTGGAGATTACGCTCTCCCTCATGCGAAGTGGATTTTTGGAGGAAAACGGCGTGGCCGTTTTGGGGATCGACTCCAAGATGATTCACTCTGTAAAAGACCGTCAGGCCTTTGCAAATGTCTTGGAGGAGATCGGGGAGCCCGGCGTCAAGGCGTCGGTTTTCACCGGTCCGGAGGCCGCGCTGGACTTCGCGGAGGATATTGGATATCCGGTTATGGTCAGTCCCGCGTATACGCTCGGCGGACATGATAAAAAAGTGTGCTATAACCGCGATCAGCTGCTTGCGCTTGCGCAGGAGGAGCTTGAGATCTCCCTGATCCATCAGGTACTCGTCGAAAAATGCATCTCCGGCTGGAAGGAGATTGAATACGTCGTCCTGCGGGATTGCGACGGTAATGTGATGAGCGTATGCAGCATGGAGAATGTCGATCCCGTGGGGATCAACGCCGGTGACAGCATCATCGTCTCTCCCGCGCAGACGCTCTCAGATCGGGAGGCCGTCTCTCTGCGTGCGTCCGCCGTCCGTCTGGCGGACCACCTGCGGGTGACCGGCGTGTGCAATGTGCGCTTTGCCCTGCGTCCGGACGGAGGGGAGTATGCCGTTCTGGAGGCCGACCCCTGCTTCCGGCGCGCTTCGGCGCTCGCCTCAAAGGTTACGGGGTATCCGATTCCCCGCGTGACGGCCGAACTGATTCTGGGGCTTCCGCTGGACAAAATTAAAACCGGATTTACGGACTTTACAACTGCAATCAGCGAACCGGCGGTGGATTACTGCGCGGTCAAAATGCCCAAGTGGTCCTTTGGCCGATTTAAATCCGGTGCGGATAAGCTGGGGACCTCCATGAAGGCGACCGGTGAAGCGATGGCGATCGGCACAAACTTTGAGTCCGCATTTATGAAGGCGCTTCGCTCGGTAGATCCTTCGCTTTTGGTGCCGTCCGTCCCCAAGTTTGGGGCGCTTACCAACGAGGAGGTGCTTGAGGCGATCAAAGCATCGGATGACGATCGCATCTTTGCGGTGCTGGAGGCGCTTTCGCGCGGGATTTCTCTCGCCGCCATCCATGAGATCACCATGATCGACGAGTGGTTCCTTGTCAAAATGAAAAATATTACCGATGTGGCGCGGAAGCTGGCGGAATCGCCGTCTGAAACCGTTCTTTTTGCGGCGCGTAATGCGGGATTTACGCCCACTGCCATCGAAAAGTTGAGCGGACGCGCCTGTGCGTGCGCCCCGGCGGCTTTCAAGGCGGTGGACGCCTGCGCGGCGGAGTTCGAAACAAACTCGCATTACTATTACAGCACCGCCGATACGGAGAATGAGGTATCCCCCATGGACTGTGTGCTGGTGATCGGCGCAGGGGCTGTCACAGTCGGCAGCGGCGCAGAGCTTGACTGCTGCACGGCGGAGTGCGTGCGCAGCCTGCGTAGCGTCGGCCTGCATACGGCCGTTGTCAACAACAATTCGGGAGCCGTATCCACAGATCCCGGCGCAAGCGACCTGCTCTTCGTCTCCCCGGTCACGCCGGATGATCTCTCCGACATCATTACCTCGCTGCATCCGAGCCGGGCGATTGTGCAGTTCGGCGGAAAAAACGGCTACGCTGTCTGTGATACGCTGCGGCGCAGCGGAGTGGAGATTTTGGGAGCGGACGATGCCGTCTTTGCCAAAACAAAAGATCTTGAGCGCTTTTATGCCTATCTGGACACGCTTGATATTCCGCATGCCCCTGTCCGCTGGGTCCGTTCCGCGCAGGAGGCGGAGGATGCCGCGCGCGAGATCGGTTATCCCGTGTTTATTCAGGGGGGCGGCGATTCCGTTCTGGCCTATCGCGGCGAGGAGATTCGAGAGAACTTCGATTTCCTGATGGAGCGCTCCGGCGGAGAGGTGCTCCCGGTGCGCGGTTATTACATCGGCTCCGGTCTGGATATGGACGTGATCAGCGACGGCAAGGACTGCCTGGTTCCCGGAATTACCGAACAGATCGAGCGTGCCGGCATCCATTCGGGGGATTCCATCAGCGTATACCCCGCCGTAGCACTGGAGGATTCCGTGCGTGAACAGGCATATGCGCTCGCGCGTAAGCTCACGCTGTCTCTCGGAATCAAGGGGATCATAAATATCCGTTTTGTTCTGTACGATAATCGCCTCTATCTGACGCGTGCGAGCGTAAACAACTGGCGCAACGTGCCGTTTATCACGCGCGTGACGGGGCTGCCGGTGGTGGATATTGCCGTGCGGTGCATGTTGGGCGAAAAACTGGTCAACATGAATTATGGCACCGGAATTTTTAAAGGCAATGGCCTGTACGGCGTGCGGGTCCCCGTGTTCAGCTTTGATCGGGTGGCCGGCCTTGATACGCAGCTTGGGCTGGAGATGAAGTCCACGGGCGAGGCACTCGGGATCGCGGACAATTTTGAGGACGCGCTGCTCAAGGGCCTTTCCGCGTCGGGGATGAGAATCCGCCACTCCGGCGGGGTGTTTATCAGCGTGCGGGATAATGACAAGCAGGAGGCCGTCAAGCTTGCGGACGCGTTTTCACAGCTGGGCTTTGACATCTACGCCACGGCCGGGACAGCCCGTATTCTCAACAGCAATTTTGTCCCGGCGAACGCTGTCCGCAAGATCCACGAGGGCAGCCCGAACACGCTGGATTTCCTTTCAGGCAATAAAATTGTCTATGTGATCTCCACATCGGCAAAGGGCCGCAGCTCTCTGATCGACGATGTCAAGATCCGCCGGCGTGCCGTGGAGCGCCAGATCCCGACTTTCACTTCTCTGGACACGGCAAACGCGCTGGTGCGCTGCCTGAAGCGGAACCGGATGCTTAACGATACTGAAATTATCGATCTCAACACCATCAATAAGGATTGAGGAGCTGAATATGGGAAAATACCAAGGTGTTTATCCAATCGTCAAAAAAACAAGGCTGACCGACACGATCTTTGATATCTGGGTGGCCGCTCAGGCGATCTCGCAGGAGATCCGTCCCGGCCAGTTCGTCGGAATCCTCTGCGATGGGAAGCCGCTGCGGCGCCCCATCTCCATCTGCGAGACCGACGCCGCAAACGGGGCGATCCGTCTTGTCTTTGAGGCGCGCGGGGAGGGGACGCACTGGCTGGCCCGGCAGGAGCGCGGGGATAAACTGGATATCCTTGGCCCGCTGGGAAACGGATTTCCGGACTTTTCCACAGATAAAAAAGTCGTCTTTGTCGGCGGCGGGATCGGCGTGCCGCCGCTGCTGATGACGTGTAAGCCGTTTGGGAAAAACGCGGATGTCTATATTGGCTGCCGTACCGCGGATAACCGCATTCTGATCCACGAATTCCAGTCCACCTGCCGCAACGTGGTGGTTGCGACGGAGGACGGCAGCGCGGGTGTGCGCGGACTGGTCACTGCGCCGCTTGAAAAGCGTCTGCTGGAGGCGCCCTGTGATCTGATCGTCACCTGCGGTCCCAAGCCCATGATGAAGGCGGTCAGCGAGCTTGCGGAAAAGTATTCAATAGAGTGTTATGCCTCTTTGGAGGAACGTATGGGGTGCGGTATGGGGGCCTGTCTCGTTTGCGCATGCGGCATTCGAGACAAAAAAGGCGAGGTGCACAACCGCCGTGTGTGCAGCGAAGGGCCCGTATTTAACGCAAAGGAGGTTGTGTGGTAATGGCGGATATGTCTGTTCAGATCGCGGGCGTGACCTTTTCCAACCCGGTGATCGCGGCCTCCGGCGTGTTCGGCTTCGGTCGCGAATATGCGCGCATGTACCCGCTTGAAAAACTCGGCGGCATCTCCTGCAAGGGAACTACGCTCGAGCCGCGCGAGGGAAATCCCGCGCCTCGAATTGCCGAGACACCCAGCGGAATGCTCAACTCCGTCGGCCTTCAAAATCCCGGAGTGGATGCCTTTATCCGGGACTCTCTGCCCTGGCTGCGCAAGCAGGGAACGGTACTCATCTCCAATATTGCGGGCAAAACGGTTGAGGATATGTGCGAGGTCGCGGAAAAGCTCTCCGATACGGACATTGATATGATCGAATTGAATATCTCCTGTCCAAATGTCAGGGAGGGCGGCGTCGCCTTTGGGACAACCTGCGCCGGCGCCGCAGAAGCCACCGCCCAGGTCCGGAAGCACTGCAAAAAGCCGCTGATCGTCAAACTCTCCCCGAATGTGACGGATATCACGGAGATTGCCCGGGCGGTCGAGGCCGAGGGGGCGGACGCCCTTTCCCTGATCAATACGATTACGGGTATGCGCATTGACGTCAACACACGCCGCCCGATCCTGCGCAATAATACGGGCGGTCTCTCCGGTGCGGCGGTATTTCCCATTGCCGTACGCATGGTGTGGCAGGTGTATAATACCGTAAAGCTCCCGATCGTCGGTATGGGGGGGATCTATTCCGGCCGGGATGCGGCAGAGATGATGCTCGCCGGCGCTTCCGCTGTGCAGGTCGGCGCCGCCGTGATCACCAATCCGTTTGCGCCGGTCCATATCGCCGAGGAACTGGAACAATATCTGGACAGTCACGCGATCGCGTCCGCCGCCGAGCTGACGGGGGGCGTGCAGCCATGGTGATCCTCTCCGTAGACTATGGGGATCAGCGGACGGGGATCGCCGTCTGCGATCCGTCGGAGACGCTCGCCAGCGCGGTGACCGTCATCCGGGAGTCCTATCAGCCCAAGCTGATTCGTGAGATTTGCCGGATTGCACAGGAACGAGGAGCACAGATGATGGTGGTCGGTCTCCCGAAGAATATGGATGCCTCTGTCGGTCCGCGCGCACAAAAATGTCTGGAGCTGGCCGAAGCGCTGCGCGAACTGTCCGGCCTTCCGGTGGAGACCTGGGACGAGCGCCTGACGACGGTAATGGCGTATCGGTCGCTCAATGCCTCCGGCGCATACGGAAAAAAGAGTAAAGAACTCGTAGACGCGGTTGCCGCTGTAATTATTTTGGAGGATTATATGCGGCACCGCAGGAACGCGGGAAAATCAGACGGATAATCAATGATTTGAGCGCGCGAAAAAGTGAGAAAAATTTTTTCAGCAGATGGGGGATCTCCCTGTCTGCTTTTTTACAGTGAAAATCAAATGTTTGTTTTTTCATTGCCCAACGGTGTATCCTGTGGTATAATAATTAGAAAATGATCCGCTTTATAGGAGGACTCTGATTGATCATTTTGGGAATTGATCCCGGCTATGCGATCGTGGGATACGGTGTGCTGGATTACCGCGCCAATCACTTTTCAGTCATCGAATACGGCGCTGTGACAACACAGGCGGGCACGCCGTTTGGCCGCCGGCTGGAGATGATTTACGAGGGAATCAACGCCATCATGGATCGCTGCCGTCCGCAGGCGCTGTCCATTGAAAAACTTTTTTATAACACCAATGCCAAGACGGTCATCGACGTTGCACAGGCGCGCGGCGTGATCCTGCTCAGCGCACAGATGCATGCGATCCCCGTGCATGAATATACGCCTCTGCAGGTCAAGCAGAGCGTGGTCGGATACGGCCGGGCGGAGAAAAAACAGGTCCAGGAGATGACTCGCATCATCCTTGGACTGGAAAAAGTCCCCAAGCCGGACGATACCGCGGATGCGCTGGCCATGGCCATCTGCCACGGCCATTGCAGCGGATCACTCATGGGCCGGTTGAATTTGACGAAGTAAGGAGTAAAAAATGCTGTATTCTCTTACAGGCGACGTTGTCTATACGGATTCCGAAATCGCGGTAATCAGCTGTTCCGGTGTCGGGTTTGAGTGCCACACTACGATCAATACGCTGCGGCGGATCGCCGGCTCCCGGGAAAAGGTCACCCTTTTGACCTATCTGGCCGTGCGTGAAGATGCGCTCACTCTTTACGGCTTTTACGATAAAAATGAGCTGGACTGCTTTAAAATGCTCATCGGCGTCTCCGGCGTAGGACCCAAGGCTGCGATGAGCATCCTCTCGGAGCTCGGCGTGGATCGGCTGGTCCTGTGCATTGCGACGAATGACAGCAAGAGCATCCAGCGCGCGCAGAACGTCGGTGCAAAGACGGCGCAGCGGGTAATTCTGGAGCTGAAAGATAAGATTGGCTCCCTGGCTTCAGAGCAGGAGGGCGGCGGAACGATCGTCCCCTATGAAGAGGAGACTGCAGGGGATGAGCAGTCGCAGGCTGCCGAGGCCCTCGTATCGCTCGGATACAGCCGTGGGGAAGCCGCCGCGGCAATCCGCTCCGCAGCGCGTGGCGGTAAGAGCGCCACGGTTGAGGAGTTGATCCGTGAGGGATTGAAATTGATGGCAGGGCAGGTGTAACGGATGATGGAACCGGATTATGAAAACAGAATTGTTTCCCCCGACTATATCCCGGAGGTGGACGCGACGGAAAACGTGCTGCGTCCGAAGACGTTTGGCGAATATATCGGTCAGGAGAAGGTCAAACAGAACCTGAAAATTTATATTGAAGCCGCGAAAAACCGCCATGAGGCGCTCGATCATGTGCTGCTGTACGGCCCGCCCGGTCTGGGAAAGACGACGCTCGCGGGCATCATCGCCAATGAGATGAATGTCAACATCCGCCTGACCTCCGGCCCGGCCATCGAAAAGCAGGGGGATCTCGCGGCTCTGCTGACCAACCTGACGGAAGGGGACGTCCTTTTTATTGACGAAATCCACCGCATCCCCCGTACGGTCGAAGAGGTCCTTTACACCGCGATGGAGGACAATGCGCTCGATATCATCATCGGCAAGGGGCCGTCCGCGCGTTCGATCCGTCTGGATCTTCCAAAATTCACCCTTGTCGGCGCTACGACGCGTGCCGGACAGCTTACCGCGCCGCTGCGGGACCGCTTTGGTGTAATTTTTCGGCTGGAAATGTATAGCCCGGAGGAATTGCGTATAATTATAAATCAGAGTGCCGGAAAACTGGGCGTTCGAATTGATCCGGAGGGCGCCGACGAACTCGCACGCCGGTCCCGCGGGACTCCTCGCATTGCCAACCGGCTGCTGCGGCGCGCCCGCGACTTTGCCGAGGTGATGGGGGACGGCGTCATTACGCGGGACACGGCCAAAATCGCGCTGGATCGGATGGAGATCGATGAGCTCGGTCTCGACGCGATTGACCGCAAGCTGCTCGAGACGATGATCCGCAACTATAACGGCGGCCCCGTTGGCCTGGACACGATCGCAGCCGCGATCGGGGAGGAGGCTGTTACGATTGAGGATGTCTACGAGCCCTATTTGATGCAGCTCGGCTTTCTCGGGCGCACCCCGCGCGGCAGAGTCGTCACCCCTGCAGGATATGAGCACCTCGGATATCCCGCCGAGCGCGATTCCGATCCGCCGGAACAGATGCGGATCCAGTAAAAATCCCGGCACTTTTGAAAAAAGAAGGAGTGGATTTTTATCATGGGAAGACTTTTTGGTACGGATGGGGCCCGCGGTGTGGCAAACAGCGAGCTCACCTGTGAGCTGGCGATGAAGATCGGCCGTGCCGCGGCAATGGTCCTCACGGACGACACGCATCAGCGGCCGCGTGTCCTGATCGGTATGGATACCCGCATCTCCTCGGATATGCTCGCCTCCAGTCTGGCGGCGGGTTTCTGCTCCGTGGGGGCGGACGTGCTGATGCTCGGCGTGATTCCAACGCCGGCGGTGGCCTATCTGGTGAAAGCCTATCAATATGACGCCGGTGTGATGGTTTCCGCTTCGCACAATCCGTGCGAGTACAATGGCATTAAAATTTTCAAATCGGATGGTTATAAGCTGCCGGACGCCTTGGAAGAGGAAATCGAAGCGATCATTCTGGATGACGCCCGCATTCCTCCCGTCAAAATCGGCGGGGATGTAGGCGGTATTCACTACTCGACAACGGCGGTTTCCGACTATCTGCGCCATCTTCTCTCTACCGTGGACGTCCGTTTCAACAGTATGAAGCTCGCCATTGACTGTGCCAACGGGGCGGCCAGCGTAACGGCACGGGAGCTTTTTGAAGGGCTTGGGGCAGAGTGCCATATGCTCGCCGACGAGCCGGACGGCGTGAATATCAACGATCACTGCGGATCCACCCATATGGAACGGCTGCAAAAATACGTTGTGGAAAATGGATGCGAGGCCGGGCTGGCCTTTGACGGCGATGCGGACCGTCTGCTGTGCGTGGATGCACAGGGGAATGTGATCGACGGGGATCGGATTATTGCCCTGTGCGCCCGGGATATGAAGGAGCGCGGCGTCTTGAAAAAGGATACCGCGGTGGTAACGATCATGACCAACATGGGCTTTTTCCGCTTCTGTGAGCAGGAGGGGATCCGTTGTGAAAAGACAAAGGTTGGGGACCGATATGTGCTGGAAAACATGCTGAAGAACGGCTACAGCATCGGCGGGGAACAGTCCGGCCACGTCATCTTTCTGGATCACGCCACCACCGGGGACGGGCAGCTCACGGCGCTGCAGGTCCTCAGTGTGATGAAGCGGACTGGAAAGTCGCTGGCCGATCTTGCCGCCTGCATGTCTGTCTACCCGCAGGTGCTCGTCAATGTGCGGGTGTCCGACTTCGGAAAGGTGCGTTTTCCCGAGGACGAGGAGGTACAGATCGCCATTGCCAGGGCAGAGGAGGCGCTTGGGGATTCCGGCAGAATTGTGGTGCGTGTCTCCGGGACGGAGCCGCTCGTGCGCGTGATGCTTGAGGGCGAGGACCGGGATCAGATCGCAGATCTGGCGGAATCGGTCGCCGAGGTCGTGCGGGAGCGCCTGATTTAACAAAATCAATTTAGGAGAATTTCATGCGTGTCGTTAAGGATTTTGAGGATTATGAGCTGATTGACTGCTCCCATGGCCAAAAGCTGGAGCGTTGGCGCGATATTATTCTGATTCGTCCGGATCCGCAGGCGATCTGGCAGTCCGAACAGCGCCATCCACTGTGGCGGGACGCCCATGCGCGTTATTTTCGCTCTAACTCCGGCGGCGGTCACTGGGAGACTTATAAAAAAGTACCCGACAAGTGGAAGATCCGCTATAGGGATCTGACCTTTCTCGTAAAACCGATGGGCTTTAAGCATGTCGGCCTCTTCCCGGAGCAGGCGGTCAACTGGGATCTTGTGCGCGAAAAAATTCGCTCGGCCGGGCGAAAAGTACGGGTGCTGAACCTGTTCGCTTACACGGGCGCCGCCACTGTCGCCTGCCTGAGTGCCGGCGCGTCTGTTGTCCATGTAGACGCCTCCAGGGGGATGACGCAGTGGGCAAAGGACAATGCCGAGGCCTCCGGCGTCCGGGAGGGAGCAGTGCGCTTTATTGTAGATGATTGCGTCAAATTTGTTGAACGCGAGATCCGCCGCGGCAATCGGTACGATATCCTCATCATGGATCCGCCCTCCTACGGACGCGGTCCGGGCGGTGAAGTCTGGAAGCTGGAGGAAAAAATCTATGATTTTCTCCGCCTGTGCGCCGGCGTCCTTTCGGATGCTCCGATGATGGTCCTTGTCAACTCCTACACGGCCGGTCTTTCTCCGGCCGTGATGGAGTACATGATGTCTCTGATCCTGCGCCCGCGTTTTGGCGGCCATGTACATGGCAGCGAGATCGGGCTGCCCGTCACCTCCACAGGGCTGGTCCTGCCGTGCGGCGCCACCTCGATCTGGGAAGCGGGCGGCAACACATAATTGGGAGCTTGGCAATGAATGAAAAAGCAATGATTGAATTCAGAAACGTGACCTTTCGTTATCCCTCTGAGGATACGGAGGAGACCCGCCCTGTTCTGCAGGGGCTGGATCTGACCATACGTCCGGGGGAATTTGTGGCGATTTTGGGGCGCAACGGCTCCGGGAAGTCCACGATTGCCAAGCTGGCAAACGGCATTCTGGAGCCGGACGAGGGGGAAATCTCCATTCTGGGGCTGGACAGCGCACGGGAGGAAAATCATCGGGAGATCCGCCGGAACTGCGGCCTCGTTTTTCAAAATCCCGACAATCAGATCGTCGCCACGATTGTAGAGGAGGATGTCGCCTTTGGCCCGGAGAATCTGGGCGTCCCGCCCTGGGAGATCCGGGAACGGGTTGATGCCGCACTCAGGGCGGTAGGTATGTATGAGTACCGCAGGAGGGAGCCGCATAAACTCTCCGGGGGACAGAAGCAGCGTGTTGCGATAGCCGGAATCCTTGCGATGGATCCGCGGTGTATCATTTTGGACGAGGCGACAGCCATGCTCGATCCCCATGGGCGCCGGGAGGTGATGGAGACGGTTCGCCGTCTCAACCGTGAGCGGGGGATCACGATCGTCTATATCACGCACTTTATGGAGGAGGCGGCCGAGGCCGACCGTGTTATCGTCATGGACGGCGGACGCGCCGTCATGGATGATGATCCGCACACGGTTTTTTCCCAAATTGATCGGATGAAGGAACTTGGACTGGATGTTCCGCAGGTTTCGGAACTGATGGCATATCTGGGCCGTCACGGCGTGCGCACCAATGGCGCCGTCCTGAATGCGGAAGAGTGTATTGAAAGTCTCTCCCAACTGTTGGAGGAAGCATAGATGGCATATGTTCTGCAAACGGAAGACCTCACCTGTATCTACGGGGAGGGGACTCCGCTTCGTACCGTTGCTCTTGACAAAATCAATATCGGGATTGAGCAGGGGGAACTCCTTGCCGTGATTGGGCAGACCGGATCCGGAAAGAGCTCGCTGATTCAGCACTTTAACGGAATCCTGCGCCCTGCCTCCGGACGTGTGCTGCTCAATGGCCGCGATATCTGGGCGGACAAAAAGAATATTCGGCAGGTCCGGTTTCAGGTGGGGCTGTGTTTTCAATATCCGGAATATCAGCTCTTTGAGGAGACCGTGGCAAAAGATATCGCGTTCGGCCCGCGCAATATGGGGCTGAGCGACGCGGAGATCGACGATCGTGTTCATGAGGCCGCCCGCTATGTCGGGCTGACGCAGGCACATCTGGATGCCTCGCCCTTTGATTTGTCCGGCGGGGAAAAGCGCCGCGCCGCGATTGCGGGAGTAATCGCCATGCGCCCGCAGGTCCTGATTTTGGACGAGCCTACCGCCGGCCTCGATCCATCCGGACGTGATACGATCCTCGGGTTTATCCGTGCCTACCGCCAGGAGACCGGCGCAACCGTGATCATAGTGTCACACAGTATGGAGGATGTGGCGGCAATCGCCACGCGCGTTCTGGTGGTCCATCAGGGAAAAATCGCCATGTCCGGCACAGTGGAGGAAGTCTTTTCCCGGGCGGATGAGCTTGTGGCGATCGGGCTGAATGTCCCGCAGGTCACGCGGGTGTTTACAGAGCTCAATCGCAGGGGATTCCATGTTCCCAAAAATGTCTATACCGTCGAACAGGCAGGCAATATCCTGCTGCAATTACTTCACACGGGGGAGGGAAAGGCATGATCAAGGATATTACGCTCGGCCAATTTTTTCCCGGGAGAAGTATCGTACATCGGCTGGATCCCCGCACCAAGGTCCTGCTGACGATGGCCCTGATTGTGGTCGTATTCTTTTGTCAGAATATTTTCTCTCTGCTGCTGATGATCGTCTTTGTGGCTGCGGTCAATTTGATTTCACACATCCCGCTGAGAGTCGTGATGAAAAGTGTCAAGCCCATCCTGATCATTGTGATCTTTACCGCCGTACTCAATTTGCTCTATACAGATGACGGGCGCGTTCTGATTTCTTTCTGGATCATCAAGATTACGGATCAGGGGATCGAGACGGCGGTTTTTATGGCCATACGGATCATGCTGCTGATCATTGCCAGTTCTCTGCTGACCTATACCACCTCGCCCACACAGCTGACGGATGCGCTCGAACGATTGATGTCGCCGCTGAAGGCCATCAAGGTCCCCGTCCACTCCATCGCCATGATGATGACGATTGCGCTGCGCTTTATCCCCACGCTTGTCGAGGAAATTGAACGGATCATGAACGCCCAGAAGGCCCGCGGAGCCGATATGGAGAGCGGCAACTTGATCAAGCGCGCAAAGGCGCTTGTCCCGGTTCTGATTCCGTTATTCATCTCTTCCTTCCGCCGGGCGGGGGATCTTGCCTTTGCCATGGAATGCCGATGCTACGACGGGGACCACGGGCGCACGCGGATGCAGACAATGAAATTTGCCTGGCGCGATTTGGGGGCGCTGGCGGCGGTCTGCATCTTGATAGCGGGAATTATCCTGCTCAATATCTTTGTACCTGATTTGATTTGACAGGGGAGGAAAGCATGCCCAATTATCTGCTGCGCCTGTGTTTTGACGGGACAAATTACCATGGATGGCAGCTTCAGGAGCGCGATCGCACCATACAGGGGGAGGTTGAATCCGCCGCCTCCCATCTCTTTGACGGAAGGATCCGCACCTCCGGCTGCTCCAGAACGGACGCCGGGGTTCATGCCAATGAATTTGTCTGCAATTTTCACGCCGAAAAGCAAATGGATCTGATGAAGATGCGCGCCGCGCTGAATTTTTATCTTCCGGAGGACATCGCCGTGCTCGAATGCCGTACGGCGCCCGATGACTTTCATGCCCGATTCAGCTGTGCGGGCAAGGAATATGTCTATCAGATCTGGAACGGACGGGTACGCAATCCTTTCCTGACGACCCATGCGCTGCACATCAATTACCCGCTGGACGCGGATCTGATGAACCGTGCGTCCGCCTTCCTGATCGGCAGACATGATTTCAGCGCTTTCTGCGCATCGGGCAGCTCCGCGCAAACTACGGTGCGCACCGTGACGGATGCCCGCGTGGTCCGCGAGGGGGAGATGGTACGGTTTTATGTAAGCGCGGACGGCTTTTTATATAACATGGTACGTATTATGGCTGGGACGCTGATCTATGTCTCCAGCGGAAAGGTGGCGGCGGAAAAGCTGCCGCAGATTGTAGACGGGGGCAGGCGGCAGGATGCCGGATATACTGCTCCCGCTCACGGCCTGTATTTGAATCGCGTTTTTTACGAAAACCAAATGTGTCGATCCGATATACCGCAATCTGCCGCTGCTGAAAAATTGTAAATATACAACAGACTGAAAATACATACAAAAGGAGGTTCCCGTATGCCCCGGACGGCTGGAAAAAAGAAAAGGCGGAATCGGACAGCGCTCATTCTCACCGCTGCAGCCGCAGCGGTCGTCATTGCGGCAGTTATGATCGCCTGTTTTTGGCCCGCTGCCGGCGGATCGGGCTCTTTCCCGGTTCGGGTCAGCGGTCTGGCCGTCAGGCAGATGGCACTCGTTGGGAGGAATATCGCCGTAGTGGAAGACGCCTCTTTGAGAATGTATGATTCCTCCGGAAATGAGCGATACATGCTGGAACTCAACTACGCATCTCCCGTGCTGGTCCCATCCGGAAATCGGGTGCTGGTCTATGAGCGCGGCGGCACGCGGATGAAAATCTGCGGCCGCAGCGGGGAGATCTGCCAAGTGGAGATCAGTGAGCAGATCCTGACAGGGGGATTCGGCGGCGGCAAGGCGGCGGTGGCCACGCTTGCGGACACCACCACCAGCAGACTGACCGTATACGATGCCAATCTGATCCATGAGGTATTCGTCTGGCAGACCGCCTCTTATATCTCCCGCGTGGCCGTCTCCCCAAATGGACGATACGTGGCCGTAGCGACTGTCAATAATGAAAATGGCGACAGCTATTCCGAAATCAGCGTGTTTGATACAAAGAAGACGGATCCGCTGTTTACAAACCGCTATGATGGTGAAAATGTGCTGAATCTGCGCTTTGATGGGAATTCCGATATTCTCGTAGTGACGGATCGCTCGATCAGTGCAGTCACCGGGCGTGATACGCTCCAGTGGCAGCATTCCTTTGAATATGGGACCATATCCGCAGTTTCGGACGCCGGCGGCGGAAATACGGCGCTGATTCTCACTAAGATCAGTGACGGTAAGGACTATCTGTATGTATATGACGCCTCCGGAGAAATCCAGATCGAGCGCCAGATCGACAGCGGAGCGCTGGCCCTGTCGGCGTCGGCGTCCCGGATCTTTGTCCTCTATGAGGATCAGATACTGAGTTTTCCGCATGCCGCCGGGGAGGCGGAGCCGGAATGCATTCAAACGCAGAGCAACTCCATCAAAATCCTCGCCCATGGCCGCCATGTCTATGTCCTGACCTCGGAAGAAATTGAAAAATTTTGACCGTCGTTAACAGTTTGTTCGTTGTCTGTTCGAGTGGGATGTGTTATAATAACCTCACAGAACAGCACCAAATCGGAGATTTGGGCTGTTCTGGAGAACATTGTTCCATTCCCGCTCGCACAGATGCGCTCGCGGAGATGGTATAATAACCTCACGGAACACCAACAAAATCAAAGATTTTGGGTGTTCTGGAGAACATTGTTACCCAATTCGGGGCTGTCGCCCCATGCGGCTGCGCCGCACCTGTGCTTACGCACAGACGAATTGAGTTATAATAACCTCACGGAACAGAGCCAAATCGGAGATTTGGGCTGTTCCGGAGAACATTGTTACGCTGGATCAGTCGGGCTGTCGCCCTCACTCGCCTTGCGTCGGGGCGCTGAAGCGCCTGATCCGCGTAATAATAACCTCACGGGACGCACTGCGAAGCCGGAGGTTAAGGCGTTTTGGAGAACATTGTTACGCTGGATCAGTCGGGCTGCCGCCCTCATCCGCCTTGCGGCGGGCGCTAAGAAGAACCTTGCACAACTCGCTGAGAAATCAGAGATTTGAGCTGTTCTGAGAACAGTGATAATGCTCTGTTTGATTTTCCAACCTGCTATTCGGAGATGGTCTTTTGGGTCTGATTTTAGATATCGCTTTCATTATCGTCTTTGTACTGATGGTTATTCTGGGCGCATATAAGGGCGCCGTAAAGACGATTCTGGGGATCGCAGCGCTGCTTCTTGCGGCCCTTCTGGCTTTCAAGCTTGGGGGATACCTCGCGCCAATGGTGTATGAACGCTTTTTTTCCGAAGCTGCCGCTTCGGCCATTCAGGCAAATCTCCCGGACGAGGGTGCGGCGCTGAGTGCGGCGCAGCAGGCGCAGGCTGCAATGGATTCCCTGCCGGAATTTGTCCGCAATCTTGCCGGCAGCTTTGGCATTGACTTGAGTGAAATTGAGGCTCAGATCTCCTCTTATGATTACAGCGGCGCCGATATTGCCCGGAATATTGAAGGCAGTGTTATTGCGCCCCTGATTACGGCAGTATGCCGGGTAATTGTCACGATCGCGGCATTTTTGCTGCTGTATGTGATTTTCCGGCTTCTGGTTTGTCTGATCGACCGATTCTTCGACCTTCCCGTTCTCGGGACGGCAAATCGAATCCTGGGTGGCGTGCTCGGCGCCGTCAGAGGGCTGATTCTCGTTGTATTGCTCGGCTTTTTGATCGAAATTGGAGTTGCTCTGTTCTGCGAACCCGGTTCTGCGCCGGTACAGGCAGTCGCTGATTCGCACATTGTTGCATTACTCGATTCTCACAATCCGATCGGGGAGCTTTTTTAAACTGAGGGGTGTTATCATTGAAAGAGTTGTTTAAAGGTTGCTGGACGGTTCCGAATCTGCTTTCACTGATCCGGATTTTACTGATTCCG
>CASFCH010000006.1 GCA_949293315.1 uncultured Oscillospiraceae bacterium | reverse complement strand
TTTGGGTGTTCCGGAGAACATTGTTACGCTGGATCAGCCGGGCTGTCGCCCTCACCCGCCTTGCGGCGGGGCGCTTAAAGCGCCTGATCCGCGTAATAATAACCTCATGGGACGCACTGCGAAGCCGGAGGTTGGGGCGTTTCGGAGAACATTGTTGCATACCCGCTCGCACAGATGCGCTCGCGGCGGCGTAAGAATAACCTCACGGAACACCAACAAAATCGAAGATTTTGGATGTTCTGGAGAACATTGTTACGCTGGATCAGCCGGGCTGCCGCCCTCACCCGCCTGACGGCGGGGCGCTCAAGCGCCTGATCCGCGTAATAATAACCTCACGGGACGCACTGCGAAGCCGGAGGTTGGGTTGTTCCGGAGAACATTGTTACTTGCCTGCTCGCGGCGGCGTAAGAATAGCCTCACCTGAACGGATCGGACTGAGGCTTGAGTGCTGCGGAAATAATTTTTGCTTTTTACTTTCCCGTGCATGCCTGCACAGTTGGGAACGAGCTTTTCAAACTTTGGTGAGAGGATTCACACCTATGCGAAAACTGGCCTATTGGGAAGATCCCAATATAATTCAGGAAAATAAGGAGGCCGGCCATATTCTGGCCATGCCCTATGACGCGGAGGATGCCTGCCTGTCGGGCGGAACATCCCCCTATTTTCTCAGCCTGAACGGCATGTGGCGGTTCAGGTGGATTCAGGGGGCGGATTCTCCGCTTCCGGAGGGATATGAACGCCCGGATTTTGACGATTCGTCCTTTGACGAGATTCGTGTGCCCGGCGTGTGGCAGCTGAGCGGCTACGGAAAGCCCGTTTATCTCTCCTCCAGTTATCCGGCGGCGGTCGCCGTCGCGAAAAGAAAAATCCCAACCATCCGGCACGATCTCAACGAGATCGGCATTTACCGGCGCGCCTTTACGCTGCCGGAATCGTTTGCCGGACGGGAGATCTACCTGCACTTTGGGGCTGCGAAGGCCGCGCTGTACGTCTATGTCAATGGGGAATATGCCGGCTACTCGCAGGGATCCATGACGCCGCACGAGTTTGATGTGACGCGCTTTGTCTCGCCGGGAGAGAATCAGGTGACGGCGGTTGTGTACCGCTACAGTGACGGCACGTACCTGGAGGATCAGGATATGTGGTTCCTCTCCGGGATCTATCGGGATGTCTATCTGTATGCGGAGCACCGCGTGGCACTGCGCGATTTTTTTGCCTGTGCGGAGCTTGACGAATCATACTGCGGTGGCACGCTGGCCGTCACACAGCGGATCGACAATTTCGGAGAGAGCGCGGCGCTGAAAATTTCCGCCGAGCTGATTCGCGGCGCCCAGCGGGAGCAGATCTATTCCTCGGGTGTTGTCGCAAAGCCCGGAACAAATCATTTTTCTTTCCGCCGCCGCTTTAAGAATGTGGACCGCTGGTCCGCGGAGGAGCCGAACCTCTACACGCTCCTGCTGAAAATCGAACTCAACGGCCGCTGTATCTGCGCCAAGAGCTGCCGGATCGGCTTTAAGCGCGTAGAGATCCGGGGGAATGTCCTCTACTTAAACGGTGAAAAATTGAAGATTAAAGGTGTCAATCGCCACGATTTTGATCCGGATCACGGATGGGCGATCCTGCGGGAACGTATCCGGCAGGATCTGCTGCTGATGAAGCGGGCGCATATCAACGCCATCCGCACCAGTCACTATCCCGACGATCCGTATTTTTACGACCTGTGCGACGAGCTTGGCTTTTACGTGATGGATGAGTGCGATATGGAGACGCACGGCGTGCGGCGCAAGGGCGTCCCCGGGAGCAATCCCATCTGGACGAAGGCGGTCGTGGACCGGGCGGAGCGCATGGTCCTGCGCGATCGGAACCATGCCTGTGTCACATTCTGGTCCCTTGGGAATGAGGCGGGGGACGGCGACAATTTCATGAAAATGCGCGGGCGCGTGCTGGAGCTGGACGGCCGGTGGCCCATCCACTATGAGGGGGATTTCGACCTGACAAAGTCCGACTTCATCAGCCGGATGTACCCCACGCAGGAGAAGCTCCGGGCACTGTGCGAGCAGCGGGAGATCACTGTCAGCTTTTTTGAAAACCTGACCAATAAACTGGCTGCGGACAACAAGCCCGTCACGGCCGAGATGTACCGCAGCAAGCCGGTTCTCCTGTGTGAATTTGCCCACTGTATGGAGAACAGCCTGGGCAACTTTCAGGAATATATGGACGCCTTTGATCGATACGATCACATGTGCGGTGGCTTTATCTGGGACTATGTGGATCAGGCGATCCACGTCCGGAGGGACGGGCAGGACCGGTGGCTCTACGGCGGAGATTTTGGCGAGGGGGCCACAAGCGGCTGCTTCTGTGCCAACGGGATCATCGCGGCGGACCGCACGGTGCATCCGGCGTACTATGAGGTCAAAAAGGTCTATCAGCCCGTCTCCGCCGCGGTCGACTGGCCCAGCGGGACGATCACCATCCGCAATAAAAATCTGTTTGTGACGCTGGACGATTATGAGCTCGTCTGGCGGCTGATGCGGCGGGAGCGTAAAATTGACGGCGGCACCGTGGATATCACGGGGATCCGCCCCGGCGAAAGCGCCGCGTACACCCTGCCGTACCGGTATGAAGACCTCCGCGAGGAGGAAGAATATATCCTGAATATTGACTTTGTGCGCAGGGAGCGCTGTGCGTGGGCCGCGCGCGGCGAGGTCGCGATGTCCGAGCAGTTTATCCGGACGCCCCGGGCGGCAGAGTCCCCGCCGCCCGGGGCGGTGGGTGTTCCCGTTCGGTATGAAAAATCCGGACGGCGCCTGACGGTCACAGCCGGGCAGACGGCGGCCGTATTTGTGGGCGGTG
Organism: uncultured Oscillospiraceae bacterium; assembly: GCA_949293315.1. Taxonomy (GTDB): domain Bacteria; phylum Bacillota; class Clostridia; order Oscillospirales; family Acutalibacteraceae; genus Onthovicinus. The sequence goes on along the minus strand of CASFCH010000006.1, from coordinate 47,214 downwards.
TGCTGGAATCGCTCTCCTTCGGGGCGGGAAATATTCTCCGGGACGGCGTGCGGCCATCATTTTTCCGCGCGCCCACGGATAATGATATCGGCAATTTCAACTTTGCTCCGGCGTTCCGATTCCTGAGCCCGTCCCTGCGGCGGCAAAAGCCGGGGAGACCGACGCGTGTAAAGGTATCCACAGTGGAGGATAGCGTGGCGGTCACGGTCTGCTGGCGCGCCGCCTTTACCCGCGGCGTGGAGACGCGCTATCTCTTTACGCCGGACGGCGCCGTGCACGTTTTCTTTCAGGCGACGGGTACGGGATTTGATTTTACCCGCGCCGGCCTGATGATGACGCTTGACGGCAGCTTTGGTCAGGTGGAGTACTACGGGCGCGGCCCGGAGGAGAATTACAGCGACCGCTGTTCGGGGTCCCCGCTGGGAGTCTATCACAGCGATATCCGCTCCCTGGAGCACCGATACATGCGTCCGCAGGAGAACGGCAACAGAACGGGCGTGCGCGATTTGACCTTCCGCGGGCAGCGGGGGAGCGTCTGTTTTGCATCGTCGGATCCGGATGGCTTCAGCTTTTCCGCGCATCAGTACACGGACCTTGCCCTGCACCGTGCCGACCATCTTTATGAGCTGGCGTATGGGGAGGATACGGTGCTGCACCTTGATGCGGCGCAGAGCGGCGTGGGCGGGGATCTGCCCGGCGTAGCCTGCCTCCATGAGCCGTATGTGATGCGGCGCGGCCGGCCCTTCCGGCTTCATTTCACGATCAGTGGATCAACTAAATAGATTCAAAGGAGAAATACCAATGGCAATACATGGATATCATAATGATAAGTTTGTACAGATGCGCGAGGACGCCATCGTGCGGATCCTGGACGCCGCATGCGAGCTGTTTGCAAATAACGGTTACTCCGCTACCACGATGCAGATGATCGCCAAAAAGGCGGGCATTGTCCCGAGCGGGATCTATCACTATTATGCCGGGAAGGAGGATCTGGTGGAGGCGGTGCTCAACCGGGAGGTCGCCGCCATGGACCGTACCATCGCGATCGGCGTGCAGCGCTATCTGATCGAAAAGGGGACAAACGCCTTTTTTGATTATATGGTCGATTCCGTCTGCCGGAATGTCGATCGTATTTCCCTGATCTGCTATCTGGTCCGGTACAGGGACTGCATTCCGGAACACTGTACCGGCAAGCTGAAGCTGCTCCAGCACTTTGGCGAGATCCTGCGCGACTATATTCGGAATGAGGATGAGATAGAGCAGGCGTGGGCGGTCTTAATCGACTTTTGCTCCTGTGCCGTGTTTTATTCGGTGACGGGACACCGGGATATCTTTGTCCGCCAGGTTTCCCAGATCAAAAAGCGGGCCTCCACGCTCACGATTACCGCTGCGGACCAATAAAGGGAGCGGCCGGGGAATTTGAATCCGCTTGTGGATTGTGATATACTAAAACGGCAGGAACCTCGATGCGCACGGCAGGACATGCCTGTGACCTCGAAATTTGCATTTGAGTTTGTTCACCGAGGGGAAACCGCAGCATACCTGGGAGGGATTTTGAGTTGGAACAGAATAAGTTTTATATCACCACGCCGATCTACTATCCGTCGGACAAGCTCCATATCGGGCACGCCTATTGCTCCGTGATGACGGATGCCATGGCGCGGTACAAACGCATGCAGGGGTACGACGTCATGTTCCTGACCGGGACGGATGAGCACGGTCAGAAGATCGAGGAGAAGGCAAAGGCGGCCGGCGTCACGCCGCAGCAGTACGTGGATCAGGTGGTCGCCGGAATCAAAGATTTATGGAAGCTGATGAACGTCTCCTATGACAAGTTTATCCGCACCACGGACGACTATCACGTGCGCGCCGTACAGAAGATCTTCACGCAGCTCTATGAGCAGGGGGATATTTACAAGGGCCATTATGAGGGATGGTACTGCACGCCGTGCGAGTCCTTCTGGACCGAGACGCAGCTCGTGGACGGCAAATGCCCCGACTGCGGCCGCGAGGTGCAGAAGACCAAGGAAGAGGCGTACTTTTTCCGCCTGTCCAAATATCAGGACCGTATCCTGAAGCTCTTTGAGGAACATCCGGAGTTTTTGGAGCCCGAGTCCCGCCGCAATGAGATGATCAACAACTTCATCAAGCCCGGCTTGGAGGATCTGTGCGTCTCGCGCACCTCCTTCAAGTGGGGGATCCCCGTGACGTTTGATCCCGATCACGTGGTCTATGTGTGGATCGATGCGCTCACCAACTATATCACGGCCCTCGGTTACGGCTCGGAGGACGACGCCCTCTACCGCAAATACTGGCCGGCGGATATCCATCTGGTGGGCAAGGAGATCGTGCGCTTCCACACGATCATCTGGCCTGCACTGCTCATGGCGCTGGATATCCCGCTGCCGCACAAGGTGCTCGGCCACGGCTGGCTCGTGCTCGACGGCGGCAAAATGAGCAAGTCCAAGGGCAATGTAGTGGATCCCGTTGTGCTTTGCGACCGCTACGGCGTGGATGCCATCCGATACTTCCTGCTGCGGGATATCCCCTTTGGCTCGGACGGTATTTTCTCCAACGAGGCGCTTATCAACCGAATTAATTCCGACCTTGCCAACGATCTGGGCAACCTCGTCTCCCGCACGGTTTCCATGGTGTTCAAATATTTCGACGGGGTCCTGCCGGCGGAGCGCCGGGCCGACGCGGTCGATCAGGAACTGATCGATCTGGCGGTCTCCGTGCGGGGAAAAATGGAGCAGTCGCTCGACAAGCTGGAATTCTCCGTGGCGCTGACCGATCTGTGGAAGCTCGTCTCCCGCACCAACAAGTATATTGACGAGACGGCGCCGTGGGTCCTCGCCAAGGATGAGACGCAGCGGGATCGGCTGGCGGCCGTGATGTATAACCTGTGTGAGAGCATCCGCATCATCTCCGTCCTGATAACGCCGTTCATGCCCGGCACCGCGCCGAAAATTCAGGCGCAGGTCCCCGCTCCGCAGGAGGCGCTGACCTGGGCAAGCGCGTCCGAGTGGGGGCTGCTGCCCGCCGGCACGGCCCTGAACAGGGGGGAGATCATCTTCCCGCGCATCGATATGCAGAAGGAGCTCGCCCTGCTCGAGGAGCAGCAGAAGGCGCAGCGGGAGGCGGCCCAGGCGGAGACAAAGGGCAAAGCGGAAAAGGCGAATATCGCCCAGGTCGCCATAGATGATTTTTCAAAAATTGATCTGCGTATTGCGAAGGTCGTGGCCTGTGAGCCCGTCAAGCGCTCTAAAAAGCTCTTAAAACTCACCCTGGACGACGGCACGGGCACACCGCGCACGATCGCGTCCGGGATTTCCCCCTGGTATGCGCCGGAGGATCTGATCGGCCATAACGTCATCATTGTATTTAACCTCAAGCCCGCCACGCTCTGCGGAGTGGAGAGCAACGGGATGCTGCTCGCCGCGGACGGGAAGGACGGCGCGGCTCAGGTGATTTTTGCCGACGGAATGGAGCCCGGCTCCAAGGTGCACTGATGGCGCTGAATATTTTCGACTCCCACGCCCACTATGACGACGCGGCCTTCGACCCGGACCGTGAGGCGCTGCTCGCCTCCCTTCCGGGCGCCGGTGTGTGCGGCGTCGTCAGCTGCGGGACGGATATCTCCACTTCGCGTCGGAATCTGGAGCTGGCACATCGCTACGACTATATCTGGGCGGCCGCGGGTTTTCATCCGGAGGCGGCGGACCGGATCTCGGACGACGACTTTGTGCGCCTGCGCGTACTTCTGGCAGACGGGCGATGTGTCGCCGTGGGGGAAATCGGGCTCGACTACCACTATGAGGACGGGGCGCCCCGTACGGTGCAGCTTTCCGTGCTGGAGCGGCAGCTGATCCTGGCAAACGAACTTGATATGCCGGTCATTTTTCACGACCGGGATGCGCACGCAGATACGCTGGAGGTGCTCAAGCAGTACCGGCCCAAGGGGGTGGTACACTGCTTCTCCGGCAGCGTGGAGATGGCGCGGGAGATCTTGGATATCGGAATGTATATCGGCCTTGGCGGGGCGGTGACGTTTAAAAATGCGCGAAAGCCCGTGGAGGTGGCGCGCTATGTGCCGGAGGACCGCCTGCTGATCGAGACGGACTGCCCGTACATGACGCCGGTCCCGATGCGCGGGCGGCGCAATGATTCCGGCCTGATCCCCTATACGGCGCAAAGGCTGGCGGAGATCCGGGGCTGTACGGCCCAGCAGGTGTTAGACAGGACAAGGGACAACGCAGAGCGCCTCTTCCTGTGAAAACTTGAATTCCGGTATCGAAAACTATATAATAGAGTATAAATGAATTTTCCGCGCTCCATCGTTGGGATGCGGTAAAGGCGGTGTCCGTATGGATTTGAAAAAAGATATTGTGGAGCAGGCGCGGGAGATTTCCGATATTGATCTGGTCGATCCGCGCGATATCCCCAAGATTGATCTGTACATGGAGCAGGTGACCTCCTTCCTGGAGCAGGAGATGGGGGAGTCCTTCCGCTTCCATGATGAGTGCGTGTTCACCGGCACCATGATCAACAATTATACCAAGGCGGGCGTCCTGCCGCGGCCGGAGAACAAGCGCTATTCCAGGCGGCATGTGCTCACGCTGATCTTTATCTACCTGCTCAAGCAGAGCCTCTCCATTCCGGAGATCAAGCGCTTCACCGGAATGATCGGCGACCCCGAAAAGCTGGAGACCATGTACGCCCTTTTCCGCGATTTGCTGGGGGATTATGCGCAGGAGTATCTGCGTGCTGTGGGTGATAAGCTGGATTTGATCGATCAGAAGTGCCGGGAGCGCGGCGTGGAGGATGAGGAGATGAAGGCGCTGCTCTTTATCTCCCTGATTTCTCTGGACGCGACCGTCAGCACGAAGCTCTCCAACCGTGTGCTGACGCTGCTGGAGGAAAAGCGCGAGCATGAGCGCAAGGCAGAGGAGGAGCGGAAAAAGGCGGAAGAGGAGGAGAAAAAGCGCCTGGAGGAAGAGGAAAAAAGGCGACGTGAGGAGCAGGAAAAACAGGAAAAGGAAGCGCGCGAGCGTGAGAAAAAAGAGCGCGAACGGCTTGAGAAAGAGGAAAAGGAGCGGCGCGAGCGGGAGGAGAAGGAGCACCGCGAGCAGGAGAAAAAGAAGTCCTGATCCCATTTAAAAACAGAGAGCGGCTGCATACCGGGTGGTGTGCAGCCGCTTTTTCGTTACGGGAGAAGAATTTTACAGCTCCGCCGCTGAAAGCGGCCGGCCGCTTTCAGAATACGAGCTGAACCAGCAGCATATAGGTGACCGTTCCGCCCGCAATGCTCAGCAGCATATTCCTGCGCCAGAGGTGCAGCAGTACGACTACAACCACCGCGATCAGCTCCGGGATCCCGTGGCTGCCGGCGAGCAGATCCGTATCCTTGAGCGCGTAGACCACCAGCATCCCCATCACGGCATAGGGAATCACCTGGCTGAGATAGCGGATATATTTGGGCAGCTCCTTTTTTGCCGGGAAGAGGAAAAAGGGGAGAAAGCGCGTAACCATTGTCCCGAGCACTACGGCCCCGATCGTGAGCACGCTCTGCCATACGGTCATGGTCATTCCGTCACCTCCAGCTTTTTACGCGCGGCCGTCAGGATCAGCACGGTCAGCGCCATTGCAGGGATCAGGAAGCGGTCCGGTCCAAACACGGCCAGACAGGCCCCGGAGGCGATCAGGCCGATCAGGGCGGGGGAGTGCCGGCGGCTCTCCATCCACTGGTTGAGGAAGATCGTGATAAACATGGCGGCCATGACGAACTCGATCCCCTCGGTATTGAAGTGGATCATATGGCCGGCCAGCGCGCCCAGAGAGGCGCCGGCGACCCAGTACAGGTGATTGAACAGCGTGACAAAGGTCATAAACCACCCACGGTCCACATCCGGCGGGATTCTGGCGCTGCAGTTGATCGAGAAGGACTCATCGCACATACCGAAGATCAGGTACGGCTTTTTCCAGCCTGTGCCGCGGTAGCGGTCGAGCATGGAAATTCCGTAAAAGAGGTGGCGCGCATTGACCACCAGCGCTGTGAAAAAAGCGCTGATCGGGTGAAAGGAGGCCATCAGCAGATCCGCCGTGACAAACTCCATGGATCCTGCAAAGATCAGCAAACTCATCAGAATCGGATAGAGCGGCGAAAAACCGCGGCTGCTCATCATAAAACCGTAGGAGGTTCCGAGCATCAGGAAGCTTGCGCAGATCGGAACAGTCGGCGGAAAGGCCGCTTTCAGGGCTTTTAGTTTCAAAAACTTCACCTGCCAATTGGAAAGATCATAGACAATACTTAGGGGGCGCCGCCCCGGAGCAATCGCCGTCACGACGTCTGAGCGGCCTGTAAACTGCATGAAAAAACCGGCCGGAACGGATCCGGCCGGAAGAACGTACGGGTGGGTTCTCTACCGCTCTTCGCGGAAATAGATCGCGCCGATCGCGGCCGGCTCCACATGCTTTTTCTTCTTGCGCACGGAGCTGATAACCAGTACGATCGCTGTCACCAGGAAGGGGAGCATGTTGTAGAATGCGGTCGGCAGATTGACGCCCGTAGGCATATAATAGCGAATTACGCTGAACGCACCGAAGACGAACGCGCCGCCGATAGCCTTTGCGGGGTTCCAGCTCGCGAAAATCACAAGCGCGACGGCGATCCATCCGTAACCGTTGACCACGTTGTTGACCCAGCTGCCGTTGCCGATGGTCAGGGCCATGTATGCGCCGCCCAGACCGCAGATGCCGCCGCCGATCAGCACATGGACGTACTTGACAAGGGTGACGTTGATCCCGGCCGCGTCCGCAGCACCGGGATTCTCACCGACTGCGGTCAAATTCAGGCCTGCGCGGGTGCGCTTGATGTACACAGCCATCACGATGGCGATCACAACGCCCAGATAGACGAGCGGATTATACTGGAAGAGCAGCTTGCCAAGCACCGGGATGTCGCTGAGGAACGGGATGTGGATATTTGCAAGCGAAGAAGTAAAGCTGCGGTCAAGCACCGGAACGCCGTTTTCCGCGTTCTGGATCATGGAGAACGCGATAAAGCTGGAGAGCCCGCTGCCAAAGATCGTCAGCGTCAGGCCGGTGACATTGTGCGTCGCCTTGAGCGTAATGGTGAGGAAGGCGTAAATCAGCGCGCAGAGCATACCGGCTGCAAACGACATCAGCAGGGCGAGCAGCACACTGTTTGTCTTATATCCCGTATAGAATCCCGCGATGGCGCCGATGGCCATCATGCCCTCCACGCCGAGGTTCAGGTGGCCGGCCTTTTCCGTCAGGATTTCCCCCAGCGTGCCGAAGAGGAGCGGTGTTCCGGAGACGATGGCCGCCACCAGAAAGTTTATGATCAAATCCATTATTTACCGCCTCTCTTTCTGAACACCAGGGCATATCGGGTGAAGAATTCGAATCCGAGGATGAAGAAGAGGATGACGCCCTGCAGGACGTCCGAGGCCGTGGTGGAGATCCCAAAGGTGGATTGCATCACGCTGCACCCCTTCTCCAGAATGGCGAACAGCGCAGAAACCAGGGCAATCACAAACGGGTTCAGCCGGGAGACCCATGCGATAATGATGGCGGTAAAGCCCACGCCGCCGGCGACCGTGTCGGAGAGCGTGTAGTCCGCGCCGGCGATCTGGATCATGCCGGCCAGACCGCAGATCGCTCCGCTGATAAACATGGTGCGGATGACGATCTTCCCCACGCTCATTCCGGCGTAGCGGGCCGTTGCCTGACTTTCGCCGACCACGCTGATCTCATAGCCCTGCTTGGTCTTGTTCAGATAGATGTACACCAGCACGACCAGGAGGATCGCGATGATCCACCCGATATGCACGCCCAGTACCTCATACAGGCGCGCACTCTGGGCAAAGCGCTTGATCTGAGGGAAGGCGGGGGAGTTCGGATCGCGCCACGGCCCCTCCCGGAAGTACATGATCATATACTGCGCGATGTAGTTGAGCATGAGGGTAAAGAGCGTCTCGTTTGTGCCGAAGCGTACTTTAAAGATCGCGGGAATCAGCGCCCACAGCCCGCCGCCGATCATGCCTGCGACCATCATCAGCAGCAGTACGAGCGGACGGGGGAGCTGGTCCAGATACAGGGCGATCGGCGTTGCAAAAATTGCGCCCATGATCAGCTGCCCCTCCGCGCCGATATTCCAGAAGTTCATCTTGAAGGCAAACGTCAGCCCCAGGGAGCAGATCAGCAGGGGAACGGCGATTTTTACCGTTCCCTGCATGGCGATGGAGCTGCGGAACGCGCCGTTTAAGATCGTCCCGTAGACGGAGAGCGGGTTTTCCCCCAGACAGAGGATGAACAGCCCACCCGCGATCAGCGCCGTAATAAAGGCCCCGACCCGCAGGAGCGTGGACTGATATAAGGGCATGTTGTTCTTTTTGATCACACGTACAAGCGGCTGACGGGAGCCCGAACGCCGCTGTGCCGCATGCATTTTTTCCGCCATTATGATTCCTCCCCCCTCTGTGCAGGCTTTTCGCCGGCCATCATCAGGCCGATATCATTCTTGGTGACATCGTGCGCATCCACGATCCCGGTCACCCTGCCGTGGCACAGGACCATGATCCGGTCGCACAGCTCCAGCAGCACATCCAGATCCTCTCCGATGAAGAGCACGGCCACGCCCTTTTTCTTCTGCTCGTTGAGAAGATTGTAGATCGTATAGGAGGAATTGATATCCAGCCCGCGCACGGGATACGCCGTGATCAGCAGACTGGGATTGGATTCGATCTCGCGCCCGAGAAGGACCTTTTGTACATTTCCGCCCGAGAGCATCCGGACCGGTGTGTTGATGCCGGGGGTGGAGATGTCGAGCTTATCGATCAGGACTTTGGCCAGTTCACGGGACGGCTTCTTGTCCAGGAACGGCCCCTTTGCGTCCTTATAGGATTTCAGCAGCATGTTGTCCGCCATCCCCATGGAGGCGACCAGTCCCATTCCCAGCCGATCCTCCGGGATAAAGCTCATGCTGATTCCGGCCTTGATGATGTCGGCCGGAGATTTGCCCACGATATCCTCGTTCCGATAGAGGATGGATCCCGATTTGACTTTCATCAGTCCGGCGATCGCTTCGCACAGCTCCTTCTGACCGCTGTTTGCCACGCCCGCCACGCCGAGGATCTCTCCCCCGGCCAGGTCAAAGCTCACATCCGCAAGCGCATTATACCCCTCGCTGTTCTCCACGGTCAGGTCCCGCACCTTCAGCATCCCGGGGACCTTTTCCGTCTCCGGCCGCTCCAGAGAGAGATCCACCGCGTGGCCGACCATCAGCTCGGTCAGCTTTGCGGCGTCGACCTCCGCGGTGCTGACGGTCTGGATGCTGCGCCCCTTGCGCAGGATCGTCACACGGTCGCTGATCTCCAGCACCTCGCCGAGCTTGTGGGTGATGATAATCACGGCGCAGCCGTCCGCCTTCATCTTCCGCAGGATGGTAAACAGGCGTTCCGTCTCCTGCGGCGTCAGAACGGCCGTGGGCTCGTCCAGGATCAGGATCCGGGCGCCGCGGTAAAGCACCTTGAGGATCTCCACCGTCTGTTTCTCGCTCACGGACATATCACACACATACTTGTCCGGATCCACGGACAGCCCGAACCGGGCGGAAAAGTCCCGGATTTTTGCACAGCGCGTCTTCTTCCGCAGGCGGCGGTCCAGCCCGGTGCCGATGACCACATTATCGCCCGCCGTCATGGCCTCCACCAGCTTGAAATGCTGGTGGATCATCCCGATGCCCAGCCGCGCCGCATCCTTCGGCGAGTTGATGGTAACCGCCCTGCCGCCAATGTAAATGGAACCGCTGTCGGGGTGATAAATGCCCGACAGCATGTTCATCAGAGTTGTCTTACCGGACCCATTTTCGCCAAGAAGGGCGAGAATCTCGCCCTTCTTGACGTCCAGGTCAATGTTATCGTTGGCGACGACTGCGCCGAACGTTTTTGTAATGCCTTTTAATTCGATTGCAATTTCATGCGCCGTTGTAACGCCGCTCAACGCTATCACCTGTCCTGTCTTGTTATTCTGGATTCGGTCAGTTGGCAACTACGCCGTCCACGTACCAGGTGAAGTTCTGGGTGATCTCTTCAACGGTCATCTCCTGACCTTCGGCAACCTTCAGGTTCCCTGCATTGTCATACAGCGGGCCGGCAAAGACCTTCAGCGTGCCCGCCTCGATCTGCGCCCTCGCCTCGTCGATCTTCTCCTGCGTTCCGGGCGCCGCCACGGCCGTGTTCAGCGGGGAGATATCGACAAGTCCGTCCGCCAGCGTGCCAAAGTAATTGGTGGCGGTCCAGGTGCCGTCGATGATCTGCTGGACAGCCTTGGTGTAATAGACGCCCCAGTGCCAGATCGGCGCAGTCAGATGGCCGTTTGGCGCCTGAATGCTCATGTCGGAGTTATAGCCGCAGCCCCATTTGCCGGCGGCCTGAGCGGTCTCCTGCGGGACGGAGGAATCGCAGTGCTGCGCGATCACATCGCACCCCTGGTCAAGCAGTGCCTGCGCAGCCTGACGCTCGGCGTTCGGGTCGTACCACTGGCCGGTAACGCGGACATAGACTTGCGCGTCCGGATTGACCGACTTGACGCCCAGCGTAAACGCGTTGATACCGCCGGTGACCTCAGAGTTGTTGACGTCCATCGCGGCGACAAAGCCGATCTTATTGCTCTCGGTCTTCATGCCGGCGGCGATACCCGTCAGGTAGCGGGCCTGATAGATCGCGCCGAAGTAGTTGTTCATGTTTTTGCCGTTGTTGATGTTGCCGGAGCAGTGGGAGAAGATGACATCCGGGTATTCCTCGGCCATCTCAGCCATTACGTCTTTATAGTTGTAGCTGGTGCCGAAGATCACCTGGCAGCCCTCCTCCAGGCACTCCTCGATGGCGGTGCGGGTCGCAGCGGCGTCCGTATCGGTGATGTTGATCTTGCGGATGATCTGACTGTCCTCCAGGCCGAGGTTCTTCTGCATCTCCTTGATGCCCTCGTCCTGCGCGTAGGTGAATCCGGAGCCCTCCGCGGGATCGGTGATGTGGATGACGCCGATTTTCAGGTCGGCCTTGGCCACGGCGGGCATTGCCTGAGCCTGTGCGTCGCCGCCGGTCTCATCCGTGCCGCTTCCGGTGTTGCTGCACGCTGCAAACGAACACACCAGCATGGCGGCCGACAGGGTAAGTGCGAGAATTTTGGACCATTTCTTCACGTTGAATTCCTCCTTTTTATTTTAACGGCTGCCCTTTTTAAAGGAAATCTTCCCATCCTCCATGGATTGGACAACCGCCAGTGACTGAATGTTGATTCCCATGCGGCGGAGCTTCTCTCCGCCGTCCTGGAAGCCCTTTTCCACCACGATCCCGACGCCGCACAGCTCGGCGCCCGCCTGCTCAATGATATCCTTCAGGCCCAGAACGGCGCCGCCCTTGGCCAGAAAGTCGTCAATGATTAAGATCTTTTCCCCGGCATGCAGGTAATCCTTTGATACGCCAATGGTACAGGTGACGCCCTTGGTGTAGGAGAAGACGTCGCTGTAATAAAGATTGGACCCCACGTTGCGGTGCGCCCCCTTCTTGGCGAACACCACGGGGATACAGCCGAAATACTGTGCGGTCACGCAGGCGATGCCAATGCCGGACGCCTCGATCGTGAGGATCTTGTCCGGACGGATATCGCTGAACACCCGCCGGAATTCCCGCCCGATATCATTGAGCAGCTTTACGTCGATCTGGTGATTTAAAAACATGTCCACTTTTAAAATGTCACTGCCGATCACGCGCCCATCTGCCGCGATCCGCTCTTCCAGTGATTGCAAGCACACCACACCCAAGTCTTTATGTATCGTATTGGTACGTCCGGACCGGGGGCCGCGGACGTCATGTTGAAGAATATAGTCATTATACATGATTTTTCGCGATATAGCAATTGTTTTCGCCGCGGTTGTTCATGATTTTTTAAAATTTGACGATTCCGTTCTCCGATTTGCGGGACGGCGGCTGGAAAACGCGATCCACAGGCGAAAAAATGAGCCGAAATGGTTCCAAAACCGGCGTTTCTGTGCTACAATAAAATCAGTTCAGCAATTTTTAGATTCCGCCGCAGGCGGGGAACGGAGTGATGAAAAATGGCCGAGGGGAAGATCCTCATTGTGGATGATGATAAAAATATCTGCGAGCTGCTGCGCCTCTATCTGGAAAAGGAGGATTTCAGCGTCGTGATCGCCAACGACGGTATGCGCGCCGTGGAGATGTTTGCCTCTGAAAATCCCGATATGGTCCTGCTGGATATCATGCTCCCCAAGCTCGACGGGTGGCAGGTGTGCCGGGAGATCCGCAAGAGCTCTGACAAACCGATCATCATGCTCACCGCCAAAGGGGAGACGTTTGATAAGATCCTCGGTCTGGAGCTGGGGGCGGACGACTACGTGGTAAAGCCCTTTGACGCAAAGGAGGTCGTCGCCCGGGTCAAGGCGGTGCTGCGCCGCACTTCCTCCGGTCAGGGGGACGCAGTCAAGGAGGTCCGGTATGACAAGCTGGTAGTCAACCTGACCAACTATGAGCTGAAGGTGGACGGAAAAATCATTGATACGCCCCCCAAGGAGCTGGAGCTGCTCTATCATCTGGCGAGCAATCCCAACCGGGTTTTCACCCGCGATCAGCTCCTGGATGAAGTCTGGGGCTTTGATTATTACGGCGATTCCCGAACGGTGGACGTACATATCAAGCGCCTGCGCGAAAAGCTGGAGGACGTCTCCGACAAGTGGTGCCTGAAGACCGTCTGGGGCGTGGGATATAAGTTTGAGACGAAAGACTGATTGATATGGGCGACAGAACGGATCCGGCGGAGAAAAAAGGCTTTAAAAATCTGTTCACCCGGTATTTCCTGGTGATCATCGGCATCATCCTCATCACGGGACTTGTGATGGGGGTGGCGCTTGGCATTTCATTTTACAGGTATATCAACACCTCCCAGACGGAGCTGCTCAGCGCCAATGCAAAGTCCGTTGCCTCCAGTCTGACGGCGCTGAACCGGGAGCGTGTGGATCTGGATGACGCCGGCGTGGAACAGGTGATGACGGGAACGCTCTCGCTGCTCTCCTCCAACCTGACGGCGGATGTGTTCATCTGCGACGACGATGGGCAGGTCGTGATTTGCCGGCACGGATCGCGCGGTGCCTCGCGCCTGCCGGACTGCGGCCATTACGGGGGTTTCAGCGTGCCGGCCGATATGCTGGAGTCGGCTGCCGCCGGTGGAGAATACAGCGGGCGTACGCGCCTGTCCGGCGCCTTAAAGGATGAGGAGATCGCGGTGGTGGTGCCGGTGGTGATGCCGGACTCCCCCGTGGCGGCGGGATATGTCTGCGCGCTTCAGGACCTGTCCGATATGTTCAGCCCGTTTTTGGGCGATTTTGTCCGGATCTTTATCCTGTGCGGGATCTTTGTGCTCGCGCTTGCGTGTATGGGCGTGTATGTGCTCACCTACAATATCGTCCATCCGCTGCGCGAGATGGCGCGGGCCACGCAGAGCTATGCCAAGGGGGACTTTACCTACCGCGTTCCGGTCACTGGCAACGATGAACTGACGGAGCTGGAGGAGGGCTTTAACGCCATGGCGCGGGATCTGGGAATTCTGGAGGCCTCCCGCCGCAGCTTTGTGGCCAATGTGTCCCATGAGCTCAAGACGCCCATGACGACGATCGGCGGCTTTATCGACGGGATCCGGGACGGCACGATCCCGAAGGAGAAGGAGGCGTATTATCTGGGCGTCGTATCCGACGAGGTCAAGCGCCTTTCCCGCCTGGTGGTCACCATGCTCAATATGTCCAAAATTGAGTCCGGGGAGCTTCGGCTCAACCCCAGACGTTATGATATCTCCCGCCAGATCTTTCAGGTCATGCTCAACTTCGAGCGGGCGCTGGACGACAAAAAGGTGGAGGTGGCCGGCCTTGACCGGATGGACAGTGTCTTTGTGGAGGCGGATCAGGACCTGATCCATCAGGTGATTTACAATCTGGTGGACAATGCGGTCAAATTTACGCCTGAACACGGCTGCATAAGCGTCTCGGCCATTGCAGACAATACCAGAGTCATCGTTGCGATCCGAAACTCCGGCGAGGGAATCCCCCCGGATGAGCTCAGCCGCGTGTTTGAACGCTTTTACAAGGTGGATAAATCCCGCAGTATTGACGCCAAGGGCGCGGGCCTGGGGCTGTACATTGTCAAGAGTATTGTGGAACTGCACGGCGGGCAGATCGCCGTCAAGAGCGAGATGGGGCAGTATACGGAGTTCGCCTTCTGGCTGCCGGCCAATTTCAGCGGCCAGAGCGGTGCGTAGCGGGAACGGGAAGAGATATTTAAATTTTGTTCACAATGTTTTCAATTCACTATCAAATCCCGCGCGTATGATGAAAAGCACAGGGCGGCGGGAAGGCCGCACATGTTTTTGACACCAAGGAGGACTCCATCATGAATGATTCCAGCAATAACACTTTCCCCGGGGGCGCCCCGCCGGCGTCTGACGGAAATGGGGGCGGATATCAGCCGCACTCCTCAATGGAGCAGGGGCAGACCCGGCCGCAGGGCGGTGCGGGGAGCTATCAGCAGCCGGTCAACGGCGCCTATCACTACGCCGGCGCACCCTATCAGCAGCCGGTAAGCGGACAGTATCAGTACAATTCCTTTGACCGCAGCCGGGCGCCCGGGACGGCGCCTGTGGGCGGGCAGCCCGGAGCGGGCGCGCCGTCTCCGCAGGGGGCGAAGCCGAAGAAAAAGCTCGCCGGCTGGAAGATCGCCCTCATCGCCGTGCTGTGCGCCGTAGTGGTGATCTCCGGGATCGGCGGTGCCTTCTACCTGGCGTTCCGGGGCGATGATGCGGGGGACGTATCCGTGGAGACGCAGGAGACCCCGCAGATCGACATTGAGGATATCCCGTCCTCCGGGACGCTGACGCCGGAGCAGATTGCCGCCAAGGTCAAGCCCTCGGTCGTGGCCATTCTGACGTATAACAATACGACGTCCGCCTCCGGTTCCGGCGTTGTCATGGGGGAGGACAGCACACATGCCTATACGTACTTCCTCACCTGTGCGCACATGCTCGACGGCTTCACCAACGCGGTTGTCCAGCTTGAGGATGAGACGCAGTACGACGCGGAGATCGTTGGCTATGACAACCGGACGGATATCGGTGTGGTCCGCGTAAAGGCTACCGGTTTTACGGCGGCGGAATTCGGCGATTCCACCCAGCTTCAGGTCGGCAACGACGTCTATGCGATCGGAAATCCGGGCGGCACCTCCTTCTACGGTTCCTTTACGGAGGGAATCATCTCCGCGATCGACCGCCCGGTCAACAGCGAGCTTGGCTATACGCAGGTGTGCATCCAGCATACGGCGGCCATCAACTCCGGTAACTCCGGCGGCGCGCTTGTAAACGAATACGGGCAGGTGATCGGCATCAATTCCTCCAAGATCGCGGATGATTCGTTTGAGGGGATGGGTTTTGCCGTCCCGATCGCAACGGCAAAATCCGTCGCCGAGTCCATCATTGCAAACGGCTATGTGCCCGGGCGCCCCATGCTCGGCATCCAGTACACCTCCGTCTATTCCAACTCCACTTATGCGGTGATCGCACAGATCGCCAAGCTGCCCAAAGGCTCTATTGTGATTAGCTCCATTGCACAGAACAGCTCGTTCTCCGGAACGGATGTCCAGGCGGGCGACATTATCACACAGGTAAACGGCAAGGATCTGGAGACCTCGGACTCCCTGCGCGAGGTGGTGGACGGCGCCAATGTAGGCGATAAGCTGACCCTGACGGTCTGCCGCGTCTCCGCCAACTATGAGATCCAGCAGGAGCAGGTCGAGATTACGCTGGTGGAAGACAAGGGCGATACCGTCTATTCCTCGGCCAACGCCTATCAGAATGGGCAGGATTCCGGGAATGGCTACGGCGGTTTTGACTGGCCGTTCTGATTCCAAAGATGAAATTTGAATTGCAGAGAGGCCGCGCGGATTTCCGCGCGGCCTCAGCTTTTCGGTAAAAACAGCGGCGATTCATTCCATTACGAGCAGGACCCAAAACGGGATCCCTGAGATGGGAGATAATCAGGGGAACCGGTATAAGGCGATCCATCTTCTTTGAGGAAGGCCGCAAGGCGGGGGCAAGATCCACGCTATTCCTCCGGAGCGCCGAGCTCCTGCATGGTGACGTCTTCCTTTTGCGCGCCCTCAGCCAGAATCTGGTATTTGTCCTGATAATAGTTTTCACCGCGGCAGTCAAAGGAGGTATCAGGGGAGACCTCGATCACCGTACAGCCGCGCTGGGAGCCGAGCTTGTAGATCCCAAAGTAGGCCAGATAGTCGATGCTGTAGCCGTATGTCAGGCGGATTCCCCTGTAGTCGAGGGAGAAATTGTTCAGATGGTCGTGGCCGACGAAGACGCCCTGCGTGCTGCCGAGCTCCTCCATGGTTTCAAACAGATTGTCGCTGTAAATCCCGGTGCAGATCAGGCCGCCCGATTCACCTACCGTGCCGTAGTGGTACTGAACGTCCTGCGTATCCTGATAGCCGTTATCGACGTATTCGTTCCACGCCGTCTTATATTCCTCCATCGGGATATGGAAAAACGCCAGCGAGCGGACCGTCTCGTAGTTTTCGCGTTCGGCGGGGAGCGCGGCGGGGTCCAGTGCGTCAAGCACGGCGCGGTTCTGCGCGCTCAGGGCCTCAACCTGCTCCCGGTACCATTGAATTTGGTTCTCGTGAATATTGTCATACTTCCATAGGATTCCGAAATAGTCGTTATCCACATAGGAGTGGGAGTCAAACAGGAAGAGCGCCTGTGTGATGAGCCCCTGAGAGTTTTTGACCTTGATTACGGCGTTTCCGCACCCGTCTGCTTCCTCGGGCCCGCGCTGGAACAGGCAGTGCTCCAGCTCCTCGCTCTCATAGAATTCGGACAGCTCCTCGCGGTTATAGTAGCTGTAGGCCTCGGTGTCATGGTTTCCGTAGGTGAGTGTCCACGGGACGCCGAGCGTCTCCATCAGCGCCGCGAAAATTTCAGCGCCGTTCATATTGTTAAACGTCCCCGCCTGAAACGGCACCGGATAGGAGATGTCCCCGGTCACGATGACCAGATCCGGTTTTTCCGCTGTGACCATGGCGGCGACGGCATTGATTGCCGCGGCATCCTTGCTGATGGACATCCATCCGCCGCCGATGTGTACATCGGTGAGCTGAAGAATTTTCAGATCGCGGTCGGTTGTAAAGGTCCAGTATCCATCCTCGTCGAGCTCCGGGACGACGGCATCGGGATTTTCCACTGCGGAAAAAGAGCGGGCGAGCTCCAGGTTGGCCTTGTTTCCGATGTGGGAGACCAGCATGCCGATCAGCCCGACGGCGGTGAGCAGGATCACCAGCCCCAGGAAAATCCCCAAAATGATTTTACCGGCTTTCCGGCCCCTGCCCGTCTTTTTCTTTTCTCTCTCCATAATTCTCCTCCCATTCTACTGTTGCGCCGATCGCGTAGCTTTCGGCCAGCAGTTTCTTGATATTCATACGGATATGCTCCATATCCGAAATGTTTCCTGTTTTGTCACCCGCCAGCGTCAGTTCTGCAAAATCATGCCCGCGGCCATAGCTGTGGATCCGCAGGGAGAGGATGCGCACCCCCGGCGCGCACGCATCCACGGCCGCTGCAATCTGTGCCTCGCGCTGCGGCTGCGCCTGACCGATCAGCCGGCCGGAGGAGGAGAGAATCAGACGGATCCCCTCCGCGACGATGGTAAGGCTGATCGCCAGACCGAGCACGGAGTCAATGGCAAAGCCGATGTAGTTTGTCAGGCTGAAGGATGCCACGGCCGCCAGCGTGACGCCAAAATCGAGGAAAGAGTCGAGCTCCAGCGTCCGGACAATGCCGGAATCTTCCCGCCGCCTGCGGAAACTGCGGAAGAAGATTCCCATTGCCAGCTTTACCAGACAGGTTGCGGCGATAATTCCCGCATATTTGGTGGAGAACCACACCGGGACCGGCGCAAAGAAGCGCTCAAGCGACTGATAGGCGAATGAGGCCCCGGCGGCCGTCATCAGAAGCGCCATCAGAAATTCCGTGAGGTATTCCATCCGGCCAAACCCGTAGGGGAAGCGCCGGGTGGCGCGGCCGGAAACAAAAAAAAGCCCCAGAACCCCCACCCCGGCCGAAGCGGTATCGGCAAGGTTGTTCATGGCGTCCGTATAAATACACAGGCTGTTTGTGCGCAGCCCGATGTAGAGCTTTACGGAAAAAAGAATAAAGTTTACCCCCATTGCCGCGAGGAGAACCGGGGAAACCCGAGGCTTTTTCATGGTTTCAGATCCCTTCTTAATAGTAATCATTTTAAATGCATAGGGATGAAAAGTCAATAAAATTTTTATTCTGCAAATAGTGTTTTTGGTCGATTTTTCGAAAATCAGCCAATGGCCATGATGTTCCACCCATATAAAAACTCCCGGGCGATGCGGCCCGGGAGGGGGAGGAGTCCCGCGTATTTAAAATTTTCTTCCGCCGCCGCCATGGCGAACACCGGAGCTTGACCGGTGGACGCTCGGCTTTGTTCCCTCTCTGCTTCGGGACTGGTCGGAGGACCGCTGAATTCGGCGGGTATGTGTGACCACATTGATAAACCGGTCCTCACTGCGGGTCAGGGTGAGCTGCTCCCGATTCTGCGGGGTGGCGGCCATTCCAAAAGCGGCGCGATTGGCCCGGTTTTTTGACAGGACGACGGCGACAAAGATGACGACTGCAATCACGGCCCAGAAAGCGGAGACGACGGCGCTTTGACCAAGCGTCCACTCTGTCTCGGCCGACGCCTCCTGTTCGGCGGGCGATGTTTCCGTATCCGCCTGTGTATGTGCTTCGCTCGCCGCGCCAGCGCTTCCCCCGGAAGCGGCACCCGCAGAGGAGGGGACGGTGTCCATTGCATTTAAAAAGGAGTTGGCAGCCGAATAGTAATGGCGGTTGGAAAGACTGTTTGCCATCCCATCCAGTGCGGCGTCAATTTTCCAGGAGGAGTAATAGTCCACCGCAGCGCCGCCGGTGGAGATGTACGCCTCGCGGTTATCCATGTCGATCAAAAGCAGCACGCCGCTCGCGTCCTCTCCGCGGCCGAGGTGATTCCGGTCGTAAAAATCATCGGCAAAGCTGCGCGCCGTTTTCCCGCCCGTGTCCCGCGTAGTCACGATGTAATAATTCCATTTTTCCTCCGCCTCCATGGCGGAAATCTTATCATTCAAACGCTCGCGCTCCGAAGCGGAGAAGAGCCCGCCGTCGTCAAAAACGCGCTGATCGCTCTGGGCGGCGGCAACGGGCGCCGTCAGCAGCAGGAGCATGAGCAGACCTGTCATCATTCTTTTAAAGGTTTTCATAGCGGCCCCTCCTTAAAAAAACAGTAAACACAGCAGCATCATGAGCGCGAATGTGATGGCGCCGATGCCGCCGGAAATCAGAGAGAGCTTCCCGTAGTCTAAGGGGAGCCTGCCATAGATATTCCCCGTCTGGCCGTTCATCGCGTAAAAATAATACTTATCTTTTTTGGGATCGTGATAGACAAAAGTCCATACGGGCAGAAGTGTATAATCCCAAGTTTCCCTTAAGATCTGGGAATTGCCGCCGGTCGGGCGGATGTTGGAATAACCGCTCATCGTCCCCCGCAGCAGATTTGCCGAGCGGGTCTGAAATTCCTGATGGACCTGCTGGGTCAGCTGCTCCCGCTCGATATCCCGCTTTTCGGCCTGGAATCCGGAGAGATACGGCATGGCAAAGTCGACGATCCCGCTCGGATCGTAGGGCTGTACGCTGTCGATCACCTCGCGGTTGGCGTGACTGAGCGCGTTTTTCAGAGTCTTTCCCGTGTGGATATTCCCCTCGCGGAGCAGTTCGAAGTAGCGCGTTTCGATATACTCAACGTCCCCCCTGCGCCACCGGCGCACCTTTTCAGCGGTGGCGTTCAGGCTCGCGTGCATGTCGCTGTCCACCATCCAGTAGGGGAAGTAGACGCCCGTGACCTTTTCCAGATTTTTTTTGCCGACAAAGGAGCGCGGCACAAACCGCTTTTTGCGCAGCCACTCTTGGAAGCGCGTCTCCGCCTCCTCCCGGGTGATTTTAAAGGGAATGATCTTTTTGGGCAGATATTCTCCGCTCAGCCGGCCGCTCAGCACGACGGGATTGTGACAGTAAAAGCACTCGGTTGCGGCTGTGTTAAGTCCGGTGACAATCTGGGCGCCGCAGCTCGGGCAGGTGAACAGGTTTGCCTCGCCGCCCTCTTCGGCGGAGGATTCCGCTTTCCGGGCAGAGGGCCCTTTTTCTTTTTGCTCGTTCTCCTCCGGTGCGTGCTGCTTCAGCTCATCGAGGGCAAAGGCGCTCCCGCAGTACGCGCAAGTAAACTTCTGGGACGACGGATCAAATGTCAGCTCCCCGTCGCAGTTTGGACATTTGTATGCTACTACAGACATAACATGGTACCTCTCTCCTCAACATTCTCCTCAATGCACATAGGCGACGCCATATTTTACTCGGTGTCGCCGGGCCGGTCGTCCTCGGTGATCGGATCTCCGCACTCCGGGCAAAACTTCGGGATTGGTCCGTTGGGGTCCGGCTCATAGCCGCACTTGTCACACCGGATCGCCCCCGGGCGCGGCTTGCCGCATTCGGAGCAGAATTTGCCCGTGTTGACGGTGCCGCAGGAACAGGTCCAGCTGCCGCCCGCTGACGGGCGCGGCTTGCCGCACTGTGCGCAGAATTTGCCGGTATTGGAGGCGCCGCAGGAACAGACCCATTGATTGGCCGGCGCGGCCGGACGCTCAGGCGTTCTGGGCGGCTGGTTCGGCGCGGTGCGGTTGCGGAAAATACCGTCCCCCGCGTTCATGCCCATTCCCAGTCCCATAAAGCCGGATACGGCGCCGTTGGCGTTGCTGCCGGCGTTCTCGATGCCGCGCGCCGCGCTGCTCTGCACATAGGCGTCCAGAATTGCGGGGTCGGAGAGCATGGCGCCCTTGTTGCGCAGCTCGATCATCTTTTGGGAATCCTCGCTGTAGGAGATACTGGCAATGCCCACGGACTGCACCTGGAAGCCGCGCGTGCGGTTCCACTCCTCATCGAGGATATTGCTCATGTGGCGGCTCAGCTCCATCCCCTTGGACGCCACATGGAAAATGTGCACTCCGTCGATGGAGAGCTGGTTGATCGCCGCCTGAAGCGCTGTCATGAATTCGGTGAAATACTGCTCGTTGATCTCGCGGATATCCACGCGGTCGCGGTTGTGCGGGAGCGCCTCCGAGTAGAAGAGGATCGGATCGGTAATCTTGATCGAATAGGTGCCGTGCGCCCGCAGGGAGAGATCCGCATTATAAAAGGTATCAAAGTAGGTGATCGGGTTTCGGGTGCCGAACTTGATCCCCTTGATCTCTTGAAGATTGATAAAATAAACCTGCTGCTTGGTGGGAGTGACGCCGCTGTACTTAAAGCGGTTGAACGTCTCGCGCAGGGAGTCGCCAAACTCGCCGTTGAGCATGGACGGCATGGAGGAACTGTTCACCGTATAATAGCCGGGTTCCGCCGTGTAATCCACAATTTTTCCACCGTCTATCAGCATCATAAACTGATTGGGATAGACATGCACCACGGAGCCGTTTGAAACAATCGCATCCGTGCCCTTCCGGTTGCCGTTGCGATCGTCGTCCGGCCGCACGGGAACGCCGCAGGTGAATACAGTTGTATCGCTCATTTCATAGGGCTCTATGACTTCAAGCCACTGGTCGGCAAGACCGCCTTTGACACTGCTGACCGCTGCTTTGATAATTCCCATATGTACTGTTTCCTCCCTTAATGATTTTGGTTTTATATGCACAGCAGGGACTCCCTAAAAGCCCCTGTCACACTTCCTCATACCGATTGATTTTCCAGACCCGGTCCTCAATGGGGACGATGCCGCTGCCGCAGTACTCACACTTCTTTGCCCCCAGCGAAGTCACCGGTGCGCCGCAGTTCGGGCAGACCACGCCGACCGCTGTGGCGTACGCGCCCGTCAGAGCGGATACATCCTGCACATAGTGCAGCTCCATATTATATTTTGTCTGCGTGAGACGTTCGCGGCTGCCGCCGATCAGCTCTCCGTTTTCGGTGAGGGAGTATTGATATCCCACGGCGGACTGGAGCGTGATCACGCACAGGCCCGGGCGCTTTTCGTAGCGGGTGATCTCCGTGCGGTGGATCGTGATATCTCCATACTGTTCGGCGCGCCCGGAGCTCTTATTGTCCGCAATGCGCGCCCGCACCTGAGCGGCCAGCGCCGGGGAGGCGTCCGATAGGCGCAGCAGCCGGCCGGAACTGATGGAGAGCAGAATATTCCGGAGCGTATTTTCGGCTTTTTGGCGAAAGACGGGGAAGTTGAAGTCGGGGAAGTCCCGCCGGATCTGCGGGAGGTATACCGTCGTCATGGCGGAAACGGACTTCGGCGTGGTCGCCAGCAACTCCCGCCGCAGGACGAGATCGTTTTTCAGCGTGGCGGCCGTGCGGAACACGCGGCGCACTTTTCGCCATCCCCATATGACTGCTGCAAGCACAAGGCCCGCGGCCGCCGCAATCGCAGCGATCCGGAGCCAGAGCCCGGCATCCTCCACTTCAATCCCCCCTCCGGCGTTTCAAGTCCAGTCACCGGCCTATTTTTTCACCGGCCGCCCATCGATCGCCTCCACGATATTGCGGTAGAGTGAGATCTGGTTGGAGGAGATGAATTTGTCCGTATGCATGCTGCCAAAGTACCATTTGGAATATTTGCACGTCTTGTTCAGCTCGTCAAAATAGGCGTTGAGCGTCGTCAGGCGGGTACCCGCCCCCTCGGACAGATTTAAAAAGCTCTTGATCTTTCCGGGCGGCTCATGGGTGACGATGATGTCCACCTCGCATCCCCGGTTTTCGATATTTTCCGCGCCGGCCATCAGCTCCTGCGGGGTGGGCGTCTCCCGGCTGGACCAGTTGTGGTTCTCCATGCGGATGTCCAGATCAGGGCTTTCCCCGCCGCCCATGGTGAAAAACACGGTGTCCTCTATCGTATAGATCTGGCCGCGCATCAGGTGGTAGACGTTGCCGCAGATGTTCTGCACATCCCCGCCGTTCCACTGCGTGACCGGGTATTCGTCGAGCATCTCAAAGTTTTCATGCGTCCCGTCCAGAAAGCAGATATTGTACTTCTTTTTGGAAAGGGCCTTCAAATTTTTCTGTTCCTGTTTGCTTCCGTTCCAGAGAAAGCCAAAGTCCCCGCAGATGATCAGCGTATCCCCCGCGCGCAGCTGCTTGAGCCGGGGATCGCTGAAGCGCTCCATATCGCCGTGCGTATCGCCAGTGATAAAAATCATATATGTAAATGCCTCCCGTATTCAAAGGGGAACCTCCCGCGCGGGCCGCATAAAAAAGCGCCCGGGGGAATAAAATGTTCCTGTTTATTTTTGCCGCTGTTGCTGTTATAATGTATTATACAATATTTTCGGAGAGATTGCCATGAAAAATCGCGTCAAACGAATATTTATTTTGCTGGGAATGCTTGCAGCCTGTACGGGGATATTTTCCCTGCCCGTGGCCGCCGATTACAGCGACACCATTCAGGCGGACTATTCGGAGGCCTATTATCTCGTCAGCCTCAATGAGGACGCCACCGTGATCTGTGAGAAAAATTCCAATGTCCGCACGGCGCCCGCCTCCCTGACCAAGGTGATGACGGCGATCGTCACGCTGGAGAACTGCTCCGATCTGGACGGCGCGATGCTCACCGCCTCCTCGGAGGCCATCCATGCGCTGGACGGGACGGACAGCTCCATTATCGACCTGAAGGTGGGGGATACCTACTCCCTGCGCAAGCTGCTGGAGGGGATGCTCGTCCTGAGCGGAAATGACGCGGCCAATGTGATCGCGGAGTATGTCGGCAATCAGAAGGACGGCGGCGGGATCCCGACCTTTATCAATATGATGAATGAGAAGGCGCAGGCGCTCGGCTGTGCGGATACGCACTTTGTATCCCCGCACGGGCTGGATGCGGAGGGGCACTACAGTACGGCGCAGGATCTGGCGAAAATGACCCGGTACGCGCTGGAGACATTTCCGGTATTCGGGCAGATCGTATCCATGCAGAGCTATACGCTCCCCAACGGAAAGGCCACATTGCCCAACACCAACTACATGCTCGTACCGGCCTATTACAGCTATTATAACGAGCGCGTGACCGGCGTGAAGACGGGCACCACCGACGATGCGGGCCACTGCGTGATCGCCACGGCCAAGAGCGGCGGCTACAATTATCTGGCGGTGGTCCTGCGGTCGCAGTACGTGGACACCGACGGCGACGGCATCCAGGAAAACGGCGCCTTTTTGGATGCGAATAAACTGCTCAACTGGGCGATTGACAATCTGAAGCTCAAGACCGTCGCCGGCACGCAGGAGGTCGTCACGGAGGTGCCGCTGCTGTACTCCGGAAAGTCGGATTATCTCCAGCTCGTCCCCGAACAGGATGTCACGGCGCTCGTGCCCGGGCAGGAGGGGGCGGACGCGCCCTCCGTCATGATTGAGCCGATTGCCGACACCCTGCCGGAAAACGTCAAGGCGCCGGTGGAGCAGGGCGACGTGATCTGTCAGGCGCGCGTGCTCTATGCCAATGAGGAGATCGCCACCGTCAATCTGGTGGCGGCGCAGTCCTATTCGCTCAGTCCGTTTGCCTTTGTGGGGCACTGGCTGAGCACCGCGTTCCACTCTGTGATCTTTAAGATCATCGCCGCCGTCGTCGTGGTGCTCATCATCGCCTATATCCTGCTGGTGATCCGGTACAACCGCATCCGCCGCAGGCGGCGCGTCCGGCTGGTGAAGGGGCAGAATGCCTCCGGGGAGTACCGTGCCGCGCCGAAGACGAGCATCCCCGGCGGACGGCCGCTCAAGCGCGGAAAGCGCCGCACGCCGCCCCGGCGGTAGGAGGGATGTTTTGGTTCTTGACAAACGGGGCAGGCGGTGCTATGATAAATAAAAATTCCACATCACAGGCGATGACAGGGCCGAGTAACCGGTTTGCGCCGCGTTCAGAGAGCCGCCGGATGGTGCAAGGCGGCCGGGTCCCCCGGTGAAGATCTCCCTATCAGCCTCCAACCGAAAGCGTGCGCGTGAGTAGGGGCGACGGTTTCCCTCCGTTACAGGGGTACGCATTCCGGCCTGTTTCCGTGATGCGGCTGAGCGGCACTTTCGTGCAATAAGAGTGGTACCGCGGAGCACAGATGTACGCCTCCGTCTCTTAAACGTTTAAGAGACGGAGGCTTTTTGGATGGATTCGCCATCCGCAGCTGAAAGAATTTTTCCCGGGGAGGATGTTATCATGAAAAAGACAGGCGCACAGATCATTGTGGAAGTACTGCTTGAGCAGGGCGTGGATACCGTGTTCGGGTATCCCGGCGGCTCGGTACTGAATATTTATGACGCACTGTATGAATACCGCGACCGGATCCGCCATATCCTGACGGCGCACGAGCAGGGGGCCGCTCACGCGGCCGACGGATATGCGCGCGCCTCCGGCAGGACGGGCGTCGTGTTTGCGACCTCCGGCCCCGGTGCGACCAATCTGGTCACAGGGATCGCCACGGCGTACATGGACTCCGTCCCCGTTGTCGCGATCACGGGGAATGTGGGGACGGATTTCCTGGGGCGCGACAGCTTCCAGGAGGTGGATATCACCGGCATCACGATGCCGGTCACCAAGCACAACACCATCGTCAAACGGATCGAGGATCTGGCCCCCGCGCTGCGCGAGGCGTTCCGCATTGCCAATACGGGCCGCAAGGGGCCGGTCCTCATCGACGTGCCCAAGGACATCACGGCGGCCGTCACGGAGTATGAACCCCGCCCGGCGGCGCAGCCGTCTCCCGCAGCCCCTGCCGATCCGGACCGGATCGCCGCTGCGGCTGAAATGCTTTTAAAGTCCCGCAGGCCCGTCCTCTATGCGGGCGGCGGCGTCATCTCCGCCAATGCGTCGGCGCAGCTCGCGGCGCTCGCCCGCAAATTTGATATTCCGGTCGCCAATTCGATCATGGGCCTGGGCAGCTTCCCGGAGGATGATCCGCTCTCCCTCGGGATGATCGGCATGCACGGGTCGCTCGTGGCCAACCGCGCGGCGGACGAGTGCGATGTGCTCGTGGCGGTCGGTGCGCGCTTCTCGGATCGCGTGGCTGGAAACCGCAGGGCCTTTGCCGCCGGGGCGAAGATCATCCATATTGATGTCGATCCCGCGGAGATGGGCAAGAATGTGGCTGTGGACCTTCCGATCGCCGGAGATGCCGCGCAGGTCCTGGAGCAGCTGGCGGCCGCCCTCCCGGAGGGAAAACATCCGGTGTGGCGGGCCGAGCTGGATGAGATCCGCACGCAGGGGGAGCGGCATCTGGCGCGCGGCGGCCTGGACGGCTTCATCGATCCGCGGGACGTGGTGGAGGCGGTGGACCGCTTGACGCCGGCGGACACGCAGGTTGTCACCGACGTCGGGCAGCACCAGATGTGGGCGGCCCAGTATTATACATACCGCCGGCCGCGTACGCTGATCACCTCCGGCGGACTGGGCACCATGGGCTTTGGCCTTGGGGCCGCCATCGGCGCTCAGATCGCCAATCCGGAGAAGCGCACGGTCCTCTTCAGCGGGGACGGCAGCTTCCACATGAATCTCAATGAGATCACGACGCTGGCCTCCTATGGGGTGCCGGTCGTCGACATTGTAATGAACAATACGGTCCTCGGTATGGTGCGCCAGTGGCAGACGGCCTTCTACGGCAAGCGCTACTCCCAGACCGATCCGCACCGCAAAACGGATATCAAGGCGCTTGCGGAGGCGTTCGGCGTCAAGGGGATGCTTCTTGAAAAGCCGGAGGAGATTGAATCGGTTTTGAAAGAGGCGTTTGCCCATCATGGCCCCGTCGTGATCGACTGCCGGATCGCCCCCGATCAGGCCGTGCTCCCGATGATCCCGCCCGGGGGCAGCGTGGGCGATATCATGGAATCCATGGACTGCTGAGAGGTGAATCAAATGGGCAGAAAGATCAAAATCTTTGACTCCACCCTGCGCGACGGCGCACAGGGGGAGGGGATTGCCTTCTCGCTGGAGGATAAGCTGAATATCGTCAAAACGCTCGACGAGCTGGGTCTTGATTATATTGAGGCGGGCAACCCCTACTCCAACCCCAAGGATCTGGAGTTTTTCGAGCGCGTCTCCCGGATGGAACTGCGGCACGCCACACTGGTGGCCTTCGGTTCCACGCGCCGCAAGGAGACCCCGGTGGAGGAGGACGGCAACTGTGCCGCACTGCTGCGCGCCGGTGCGCCGGCGGTGGCCATTTTCGGCAAGTCGTGGGACCTGCACGTGACGGATGTCATCCGCACCACGCTCGAGGAGAATCTCGCCATGATCGCCGACACCTGCCGCTTTTTCAAGGCGCATGGCAAAGAGGTGATCTTTGACGCGGAGCACTTCTTTGACGGATATAAGAATAATCGGACATACGCCATGCAGTCCCTGCGGGCTGCGGCGGAGGCGGGCGCGGATGTGCTCGCCCTGTGCGATACAAACGGCGGCAGCTTCCCCGACGAGATCGCGCAGATCGTGCGGGAGGTCGTGGCGGAATTCCCGTCCGTCGGCGTGGGGATCCACGCGCACAATGACGGCGGCATGGCGGTGGCCAACTCCGTCATGGCGGTGGAGGCGGGGGCTTCCCATGTGCAGGGGACGTTCCTCGGCTTCGGCGAGCGGACGGGCAACGCCAACCTGTCCACCATTCTGGCCAACCTGCAGTTAAAGCGCGGGTGCGACTGCATCCCCGCGGAGAATATGTGTACCCTGACGGACTGCGCCATCCGTATGGCGGAGATCGCCAATGTTACCTTACATAAAGGCACCCCGTTTGTCGGACGCAGCGCCTTCGCGCATAAGGCGGGGATGCACGCCGACGGCGTCGTCAAAAACAGCGGCTCCTTTGAGCACGTGGACCCGGCGTCCGTGGGCAATCACCGGCGCTTCCTGATGTCCGAGATGGCGGGTAAATCCGCCGTCGTGCAGAAGCTGCGCAAGTACTACCCGCAGATTACGCGCGATGATCCGAGGGTGGCGGACATCATTGCGGAGCTCAAGGAGAAAGAGCGCCGCGGTTACCAGTACGAGGGGGCGGACGGCAGCTTTGAGCTGATTGCGCGCCGCCATATCGACGGCATCAGGCCGTACTTCGATCTGGTGAGCTACAAGGTGCTCGACGAGCTCCCCTATGACAACAATCACTCCGCCACGGCGACGATCAAGATCAAGTCCAACGACGTGCTCAAGGTCGCGGCCGCGGAGGGGGACGGACCGGTCAACGCGCTCGACTGCGCATTGCGTGAGGCATTGGCAGAGTTTTACCCGCAGATCGCCAAGGCCAAGCTGATCGACTACAAGGTCCGTGTCATGGAGCCGGACGACGCGACGGCCGCCGTGGTGCGCGTACTCATCATCACCTCGGACGGCAAGGACGTCTGGACGACCGTCGGCGTCTCCAAGGATATCATTGAGGCCAGCTGGATCGCGCTGGTGGACTCCGTGGTCCTCTATCTCACCACGCACTGACCGGTAAAAAAACCGCCTGAATGTATCTTGTTTAACATTCAGGCGGCCTTTTTTATGGCATAATAGCACCAATCACTAAAAGGAGGCTGTTATCTGTGGGAATGACAATGACACAGAAGATTCTGGCCGCGCATGCCGGGCTGGACGAGGTCAAGGCCGGCCAGCTGATCCAGGCAAAGCTGGACATCGTGCACGGCAACGACGTGACCTCTCCGGTCGCGATCAACGAATTTGAGCGCTGCGGGGCAACGGGCGTCTTCGACAAGAGCCGCATCACGCTGGTGATGGACCACTTTACCCCGAATAAGGATATCAAATCCGCGCAGAACTGCAAGCAGGTGCGCACCTTTGCAAACAAATATGACATTGACAACTACTTTGACGTGGGAACGATGGGCATTGAGCACGCGCTCCTGCCGGAAAAGGGCCTCGTCGTCCCGGGGGACGCCGTCATCGGTGCGGACTCCCACACCTGTACATACGGCGCGCTCGGCGCGTTTTCCACCGGCGTCGGCTCCACTGATATGGCCGCCGGCATGATCACCGGTCAGGCGTGGTTCAAGGTGCCGTCCGCCCTGAAAATCGTCCTCACCGGCAAGCCGGGCGAGAACGTCAGCGGCAAGGACGTCATCCTGCACCTGATCGGCCTGATCGGTGTGGACGGCGCGCTCTACCGCTCGCTGGAGTTCACGGGCCCGGGCGTGGCAAACCTCTCCATGGACGACCGCCTGTGCATCGCCAACATGGCCATTGAGTGCGGCGCAAAGAACGGGATCTTCCCGGTGGACGACGTCACCCGTGCCTATGTGGATGCCCGCAAGACGCGCGACTACGTCGTCTATGAGGCGGATGAAGACGCGGAGTACGATCAGGTCATCGAGATTGATATGAGCGCGCTTCGTCCGACCGTCGCCTTCCCGCACCTGCCGGAGAACACCAAGACGATCGACGAGGCGGAGAAGGAGCATGTCGTGATCGATCAGGCGGTGATCGGCTCCTGCACGAACGGCCGCATAGAGGATATGCGCGCCGCGGCGGCGATCCTCAAGGGGCGCAAGGTCAGCAGCCATGTCCGCACCATTGTGATCCCGGCCACCCAGCAGATCTACCTTCAGTGCATTGAAGAGGGGCTGGCCAAGATTTTCGTGGAGGCGGGCGCTATCGTCAGCACGCCTACCTGCGGCCCCTGCCTGGGCGGCCACATGGGCATCCTCGCCAAGGGGGAGCGCGCCATCGCCACCACCAACCGCAACTTTGTCGGCCGGATGGGCCATCCGGAGAGCGAAGTCTATCTCTCCAACCCGGCGGTCGCGGCGGCCAGCGCCGTCAAGGGATACATCTGCGATCCCGCAAATCTTTGATAGGAGGGCGATCTGATTATGAAAGCACACGGAACGGTTCATAAATATGGCGATAACGTGGATACAGACGTCATCATCCCCGCGCGCTATTTGAACAGCGCGGACCCCAAGGAGCTTGCCAAGCACTGCATGGAGGATATTGATATCAACTTTGTCAAGGAGGTCCAGGCGGGAGATCTGATCGTCGCGGAGCGCAACTTCGGCTGCGGCTCCTCCCGTGAGCATGCGCCGCTCGCCATTAAGGCTTCGGGTATTTCCTGCGTGATTGCCTCCAGCTTTGCGCGCATCTTCTACCGCAACGCGATCAATATCGGCCTTGCCATCCTCGAGTGCGAGGAGGCGGCCAGGGACATCAAAAACGGCGACGAGGTGGAGGCCGACTTTGACACCGGCGTCATCACCAACCATACGACCGGCAAGACGTATCAGGCCGAGCCGTTCCCGCCCTTTATTCAGAATATCATCGCAAAGGGCGGTCTGCTCAACTCCATCGCAAAATGAGAGAGCGCCAGATATAGTTGTTGTTCCAGGGGGACGCACAAGATATGTGCGCCCTCTTTTTTTGTAAAAATTCCCAGTCCTGAAAACGGCAAAAAAGGTTGATTTAGCGCCATTTTTTCATTATAATGAGTACTGATAGAGCAATAGGATCTGTGTGAAAAGATGGAGATTGGCGAATGATTGCGGAATTCTTTACAAAATATGCGCTCGCGCTGAAGATTGCCGCGCTCTCGGCGGCCGGCGTGGCAATCGTGGGCGGCGTGAGTTTTTATGCGGCCACACGCGCCCATGGGCAGGCGCCGGAGGAGCTTTCCACCGGCGAGTCCGCGGCGGCGGTTGTGGAGCAGCTCGTCGAGCCTGTGGAGACGACCACGGAGACCGAGGCGCCCACGGAGGTGGAGGCCACGCAGAAGCAGTATTCTGCTGAGGACGAGGACCGGATCGCCCAGGAGATCGCTGAAAAGGCGGAAAATGTCAAGGGCCCCAGCAAGGAAGATCTGGTAATTACACCCGAAAAGGAGCAGGAGCAGGAGGAGCAGGACAATAACGGAGGGCCGGTGGATGTAGAAGAACAGCAGCCCCCCAAGCCGGAGGAGCAGCCCCCCAGCTTTATCGGCGGCTCCGTCAAGTATGAGATTTACCGGACGCTTGAGGGGAGCGGGTATGCCCCCACGATGAATACGGTTTGGGCGAATACGGATCAGTATTATAACGACGGAACGCCGGTGGATTCCTGGAAGGGGATCGACGTCTCCTATGCCCAGGCCGATATCGACTTCAATGCGGTGAAGTCGGCGGGGATCGACTTTGTGATCATCCGTGCCGGGGCGCGCGGCTACGGCTCGGGCGACTTTATCCCGGATAAATATTTTGACCAGAATATTGAGGCGGCCTCCAAAGCCGGACTGGATATCGGCATTTATTTTTACACGCAGGCCATTACAGAGGAGGAGGCCATTGAGGAGGCCAAATTTGTTCTCCAGAAGATCGGCGAGCACCCGAATGTGAAAATCACCTATCCGATCATCATGGATGTGGAGGGCTCATCCGGCTACCGGATCATGAGCATCAGCAATGAACAGCTGAATAAAAATGTAATGGCGTTCTGCGAGACGATCCGTGCGGCGGGGTATTACCCGATGGTGTATGCGGACCAAAATTTCGGTGAGTACAAGCTGGATTTTACCAAGCTGCCGTATGACTACTGGATGGCCTGCTATCGGAGTACCAATACGTCGTTTGCCCTCTGGGTTCCGTTTACGATGTGGCAGTACACCTCCACCGGAAGGGTTGCGGGCGTCAGCGGGAATGTGGATATGGACGTCTCCCTGGTCGACTATCCCACTTACCTGCGCTCTAAGGGGTGGAACAAGCTCAGCGGCGGTGCGGTGACGGAACCGGACACCGAGCCCGAGACAGAGCCGTCTACGGAAGCTGTGCCGTCCACAACGCCATCGTCCGTGTCCGAGACGCCCTCCCAGGTGCGGAAGACGGATCCGGAAGACTAAAAGCAAATATGAATGCAGAAGCGGAGCTGCCCCTGCCGGGGATGGCTCCGCTTTTTTTACAGGATTTATGATCAATCTATAAAAATGCTCAAACCTGCCACACCTTCCGGTCCAGCGATCGGTACTGGATGGCCTCGGCCACGTGCTCGGCCCCAATATCCGTGCTGGCATCCAGATCGGCGATCGTGCGCGAGACGCGCAGCAGCTTGTCGTATGCCCGGGCCGAGAGCTGGAGCCAGTCGAACGCCTGACGCATCAGGAACTCGGCGTCGCCGGTCAGGCGGCAGGTCTCCCGTGTGGCGCGGGCGTCCATCTTCGCGTTGCAGGTGCAGCCCGTCCCGTTCAGCCGTGCGCGCTGCCGTTCGCGCGCCGCGTTGACGCGCTCCCGTACGGCGGAGGAGGGCTCCGCCCGCTCCCGGCTGCTGAGCTGGTCAAAGTCCACGGAGGGGACCTCGATATGGATGTCGATCCGGTCCATCAGCGGGCCGGATACCCTGGACAGATAGCGCGCAGGCGCGCCATCCGGGCAGATGCACGGATGCGTGGGGTGGCCGAAATACCCGCACGGGCAGGGGTTCATCGCCGCGACCAGCATCACCGAGCAGGGGAAGGTCAATGTCCCCGCCGCGCGGGAGATGGTGATCGTCCCCTCCTCCAGCGGCTGGCGCATGCTCTCCATGGCCTGACGGTTGAACTCCGGCAGCTCGTCGAGAAACAGCACGCCGTTGTGCGCCAGCGAGAGCTCGCCCGGATGCGGCACGGCGCCGCCGCCCGTCAGCCCGATGGCCGAGGTGGAGTGGTGCGGCGCGCGGAACGGACGCGCGGCAATCATCGACTGCCCGGGCGGCATCATCCCCCGGATCGAATAAATTTTTGAGGTCTCCAGCGCCTCCTCATAGGAGATCTGTGGCAGGATGGAGGGCAGCCGCTTGGCGAGCATGCTCTTTCCGGAGCCGGGCGGCCCCATCATCAGCACGTTGTGGCCGCCGGCGGCCGCGACCTCCAGCGCGCGCTTGGCCTCCTCCTGACCGCGGACATCCGCAAAGTCGAGTGAGGCGTCATCGAAGATCAGGGACTGGAAGTCCGCCTTTTCGCAGGGAGGGAGCGCCTCTTCCCCGCGCAGGTGGCGCAGCAGCTGCCTGAGATTTGCAACAGGAAAGACGTCGATTCCCTGTGCCACAGCGCCCTCGGCGTGGTTTGCCTCCGGGATGAAGATCCGATCAATCCCGAGCTCGGCCGCACGGAGGACCATGGGCAGGATCCCGGCCGCCGGACGGATCTCACCGCTCAGGGAGAGCTCGCCGATAAAGGCGGAGCCCTGCGTGCACTGCGGCCGGATCTGCCCGGACGCGCACAGCAGGGAGATGAGGATCGGCAGGTCATACAGCGGCCCCTCCTTGCGAATGTCCGCGGGGGCCAGGTTGACGGTGATGCGGCCCGTCGGAAAAGTCAGGGCGTTGTTTTTAATGGCCGCGCGCACCCGGTTGCGCGCCTCGGATACGGCGGTATCCGGCAGACCGACTACGTCAAATTTGGGCAGCCCGCCGGAGACGTCCGCCTCCACTTCCACGCGGAAGGCGTCCATTCCGAAGATCCCCATACTGTCGATTTTGGCAAACACCCGTCATCCCTCCGAAGATTTGTTCTACTGCCATTATATCATCCCGGGGAGCCCGCATCAAGGGGAGGGGAGGGCTTAAAACGCCTTTTCTGTACCTTTTTGCAGCAATGGAAAGAAGCCGCCGGAATTTTGTGACAAAATTTTTTAAATATTTTTAAATTTACGCCGATATTGAGTTGACGGAACGCCTATAAAAAGGGTATAATAGGAACTAATCAAGGTTTACTGTAATAAACCGGGGATTGTGTTCTTGATTTTTAAGGAGGCTGCGTCATGGAACGCGACGTTCATGCATTATATGACCAGTGGCGCCGGATGGCTGTGGAGGATCCGGATGTCGCCGCGGAACTCAAGGCTATTGAGGGCCGCGAGGAGGAGATCTTTGACCGCTTTTATCAGAGCCTGACGTTCGGGACGGCCGGCCTGCGCGGCGTGATCGGCGCCGGGACCAACCGGATGAACATTTACACCGTCAATCAGGCGACGCAGGGGCTGGCCGATTTTCTCAACAGCACCTATGAGGAGCCGAGCGTGGCCATTGCCTATGATTCCAGAATCAAGTCGCAGGACTTTGCCCGCAGCGCGGCCGGCGTGCTGGCCGCCAATGGGATCCACGTCTACATCTACCGGGAGCTGATGCCCACGCCCATGCTCTCCTTTGCGGTGCGCGAGCTGGAGTGCCAGTCCGGCATCATCATCACGGCCAGCCACAATCCATCCCAGTATAACGGGTATAAGTGCTATGACCCCGAGGGCTATCAGATGACGGACGAGGCGGCCGCCAGAACCTACGAATTCATTTCCAAGGTGGATCTGTTCACCGGCGTAAAGCGGATGTCCTTTGAGGACGGACTGGAACAGGGATTGATCGAATATATCGACGAGGATGTCATCGAGGAGTTCTACAGCCGGGTGCTCACGTGCCAGATCACGCCCGGCGTCTGCGCAAAGGCCGATTTGAGCGTGATCTATACGCCGCTCAATGGCACCGGAAACAAGCCTGTGCGTGAGATCCTCAGCCGCATCGGCCAGACGAATGTGCGCGTTGTCCCCGAGCAGGAGCTGCCGGACGGCCGGTTCCCCACCTGCCCGTATCCGAACCCGGAGATCAAACAGGTCTTTGAGTGCGGGATCGCCATGTCCCGTGAGGATCCGGCCGATCTGCTGCTGGCCACGGATCCGGACTGCGACCGTGTCGGCATTGCGGTCAGGGACCATGGGGAGTATCACCTGATGTCCGGCAATGAGGTCGGCGCCATGCTGCTCGACTACATCCTGCGCAGCCGTACGGAGCGCGGCAGTCTGCCGGCCGATCCCGTGGCGGTCAAGTCGATCGTCACCTCGGATCTGATCGACCGGATCGCCGAGCACTACCACTGTGAGGTCCGCCATCTGCTGACCGGCTTTAAATATATCGGAGAATTTATCACTCAGCTTGAAAAAATCGACGAGGATGACCGCTTTGTCTTCGGGATGGAGGAGAGCTACGGCTACCTGTGCGGGACGCATGCGCGCGATAAGGACGCGGTCGTGGCGTCCATGCTGATCTGTGAGATGGCGGCCTATTATAAGCTGCAGGGCAAGACGCTCGTACAGGTGATGAATGCGCTCTATGAGCGATACGGCATGTACCTCAGCCGCCTGCTGAACTTCGCCTTTGAGGGCGCGGCCGGAATGGAGAAGATGCGCGGGATCATGGATCTGCTGCGGCGCGAGCACCCGCAGGAAATTGCCGGGCGCCGGGTCGTGTTCTCCGCGGACTATGAGAGCGGCGTGTGCACCGATTTTAAAACCGGGGCGCACAGCGACACGGGTCTGCCGCGTTCAAACGTCCTCTCCTATAAGCTGGAGGACCGCTCCGGCGTGATTGTCCGTCCCTCCGGTACGGAGCCAAAAATCAAGGTGTACATCACCGCCGTGTCTGCCGACCGCGCGCAGGCCGAGGCGGTTGCCGACGCACTGGAGCAGGATATGCGCTCCAGGATGCATATTGAGTAACTTTGGGTGGCATGATGAAGAACAGAAAGTTGTTTATCCGTATCGTGGCCGTGGTGCTGGCTGCGCTGATGGTCGCCGGCGTCGGCTATATGACCGTCGAGATGCTTCTGATCGCCTGAGCGGCGGAAAATCCTGAAGACGATAATAGATGGGAGAGGATCCGTTGACGAGAGTGGTTGCAGGCATCCGCGGGCGCTTTACACATCTTTTTGCCGAGATCCGTGCGGAGCTGCCGCTGTCCGAATATATATTCTGGTGGATTCTCCGCCTGATCCTGCTGGCCGGCGGCGTCTGGTGCATTTTTAAAAATCCGGATCGGACCTTTGAGCTGTTTATCGCCGTAGCACTGTCGTTCTGTATTCCGGTGCTGCACCTGCTGTTCGCCAACCTGTGGCCCGGGAAATTCCCGGTGCGCATGCAGACAGTGGGGACCATTTATCTGGTTCTTACCAGCTTTTGCGGCACATTGCTGAATTTTTACTATCTTTTCCCCTGGTGGGATTTGGTCCTGCACACATTCGGGGGCGGCATTCTGGTCTATGTGGGCTGGTGCGTGATGTTTGCGCTCAATGCAAAGCATCGTCAGCGGTATGGGGATCCCTCCCCGATCGTGCAGGCCAGCTGGGGCGTGGGGTTCTCCGCGTTCGCCACGCTCATCTGGGAGATCCTGGAGTTCATCTTCGATTCCGTCACGCTCGGCGACAGCCAGCACTGGCGGATCAATTCGGATCCGGGATTTGAAATCTTCAAGACGGTGACCGATCCGGCGCAGATGGATCTGTTCCATGTGGATGCCGGCCGGTATGCGCTGCTGGATACGATGACGGACATCACCTGCGGGATTGTTGGCGCGGCAGGCGGGTTTATCGTCGTCCTGCTCTGGCTGCACCGTCAGCAGCGGCGCGGCGCCCTGCGCAGTATGGGTATGGTACAGCCGGAAACGGCAGATCATAAAGAAAACGGTCCCGGTGAAAACGCCGGGATACTAAAAGAAAAGGAGGGCTCTCCCGTCACGTCCGGCGCGGATTCCGTGAACGGGCAGACGGAAAGTATAAAATGATGAAAAAAAATGAAGCTGATGGGAGTGTGTTGCAAATGGAAACCATGGGAAGCAAGTTTAAGGCGCTGAGGAACATGTACGGCCTCTCACAGAAAGAGGTTGCGGACTTCCTCGGGATTGATCGCTCGGCCTACTGCTGCTATGAGATCAATCGTGCAAAGCCGGATGTCTACAATCTGGCCCGTCTTGCAAAGCTGTTCAACGTGACGACGGATTACCTGCTCGGCCTTGCCGAGAAGGAGGAGAGCTCGCCGGTCGCGGTGGCTGCCGAGGAGATGGAGTATAAGACGGAGGCGCAGGTGTCGTCCGTCATGGATGAGGACTACATGACGATCAGTCCGGATGAGCGCGCGCTGATCCTGTACTATCGTCTGCTTCCGGACCGCAAGGCGATGCTGGAGGAAATGCGTCTGAAGTGCGTCGAGTATGTGATCGACGATGACAGCGGTTTCCTCAACGGTCTGGTTGCCTCCGGCAAAAAGAAGGGCAAGAAAAAGTAAAAAGCAGCTTTTTGCTCAGCGCGGCGGACTGCTCTGGGGCAGTTCGCCGCGCTCTTTTTTTGTGCCGCGCCGGATCGCGGCGGGATACGGGCAGAATAGACAAAGATTTCCCCTTATTTTTGGCAGGGGCCTCACAAACGCCCGTACAGGTGGATTCCGGCCGTTTTTTTCTCTGTTTTGAAACCGTTTGATCCTGTTGACTTGCAACAAGATATGCACTATAATAGCTAATACACGCAGAGAATAGCACAAGATATAGTAATTGGGGGCTTTGAGGAAAATGATCACCAAAATCATCAAGAGGGACGGCCGCACGGTACCCTTTGCCATTGAAAAGATTGCGGATGCCATCTATAAGGCGGCCCAGGCCACGGGCGGGCGCGATTATTCCGTGTCCATGGACCTGGCCCAGAAGGTGGTTGCGGAGATCGAAAATAAAAACATTGAGGTCCCCAGCGTGGAGCAGATTCAGGACATGGTCGAGCACGTCCTGATCGAGAACGGCCACGCGCGCACGGCCAAGGAGTTTATCCTGTACCGTGCAGAGCGCAGCCGCGTACGGGAGATGAACACCCGCCTGATGAAGGTCTACCAGGGCCTGACGTTTGTCGATGCCAAGGAGAATGATATCAAGCGTGAGAATGCCAACATCGACGGTGACACCGCCATGGGCACCATGCTCAAATACGGTTCCGAGGGCGCCAAGCAGTTCAATGAGCTCTTTGTCCTCAATCCGGAGCACGCGCGCGCGCACCGCGAGGGCGATATCCATATTCATGATCTGGATTTCCTGACCCTGACAACCACCTGCTGCCAGATTGACATCATCAAGCTCTTTGACGGCGGCTTTTCCACCGGTCACGGCTTTTTGCGCGAGCCGAACGACATCACCAGCTATTCGGCGCTCGCCTGCATCGCCATCCAGTCCAATCAGAATGACCAGCACGGCGGGCAGAGCATCCCGAATTTTGACTACGGGATGGCCAAGG
Source organism: uncultured Oscillospiraceae bacterium (assembly GCA_949293315.1). Classification (GTDB taxonomy): domain Bacteria; phylum Bacillota; class Clostridia; order Oscillospirales; family Acutalibacteraceae; genus Onthovicinus. The sequence goes on along the minus strand of CASFCH010000006.1, from coordinate 9,025 downwards.
GCGTAAAAAAGACGTACCGTAAGCTCTACCGCCGCAATCTGGCCAAGGCACTGGAGCTGTGCTGCGATGTGGCGGACGCCCCTGACGCCGTCAAACGCATGATGGCGGAGATTGAGCGGGATGCCGGCATATCGCCCATCCTCGCCAACGACAACGGCTATCAGGAACGGGAGGCGCAGGCGCTCGAAAAGCTGGGCCTGACGGCAGAGCAGATTGAAAAGTGTCAGTCCTTTGCGCTCAGGCGCGCCAATATCGAGACGGACTCCACCACGTACCAGGCCATGGAGGCGCTCGTGCACAACCTGAACACCATGCACTCGCGCGCGGGGGCGCAGATCCCGTTCAGCTCGATCAACTACGGCACCGATACTTCTCCGGAAGGGCGCATGGTCATTAAAAATGTGCTGCTCGCCACGGAGGCGGGGCTTGGCAACGGCGAGACGCCGATCTTCCCGATCCATATCTTCAAGGTCAAGGAGGGCGTCAACTATAACCCCGGAGACCCGAACTACGACCTCTTCAAGCTGTCCTTCCGTGTCTCGGCCAAGCGGCTGTTCCCGAACTATTCCTTCATGGACGCCCCCTTTAACAAGCAGTATTACAAAGAGGGCGATCCGAATACGGAGGTGGCCTACATGGGCTGCCGTACCCGCGTGATCGGCAATGTGTACGATCCCTCCTGCGAGGTCACGGGCGGCCGCGGGAACCTGAGCTTTACCTCGGTCAACCTGCCGCGTCTGGCCATCAAGGCGCACGGCAATATCGACATGTTCTTTGAGGATCTGGACCGCAAGATCGATCTGGTCATCAATCAGCTCCTTGAGCGCTTTGAGATCCAGGCCAAGCGCCGCGTGCGCAACTATCCGTTCCTGATGGGGCAAGGGATCTGGCTCGACTCCGATAAGCTCGATATCGACGACGAGGTGCGCGAGGTGATCAAGCACGGCACGCTCACACTTGGATTTATCGGTCTGGCGGAGACGCTCAAATCCCTGATCGGCGTACACCATGGCGAGAGCGTGGAGGCGCAGAACCTGGGGCTTGAGATCATAGGGCACATGCGCAAGCGCATGGATCAGGCTACGGATAAGTACCACCTGAATTTTTCCCTGATCGCCACGCCGGCGGAGGGGCTCTCCGGGCGCTTTGTGCGCATGGACCGTGAGCGTTACGGGGTGATCCCCGGTGTGACGGACCGCGCCTACTACACCAACTCCTTCCACATCCCGGTGTATTTCCCGATTTCGGCATTCGATAAGATCAAGCTGGAGGCGCCCTACCACGCGCTGACGAACGGCGGCCACATCTCCTACGTGGAGATGGACGGCGATCCGCTCCAGAATCTGGAGGCGTTTGAGGCCGTGATCCGCTGCATGAAGGAGAGCGGCGTGGGCTACGGCTCGGTCAACCACCCGGTGGACCGCGATCCCGTCTGCGGCTACACGGGCGTGATCGGCGATACCTGTCCGCGCTGCGGCCGTCATGACGGCGAGGGCGTGGACCCCGAGGTGCTCAAAAAGCTGAAGGGGTACAGCAAGTTTGTCCGCCCCGCCTACGATGAGAACGAACTGGAGGAGCCCGATAAGCTCACCAATCCGATCGAATAAAATTTTTACAACAGAGTTGTCAGGAGGTATGACTTATGGCAGAAGAGAAGAAATTAGTCGGCGAGGGCGTCAAGTTTGAGCGCATCCGCAGGATCACGGGCTATCTGGTCGGCACACTGGACCGCTTTAACGACGCCAAGCGCGCCGAGGTGGAGGACCGCGTCAAGCACTCCCTGGGCACCGGCAAGGGCGAGCTTGAGAAGGTCGGCTGATCCCCGTGGGTGAAAAGCTGAGGCTCGCGGGCGTGATCCGCGAGTCGGTCGTGGACGGCCCGGGCTGGCGGTTCGTGGTGTTCGTTCAGGGGTGCCCGCACCACTGCGCGGGGTGCCAGAATCCCCAGACGCACGATTTCAAGGGCGGCTATGAAGGGGATACGGACGCGCTGTTTGACGCGTTCTGCCAGAATCCGCTGCTCGCCGGGATGACGATGAGCGGCGGGGAGCCGTTCAGTCAGGCGGGGCCGCTGGCCGTTCTGGCGCATCGGGTGCATGAGGCGGGCAAGAGCGTCGTCACCTTTACGGGCTGGACGTATGAGCAGCTCCTTGACGGCGCCACGGAGCAGAACCGCTGGATGGACCTGCTGCGGGAGACGGACTATCTGATCGACGGAAAGTTTGAACTGGCAAAGAAGAGCCTGGAGATCAAATTCCGCGGCTCGACAAACCAGCGGATCATCGACGTAAAGCAGTCCCTTGCGGCAGGTGCGGCCGTGGAAGCGGAATTGTAAAACAATCGGATCAAAACAGGCTCTCTGCGTGACAGAGAGCCTGTTTTCTATATACAATAAGCCTTCCCCTTGAGGGGAAGGTGGCGAGGCCGCAGGCTGAGCCGAATGAGGTGTTCTGCTGGGTTTTGCGCTGGTTGCATGTAGGGCGCTGGCTTTCCATCTCATCAGTCGACTTACGGCGACAGCTTCTGCTCCACAGCGGCACCCTTTTGCCATTGAAAGGAATTTAGGAGACTCTACTACTGAAAAGGACAATAGCTTTACACCACGGCAGAGCGGCGCTTTCGCCCTAAAAGTCCACCCCCGCGCAGAGAAGGTCCTCTACGCCGTCGGCCAGCGGCGAGGAGCGGCGCAGCAGCGTGTCCTTGACGCGCCGGGCGTCCTCCCCGTAGAGCGGAATGGGGCGATAGTTGTTCACGGACGCATCCGGGGCGGAGCTCTCGGCAAAGGGGACCACCGTCATCCCGCTGCAGTAGGGTTTGCCGGTCTCATCCTTTTTAAACCGCGGGCGGACGATCATCGTATCACGCGCGGCCTTTACAGCGTTTTCATTGCCGCCAAAGGCGAAATTCCCCAGCGAGTAGACAATATATTTCCCGTTGTACTGCTCGATCCCCTGGAGCTGATGGGGATGCGCGCCCACGATGAAGTCGGCCCCCGCATCGATCATCCGGCGGGCGTAGTCCTTCTGATAGGGCTCCGGATTGTTATAGTACTCCACGCCCCAGTGCATGGAGACGAGGACGATATTATCCGCCGTTTTCTCCCGGCGGATATCCTCGCAGTACTGGGCGATGAGCTGATCGCCGATGCGCTCCTGGCGCCAGGTGCGGCAGTCATAGTTCAAAAGGGTGAAGTTGATCCCCTTTACAGTGAATTTCAGGGGGACGCCGTCGTAGGCGTAGGCGGTGTGGTGCTGCTTCAGGGCGTTTTGCGTATCCTGAAATCCCACCTCAAAGTAGTCGCGGGCGTGGTTGTTCTCCAGCGTGACGCCCTGAATGCCGGAGGGGATGAGCATGCCGGCATAGGAGGGATCGCCCTTAAAGCGCCACTCCTTTACCTCCGCCTTTGTGGCCGTAGTAAAGGCGTTCTCCAGATTGATGATGGTGTAATCATCGTTTTGGAACCAGTATTTCGCATAGTCGAACGGATAGGTCAGACTGCCGGACGCCCGGTAGACGCTGTTAAAACTCAGGTGCTCCGGGCACTCGGGAAAGGTTGCGAGGGTGCAGTCCCCGGCAAAGGTGAGCACCGCTTCCTCCGCGCCGTACAGCTTCTGCTCGGCTGCGATGGTCGCCTGAATCCGATCGATTTCCGCCTGCGTGGGTGCGGGATAGGCGACCGGATCGGGATCAGGGGACGCCGTCACCGGCTCTGTCGGTGCGGCCGTGGGCGCCTGTGTAGCCGGCGCGGCGGTTTCCACTGCCGTGGTGCTTTGGGATGTGGTGCCCTCCGGCTCTCCATCGAGTGTGGACGTGCACCCTCCGGCGAGGACAAAGAGCATCGCCGCGGCGCAGGCCATTATTTTTCGATTCGATTTCATTCGGCAGAACCTCCCTGTTTTTCTACAAAAAATCATATCAGATTTTTCGTTCTTTTTCAATGTGTTGTGCGTATCCATGTACAACAGGGGCATAATAAAACCGACTTGGAGGTGCACTGCATGGAGATCCGAACAATTTCCTATTCCGAAAAGAAAAAGGGCGGGGCCCGGCCGAAGCAGTACGGCCTGCTGGCCATTTACCTGATCGCGACGCTGGCAGTGGGGATGCTTTCCGGCTTCCTGATCCGGGATGCGCAGTCGACCTATATGGCGCTGAACAAGCCGCCGCTCTCTCCGCCGCCGATGGCCTTTCCGATCGTGTGGACGGTGCTGTATGTGCTCATGGCGCTGGCGGCGTTCCGCACCCACCGCGCGCTGCGCCAGAGCGGGGAACAGTCCTGGGTGCGGTACCTCGTCTTTCTCTACACGCTCCAGCTCGCCATGAACGCGATCTGGCCGCAGATCTTTTTCCACTCGGATAAATACCTTTTCGCCTTCATCTGGCTGGTGATTTTGCTGGTCATTCTCATTGCACTGCAGGTGCTCTATTACCGGGTTGATAATATTGCCTGCTGGCTGATGCTGCCCTATGTGCTGTGGACGGCGTTCGCGGGATATCTGACGATGGGGGTCTATCTGCTCAACCGGTAAATCGGCCCGGAAAAGGGCGTCTTTGCGTATGCGGGGCGCCTGTTTTTATATGGTTTGCTAATCGACATAATCGACACTTTCTGTAGAAACAGGCGGTTTATCTGCCTGTTTTTTTGTGCAATGAAATTCGAAAAGAAGCACTGTTTTGTGCATATTGCTTTTTTTTTTTTTTTTTTGTTGATTTTTTTGTTAAAAAACACTATAATTTGATTAATAAAAGATGAACAACTCCTTGCAAACTTCTTACATGCCGCACTTTCGCCGGGTCAGGGCGATTGATTTTCAGTGATTTTAAATTTCGCATTTCAGAGGTGGTTGTATTGACTTAGACAGACATTTTCGGCGATATTTTATCGGACTAAAGTAATTCAGGAAAGTAAGGTGGGTGTTTTATGAAAAAGAGGATCATCAGTCTGCTGCTCGCGGTGACGATGGCGTTCGGCGTCTCCGCCGGCGCGCTGGCGGCGGAGGATGAGGCGTATGAACCGACGTATGAGCCGGGGATCACGCATGAGATGATGGATGACATTGTCACCGGGCTCAACGGCATTCTGGAGACGGAGCTCTGGGTCAACGTCATCGACAAGACGGTATATACCAACTATACCATCGGCCTGCTGTATGATTTCTCACTCCAGGGGCTTGGGGCGCTCGGAGTGGACGGCAGCCCGGCCACAATCAAGATGTTCATGCCGCAGATTGAAGAAATGGTCGGCCGTCCGTACGCCGCGGCGCTCGACGCCATCCCGGACGATGTGGCGGACATCTTCGCCCGCGATGAGAACGGCGTGCCGTACCTGACCACGCTCGACTACGGCGTCACGGATGAGGCGAGCTTCTGGGCGAAGTTCAATGAGTGGCTTCAGTTGTTTTATGACCTCTGGTTTGGCTACATGGGCGGCGAGCTTGGGAATGCCATCGAGGGCGGACAGGAGCTCTCCATCGAGGGCCTCAACACCATTTGGGAGGCCGTGAATACCTTTGCGGCCGACTGGCTGGGCCTGAAAGCGCAGATCGCCATGCCGGCCGAGGGCCTCGTCACGGCAGAGGCGGTCACGGACTTTATCGGCGATGTGGTGGCGGAGGTCCGGGCCGATACGGCGGGCACGCTGCTGCGGGCGCTGCCGCTGCTCGCGCAGGACGAGCACCTGCAGGTGCTCGGCACATTCCTGAACGCCGTATATCCCCGGATCACCGACCTGCTCGCGGAGCTGGGGATCGAGGGCGTCGAGCTTCCGGCCCTGTCTGAGGACTGGGTGGAGCCGGTGGCGGATTCCCAGGTGCCCAACCTGCTGTATGATGTGATTGCCGCTCCGGCCACGGGGACGAGCTTCTCGGGCGTTGAGCCCACATTGGCAATGAAGGGACTTTCCCCCATGCTCGCCTTTATGGTGATGAATCTGCTGCCCTCGCTGAATCTGGGGATGGATACCTCTATGATCGTTCAAATTTCGGTTCTGCTGTTCCAGCCGGCCGCGGCGAATGAGCTGCTCGGTTCCCTGATCACGGACAATATGGCCAACCCCATCCCGCAGACCTGCACGCACCGCCTGAACCTGGAGGGCGTGCTCAACACCATCCTGAACGAGGTTCCGATCCTCCCGGGTCCGGACGGCACGAACGTCCCGCTCGGTATCACCCTCACGGGGATGGATCTGGAGAACAAGCTCGGCGCCATGGCCACCCCGGCCGATGCGGGCGACGTGCTCAAGGTGGTGCTCGACTATGTGTGGGCGGCCGTGATCGTGGATGAGGAGAACTTTGCCGTTGTCAACGGCCTGATCGCACAGCTCCTGCCCGAGGCGGCGGGGATCGTCTCCGGCCTGCTGGGCGATACGCCCGAGGCGCGCGCCGCAGCCAAGACGACGCTGATCCCCATGGCGGCCTCCCTCCTCTCCGGGAAGGAGTATGACGTCCCCGGAACCACGGATCCGACGGACCCGGGTACGGACGACGGCCAGAACCCCGCCGGCCCGTCCGACGGCAGTGACGGCGGACTGACGGACGGCTCCGCAGGCGATCCCGATACGGGCGACAGCCTGGCGCCGTTTGCGCTCCTTGCGGCCGCATCCGCCGCCGCGCTCCTCCTGACGGGGGCCGGCCTGCGCCGCCGCCGCGCATAAAAACAGCTTATAGTCCCTTTTGCACTCCTTTGCTTTCGGAGGGGGAGGGCTGAGCGGTCTGAACAGGCCAAACAGCCCTCCCCGGAGAAAGCCGAAGAGGTACGGGGCGGAATTCTGTACAATCCAAAGCCTCCCTTGTGTAAAGGGAAATGTCCGTGAAGCGGACAAAAGGGTACCGCCTGCGGTAGACGGTAAAGAATTCGCACAAACAAATATTGGCTTCCCCTTGAGGGGAAGCTGTCAGCGGAGCTGACTGATGAGGTGGAAAAGCCGGCGGATTACAGGAACTCGGCATAATCTGCAGAATCCACCTCATCCACCGCAAGCGGTCCCCCTTCCCCTCAAGGGGAAGGCTTGAAGGGGCTGTACAAATAAAGCATTCAAATACATACCGGTGCGCCGGTATCAGGAAAAGAGGATGATACCATGCAATTTTTCAAGCACAAAAAACGCCTGTCCATAGTCGCGGCGGTGCTTGCGGCGCTGTTGATCGTCCCGATCGGCACGGCCCTGGCGGCCGGCGAGGAGGACGGTGTCTATATCAACGGCCAATATGTTGCGGACGGGGATACGATTGAAATTCAGGATACGAGTTCAATCCTTTTAAAGTATTATGAAGAAGGTAAGGCACTGACATCAGACAGTGATTATATTGTATCTCCTGGTTACTTGGACAATGCTCCCATGATGATGTCTCAAGCAGACAGTGCAGATCCTTCCACATCTGTTTTGGCCTTTGACGCGGTGGCGGGATATGAGGGCCAAACTTTTACCTATTCAATTCAAATTATGAAATTGCCCGCGGGTACTATCGCTTCTACCGTTAATCTGAAATTGACTATTACTGGACAAGAAAAAGTCTTGATGCACTCTGTAACGGTGGACCCTAATCTTGAGCATGGCAGTATTACTCTGCATGGGTCGTACAATAGTGTGATGGTCGGCAATATGGTGAGATATTCCATTCAGCCGGAAAGTGGTTATTCAGTAGTTCCCGGCTCTTTTCAGATAGATGGTAAAGATTTAACTGTTGGTATCAATCGGAATTTCATCATGCCGGATCACGACGTGGTTCTCACCGCCGAGTTTGCAAAAACTTACAAGATTACGTATGAGATGCTTGGCACGGGCGTGAGGGAGGCTGATGAGACAAATGCTGCGCTGCCCGGCGCACAGGCTACCTTTGAAATCAGAGCCAGCGATCCTTACCAGTTGACGGAGGGCAGTGTCAAGGTGCTCGACGCCCAGGGGACGGATATCAGCCAGACGGTGAACCTCACCCGGACAGGCAGTGTGCGCTATGGTACCGCTTCAGAGGCGGACTGGATCTATACCGCTTATACGTTTACTATGCCGGAGCAGGACGTGAAGGTGCAGGCCGAGGGCCAGATGGGCGCGTATACACTCGCTCAGGATAACGCTCTGGAACACGCTGCGGTATCCTTCAGTAAGACGGAGGGGATCGGCTTTGGCGATGAGGTGACCTTTACCATCACCCCGGATGCGGGCTGGACGATCGCGTCTGGCGCGCAGCCGGAGCTCCGTCTCCCCGACGGACAGAAGATCCCGATGAATAAGATCACCTCCTTCGAAAACGGCTCGGGCACATTGAAGATGCCCAACTATGACGCCACGCTGTACATCGAGATGGCGGAGGTTGAGGACGGCGCCACGGTAAACGGTACGCACGTGGACAATTATGGCACGTGTACCGTCAATGTGGACCCCGGCTCCCTCTCCGAGATCACGGTGGCGTACATCGTGGACGGTGCGCCCGTGGACCTCGACGGGGACCGCTATTCGATGGGCGCCTCCGTGATGCGGGATGAGGGCGGCACGCAGCGCCTGCCCAACCCCTGGACCGGCGATGCAGGTAAAATCTATGCCGGTTTTACGGAAAAGGACACCGGCAAGACGTATGAGATGACCGTCCTTATCAACGATGAGGAGAAGACCAGCGGCAGCAAGAATATCTGCCAGATCACGATCCAGTACGTCGTCTCAAACAATCCGACCGGTGTGAAGAGCACCATGGACTTCACGAACTTCAAGGGGATGGAGAACGCCTCCATTGAATCCCTGAGCGCCACCGGATGGGTGACAAAAGAGGATATCCTCGGCGGCGAGGAGATCTGCCCCGGCTCGATCGTCACGGTGACGTACAGCACCGCGTCCGGTTATTACCGCAATCCCGACGCGCTCAAGATCCTCGACAGCAAAGGCGCTCCTGTGGAATTGAATACCAGAATGAATGATGCTGCGGGCGTCGACTTGGAATTCACCATGCCGCTCGGCGGTGTGACCTACTACGATGAGATCCTGCCAAACGGCACAGTCACCTGCCAGACGGCGGAGCACGGCTCCATCAAGGTGT
>CASFCH010000005.1 GCA_949293315.1 uncultured Oscillospiraceae bacterium | reverse complement strand
TCAATGGCCGGCTGCTGGCTGATATTCTTTTCTAAGTACAGTTTAGGAAGCATGGTACTCCTCCTCAGGAGTCTTTATCCTCTGAATCTGGATAGAATATTTTCAAAAGGTTCTTGTAGTATTCCGAATTCACAAATTCAGAATACTTACTCAGCGCCTCACTCAATGTTGATGTAATATTTAGCACATTGGCAATAGGTTTTCCGGTCTGATTTTCTATACGCTCTGCCATGGCCAATGTACTTAGTGTTTCGTTTGCCTTTTCAACTTCTTTTGTTTCTACTGTATTGTTAATATGCTTTTTTTCAAGAAGCTCATAGGTTGCAGTCTTGTCGATGATTGCCTTTAACAGTTGATCTAATTCAGAGCCCTCCGAGTAATCTGCAGGCGCAAAGTAACGAATACGATTATCCTTGATCATCTTGAACACCTTTGATTTATCAGCTGTTTCAGGATTGTAGACACCTATTGAATGTCCGCCATATGAATTTACAAGTTTCATGCAAGGAATATCAGTGTCGCTATCACCAATATATACCATATTTCGAAATGGAACTCTGATGTCCTCTGGAGGGAAAAATTCATTAACTCCTGGGTCATTGATGTCGAGTACACCTTTCTCAATTCTAAACAGGAATTGCGTTTTACTGGTATAGTTAATGACTTGTGCAGGCCACACAGCAACACCTCGCTCATTATAAAAAAATGAACTGGCATAAATTTTTTCAAAGGCACCGTTTTTCGCAATCGTTGTACCCTCAATCATTTCCTTCAAACCAGAAGAAATAATATAATGCTCTACAATTACATTAAGTTCTTTTCCATATTGCTTTATTCGCTCAAACCAAGCCTCTACTCCGGGATAAAGTTTTACCTTAGCACCATACTCCATAAGTGCTTTTTTGTTGAATACGAAATTTCCTTCAGCTTCCTTGAACATTTTATACATATAAGCAAGGTTTCCGTCCATATCATTATCACGCGCCATGCCATTTGACTCGTCCCAAAATTTCCCCACATCATATCCGACAGATTGAATATATCCCTGGGCCTGCATATCATCTGGGGACAAGGTTTTGTCAAAATCGTAGCAAATTGCAAGAACCGGCATCTCTTCTTTATGTCTTCGATCGAACGTCATTATTTTTCACTCCTTTTAAAATGTTTTGTACTCTCACCATCCCCGTCAGCAACAGCTGCATCAGGGCTTTTTTCTTTTGTTTTTCCTGTTCGATGTCCTGCCGGAGCAGGTCGATTTCACGGTCAGCAGCAGAAAGAACTTCGGCAATGGCTATTTGTTCCTCTATATTTATCGGAATCTCAAAAGCGATTTGTTGCATATCAGCTTGAGTTAATTTTGAACGAGTTGTTCCATTTATGAATTTTCTAATATCTAAGTGCTCTAACGCATAAAAGATATATTTTGCACAAAAAATATTCCTCGGTCTTAATACATGCGCATGGTTATTAACCCATACCTTTCCGCAAACCCATGTAGCAATTGAAGAATTAGAAAAATCATCAAAATTACCACCATCTTCTGCGAGTAAAATCAGATTATCATTGAAGATGTAATCACTAATGTAATCAACAACTCCATTTGCTCCATAATATGGATACTCACCTTTAATTTTTTCTCTATCTGAAGCATTTATTGGACGTCTTAACTTATCCAAACAATCACAGGTATCTTCTATACATCGCTTTTTCCACTCCCCACTAAACCCAGGCAAGCGCTTTTTGCCAGTCAAAAGTTGCTGCATGAGATACTTTTTCTGCCGCTGCTTTTCAGCAAGACGCTTTTCTTTCAGTTCAATCACTTTGTCCTGGGTGGTAAGGATAGCGGCAATTTTTCGTTGTTCTTCAATAGGCGGCAGTATAATTTTGCTTTTTAAAAAGCGATCTTGCCCCAGAGTTTTGTTTCGCCCTGCACCTCCGGGAGAGGCTGCCTCCAGAATATCTGTTCCCCGCTTTGTCAAAAAATAAGAAATCAGGTAATCGACATCAACTCTATTGTTTACAGGACGGTACATCGGAAAACGGTGAGATCCAATCATTCCTACTTCAGATTGTGTGGTCTTTCCGATTGCCTGTTCCCATGCGAAAACAATATTCACTATAAAGCAGTCGGGCTCAATCCAAAAGACGGACTTATTCCCTAATGCTGCACCTGTAACGGGTTCTTTATAGAAAAGCCCCTTTCCGTGAGAGCGGATACCGATTTGTGTATACAATTCATTTGGCTTAACCTCCACCGGGTTTTCCACACGGCTAAGGCAATCTCCAAGTATATGCACGTACCAATCAGCAGGGAGAATCCCTGCCTTTGTCTTTTTATATCCCGCCGGAACATTTCCGTGACGGATCTGCTCAATTATATCTCGAATTTCGTCTTTCATGTTTCCTCCGTAAAAATGTGAACTCAAATTCAGAAATGTCAATATCGATTACATTTCCTTCGAAAAGCTTTACCGGGGAGATAATGAGCTTTGTAATTGTTACTTGATTTGTCTCATATTCAATCTCATAGATATAACTCTGAAAAATATTAATTGTGGGATTCATAAAGAACAGATCGTTTTTAATATAGACAATCCCCAAAACAATAAGCAAAAGTATTAAAACTACTAAATCAACTGGATCTGTTAATGAAAATTCAATTAGAGCCAAAATGAACAGAGAATAGTATGCAAGATAGTATTCCGCAGACCGGTTTTTTACTGTTTTAAGCGTTATAGTGTATACACTTGTCCTTTGATTGCGTTTCAGCAAAAAATATAAAGCCGTTCCAACAAGAAAAATGACTATAAACTCCCCGATTAAATAGGGATTAAAGTAAATACTTTCCCAAGAATACTTCCATGGTTTATCGAACACATTTCGGATTCCCAATAGTATTTCTTTTATCCACATAATTAAGAACATTGGTAAAAATGCAGAGAGATACATCACCAATTTTCGGAGCATAACTATACCCCCTTTGTGTGAACTAAACTATCAGAAAACAAATCCCGTGCATATGTTAGACGAAGAATGTCTATTATTAAATCTCTTACAGCTGGCTTAAATTTAATACGATCATTGTCATCATAAGAAAGGTCCTTAAACTCATCATACTGAGAAAGAGTTTGCCTTACCATTGTGGGCTCTAGACTAGAAAAATCTCCGACTGCTTTTTCCAATGCGCGTGCAAGCTTAGTAGTCGCTCCTTTTTTACCCACTACATTCTCATAAAATGATTTGGGGTCATCCAGAAATCTCCAGTTTTCAATTTCTGCCTTCCTAGCGGAAACAATACGCTTTGACTTCTCATAATAGCTAAATACTTTTTCAAAGGCTGTCTCTTGAAGAACGAAAACATCTTCGTCAACAATTGCAGTATCAATACAACCATTAAGCACAAAAATCTCTTCATCCTTTTGTTTAATGGTGTTTGCCACAAAACCAAATTTTACACTGCGCTTATACCATGATTCAACTTTCCGGTACTGCGCAACTAAATAAGTGTTTTCGACATGAGCATCTTTTACTCTTTCATAGGCTAATACAATAGCAGCATAATCGTCAGTGAAATTTTCTTTATTCAGAATAATTCTATTCTGATCAGCATTGGATAAGGCAGCAATCATATTGCCCCAATATGGCAGGTCAGCCAGCGATATTTTTTTGATTGTTCCTTTCTCACTATGCACACTATCATATTCTGTGATCTTTCTTTCGCCGCAAAAGTGCTCATAATTCGTAGCATAGGTTTCCTTGATTTTTTGATCCAGTGCATTAGGAAACACAACGGCTTCATACTGACCTTTATATCCTTTCTTTTTCAGTAAATATACACGTACATTAGAGTTATCATCAACGATAATATCTTTAATACGCTCCATGTTATCCTCCTTATAGCCCCAGCTCTTTCAGATACTTTTTCATCTGCGTCTGCACCTGTGCCAGTTCTGCCTCAATATTGGCAATCTTCTGTTGGACCTCGTCGATATCCACCAGTTCTTCCTCCTCAAAGGTATCCACATACCGAGGGATATTCAAGTTAAAGTCGTTCTCCTTGATCTCGTCGAAGGAGGCCACATAACTGTATTTATCCTCGTTCTGCCGCGCTTGATAGGCGTTGACAATACGTTGAATGTCGCTGTCCCGCAGGATATTCTGATTCTTACCCTTCTCAAAGTTCCCATCTCCGGAGGCGTCGATAAACAGCACATCCCGACAGGTGCGGTTCTTCTTGAATACCAGAATACAGGCAGGGATACCGGTGCCGTAAAACAGGTTGGCCGGTAATCCGATGACTGAATCCAGCAGATTCATCTCCACCAGCTGACGGCGGATCTTTCCCTCGTTGGCTCCACGAAACAGGACGCCATGGGGCAAAACCACCGCCATACGGCCGTTCTCGGCATCCAAACTGGAAAGCATGTGCAGTACAAAGGCATAGTCGCCTTTGGATGTGGGAGGCACACCCCAATCGAAACGGTGGTATTGATCCAGTTCGGCGGACATTTTCTTCTTCCCCTTGCTATCCGCTTCGGCCTCTGAGAGGAATCCACTGTCCCACTTATCCAGGCTGAACGGCGGATTTGCCACCACAACCTGGAACTTCATTAAATTATCATCCTCAACATTCTGAGGATTGGAGAGGGTATCGCCCTGCCAGATCCGGGCATCATCCACACCGTGCAGGAACATATTCATAGTGCAGAGAGCCCAGGTCTGAGCGTTGAGCTCCTGCCCATAGATAGCTACCTTGCCACTGGGTACCTTCTTGTACGCTTTCAGCAGTAACCCGCCGCTGCCGCAGGTGGGGTCATAGATTCGATCGTTCTCCTTGGGCTGCACCAGAGAGGCTATCAGTTCAGAGACTTGGCTTGGCGTGAAGAATTCGCCTCCCTTCTTCCCGGCATCAGAGGCGAACATAGCAATCATGTACTCGTAGGCATCTCCGATGATATCGGCGGAACCCAACTGACTGGGACGCAGATCCAGACCGTTGAAATCCTCCAGCAGGTTACGCAGGGTAGCATTCTTCTCTTTTGGTTCACCGAAGTCTACCTGGGAGTTGAAGTCAATAGCCCGGAATACATTGCGCAACTTTCCGCTGTTGTGTTCCTCGATGTGGTTCAATGCCACATTGATTTTCTGGCCGATTTCAGCATCGTTCCGGTTGGCATAGAGATAGTCGAAGGTGGACTGCTCGTCCATTGCAAAGCGTTCCCGGCTCATGGCCCGTTCCACTCGGCGCATATCCCCGTCATACTGTTTGATATACCCTTCGCGCCTCTCTTTGGAAACATCGCTGAGGTACTTTACGAACAGCATGGAGAGGATATAGTCTTTATAGCGGGAACTGTCGATCTTGCCGCGGAAACTATCACAGGCGTTCCACAGGACCTGTTCAATATCTTTTCTGGTTGTCATCTTCATTTCCCTTTCTTTGCTCTTTTGTACGCCTGATTCAGTACACCAGCATAATACTTTTCTTTTTCATCTGCCAACATCCTAAGTAATTGGCGTTCTCTTTTGGCCAGCAGATTGAACTGGGAGATTTTACGCTGATCCTCCACGGAAAGAAGGGCCAATTCAAAGTCAGCTAAAAATCTTGCGTTAACTGCTCCAAGCATATTACTGGTTGCATTCTCATAAATTTTTCGTTTTACCTTTTCTGTATTCAGCAACCAAAAAAGATACTCTGGCAACAGTCTCTTATCTTCAACTCGAATCACTACAAAGTTTGAGGATATCACCATCCCTGATGTAGTGTCATCAATTAAAACTGCCGTATAAGGTGCGGTAAGGCGGACAACAATATCTCCTCGTTGGGAGAGATACTCTTCCTTCAGAAGCTCTTTTGCCTCGTATATATCTGACTCGTTTAGGTCAATGATACCCTCCTGCTGGATGCAACGTAAGTTGATTAAAGGATACCGATAATCTGTAGGCTCCCTGGATTGTTTCCTTGATAAAACCAGTCCGCTTCGGACATTTGCTAAGGCTCCTATTTTCATCCGCTCACCCCTATATGTCACGTGTAAAAAATGACATTATACTTTTCTAATTTCTTCTTTTAAATGATTTTATTATATCCCCAAAAATGAATCTTGTCAATAATTTTTTGTCATGTCTAATAACTCCGCAACGCCCAATGATTACCGCAAGGCAAAACAGATATAAATTTTCGGCGCCGCCAAATCGCTGAAGTGCAACCAGTAACTTTTCCGATGCGTCAACTACAAGGACGGCAGAGGAAGCTGTACCATTCATTTCATCGGAATGTGATATAAAAGATAATCGTGTGGGAAGCAGTTGTAAGTTTAGCGGATCTTGTGCGCTGCTGCGAGTCAGTATTTCTCTGTATGCAGAAGCCAAAAATGCGGAGAATTTCAAAAAACGGCAACAGGAATTTTATTGTACAGAAGTATCTATTCAAATCATCCTGAAGCCGAAACGGAATATTGTTCCCAATAAGTTTAATTAAATTCCACTGGCAAAATTTCAAAAATATTTTTCGTAGCTCTCAGAAATAAAAATCGCACTCCTGATACCCTCAATATCGAGAGTGTGATTTTTCCTGAAAACCTTTTTTGATTATTATGGTCCCTGTCTTTTTTTACAGAACGATCGTCCTATCCTTCCCCTCCCTTTTCAGATACAAACGCTGATTTCTCCGGACGAATAACACCGCTCCGTGCCGTCGTCATATTTTACCAGCAGGCGGCAGTTGTCATCGATCCCCAGCACAACGGCATGTCCGGCCCCATTCTCAGACGTCAGCGTGACCCACTTTCCAATCACAAAACTGCGTTCCCGATACCGCTCCACATAATCCCGTGGGCATGGCGCGGTGTAATATTTGTAAAAGGCGTTTAAAAACTCCGATACCAAACGATTTTTTGCATCGTCTTGATGGGTTTGAAAAACAGCACCGGCAACGGGTTCCAGCTCTTTTGGAAATCCGCCCTCAGGCCGATAGACATTGATCCCGATCCCCAGCACGGCATATTCCAGCAGTCCGCTTTCAAGGCCGAAGGACCCCTCCGTCAAAATCCCGCAGACTTTTTTCCCGCGGACGAAAATATCGTTCACCCATTTGATCTCCGCTTTCTCTCCGGATACTTCTTCAATGGCCTCGCAGGCCGCCACCGCCGCCATGGTGGTAATCCGGACAGCCTGCTGCGCAGCGTAATTTTCCGGGCGGAGCAGCAGGCTCAGGTAGACCCCCGTATCTTCCGGGGAAAAAAAGCGGCGTCCGCCCCGGCCCCGGCCGCAGGTCTGCCCGTTGGCAACGATCAGGCGGCCCTCTTTGGCGCCGCGGTTGGCCTCCTCCCGCAGGAGGGCATTGGTAGAAGATGCGGACGGGAGCACCGAAATATTCAGCCTTTCCGTCTCAAAGCGCAGATACTTCAAAATCCCCTGAACCGATACGATATCTGTCCGGGATGAGAGACTGTATCCCCTGTGGGGCACGGCATCAAATGCGTATCCCTCGTTTTGCAGGGCCTTCACCGCTTTCCATACGGCGGCCCGGGAGACGGACAGTGTCCGGGCAATTTCCTCGCCTGAAAAATAAGTATCCCTGTGGGACTCGAACAGCTCAAGGATTTTTTCTTTTGTCGTCATTTCATCCCCCTCTTTCAGACAGCGCGGAATGTACAAGATCCCGCCCGTATCGCAGCTTGTTTTATTCTTAAAAGTTTCTGTAGAATCGCACCGGTCTCCGTTTTTGTGCAGGCTTCCGGCCGAACGCCCCGCCGTACCGTCTCCGCATTTTGCGGAAAATCCGCTTTTTTCGGATTTTCTTTTGATTTCTTTCCCTTTCGGGGTCTTGTAATCAACCGGCGGGGATGATACAATCTTGAATACGGAATTTTACAGGAAAAGCGGTGAATTGCCATACAGACTCAATTTTTACCCAAAGATCCCGCGTGGAAAATTTTTGAAAATTACAGAAAGCCCGTCCTCTACCGTCCGGGGGAGCTCGTCTATCTCCAGGGGGACACGCCATCGGAGTTTTACTATCTGGTCAGCGGGCGCGTGACCATCTTCATGACCTCGGAGAGCGGGGCCCAGCGCACGCTCACGGTCAAGGAGAGCGGCAATATCTTTGGCGAGGCGTCCTTTTTCGACGGCCTGGACCGCGTCTCAAGCGCGAGCGCGGACACTCAGTGCCAGATCATCGCGATCGATCACGCGCTCCTCACGGAGTGCTTCAGCCGGGAGCCGGAGCTCGCCGTGACGATGCTGCGCTATCTGGGGCGGACGGTACGGATGCTCTCCAACCAGCTGGACACCGTCAGCTTCCTGCCCGCCAACCGGCGGATCGCGCGGGTCCTGCTCGACTATGACGAGATCAACCCCGGCAAGCCGATCAGCTGTACGCAGGAGGAGCTTGGGAACATGACGGGCGCCTCACGCGTGACGGTCAGCCGTGCCCTCAACGATTTTGCCCACCGCGGGCTGATCGAGATCCGCTACCGCCGCATCTGCGTGACGGACCGCGCGGGCCTCTCCGACTACATGGCGGACGGCGCGGAGGAATGAGCCGCCCTGTCACAGCGTCCCCTCCGAAAAGGCGCGCGCAAACCAGACGTCCGGCACCTCAAACGTCTGACCGTTGAGGTATGCCAGCGCTCCGGCATCTGTTGTGAAACGGAACGTCAGCTTATAGGAGTACAGGCACTGCTTCTTATAGCCGTACTTTTTATTGAGCCTGTTGGAGCCATACTTCCCGTCCCCGAGGAGGGGGTGGCCGATGCTGGCAAAATGGGCGCGGATCTGGTGGGTCCGCCCGGTGAGCAGATCCACCTCCAGCAGGCTGAGGCCGTCGCGTTCGTCCAGCACGCGGTACTGCGTGCGGATCGTGCGCGCGCCCGGGCAGGGCTGTGCCAGCACGCGGACCGTCTTTTTGGCCTCGTCCTTGAGGAGATAGCCCTCAAGCACGCCCTCTTTCCGCTCCAAAATCCCGTGCACGATGCACAGGTAATACTTGCTCAGCTCGCGGTCCTTCATCTTCTGATTGAGGATGCGCAGGGCCGGGGCATTCTTGGCCGCGATGACGATACCGCCCGTGTTCCGGTCGATCCGGTTGACGAGCGCGGGGGCAAAGGCATTTTCCGCCGCCGGGTCATATTCCCCTTTTTCATATAAGTACCGCTGCACGCGCGCGATCAGATTGTCGCCGTACTCGCCGTCCCCCGCATGGGAGAGGACGCCGGCCTTTTTATCGAGCAGAAGGATATTGTCATCCTCATAGAGGATATCCAGATTTTTCGATGCGGTGAGGAAGTCGTACTGCTCCGGCGCGGGGCGGAAAAATTCGTCGTTGATATACATGGCCACCTCGCTCCCCGCCGTCAGCCGGGTGGAGATCTGCGCACGCTTTCCGTCCACCTTGATCCGTTTGATGCGGATGTACTTATACATCAGCGCCTGCGGCAGCAGCGGCGCCGCTTTGGCGACGAACTTGTCCAGGCGCTGTCCGGCGTCGTTCGGACCGATCAGAAATCTTTTCACGGGAACACCTCCTGTCCGTTTGAAATCAACGGACTGTCTATATATTACTATACCCGTCCTGCCGAAGTCAATCGCCGCCCGGCCGGACAGAAAGGAGAACGCCGATGGCAGCCAGAAAGGGTATGCAGGAACAGGGAATCCACCGGAACCACCGCCAGCGCCTGAAAAACCGCTATTTGAGAGAGGGGCTCTCCGGCTTTGAGCCGCACAACGTGCTGGAGCTGCTGCTGTTCTATGCCATCCCTCAGAAGGATACCAATGTGCTCGCACATCGCCTGCTGGACCGGTTCGGCTCCCTGTCCGGGGTCTTTGACGCTCCGGTGAGCGAGCTTGTCAAGGTGCCCGGGATCGGGTTGCACACAGCCACGCTGATCCGTCTGATCCCGGACCTGTGGGGCGCCTACGGGCAGGATCTCGGCTCCTCCCCGCGGCAGAAGGTGCACTCCACTGCCCGCGCGGCGGAGATCCTCGCGCCGCTGTTCGCGGGCCGGGCGACGGAGGCCGTCTTCGCCATGGCGATGGACTCAAGCGGCGGTCTCATCGGCACACAGCTTGTAGGGGAGGGTTCCCCCGCGCGGGCGCTGATCGATGTGCGGCGTATCTGCGAGTGGGCGATCGAGGTGCGCGCAGCGAACATTGTGCTCGCCCACAACCACCCCGGCAGCCGCCACTGCTACCCCTCCGGGGACGACTGCCGCGCCACCGCCCGCGTGGCCGCGATCCTCAAGGGGCTGGAGGTCACACTGCAGGACCATCTGATCTTCTGCGGCGGGGAATACCTCTCCATGGCGGACAACGCCGCCTTCTCCGCCTGTCTGGACGGCCGGCCCGCACGGGAGCTCACCGTGCAAAAGCGCCTGATTATCAAAAAAATCCCGCCGCTCTCCCGCGGGGAGTAGCACATCTGTGATTGGAACGGCGGCCCCGCCATGCATCCGCACGGGGCCGCCGTCCTGTCTGTATCCGCCCGTGCCCCGGCGCTGATAAACATGCAAAAACAGAACAAAAGTTTGAAAATCGTTTTCATTTGTGGTATACTATGACCAGCAGCCGGACCATACTGAAAAAGCAGGAAGGAGGGGCGCGTATGGACCATTTTAAGCTCGTATCCAACTATCAGCCCACGGGCGATCAGCCGGAGGCGATCGACGCCCTTGTCCGGGGCGTTCAGGCCGGCGATCAGGAACAGACGCTCATGGGCGTGACCGGCTCGGGTAAGACGTTCACGATGGCGAACGTCATCGCGCGGCTCAACCGCCCCACGCTCGTGCTCGCGCACAACAAGACGCTTGCGGCCCAGCTCTGCTCGGAGTTCCGCGAGTTTTTCCCCGAAAATGCGGTGGAATATTTCGTCTCCTATTACGACTACTATCAGCCCGAGGCGTACGTCCCCACGACAGATACTTATATTGAAAAGGACTCCGCCATCAACGATGAGATCGACAAGCTGCGCCATTCCGCCACCTCCGCGCTGTCCGAGCGGCGGGACGTCATCATCGTGGCGAGCGTGTCGTGCATCTATTCTCTGGGCGACCCCATCGACTACCGAAACATGATCCTCTCCCTGCGCCCCGGCATGGAGAAGAGCCGGGAGGAGGTCCTGAAAAAGCTGGTGGAGATCCAGTACGACCGCAATGACATCAACTTCACCCGCAACAAGTTCCGCGTGCGCGGCGACGTGGTGGAGATCTTCCCCGCGTATTCCAACGATACGGCCATCCGCGTGGAATTCTTTGGCGATGAGATCGACCGCATCAGCGAGATCAACGCCCTCACCGGGGAGGTCAAGGGCGTCGTCAGCCATGCGGCGATCTATCCGGCCTCGCACTATGTGGTGGAGCCCGAGAAGATGAAGCTCGCCGTGAGGAAGATCGAGGAGGAGATGGAGGAGCGCGTCCGATTTTTTGAAAAAAAGGGCCGCCTGCTCGAGGCGCAGCGCATCCGCCAGCGCACGGAGTACGATATCGAAATGCTGCAGGAGACGGGATTCTGCAAGGGGATCGAGAATTACTCGGCCGTCATGTCCGGGCGCGGGCCCGGGGAGCCGCCGTTTACACTGCTCAACTACTTCCCGGACGACTTCCTCCTGTTTGTGGACGAATCCCACGTGACGCTCCCGCAGGTGCGGGCCATGTACGCGGGCGACCGCGCGCGCAAGGAGACGCTCGTGGAGTACGGCTTCCGCCTGCCGTCGGCCTATGATAACCGGCCGCTGACGTTCGACGAATTCTACGAGCGCGTGGGGCAGAAGATCTTTGTCAGCGCCACGCCTGGCGAGTTTGAGCGCAGCAGGAGCGCGCAGATCGTGGAGCAGGTGATCCGCCCCACCGGCCTGCTCGACCCGATGATCACCGTCAAGCCGACGGAGGGCCAGATCGACGATATCGTCTCCCAGATCAACCTGCGCACGCAGCGCGGGGAGCGCGTGCTCATCACCACGCTCACCAAAAAAATGGCGGAAAACCTGACCGACTACCTGACCGACGCGGGGATTCGGGTGCGCTATATGCACCACGATATCGACACCATCGAGCGCATGGAGATCATCCGCGGCCTGCGCACCGGTGAGTTTGATGTGCTCGTTGGCATCAATCTGCTGCGCGAGGGCCTCGATATCCCCGAGGTGTCGCTCGTCGCGATTCTCGACGCGGACAAGGAGGGCTTCCTCCGCTCGGAGACGTCGCTTGTGCAGACGATCGGCCGCGCGGCGCGCAATGCGGGCGGCGAGGTCATCATGTACGCGGACAGCGTCACGCCCTCCATGGAGCGCGCCATCCGGGAGACGCTCCGCCGGCGGGAAAAGCAGGAGCAGTACAACCGGGAGCACGGCATCACGCCGAAGACGATCGTCAAGGGCGTCCACGATGTGATCGAGATCACCGCCAAACCCAAGGCCCGCTCCCTGAAAGTGCAGAATATGTCCAGGCGCGAGCGCGAACAGCTCATCGACCAGATGACGCGCGAGATGAAGGAGGCGGCCAAAATGCTTGAATTTGAGCACGCCGCCTTCCTGCGCGACGAGATCGCCAAGCTCAAAGGCGAAAAATAGGAGGAACCACTATGCCTCAGAAAGATCTGATTATCAAAGGTGCGCGCGAGCACAACCTGAAGAATATCGACGTCACCGTCCCGCGGGACAAGCTGGTGGTCTTCACCGGCCTTTCCGGCTCGGGGAAGTCCTCGCTGGCGTTTGACACCATCTATGCGGAGGGCCAGCGGCGGTATGTGGAATCCCTCTCCTCCTACGCGCGGCAGTTCCTGGGCCAGATGGAGAAGCCGGACGTGGACTCCATTGACGGGCTCTCCCCCGCCATCTCCATCGACCAGAAGACCACCTCCAAAAACCCGCGCTCCACAGTGGGCACGGTGACGGAGATCTATGACTATATGCGCCTGCTCTACGCGCGCATCGGCATCCCGCACTGCCCCATCTGCGGGCGGGAGATCCGCCGCCAGACGATCGACAAGATCGTGGACCGCATCCTCGCCCTGCCTGAGCGCACCAAGATCCAGGTGCTCTCCCCCGTTGTCAAGGGGCGCAAGGGCGAGCACATCAAGGAGCTCGACGCCGCCCGGAAATCGGGCTTTGTCCGCGTGCGGATCGACGGCAGCATCTACGATCTGTCCGAGAGCATCCGCATGGATAAAAATAAAAAGCACAATATCGAAATCGTCGTGGACCGCCTGATCATCAAGGAGGGGATCAACACCCGTCTGACCGACTCGGTGGAGACGGCTTGCTCCCTCTCGGGCGGCACCGTCATCATCGACACCGGCGAGGAGGGCGGGGACCTGCTCTTTTCCCAGAATTACGCCTGCCCGGAGCACGGTGCGAGCATCGACGAGCTCAATCCGCGCATGTTTTCCTTTAACAACCCCTTCGGCGCGTGTCCCAAGTGCACGGGGCTCGGGATGTTCATGAAGATCGATCCGGCGCTGATCGTCCCGAACAAGCGGCTCACGATCAACGAGGGCGCCATCCGCGCGCCGGGCTGGGCCATTGCGGACGGCAGCACCATCGCGGGCATGTACTTTAAGGGCCTTGCGGCGCACTACGGCTTCTCGCTGGACGTGCCGGTCAAGGACCTGCCGGACGGCGCGCTGGGCGTGATCCTGTTCGGCACAGGGGGCGAAAAAATCAAGCTCACCCGCACGAGCGCCTTCGGAACCGGATCGTATTCGGCGGCGTTTGAGGGCGTGATCCCCAATCTCGAGCGCCGGTATCAGGAGAGCGCCAGTGAGTACTCACGGCAGGAGATCGAGCAGTTCATGGGCAGCGTCAAGTGCCCGGAGTGCCACGGCGCGCGGCTGAAAAAGGAATCTCTCTGCGTCACCGTGGGGGGCAAGAGCATCAATGAGCTGGCGGACCTGTCCGTCGTCCGGCTGCTGGCCTTTCTTGAGGAACTGAAGCTGACCGAACGCGAGGAAATGATCGCCCGCCTGATCCTCAAGGAGATCCGGGAGCGGCTCAAGTTCCTGGAGAGCGTGGGCCTCGGCTATCTGACGCTCTCGCGCTCCTCCGGCACGCTCTCCGGCGGGGAGAGCCAGCGTATCCGCCTGGCGACGCAGATCGGCTCCTCCCTGATGGGGGTCCTCTATATCCTCGACGAGCCGAGCATCGGCCTGCACCAGCGCGATAACGATAAGCTGCTCGCCACGCTCAAGCACCTGCGCGATCTGGGGAATACGCTGATCGTCGTCGAACACGATGAGGACACGATGTACGCGGCGGACTATATCGTGGATATCGGTCCCGGCGCGGGCATCCACGGCGGCCATGTGGTGTGCGCGGGCACGGTGGACGAGATCAAGGCGTGCAAGGAGTCCATCACCGGCCAGTACCTGAGCGGGGCAAAAAAGATCCCCGTCCCGGACAGGCGCCGCCCCGGCAACGGCAAAAAGCTCGTCATCCGCGGCGCGCGGGAGAACAACCTGAAAAATATCGACGTGGAGATCCCGCTCGGGGAGTTCGTCTGTGTGACGGGCGTCTCCGGTTCGGGCAAATCCTCGCTCGTCAATGAGATTTTATATAAAAAGCTGGCGGCCGAGCTCAACGGCGCCAAAAGCTATGCCGGCGCGCATGACACGATCGAGGGGGTCGATCAGCTCGACAAGGTGATCGACATCGACCAATCCCCCATCGGGCGCACGCCGCGTTCGAATCCGGCGACGTACACCGGTGTATTCACGGATATCCGCGAGCTCTTCGCCCAGACGCCGGACGCCAAGATGCGCGGGTACAAGGCCAACCGCTTTTCCTTTAACGTCAAGGGCGGCCGGTGCGAGGCGTGCCAGGGCGACGGCATCGTAAAGATCGAGATGCACTTTCTTCCGGACATCTATGTCCCCTGCGATGTGTGCAAGGGCGCGCGCTATAACCGCGAGACGCTCGAGGTGCAGTACAAGGGCAAAAACATCTATGACGTGCTGGAGATGACGGTCGAGGAGGGCATGGACTTTTTCTCCTCCGTGCCCAAGATCCACCGCAAGCTCAAGACGCTCTTTGACGTGGGGCTGGGGTACGTGAAGATCGGCCAGCCGGCCACCACGCTCTCCGGCGGCGAGGCACAGCGTGTCAAGCTCTCCACGGAGCTGTCCAAACGTGCCACAGGCCGTACGATCTATATTCTGGACGAGCCGACGACCGGTCTGCACACGGCGGACGTCCACCGCCTGATCGACGTGCTCCAGCAGCTGGTGGACGCCGGGAATACCGTGGTGGTCATTGAGCACAATCTGGACGTGATCAAGACGGCGGACCACATCATCGACCTCGGCCCCGAGGGCGGCGACGGCGGCGGAATGATCGTCGCCGCCGGCACGCCGGAGGAAGTCGCCCGCTGTGCGGACTCCTACACGGGCCAGTATTTGAAAAAGTATTTATAATCCGTTCGGATCGTCCGCTCTTCCGGACGGTCCGCTCTATTTTGATCTGGAAAGGATGCGATCCGTTATGAGACGAGCGCTTGCCGTCTGTCTGGCCGTGCTGCTCCTGTGCCTGGCCGGATGCGGGGATTCGGAGAAAGAGGAAACGGACGCCGTAAATCTCCAGCAGACGGGGCTGTCCGATGTGCTGGAGATGCTGAAGGCGCAGATCGGGGCATCCGCGCCGGAACTGTACCGTCTGATCTCCTTCAAGGGCGATATGGATTCAGACGCCGTGCTGGGCGACTTCATGATAACGGTGGAGGGGTACGACAGCGCCGGGGCGTCGCTGGGCGTGTTCGGCCTGGAGCGCACGGCGGAAACGGTCCTCTACACGCCGCCGAAGGAGAACGGTACGGATTCCGCCCCCTATAATGCCAACACAGACGTTTTCTATCTCAGCGATCAGCTCCGCCGCCTGCCGCTTGTCCGCCAGATGGACGCCCTGCACGCCAAAGAGGGGCAGGTCAGCTGCCGCGGATCGGGCCGGATCTCCGCCGGCTCCCCGGTGATCGACGGCCGCTCCGGCGCGGACTTCCCGGTGCTGACAGCGGAGGAATACCAGAACGGCGCCGGCGGGACGGGGGACGGGAAAACCGCCGTGTACGTGAACCTTCAGGCCGGTGAGCTGGACATGACCTATCTCTGTCCGCCGGCCGATGAAAGCACGCTCCTCGCCAGCCGCAATCCCGGCGACCGGCAGCAGCGCCAGGTGACGGAGGACGGCCTGCTGCGCTTCAGCGGGGACTGGGGGGAGACGTGGATCCCCTGCGATATCACGCCCAAACAGGTGGATCAGGCGCTCGCCGTCTACCCGGACGGCATCCTCCCGGCGGGGGAATTTTACGTCTCCGAGGAGGAGCCGTATACGGCGGCGTTTCTCTACGGCGCGCAGCCGCACCTCTATATCACGCGCGACAGCGGCGAGAGCTGGATCTCCTATCCGGTGCTCCCGGATAC
>CASFCH010000004.1 GCA_949293315.1 uncultured Oscillospiraceae bacterium | reverse complement strand
TCCACGGTTGTGACGAGCTTCTGCGGCAGGTCATACCCAGGCTGCCCGGGCGCGATCCCAAATTTAAAAGTACCGCACTTGTTGTCCTCCAGCTCCAGCACCGGATCGATCAGCTCGATCCCCGCCGGTGCATAGTGCACCAGCTCATCTCCTAAGAGTACTTTGTACATGTTATAGCACACCCCCTCTGTAATCGATCGTCACGGTGCCGTCCCCGGTAAAGGTGAGCGTATTCTCGCCCGGCTGGAGCACGATCTCCGGGATGCGGCTGCCGCCTGTTTTGGGATAGAGCTGGTAGGACTGCCCGCCGAAGCGCACGCTCATGGCGGCGGAGCAGTAGAACACCGGAATCACCGGGCGCTGTACGCCGATGCACGTGACCGTGCGGCTCCCCGAGACGGAAAGCTCCTTATAATCACGGATCACGCCAGTCTCAAAATTGAGTGAATCCCAGAGCCAATCCTCCCCGCTGCTGACGAGCTCATACTTGTACGGGTCCGCATCCACGGTAAAGACGATCTGGCTGACACGCTCGTTCTCCTTGGAGGCGCCGAGCGAGACGCGGCCATAATAGAAATAGTCGGGATCCGTATCCAGAATGATGCGCAGCTTTTTGCCGTGGCAGGCGGCTGCGATCTGTGAGTAGATGCGCTGCCACGATGCCAGATCCTGGTCCATCCTATCAAAGGTGAGCACAATCTCCCGATTGGCCAGGCAGGCCTCATCTGTGAGCGCCTGCGTATAGTCCAGCACGCCGTCGAGGCCCGGGACCTCCACGCTGATGATGCGCGGCTCCGGCATGGGGAGTTCGCATCCGAGCCATTTCAGCCCCCAGTCGCGCCAGGTATGCTTATCGCCAAATGTTACGCCGATCATCTGCCTCTCTCCTTTCCGTCCGCGAGGGCGCCCAGCCCCTGATTGACATAGGGGGTGACAACCTCGCCGAGCTGTTTTCCGTCCGCGTTCAGGGTGGTGTGGACATCTCCGCGCACGCAGATATTGGCGTTCTCCAGGCCCAGGCGGACTGCCGCCGCGATCAGCGACGGGTCAAACATCATATAGGCTCCGCGGGATTCCAGCGCCGCAAATCCGCCCGCCGCCGCAAAGCGGGCGTTTTCCTCCGCAGTGAGGACGCGCTCGCCCCGGTCCAGATAGGCCGGGTAAAAGTCGGACGGGACATAGTCGATGCCCACCTTCAGGCGGGGGATTTCCTTGATATTTAATCCCCTTCCTGGAAAGACAGGTGACCAATCCGGAATTTTAATTTTGTTCAGCCCGCGGATCAGCCCGTTTATCGCGTCTATAATATAGTTGATCGGGATCTTAACGACTTCCTTGATGGAATCCCAGATATTGCTGAAGATGTTTTTAACACTGTCCCATGCGCCCTTCCAGTTGCCGGAAAAAACGTTTTTGACAAAGTCGATCACAGAGCCAATGATATTCCTGAAATTGTCAAGGACCTTTGTCACACTGTCCAGTACGCCGCTGAATACGTCGGAAACAATTCCGCTGAAGAAATTGATCGCTTCCGTAAGGCCGGTGGAGATGATCTCAATCAGTGGATTGAGGACATCCATCAGCGGTCCGATTGCACCGGTAATCAGGTCCAGAATCGGCTGAATCAGCGCCAGCACCGCATCCAGTAACGGCTGTATCGCCTCCAAAAGCGTGGACAGCACCGGAAGAAGCGCCTCGCCGATCGGAAGAAGCACCATCTCCAGGGAACGCCCCATCTCCTCAAGCATAGAGCCCATATCGCCGTACTCAATATCCTTGAGGTTTGTCATGGCCTCCGCCGTTCCGGAGGCGTCCTCCGCCATCAGGGCAAAGGACTCGTGCGACGCTTCGATCCCCTCCAGCATTTCTCCGGAGGCGAGCAGGCCGTCCTGCGAGCCCTTGGCAATCATATTGAACGCCTCTTCGCCCGAAACCCCAAACTCCTCCATGAGCGCCTTGGCCGCCTCGGTCGATTCGGACACGTCATAGCCGAACGCATCCCGCAGCGCCAGCGCCGACTCCGTCATGCCCTGCAGCTGTTCGTCGGAGAGATCGCCAAAGCTCTGCTTTACATTGACCATCGCATCCGAAATATCCGCAAAGCTCTCGCCATAGCCGCCGGAATAAATGCTTTCCAGAACCTCCTGATAGCCGTCCAAAGATTCCTGACTCACTCCGGTTTTGACCGCAAAATTACCCATGGCGTCGGACATATCCGTAGCCAGACTGATGCTCTTCGCCGCCGCGTCGACAGCCAGATTCGCAACGCCGCCCAGGCCGGAGGAGAGGGTTCCGATCGTATCCGAAATACCGCCCAGATCAATGCCGCCCACTTCCTCTGCCATGGAGGAAATGCTCTCCTTCGCCTTTCCGGCGTCAAAACCGCCGGATTTTTTCCCGGCTTTTTCCAGCGCTTTGCCTGCATCTTCCGCCTTTTTGGTAACCTGATCCAGCCCGGAGGCGTCGATTTTATCGAGATTTTTATCGACATTCTTCACTGCCTCAGAAACGTCTTTGACGCTTTCTTTTGACTGTTTTGCCTCCACATTTACCTCAGTCAATTTTTGTGGTTTTAATTTATCCAGCTGGCCGCTCGCCTTTTCAAACGACTGCCCCAGTTCCCCCATCTCCAGCTTCAGAGACTGGATCAGCACGTCACACGAATCCGCGAACTTTGTAAATCGATTTTCAATCGTATCAATCGCCGAGACGGTCTGATCCTGAATCGACTGATTTGCCGAGTGGACCAGTGTTCGGATCTGATCGAGATCGGCCGAAACCTTATCGGCATTCAAGTTCTCCGCCATTTACTGGCCTCCTTTCGCCATTTTGCTCAATGTTGTAAACATCCTCTCGAGCTGTTCCCCGTAATTTTCCCCGATGACCTCAAGCGGGAACGCCCAGTACTGTTTCATCCGCCGAAGCTCGCGCAGCTGGGCCGCGTTGTAACGCGTCGGCTCCGGAAGCTCCATGCCCCGAATCTGCATCACCTCGTTGAGCTTCGTACCCGTCAGGCCCTGAAAGAGCGTCATAAAGGTCTTCCAGGGCATGCGGTTGTACTGCCGCTCCGGGTCCAAATGATAATTTTGCAGGAACGCCGCACGGATCAGCGGCCAGTCAAACAGGAGATCAACCGTCTTGACCCCGTCATCTGTACCCGTCCGCTTTGGCGGATTGATCTTTTCATTGAAGATACGCGTATAGAGCTCCGCCTTCTCCTCCGGAGACAGACGCCTTACAAAGCGGCTCCCGTCCGTGAGCACGGCGAGGGAGACATCCAGCTTGGCGCCGCCGTCCAGATCCGGCCGCCGCAGGATCCGGATACAGTCGAGCACCGCATTAAAGTACAGGTACAGCCTGATTTTTTTCCCCCTGTAGCGGAGGACGTCAGTTCCGCCCCGCATGACGGCGCCCCTTTACCGCGCGCTTCCGGCACTCGGAGATATAGCCCCGCACGGCGGGCTGCACCACCTCCGCGATAAACGGGGTGACCTGCTGGAGAAGCTCCGCCTCGTTGCGGTCAAAAAAGGACAGCAGTTCCTCCGTATTCTCGGGGCCAAAAATGAGATTCAGCAGCCGGTGAGAGACCTCCACCGCCTCGTCATACGCCGCCTGCGCCTCCTCTCCGCCCCTGCCTGCGGCAGCGGCGATCTTTTCCTGCGCATGCGTCAGTTCCAGTATGGCGGGGCGCAGTTCGCCGGCCAGACGAGGGATATTCAGTTCAACTTCAAGCGTTTTTCGGGACTGGCCGTCTGCAGTAATGAGCTCCAGCGACTCGCGCACCTGCGCGGGCGCTCTGCGGATCGTGTAAGACATAGATGATTCCTCCTCTATTCTCCGGGCGGCCCCTGCCTCTGACAGGGGCCGCCGCATTTGTTCAAAAGAAAAAAGGGCGGTCCCCCGCCCCGATGGCTGCTTACGCGCTGATCGTCTCAAACGTCGGCTTACCGTTGCCGTGGATCGTGACAGTGGCCGCGTTCGGCTGATTGGCGTCGCCCATGGCATCCGTGATATTGGCAAGCGTCACATCCCAGACGATGGCCTCATTGCCCCTGCGGATGCGCATCTTCGTTTTGCGCGCGTCGCCGAAGGCAAACTGACGCTCCTTATCAAAAATGTAATCGCAGGCGGGATCACCGTTTTTACGGTCGCCCGTGAGCGTGACGGTGTACTGGCCGCCCGTGACCTCCGTGGAACTCCAACCGCCGTCGGAATAGTAGGTGGCCTGATAGAGCACCTCATTGAGCGCCTGGGCGACATTCTTTGTAAATACGCCCAGATCCGCCCACTCCGGCTCGGTGTGCGGCGCGTCAGAAATATCGATTTCAAGGGTGATGTTATAGTTGATTTCCGGGACCATTCAAATACCTCCTTAAAAATAGACCGTACACTTGACAACGGCCTTGTAAACAGTGTTTTCCGGACTGCTGCCATCCTCGTCGTACTGCGGAGAGGCAACGACGGCCGTATTCAGCCAGTCGTATCCATCGCCGTGCTGCGGATAGAGGCGGCCGCGGAGAAAATTGCAGATTGCGTAAAGGCTGTCATAGGCCGATGCGGGCGATTCGCTCCGGCATCGGAAGGTGAGCTCCACCCCGCTCAGGATGCGGCGGTCATAGTAGACGGATTCCTCCGTTCCGCCGGAGGGGATGACGGTCAGCCATTCGCCGTCCCCCTGCGGGCCGCCAACCGTGATCGGGGCGACAAGCTCCAGACCGCTTAAAGCAGATACCACATCCGCAATCAGTTTGGACTGCACTTCCATGATGGATCTCCTTTCCAAACAGAGCCTCCGGTCCGGCGGGACTGCCGGCACGCATTCCCGGTAAGTCCGTCACCTCTGCCCGTCCGCACAGTCGGCGGCTCCATGCTATCCGTTCTCACCGCAGTCGGATCACCGTGCGCGCTCCGGCGCGCCGCCTGCGGATCAGAACTCGGGAGCGTCAGATCCGCTCCCCTGCTGAATAACAGATACCCCCGGACTGTTCCGGCGTGAGAGGAATCCTTCGCATCTCACGTGGCTTGGTATCTATTTATCATAATAGTCGGATAACAACCGACAAAAACAACAAAATCAGTTTTTTTCCAAAAATCTTTTGGCGCGGATTTGTACGGCATCGGCGGAACGCGTGTTCCCCAGCGCGTTGGCCACCTGCTGCCAGCTTTTGCCCATCATATAGCGCAACGTATAAATCCGCCGCAGCTCACTGTCCGGGACCTGATCGATCCAGTCGAGCGTGCGGCGGTACATCTCCGCAAGACAGCTCCTGCGCCGGTCGATCCTGCGACTAAGCCCGTCGAGCTGCTCCGCAAGCAGGCGGATACGTTCCGCTTCCCGCTCCCCTTGGGCACGCTCCCACACCTGACGCCCGGGATCACCGAGCTGTTCCGCGATTTCCAGCCGCAGGGCCCTGAGCTCCTCAAGCTCCTGTCGGGTGCTGCGCAGCTGGGATAATTCCTCTCTGGTCATCATACTCCCCCTTATCGATTTAGAACAAATGTTCCTTTATTTTTATACTACCAGCTGCCGCACCATAAATCAAGCCCTCAAACACAAAAAAAAGCTGCCGGAATCCGACAGCTTTCAAAGAGTCCTTATTCTGTTGGCCGGCCCTATTCCGCCGCGGCGGTGAGCATATCGAGGTATTCATCATACGTCTGCACACGGTCATACTGCTCGCCGGGCGTGACATTGATGATCCGACTGGCGATGGTCTGTACAAACTGATGGTCATGAGAGGTAAACAGCAGCGTCCCGGGGAATTTGATCAGGCCGTTGTTGAGCGCCGTGATGGATTCGAGATCCAGGTGGTTGGTCGGCTCGTCAAAGAGCAGGACGTTGGCTCCGGAAAGCATCATTTTACAGAGCATGCACCGCACCCGCTCGCCGCCCGAGAGGACATTCGCGGCTTTTTTGGCCTCCTCGCCGGAGAAGAGCATCCGCCCGAGCCAGCCGCGGATATCCGTCTCCAGCTGCTGGTCCGTGTATTGGCGCAGCCAGTCGATCAGCGAGAGATCACAGCCGCCAAAAAAGCGGGAATTATCGCTCGGGAAATAGGAGACGGAAGTCGTCACGCCCCATTTATACTCTCCCGCATCCGGCTCCAGCTCGCCCGTGATGATCTGGAAAAGCGTCGTCCGCGCCACCGGATCCGACCCGACAAATGCGATTTTATCGTGCGGCAGGACGGTAAAGCTGACGTTATCCAGCACCTTGCGTCCGCCGATGGTCTTGGAAATTCCCGAGACCGTGAGCACATCGTTGCCCACCTCGCGATCCTGCTTGAAATCCACGAACGGGAAACGCCGGGAGGAGACCGGCATATCCTCGATATCCAGAGACTCCAGCAGCTTTTTGCGGCTGGTGGCCTGCTTGGACTTGGAGGCGTTTGCACTAAAGCGCGCGATGAAGTCCTGAAGCTCTTTTTTCTTTGCCTCCTTCTTCTTGTTCTGCTCCTTTTGCTGACGCTGCGCCATCTGCGTGTACTCGTACCAGAAATCGTAGTTCCCGACATACATCGTGATCTTGCCGAAGTCCACGTCCGCAATGTGGGTGCAGACCTTGTTGAGAAAGTGGCGGTCATGCGAGACGACGATAACCGTATTTTCAAAGTCGAGCAGGAAGTCCTCCAGCCAGCGGATCGCGTCGATATCCAGATGGTTCGTCGGCTCGTCCAGCAGCAGGACGTCCGGATTGCCAAAGAGCGCCTGTGCGAGCAGAACCTTGACCTTTTTGTCGCCCGGGAGCTCGCGCATCTTGACAGCGTGGTACTCACTGGTGATCCCCAGGGCGTTGAGCAAAATCTCCGCATTGCTCTCCGCGCTCCAGCCGTCCATCTCGGCAAATTCGGCCTCCAGCTCGCTGACCCGGATGCCGTCCTCCTCCGAGAAATCCTCCTTCGCGTAAAGGGCTTCCTTTTCATCCATGATCCGGCAGAGTTCCTCGTTGCCGAGCATGACGGTCCGGATAACGTCACAGTCGTCATATTTAAAGTGATCCTGTTTTAAAACGGAGATCCGCTCGCCGGGATTGGTCACAACCTCGCCCTTGTTCGGCTCCAGTTCACCGGAGAGAATTTTCAAAAAGGTGGACTTTCCCGCGCCGTTTGCGCCGATCAGGCCGTAGCAGTTGCCGGGCGTAAATTTGATATTGACATTCTGGAACAGCACGCGGCCGCCGTACTGAAGGGATACATTGTTTGCAAAGATCATTCGGTTGTCTCCTATCCATTATTTTCCGGAGCGGATGATGCGCCCCATGCCCAACGGTTCCCGCAGGCACACTCACCACAAAATTATAGGACGAAGCACTGCCAAAGTCAACACCGGCGGAATAATCACGCCGTTTTGGTTAAAAATCCTGTATGGGTGATGGAATTGACGGACAAATTCGACAAAGAACAAGCGGCGGCGCTCCTGCGGGAATACATGATTGTATTCGGCGTGGGTGCGATCGGCTACAGCTCTATCGAAATCCTCTGGCGCGGCCGGACGCATTGGACCATGGCCCTCACCGGCGGGGCGTGTCTGGACGGCCTGTATGCGATGGCCAAGCGGGAAAAGGGCCCTCTGTGGAAATACTGCCTGCGCGGTTCAGGGTTGATTACAGCAGCCGAGCTGATCGTAGGATTGATTGTCAACCGCAGGCTGAAATGGAATGTCTGGGACTACTCCCGCATCCCGCTGAACGTCATGGGGCAGATCTGCCCGGTATACAGCTTTTTGTGGTTCCTGCTCTGCCGCCCCGGCAACGCGGTCTGCCGCCGCCTGGACCAGCTGATCCACAGGGCGTAATCTGCTGCCCGATTTTTCCAATGTTCCCGTGTGCATGGCATCTGGGGGAGAGGCCATACTAAAATGAAAATTCTTTTCAGGGGTGCTGGATATGAGGGCAAAACAGGGAATCCTTGCCGTTGCCGCGCTGCTGGCGGCATTCTCCGTCTTTTTTTCCGCCGGGTATGTGACCGGCAATCATCGGGGCATTCGCACCAGCGCTCCCGTTGAATCCGTCAGACAGACACAGGGAGATATTGGAAGCACGTCACCGGCGGTATCGGAGACGGAGCCGGCAACAGATCCCCCCGCCTCCACGGCCGAGAGCACAACGGAACCGGATCGTGAGACGCAGGATGTTCAAACGACCGAAAACAGCCGAACGCTCCATCCGGTACAGGAGATCCCTCAAAATGTTCAGGAGGCTGTGGACCTGTTCAACGATACGGTCAATCGGGTTAAAAGCGAACAGCCCAAAGTATATATGACACGCGACACCTTGCAGATATCTGACGTCCTGTTTGGGAAGAAGGATATCACATCCGCCCTTTCGCGCCTCAACCGCGATGATCGGTCCCGAAAGGAGATCCTCCCGGTGGAATTCCCTGTCGGCGGTGAGAGCTGGTCCAGCCGGCTGAAGGCGGAGGCCGTCCAGAGCGCAGCGTGCACGGATGGCGGAGACACACTGACCCTGCGCATCGTCCTCAAGCCGGAGAGCGGCGTCCCGCTGCGCGGACAGAGCAACCATGGGAGCTGTTTTTCCATTCCGACAAACTTTGATTTTTTGAATTTTGACATCCCCGGCGTCAAGCTGGGCGACCTGACGCTGACCTATTCGGACTGTTCTATCGAATGCGTGATCGACCGGTCCAGCGGCGATCTGATCCGGGCCGATTACCACATCCAGGCGCACGGCTCCATGCAAATCACACTGGCGGCAATTTTGAAGAAGGACTGCTCGGCCGTCATCACAGGCGACACCTCCTATGAAATTGAATGGCCGTAAAAAGCGGCGCCTTTGAGTGCATTGTCTCACAAAAGGCGCCGCTTTTTAAGCTGGATAAACTGTATCTGTTGCTGTCCGCTTGACGCACGCAGCCACCCTGCGTTCAGCTGCTTGCCGTAAGCAAATTCTCCACCATCAGGGGATCCATCTTCATATGGAGGAGCGGATAGGGTCTGCCCTGATCGTCCGTCTCCTGCCGGGAACAGATGTGAAAGCCCATATATTTATAAAAACCGACCGCGTATCTGTTCTGTTCATTGACGCTGACACGGCGTACGCCATATTTCGTCACAGCGTCGGTGACAAGGCGTTTTCCCACACCGCAGCCCATATCGCCCGGGCGCACAAACAGCATCTCCAGACTGTCGCCATCGATCCCCGCAAAGCCGGACGGCTCCCCGTTCCGATGCAGGACCACAAGCATCCTGGGCACCGTTTTGAGCAGCCCGGGAACCTGCCCGGAAATGGCCTCAAAATCTTCATGCGACAGGAAATCGTGAGTGGCGCGGACAGACATTGCCCATATTTCAAACAATGACGCCATCAGCGCCGACTCGCGATGGTTTACCTCAACAACCCGCACGCTTTCTCCCCCCAACCGCGTTCTTTCAGCCTCAGATGTAATCTGCATACCGGCATCATCCTGCCGGATGCCAGCCGCACATTTCGGCAATAAAGCACAAAATATCCCTTTCCAGTTATTATAGAGAAGTTTCAGCTAAAAATCAACTGTCTCTTCTGTTTAACAGGCCAAAAACAGACCGCACGGAGAGCCGTACGGTCTGTTGACGTGTAATTGTGAACGATTGCACACACGCGGTCGATCAGAAGATCTCATTCTGTTCGATTAAAACGATCCCCTTGTCCGCCAGCACCTTTGCTGCCCGATCATTATCCTCCACCCGGATGATGATATACGCCGTTCCGACGCGCGGCGTAATAAAGGCGTAGGCGTATTCCACGCTGATCCCTTCATCGGAGAGGACGCGGATCGCCTTGGAAAAACCGCCCGGCACATCCGGGATGCCAATCCCGAGCACGGACGTAATGGAAACGGTCATTCCCGCCGCTTTCAGCGCCTGCTCCGCCCTGTCGGGATCACTGACGATCAGGCGCAGGATCCCGTAGTTGGTCGTGTCGGCCACGGAGAGCGCACGGATATTGATCTGCTCCCTCTCGAGCACGGCGGTGATATCCGCCAGGCGTCCGGCCTTGTTCTCCACAAAAACAGATATTTGCTTGATTGGCATGATGCGTTCCTCCTTTTATTTTCAGATCTTACGCTTATCAATAACCCGCTTTGCCTTCCCCTCCGAGCGCGGAATGGAATTGGGCTCCACCAGCCGTACCTTTGCCGAGAGGCCGAGCGTTGTGTGCAGCGCAGCTTCAATTTTCGCCTCCGTGCCCTCCAGGCCCTTGACGGAGTCGGAGAACATCTGCTGCGACATCTCGATACACACCTCCATGGTGTCCAGATTGTTCGTGCGGTCCACGATGATCTGATAGTTCGGTTCCATCCCCAGCGAGAGGATCACGTGCTCCACCTGAGACGGGAACACATTCACGCCGCGGATGATGAGCATATCGTCCGTGCGGCCGCGCGGCTTGGACATGCGCACCAGAGTTCGGCCGCACTCACACACCTCATGCGTCAGGGAGCAGATATCCCGCGTCCGGTAACGGATCAGCGGAAGCGCTTCTTTGCCGATGCAGGTAAAGACGAGCTCGCCATACTCCCCATCCGGGAGCGGCTCGAGCGTCTCCGGGTCGATAATCTCCGGATAGAAATAGTCCTCGCACACATGCAGGCCGTTCTTGCACCGGCACTCGTAGGAGACGCCGGGACCTGCGATCTCGGAAAGGCCATAGATATCGTAGGCGTTGATCGCCAGGGATTTTTCAATCTGACGGCGCATATTCTCGCTCCACGGCTCCGCGCCGAAAATGCCGGCGCGCACTTTCAGGGTCTTGGGATCAATCCCCTTTTTGCCGACGGACTCGCCGATGTACATGGCATAGGAGGGCGTACAGCAGATGATATCGGACCCGAAATCCTGCAAAATCTGGATCTGCCGGTCCGTATTGCCGGAGGAGACGGGAATCGCCGTCGCGCCCAGCTTTTCCGCCCCATAGTGCAGGCCGAGGCCGCCGGTGAACAGCCCGTATCCATAGGAGACGTGAACGGAATCGTGCTCGGTTCCGCCCGCCGCCACAAGCGCGCGGGCCGCGCCCTCCGCCCAGACGTCGATATCGTGCTGGGTGTAGCCGACGACCGTCTGCTTCCCCGTTGTCCCCGAGGAGGCGTGGATGCGCACAAGCCGCTCCTTGGGCACGGCAAACAGCCCAAAGGGATAGTGATCGCGCATATCCTGCTTGGTGGTAAACGGGAGCTTGGTGATGTCATCAATGCTCTTGATATCGTCGGGCGAGAGGCCGATCGCATCAAACTGCTCCTGATAAAAAGGGACGTGCTCATAGCAGTGGTGCACCATTTTGATCAGTCTGGCCGACTGGACGGCCCGCAGATATTCCCGCGGGGCCTGCTCGATCTCCGGCTGAAAGTAACGCTCCATGTTCCGTGTGTCTCCTTTATCTGTTGTGAAAAATTTAAGCTCTGCTGTACCCGAGCTCAAAGGCCTTTAAGTTCATTTCCAAAAACTTCTCCGGCACGGTTGCGCGCAGCGCGTTGATCCACACCTGTTTGTCAAGCTGCATGCGCCGGGCCATCAGCCCGATCAGTACCACATTGACCGCCTTGGGGGAACCGGCTTCCACTGCAAGCGAGAGCGCGTCCGCCGCAATGACCTGCGCCCCCGTCCGCTCAATGGACTCAATGACGTGATCCGGGTATTCCGCAGCGCCCGTAATTACGGGCATCGGGTCCATCTGCTGCGTGTTGACGATCACCTTGCCCTCCGGCTTCAGATAGGGCAGCCAGCGCGCCGCCTCCAGCTGCTCGAAGGCGAGAATCAGATCTGCCTCCCCTTTTTCCACGGTGGGCGAATACACCTTGTCGCCGTACTTGACATAGGTCACGACACTGCCGCCGCGCTGACTCATGCCGTGCACCTCGGAAACCTTGACGTCATACCCCTCGTCGAGGAGGGCCTGGCCCAGGATCCGGCTGGCCAGCAGGGTCCCCTGCCCGCCGACGCCGACGATCATAATATTGTAAGTCATGCTTTTTCCTCCTCACTCGCCTGTATGGCGCCGAATTTGCAAAGCTGAATACACACGCCGCATCCGACGCACTGGGTAAAGTCGATCTTTGATTTTTTATCCTTAAAGCTGATGGCCGGGCATCCCTGCTTCATGCACATCTTACAGCCGATGCACTTTTCCGGATCGATGTGATAGGGCGGATTGTGCTTGACCTTTTTCAGCAGCACGCACGGACGGCGCGAGATGACAAGCGACGGCTCATCGTGCTCGAGCTCCTCCCGGATGGCGGCGATCGTCTCATCGACATGGTACGGATCAACCACCTTTACCCGGCGGATGCCGCACGCATGGGCAAGCGCCTCCAGATTGACCGCGCTGGTGGGATCGCCCTTGATCGTATAGCCGGTGGTCGGGTTCTGCTGGTGGCCCGTCATGCCGGTGATGCTGTTGTCGAGCACGATCACCGTCGAATTGCCCTGGTTGTAGGCGATATCGATCAGCCCGGTGATGCCCGAGTGGATAAAGGTGGAATCCCCGATGACGGCGACGGATTTTTGATGGGAGCCGGGCCGTGCCTTATTGTGCCCGTGCAGCATGGAGACGGAAGCGCCCATGCACACACAGGTATCCATCATACTCAGCGGCGCGGTAGCCCCCAGCGTATAGCATCCGATATCGCCGCTGACCATCACGCCCAGCTTTTTCAGCGCGTAGAACAGACTGCGGTGCGGGCACCCGGCACACAGCGCCGGGGGACGGCCCGGGATATCCAGATCTGTCTGACGGGACGGGAGCTGCTCACCGAGAATCTTCTCCCGGACGATTGCCTGGGAAAACTCGCCGCACAGCGGGAAGACATCCTTCCCGTGGACGCTCACGCCGATCTTGCGGCAGAAGGTCTCGATCACATCGTCCAGCTCCTCGATCACATAGACCGTATCATAGCGGGAGGCAAAATCGCGGATCAGCTTCTCCGGCAGCGGATAGACGCAGCCGAGCTTCAAGTAGGATACCCGGTCCCCAAGCGCCTCGCGCGCGTAGCAATAGCAGTCGCCGGCGGTGATGACGCCGATCTTCCCGCCGTGGTCCTCCACCCGGTTGATTTCGGCCGTCTCCGCCCACGCCGCGATATCGCGCATGCGCTGTTCAACGAACACATGGCGTTCGCGCGCCATGGCTGGCAGCATGACGTTTTTGCCCGGATTCTTGATGTAGTCCTTCAGGCCGTCGTCCGCGCGGTCTCCCGTCTCCACAATGCTGCGGGAATGGGCGATTCGGGTGGTCAGGCGGAGCATGACCGGCGTATCAAACCGCTCGGAGAGGGCGTAAGCCAGCTTTGTAAAAGCAAGGCACTCCGCGGAATCGGACGGCTCGAGCATCATGGTCTTGGACGCCATGGCGTGATGCCGGGAGTCCTGCTCATTCTGAGAGGAGTGCATCCCGGGATCATCCGCCACGACAAGGAGCATTCCCGCGTTGACGCCCGTATAGGACGCCGTGTAGACCGGATCGGCGGCCACATTCAGCCCGACGTGCTTCATGCCGCACATGGAACGCGCCCCGGCCATACTCGCGCCGCAGGCGACCTCCGCCGCGACCTTTTCATTGGGCGCCCACTCACAGAAAATTTCATCATAGGTGGCCGCATACTCCGTGATCTCCGTACTCGGAGTACCCGGATAGCTCGATACCACGCGGCACCCGGCCTCATACATGCCCCGCGCCACGGCCTCATTGCCAAGCATCAGTTTCTTCATATATTTCTCCCCTATATCATTATGAAATGGATTTACAGTAAAATCACGCCTGGCCACGCAGGTCCAGAACCCGGTTGGCCTTGCCCTCAAAGCGCTGGAGCGTCTTGGGCTCGACCAGGCTCACCTTACACTGAATCCCAAGCACACTGCGCAGCCTGTGCTCGATCCGGCGCTGGAGCTGCTCGAGCTCCCCATACCGTTCGAGCAGACTGCCGTCGATCAGCTCCACCCGGACCTCCAGCGTGTCCGCAAAGCCTTCGCGCCGCACAACGAGCTGGTAGTGCGGTCCGATCTCCTCCATCCCGACAAAGACGCTCTCGATCTCCGATGGAAATACGTTGACGCCGCGGATCTTGAGCATATCGTCGCTGCGGCCGATCACCTTGCCCATGCGCACGCCCGTGCGCCCGCACTTGCAGGGGGAATCGTCCAGATAGGTGATGTCGCGCGTGCGGTAACGCAGCAGCGGCATTCCCTCCTTGCACAGCGTCGTCACCAGCAGCTCCCCGTGCTCTCCCATCGCGAGCGGCTCGCACGTCTCAGGGTCCACGATCTCCGGCAGGAAGTAATCCTCGTTAAAATGGAGGCCGCAGCGCTCGCGGCACTCCCCGGACACACCGGGCCCGATCAGTTCGCTCATGCCGTAATTGTCGGTGGCGAACAGTCCCCATCCCTTTTCGATCTGAGCGCGCATTTCCGGCGTGCACCCCTCGGAGCCAAAGAGGCCCAGGCGCAGATGGTAGTCGCTCATCGGGTACTCAAGCTCCTTGGCCATTTCCGCCATATAGAGCGCATAGGAGGGCGTGGCGACAAGCGCCGTCGTCCCGAAATCGCGCATGAACATCAGCGCCTTTTCCGTGTTTCCGCTGGAATTCGGCACCACGGAGGCACCGATCTTCTCCAGCCCATAATGCAGGCCGAGCGCGCCCGTAAACATGCCGTAGCCAAAGGAGATCTGCACAATGTCGTCCGACGTAGCCCCGGCCGCCGTCACCAGGCGCGCCATACAATCCGACCACAGCTCCAGATCGTTTTTGGTATAGGCGACCACCGTCGGCTTCCCGGTCGTACCGGAAGAGGCGTGAATCCGAACAATATTTTTCATCGGCTGGGCCAGCATTCCGAACGGATAGTGATCCCGCAGGTCCGCCTTGGTCGTGACCGGTATGTATTGGATATCGGAAAGGGTCCTGATTTTATCCGCCGTGACGCCGGCTTTGGAGAGCCGCTCGTGGTAAAAGGGACTGTTGTTATAGCAGTAGTCCACCGTCCACTTCAGCCGCTCAAGCTGGAGTGCCTCCAAGTCGCGGCGCGGCATGGTCTCGATCTCTTTTTGAAAATACATCGCTCTTCTCCTTTTTCCCGCCCATGGGCAGGTATTAAAGATATTATATAACATTTTGTCGGATTTGTCATTGATATTCGGCAAATTGGCAAATTAATTTTTACGGCGAAAGGTCCGAACGCCAAAAGGCGCAAATCTCTCCGCATCGGGTCAAAACTCCTTCCGCTGCGCGCCGAAAAATTGCCGATGAGCAAAAAAGCGCCAAAAGCATAGGATGATATAGAACAGCGAGGTGAGAATATGAGAGCAGTACGACTGTCCGACGCTTTAAAAGCCCCGCCCGACGCCTGGGCGGAAATCCGAAGCAGGACCGCGCCGCATCTGCGGGGGAATATCCGATTTCACCGATGGAGCCGCGGCACAATCGTGCGCAGCGAGTTTGTAAACCTGCCGGAAAAGCGCCGATACTACTTAAAACTGCCCCAGCCGGAGCCGGAGACAGACGGCGGATCCATCCACCGGATGCCGCGTTTTTGCCCGGATAACGGCTACTCCCTCTTTCTTTTTTACGCAGACCGGATCACACCGGAGGAAT
Source organism: uncultured Oscillospiraceae bacterium (assembly GCA_949293315.1). Lineage (GTDB taxonomy): Bacteria > Bacillota > Clostridia > Oscillospirales > Acutalibacteraceae > Onthovicinus. Next base: position 70,851 of record CASFCH010000004.1, on the reverse strand, counting down.
TGGCCGGAAGGCAGCTGCTGCTGTGCAGCACCGGAAAAGAGGGAGAGACGGAGATCACGGGCGAGGGCAGCATTCGAGGAAAAAATTACCGCTGATAATCGCGGCCCGGCAGAACAGAATAAAAACGGCAGGGAAAGGGCCGCACAGACCGTCCAACATCGGGTGCCCGATTTCGACCGTATGCGCGGCCCGCCAATTCCCAAAACGGTGGGAGTGCCCCTGCAAGGACGCCTCTTAGGGCGTCCGTTTTTTTGCAGGATGCACTCCCCTTTGATTGATCTTGCTATTTTTCCGCCCGCTCATCCCGGGGCATCATGCGGAAGCCGAGCCCCATCCCCAGGCGGTTCCCCTGCTCCATCCATCGCCGGGCGTTTGCGCGCAGCAGCGTGTCCGTTTCATAGCGTGACACGTCCCGTTCTCGGCGCCCCCAGATGCGTTCAACCGCCTGCGCATCGTTTTTCCAGTCAAAGCAGATCTCCCACAAGTCCATAAACCGGACAATATTGCTTTCCGGCGAGAGAAGCATCCGATTCCCCGAATACAGCAGCCATGAAAAGCAGCAAAACCATTCATAGTGTTCCGCCGGATAATAGCGGGCAAAAAAGGCCGGGGCATCCTCCAGAGAGGCACGGCACGCCGCGGGATCAAGCGGCTCCCCCTCCGGAATATGGACGGCCAGACAAGGAGAGCCGCGGCGCAGCGGCAGCGTCCGTCGCCTGCGCAGCGGGACAAACGGGGCGGCCGGGACGCGTCCCCGCTCAAATTGCAGACGGCCGAGGCGGAAGAGCTCAAGGCGGCAGTGATGCACGATCCACGCGATCTCTCCAAGCCCGTCACAGCCGGTGCGTCTGCGGTACGTATCGGCCCATATTTTGATATCGGACATCGTCTGCATAAAAATTCCCTGTGGAATACCGCGCGCCCGATAATCTTCGCCGGCGCGCTGAGCCATGAGCAGCGCACCCGCCAGCGCCCACGCTCCGCCCGTCTCCGGGTCCCGGTGGATTGCGCGCAGATATGCGCCCGGATTCCCGCCGGCGCGAACGCGTTCCGCCAGTGCGGACGCCCCTTTGGGATCGCACTCATAGGCGTGCAGGGCCGCCCGGATCTGCGCTGCGTCCAAGCCGATCCGGGCGCCGATCTCCTCAAATGCTTTCTCCATGATCCATCACCGCAAACTATGATAAGGGATCCGGCGCATAAAATCAATCCCCCGCGCCGTCCTGGCGGCAGGGGAATCGTCAAAAAAGGGGAGGGTCTCCCCTCCCCTGTCACCGGGCGTCACATGCGGGCAGGCTCTTATGTAGCCTCCCGCACGGCCGCCACAGCGGCGTTTGCCAAACCGAAACTCACGGACAGCGCCCGGTCCACGCGGCCCATATCGACGGTACTGAGCATTCCCATCCGCTCACGCAGCCGCCGCTTATCGAGCGTACGGACCTGCTCGAGCAGCACGATCGAATCCCTGGCCAGACCACAGTCCGGCGCGTGGATGCGGATATGCGTGGGCAGGTTCGCCTTGTATTTCTGGCTGGTGATCGCCGCTGCGATCACCGTGGGACTGAACTTGTTGCCGACATTGTTCTGGACGATCAGGACGGGGCGGATCCCCCCCTGCTCCGAGCCGACGACCGGGCTCAGGTCCGCGTAATAGATTTCTCCCCTTTTGACAGTCACGGTAAATCACGCTCCGAAAAGATGCTTTGTACCACTATCTTTACCGCATTTGGGGGGATTTAAACATCAAATTGAATTCGGGGAGCTCATCCAAACCCCCAATGCAACAGATTGGAGAGAGTGTGTCTCTCTGTCACAGTATATTCAGGCGCTCGGCAGACGTGAAAAGGGGCCGGAATTCCGGCCCCGGATTTTCGGTTTAAAGGTTGTCCAGCCCTGCTGCGCGGCGGAGATCCTCCGTCCGGTCCAGCCGCTCCCAGGGAGCATCCACATCGGTGCGGCCAAAGTGGCCGTACGCGGAAAACGGAACAAATTTGACACTGCGCAGGCCGAGCTTTTCAATGATCGCCGCCGGGCGAAGGTCAAACTGCTCCATGACGATCTCACTGAGCGATTCGTCGGAGATGGCGCCGGTGCCGAAGGTGTCCACCATAACGGATACAGGATGCGCCACCCCAATCGCGTAGGCGATCTGGATCTCACACTTGGAGGCGAGACCGGCCGCCACGATATTTTTGGCCACATAGCGTGCCGCATAGGCCGCCGAGCGGTCCACCTTGGTGACATCCTTTCCGGAGAAAGCGCCGCCGCCGTGGCGCGCGCAGCCGCCGTATGTATCCACAATGATCTTGCGCCCCGTCAGGCCGCTGTCCGCCGCGGGACCGCCCTTGACAAACCGGCCCGTGGGATTGACATACAGAATGGTATCGTTGTCCATCAGCTCCTCAGGGACAATGGCGCGGATCACATGCTGGACGATATCCCGCCGGATCGTCTCAAGCGGGACGTCCGCGCTGTGCTGGGTGGAGACGACGATCGTATCCACACGGGCCGGCTTGCCCGCCTCGTCGTACTCCACGGTGACCTGCGTCTTGCCGTCCGGATAGAGATAGGCCAGCGTGCCGTCCTTGCGCACGGCCGTGAGCCGGCGTGCAAGCCGGTGCGCCAGCGCGATCGGGAGCGGCATATACTCCGGCGTCTCATTGCAGGCATAGCCGAACATCATCCCCTGATCGCCCGCGCCGTTGAGGTTGTAATCATCCTCCTCGCCGGACTTGAGCTCATAGGAGCGGTCCACGCCCATGGCGATATCCGGCGACTGCTCATCAATGGCCGTAAAGACGGCGCACGTATTGCCGTTAAAGCCCTTTTCGTCGGAATCATAACCGATATCACAGATCGCCTCCCGCGCGATCTTGGCGATCGGCGGCATGTAGGAGCTGCTGATCTCGCCCATGATGAGCACCTCTCCGGTGGTGCAGGTCGTCTCACAGGCGACGCGGGCATTGGGATCCTTTTCATATATCGCATCCAGCACGGCGTCCGAAATCCGGTCGCACACCTTGTCGGGATGCCCCTCGGTCACGGACTCGGAGGTAAACAGATATTTGGACATTTTTCTTCTCCTTCACGCAAAATAATGACAAAATCGACAAAAAAACAGCCCGCAGTTCCTGCGGGCGAAAAAACCTTATCTTCCGGCTGCTGCCGTAGGATTTGGCACCTTGCTCGACCATCTCAAGCAGGTTGCCGGGCTTCGCAGGGCCTCTCCCTCAGCCGCTCGCAATAAGGAATGTTTCTTTGTACCTTTGATTTTATCATAGCTGATCCTGATTGTCAACCACGTTCTTTTTCCTCCGCCCGAGATAACGCGCCACAGGAATGTATACGCCGGCCGCGATCAGGGAGTTGACGCCCATCTTGATGAGATTGAAGGGAATGATCGCCGGCAGCATGAGCTGATTGACCGCGTCGAGCGGCACCCCGTAGAAGTGGACCGTAAAAATGTAGTTGAGCGGGATCATCAGAAGCGTGGCGCAGATGCTGCCCACCGCCAGCCCGGCGGCGATCCCGCGGGGGCTGCGCCACTTTTTGTAGAACAGGCCGGCGATCAGCACCCAGGAGCCCTGTGCCAGAAAATGCATCAGGAACCCCACCCATCCGTCTCCGCCGAGCAGAAACGCCTGAAGGAACGCCTCGATCAGCAGGATGAGCAGCCCGGAGAGCGGACCGAACAGGAATGCCCCCACCATCACCGGCACATCCACCATATCGTACTGCAGAAACGCCGCCGAGGGAAAGATCGGGAATCGGATCAGCATCATCAGTACGAGAGAGATGGCGATGAGCATGGCCATCTGCACCATTTTCAGGATCTTGTCACGCGATTGTTTTTGCATCATAAATTCCTCCTGTACCGGGCTGTTCCACAGAAAAAGCGCCCTGAAAAATCAGGGCGCAAACATGCAAGGAATGTGTCAAACCATTTCTTTCATCCGGACTGTACCGTTGGCTTTGGAATCGCACCAAATCAGCAAAAAGCTCGCGGGCTTGAGGCGTAAAGGCCCCTTACCGCCAGTGGGGACTTGCACCCCGCCCTGAAACAGCTCTGTTTAATTGATATTTTTATTTTACCACCGGATGGCTGTTTGTCAAGCCCTTTTCCGGCCAAATATTTTCCCTGGAGATATCGAACCAGAAGCGCACGCCGCCCGCTACATTCTCCACGCCATACTTCATCTGGTGCAGGTTCTGAATGGCCCGCACGATCGAAAGCCCCAGCCCAAACCGGTTTTCCGCCCGATTGTGAGACTTATCGGCGCGGTAAAAGCTGTTCCAGATCTTATCCAGATCCTCCTGCGCGATGGGATCTCCGGTGTTGAACACGGATACACGCACGCAGTGCCCCTTCTCCTGAGCGCCGATACGGATCTGATACGGTTCCTTCACATGGGAGATCGCATTGCCGATATAATTGCTCAGCACCATCTCGAGCTTGGTCACATCTCCGCAGCCGGTCAGCGCACCGTCGATCTGATTGACGGCGGTGATCCCCTTGTCCTCAAAGAGCACCTTCATGCTGCCGAGCATGTCGTCCACAAAACGACGGATATTAAATGTTTCGCAGTGCAGCGGATAAGCCCCCTGCTCATATTTGGACAGCTCCAGCAGCTCCACGACGATGTCGTTCATGCGGGCGGTCTCATCCATAATGACCTTGCAGTACTCGCTGACAGCCTCCGGGTTGTCCGCCACGCCGGCCTCCAGCCCCTCGGCATACCCCTGAACGATGGCGATCGGCGTCTTGAGCTCGTGGGAGACGTTGGAGATGAACTCCTTGCGCACCTGCTCCTGACGCCGCTCCCATTCGATGTCGTTTTCCAGACGCTCGTTTTTCTGCTTGAGATCCTGAAGCGTCTCGTCGAGCGTGTCTGAGAGCAGATTGATGCTCTCCCCCAGCTCGCCGAGCTCGTCCTTCCGGGTGACGGTACATTTGCGGGAAAAATCCATATTGGCCATCCGCTTGGTGACGCCGTTCATCTCGATAATGGGATTGGTGATCCTGCGCGAATACCAGAAGACAAGGACAAAGGCTAGCACCAGGACGACCGTGGCGATCTTCCACACCAGGGAGTCCGCAATCGACGCGTTGAGCTCAATAGTGCTGCGCGGCGTAAAGGCCTCCACCTGATAGGCATTGTCCACCACCGTCACGTAGGACAGATACTGCACCCCGGTATTGATATCCTGCTGGACCTGAAACAGGGCGCCGTTTTTCTCCTGCTCCTGTTCGAGGATACTCACCTGGCGCTGATAGTTGGCAAAGTACTCAATCCAGTCGTTGAGCGTCTGGCCGCTCGTGGCAATCGCCATCAGATTCGGATAAACCAGCCGCCCGGTAAGGGTGTAGATCTGAAGGCTCACGTCATATTTGCGCTCAATATCGGCAATTTTTTCATTGAACTGTGCGTCGTCCTCCCGGAGCGAGCCCGCCTCCGAGACCGCGCCGGCAAGGGACTTGCGCTCCGAATACTCATAATAGTAGGGCAAAAGCTGCGAGTTGGCCAGCAGCAGCACCGCAACACAGATCATAATGATGACGGACACCTGAATAAAGAGCTGAAACCGAATGCTACTTCGTCTCTTCACGTTCCCCCACCTCAATCTTATAGCCGATGCCGTATACGGTTTTCAAATGGCGGTTCCCCCACTCGCCCAGCTTCGTGCGCAGGCGCGCCACGTGGGAATCCACGGTCCGGATATCGCCGATGTAATCATACCCCCAGATGGCGTCAAGGAGCTGTTCCCGCGAGTAAACGCGGCCGATGTTGGACAGGAGCTTATTGAGGATATCGTATTCCTTGAGCGTCAGCTCCACCGGATCGCCGTTCAGGGTGACGACATGCGCCTCATCGTTGACCGCGAGGCCGTCCATATGGACGCCCTCGCCTGCGGACTGCGTGATTCCCCTGCCGCGGCGCAGCAGCGCCTCCACCCGCTTGACAAGCACGGAAGGGCTGAACGGCTTGACAACATAGTCGTCCGCCCCCGCCTCGAAGCCCATCAATTCATCGAATTCCTGGCTGCGCGCCGTGAGCATCAGCACCGGGACATCCGACTGCTCCCGGATCTTTTTGCACACCTCCCAGCCGTTGATCTCCGGCATCATCACGTCCAGAATGACAAGAGCCGTGTCCGGATTGGCCCGAAACTGTTCCATCGCCTGTGCGCCGTCCCCGGCCTCCAGCGTGGAGTAGCCCGCTTTTTTCAAAAAATCGCACACCAAGTGCCGGATTCGCGGCTCGTCGTCCGCAATCAGGATTTTCTGCATTCAAATCACCGATTTCTTAAAGAGATAATTTTTTTTAAATACCGTGCCGATAACGGGATCTGTCCTGATTGTACCACAGGACTTCACCAAAAGACAAGGCGGTTTACAATCAATTTACAAAATCTCCATGGCGGGAACAAAGTCGCCGGGAATCAGAGCGAAAACAGAAAAGCGGCGCCCGCAGCGCCGCAGAAAAACATCCTATTCCCGGAACAGATTCCCGCCCCGGCAGTCGATGGCTGCAATCAGTGGGAAGTCCTGAAAAGTCAGGCGCTTGACGGATTCACAGCCCAGATCCTCAAAGCCGATGACCTCACAGGCCGTGATATGCTCGCACGCGAGCGCGCCCGCGCCGCCCAGCGCACACAGATAGACCGATTGGTTGCGCATAATCGCCTCGCACACCGCAGGGCTGCGCTTCCCCTTGCCGATGGTCGCCGCCACGCCGAGATCGAGCAGACGCGGGGTGTACACGTCCATCCTCCCGGATGTTGTGGGGCCGCAGCTGCCAATGGCGAGGCCCTCCGGCGTCGGCGTGGGACCGGCATAGTAGATCACCGCCCCCTCGAGCGCATAGGGCAGGGGCTCCTCCGCCGCGAGCTTCTCAAAAATCCGCTTGTGCGCCGCGTCGCGCGAGGTATAGACCGTGCCGGAGAGGATCACGCGGTCTCCGGCGCAAATCGTCTGAGCGACGCGCTTTAATTCGTCTGTGGTGCAGTGAACAGTTGCCAAGGAAAACGCCTCCGTATCCCCGCCGGATCACTCGGCGGGAGTCTCTTTTTTGCGGTTATGCACCGCCGAAATCTCCAGATTATCCAGATTGATCTCAAACTGCGTCGTCCCCTCCGCAGATTCCGGGGACTGCACCGTGTGAGGATGCCTGCGCGCATACTCCGCCGTAAATTTGGGGAACGCATTCTCCCCCTCGAATAGGCTCGGGGTGGCCAGCTCCAGCTTATCGGAAATGGAGGTAAGCCGCTCCTTCAGGGAGCCGAGCGAGCGGTTGAGCGCCTCCGTGGTGTCGGAGAGATCCGCCGTAAAGCGGGTGATATCCTCAGACACACTGCGCGCCGTCTCCTTATACTCCGTCGTCAGGGAGGCCACGCGCCCCTCCGCCTGCTCCACGATCTTATCGGCGTACAGCTGCGCGTCGAGCATCAGCGATCCGATCTGCGCCTGAATGGACTTGAGCTTTTCCTCACTTTCATTTGCACGGCCCACGCGCTCCTCCAGCTTGCGGCCGAATTCCTGCTCCAGATCGGAGCGCTCCTGTTCCGCACGCTCAATGGCGTCGGCGCACTCACGCTCCTTTTCGGCCAGCCTGCGCTCGGTCTCCCGGAGCTGGGCGGTCAGGCGGTCATTCTCCGCCTTCAGGGAGATGATCTCCTGATCCCGTCCGGCGATATCGCGCTCCGTCTGATCACGGTTTCCGCTGTGCTCGGCAAGCGACGCCTGAAGCTGCGCGATATATTTCATGACGTCCTCTTTATGAAAGCCCATCAGGCTGGTGCGGAAAGGAATATTCTCCTCCATTTGATCGCCTCCGAAGTGGGTAAGATAACTCAAAGATAGCGCGCGGTGACGCTCGGGTCAAACCAGATCTGGATCTCCGTGCGGAAAGCCTCCGGGCAGTCGCTCGCGTGGATCAGGTTTTCACAGCAGCGGTTCTCATCCAGGGAGCGCTGAAGGGAATCGCACCCGAGATCGCCGCGGATCGTCCCCTTTTCCGCCTTGACCGGATCCGTCGCGCCGACGATCTCACGCACGCGGGAGATGATATTTTCATCCTCCGACTTCACGATGATCGGAACCACATATTTGCCCTCAAAATAGCGGGCGGCCTTCTCTTTAAACGACTCGCCCACCTTGGCGATCACATCCGCGTAATGCGTAAAAATGCGATCGCGGGTGGCGCGGACCGTGTTGATCCAGTCGATCTCGATCCCGCCGTCCTTCAGATAGCCAAGGATCTGCTGCGTCAGATCGCGCTCGAGGGCGTCGGGCTTGAGCATGATAAAGCTGTAGTACATAAAAATATCCGCCTTTCGTCATTGTGTCTGTTCCATATTATTTTACATTTTTCCGCCCTGTTACGCAATAGGCAAATCAAAATTCCGCGCATCCGCCAACTCTGTATCAGCGTGCCGGTACATGATCAGTCCGCCTCCGTCCGCGAATCGGGATCCGCCGGCCGTTTGGGATCGACAAGGACCGTCTTGTTCGTGTGATAGATCACCTTTCCGGGCTTTGCACCCACAGGCTTCTTGAGCTCCTTGACATACGTATAATCGACCTCCACACGCGTGCTGTCGGAGGCCCGGCTGAAAAAGGCCGCCGCCTGCGCCGCCTCCAGAATCGACCGCTCCGGAGGGATGGAATCGCCGCAGCGCAGGATGACATGCGAGCCGGGAATCTCCTTGGTGTGGAACCAGAGATCCCTTTTGGCCGCTGTTTTCAGGGAGAGCTTATCATTCTGTAAATTGTTTCGGCCGACAAGTATCTGATAGCCGTCGGAGGTGACAAACTCCATCGGCGGCAGGGCCGCAGTTTTGCGCTGCTTGGCAGACGACCGCTTGAGATAACCGCTGCGGGAGAGCTCCTCCCGGATCTCGTCGATCTCCTGACGCGTCTGGGCGCGGGAGAGCTCATCCGCCACGGAGTCCAGATAGGCGACCTCCTGCTCCGATTCCGCAATCAGACCTCCAAGGACCTTTTCCGCGTTGAACGCCTTTCGATATTCCCGGTAATACTTCTGTGCATTTTGGACGGGGGTGAGCGCCGGATCGGCCTGAATGCGCAGCGGACGATTTTCGTCATAGTAGTTTTCCAGTTCATAGAAGAGGGAACCCTTTTCAAGCCGATAGAGGTTCGCGTTGATCAGCTCCGCCCGGATGCGCAGCGCCTCCTTGTCCTTACAGGACTCGAGTTCCGCCCGGCGGGCATTGAGTTTGCGCGCCGCGCGTTCGCACAGGGTGGAGAGAAGCCTGAACAGATCATGTTCCCGCCGCCGTGTGCGCTCCACCACATCGCGCTCATAATAGAAATCGTCCAGCACCTCGGAGAGCGTATCGTACGGTTTCACCTGTGCGGCCGAGCCGTACTGCGTGATCGGGAAAAAGGAAAATTCACGCGGCTTCCCGGAATCATCCAATACGATACACGGCTGAAAATGCCCCTTCAAGATGGAGCTTTTCAATGACGCAAGCTGTTCCCCGACTGCACTCCATCCCGCATCGGAGAGCTCTGATACGCGCACATCCTCGCCGCAGGCCCGGTGTGCCACCTCCCGGCACACGACCGGGGAGACCCCCTGAACGCCTTTGAGAAGCGCGCCGGAGAGCATGGCGGTGTCGAATCCCCGCACATGCTGTAAAATCCGGTCCGTGTCACACTGCAAAAGATCCAGCTTATCCTGCTGCGGCGGAAGCACATAATCCACGCCCGGCAAAATGACCCGATAGGAGGACTTGGAGGCGTCGATCCGCCTGACGCTGTCGATCACCTTGCCGTCCCCATTAACCAGAATGGCGTTGCTGTGCTTGGCCATGATCTCAATGTACAGGGAGAGGCGAACGGGGTCTCCGATCTCGTTCGTGGCGTCGAACCCGAGGATCAGCACACGGTCCATCCCGACCTGCTCCACACCGGAGAGTATCGCACCGGTCAGATATTTGCGCAGCAGCATACAGAGCATGGGGGGCTTATCGGGATTTTCCGGCGCGCGGGACGTAAAGTGCACGCGCGGACTGTCCGGCCGGACGGAAATGAGCAGCTTGCGCGCGCCGCTGCGCCCCCTCAGGTGCAGCACGATCTCATCCCGCGCGGGCTGATGGACCTTTTCCACGCGGCTCCCGACCGCCGCCGCGGCGATCTCCTGTTTTAATCCGTATAAGTAAGCGCCGTCTAACGCCATAACTGTAACTCCTTTATTCCACGGCGGAGATGGGGTTGTCCTCCTCCAAAAGCGTGACATTCACTTCCGGGAATGCCTCCGCCAGCCGCTCCCGCAGGACAGGGGCGATGATCCGCTCCGTCTCATAGTGGCCGGCGGCGATGAGGGAAATTCCCAGCTCCTCCGCGTCCAGAAAATTGTGGTGCCCGGCGTCCCCGGTGATCAGGGCGTCACAGCCGAGCGCCCTGGCATCGGCCATCAGATCCGCCCCCGCCCCGCTGCATACGGCCGCCCGGCGCACCGTGCGGTCCGGGCCATTCAAACGTACAGAAGCAGCGCCGAGTTTCTCCCGAACGCTCCGGGCAAGTTCTGCGGCCGTGATGTGCGCCACCGTACCGATGCGCAGGAAGCCCGAGGCATCCTTTTCCGGCTGCCAAAGGCCGATACGCTGCGCCAGTGTATCATTCACGCCGCCGTCCGCCTTATCAAGCGGCGTATGGCAGCAGATAACGTTCATCCCCAGATGCACAGCCTCCCACAGCGGCGTACCCCGCAGGACAGCCTTTGCCGGATGGAAGATCACCGGGTGATGGGTGACGATCAGGTTCGCCCCCTGCCGGTGCGCCTGCTCGAGCACCTGCGCCGTGATCTCCAGCGCCGTGCCGATCCCCCGGACCGGCTCCTCCGCCGATCCGACAAGCAGGCCGCTGTTATCCCAGCTCTCCTGCGTCTCAAACGGGGCGATGGCATCGAGCAGGCGATAGACCGCCCCCACCGTGATTGAATGCTCCATCTTTCATGCTCCTTTCAGCGCGCGTTCCAAGTCGGCGAGAATTGCCCGGATCTCCCGCGCGCGCTCCGCCCTCGACGGCAGATCCGCAATTCCCTCCAGCTCCTTCTGAAAGCGCCGGCGCTGCTTTTCGATAAAGCGTGCCGCATCCGGGCTCTGCGTGCCGCACAGTGTCCCAATATAGGGCTGCGCCCCCGAGAGGTGACGCACTGTGCCGTCGTACTCCGCCGCCAGAATCAGATAGACCTTCCCCGCATCCGTGACAGCACGCTCCTCCACGATGGAAAAGCCGTGCTCCGCCAGAAAGAGATGCACTTCCTCGGCCCGCGTCATCGGCTGGAGGATCAGGCGGTACCGGGGATCGAGCAGATACGGCGCCCGGGTGAGGATAGCGGCGATCATCTCCCCGCCCATGCCCGCGATGACAATATCATCCGCCGCGCGGAAGGCCGGATCCGCCAGTCCATCCGAGAGGACCAGCGCTACCCGGTCGCCTACGCCGCAGGCGAGCACCGTTTCACGCGCGTTGTTCAGCGGACCCTCTCCGATATCCCCGGCCACGCAGCGCGGACAGATCCCGCTGCCGATCAGATGCGCCGGGAGATAGGCGTGATCCGTCCCAACGTCAGCAGCAACCCGCCCCGGCCGTACCAGCGCAGCGGCGGCGGCCAGGCGTGGATTGAGATGGATGCCGCGATATTCCCCCATATGCTCACCTCAAAAGCTGCGCCCGCACGGAAAACCGGGCGGGCACACGCAAATCATCATTTGACCGGCAGATTATTCCTTCCCCGCGAGGAAGTCATTGATCTGCTTTTCCAGTGCGTCGGCATCCACGCCGTGGACCATGCAGGCCTGCGCCAGCGTCTCCCCGCGGGAGGCGGGGCAGCCAAGGCAGTGCATCCCCATATTCATGAAAAACGGCGCCGTCTCACGGTCGAGATCGAGGATCTCGCCAACGGTCATATCTTTACTGATCTGAGCCATAAGAGCCTCCTTGTAAACCATATTTCCTGCAGTTCGCATCCGCTTACCGCTGTCTTATTATAGCGCGAACGGCCGATATTTTCAAGCCCAATCCGCTTCCTATTTTTTCTCCTGTGCCTGTTCCGTCACATTCTCCTCGAGCGTAGGCGGATCGACCGTGGAGAGCGGCTCCTCCACCTTGTTGGCGCGCTTGTCCGGCAGGATCAGGTTCAGAATGATCCCGGCCAGAGCCGCCAGGGACATCCCCGAAAGGGACTGGATGCTCGTCAGCTGGATCGCCGCGCCGCCCAGGCCGAGCACCAGCATCACGGAGGCGATGATCGTATTGCGGGACTTGCCGAAGTCCACCTTGGCATCGATCAGCACACGCAGGCCGTTGGCCGCAATGAAACCGAACAGGACGATGCAGATCCCGCCCATGACCGCCTGCGGAATGGCGGAGATCAAGTCCTTAAACGGCTTGATAAAAGCCAGCAGGATGGCAATAAAGGCCGCCCCGCCCGTGACATAGACGCTTCCGATGCGCGTCATCCCGACGACGCCCGTATTCTCCCCGTAGGAGGTATTGGCCGGGCCGCCGATCATACCGGCGACAAAGGTGGCCAGGCCGTCGCCCAGAAGCGTGCGCTTGAGGCCGGGGTCCTTCAAAAAGTTCTGGCCGCAGATATTGCTGAGCACCGTGTGATCGCCGATATGCTCCGCCATGGTGACGAAGGCCACCGGAACGATCGCCAGCGCGAAGGAGAAATCGAGCGAATAACCCGTGAAGAAGAGTGGATCATTGCCGTTTCCGATCGGGAGCATGATCTTGGGGATCTCCAAAATTTCAAGGTTTTTGAAATCGTCAAGGACCAGCGCCAGATTGTGCAGGATCAGCTGCCCCTCCGGATTGCCCCTGTTAAAAATCAGATCAATAATGATGCTCACCGCAATTCCGGCGAAAATGCCGGACATGATCGGTACGATTTTGAAAAAGCCCTTGGCGTAGACGGCCACCAGCGCAGTGACCAGCAGCGTCAGGAGCGCCGTGGCGACCACCTGCCAGTTCATCCCCTGCCCGTCTGTGAGGACGAGGCCCGCATTGGAGCACGCGCTTGACGCGAGCCCCAGGCCGATTACCATGATCATGGGGCCGACGACGACCGGCGGCAGGATGCGATCGATCCAGCGGGTGCCCACCGCCCAGATGATGGCGGCGAAGACCACGTACATCAAACCGGAGATCATCAGCCCCGTGGCGACGGCCGCAAAATTCGCCGTGCTGCTGAACGCCGGATCGGAGACCGACACCCCCAGCGCGGAGATGATGACCGTGATGTACGCAAACGAACTGCCCAGATAGATCGGGCAGCGCGCCTTTGTGCACAGGATGTAAATAAAGGTGCCGATTCCCGAGCACAGGAGCGACGTGTTGATGGGCAGACCCGTGAGCATCGGGACGAGCACTGTGGAACCGAACATGGCAAATACGTGCTGGAAGCTCAGAACGATCCATTTCCCCACACTCGGACGCTCCTGAATCCCGATGATCAGCTTTTGCTGTGACAAAGTGACCCCTCCTCCATATTCTCCTCAAATTACGCGCCGCGACATATCGCGGCACCGTTCTACAATAACTTTACAGGGTTTGCGCCCCGATGTCAAGGAAAAAAGCTCTTTTGGGGATTCCGGCCGGCCCCTCTTCCATTTTGGAGCGATTTGTGATAAAGTAAAAGCAGAACCTTATTCCAAAGCAGGTGATCCCTTGAACCGATATAACGCATTTGACGCGGGGGTGGCGTTCGGCGGCCTGAAAAACAGCGCGGATATCAAAATTCTGATCTGCTATCTGCTCAAGAGCATCGGCCGCCCCCTCACGCGCAAAAATATGATCGACGCCATCACCGGAAACGGCATCGCCAACTATTTTGAGGTCAATCAGGGCCTGACGGATCTGGTCAAGACGGAGTGCCTCTCCTCCAGCGGCGCGCTGGAGGATCAGACCTTCACGTTGACGGACAAAGGGCGCGAGGTGGCCGAGACGCTCGAAAACAGCCTGTCCATCAACGTGCGGAAAAAGGCCGTGCGGGAGACGCTCGCCCTGCTGACGCGCCTGCGCCGGGAGAGCGAAAATAAAATTGAACTCCATCCGCTGGAGAGCGGCGGATACAGCGTCTCCTTTACGGTACTCGACGGGGTGGACAAACTGATGACGCTGGAACTTTATGCGGCGGATCTGTTCCAGGCCGAGCAGCTGAAAAACAGCTTTTTGGAGGATCCGGCGGGCCTGTACACCATGATTCTCTCCCGTCTGGCCGGGGAACACGCCGTGGGGGAGCCGCACGAAGCATAATCCCCGCCGGCGGTGCACCGGTAAAAGTTCAGCAGGGAGGAAAAAGCTGACGATTTTTTCAATCCAAAAATATTTTTTCATGGACATGCAAGGGAAAAGCCACCGCGTAATGCGGTGGCTTTTCGGCGAGACAAAGGAAAAATATATGTTCGGTTAAACGATATCAGCGAGTGGATCACCGGGCGAGGGCCTTGCGGCGCTTGCCTTACCGCCCTCCCATTTGATAAACAGCGCGTTTTGCACTTTTGGGGTCAAGGCACAAGTTAGCGTAAGCTAACCAACAATCATAATATATCACGGCATTTCGAAAAAGTCAACTGTTTTTTTGGGACCCCTTGAATTTTCAAGATGCGCTCTGCCGCCGCAGAAGGGATTGCACCCGGGCTTCCGGGCAAGGGCGCACGCGCTCACCGTCCCGGATCGTCCCACGCCGTCAAACTGTCCGCTCGTTATAAAATCACGCCCGTTCTAAAATGCAATCGATATCGAATTGAAATTTGTACATTTTTATGTTATTATATGGATATTCTCCTCTGTGTTTCAGGAGATTGTCCGTTTTGAATGTTGAACGGCGTCGGGCCCTGTCCAAAGGTGGATAGCCGGATTTTCGCGGTGAAAATGCCTGAGCAGCGGATCCGCTCTGCCGGGAAAAGCCCGCGTCCGGCGCGTCCCGTTCCGCCGGCGCAACGCCTCCCATAATATTTGAAAGGATTTGAGCCGCCATGGTTCTTCAGGAATCCGGTGAAAATTATCTGGAAACGATTTTAATACTTCAGGGCCGTCTGGAACGTGTCCGCTCCGTGGACGTGGCAAATGAACTCGGCTTTTCCAAGCCCAGCATCAGCCGTGCGATGAGTTTGCTGCGTAAAAACGGATACGTCACAGTGGACGGCGCCGGCGGACTTCATCTGACGGAAGAGGGAATGGAGGTCGCCGGGCGGATCTATGAACGCCACCGTGTCCTTTCACAGGCGCTGATCGCGCTGGGCGTGGACGCCGACACGGCAGCCCGGGACGCCTGCCGGATCGAGCACATTATCAGCCAGGAATCCTTTGACCAGATCAAAAAGCATATAGAGCAAAAGGCGCAAAAGTAATCCTCTGCCGGACCCGGGACGCTCCCCCGCCCCCGTAGAGGAGGTTTGGCGCGCAGAGCCGAAAGGATGTTCCCGCCAGATTTTTGGGTAAAAATCGGCATATTGTCATATTGCCGAGCACATAGAGCGAGGTTGAACGAAATGGGAGACAAGAAAGCAAATCCATCCGAAAAACAGAAGCAGAAAATCGAGGGGCAGAAGCATCTCACCCCCAAACAGACGGTGATCCAGTCCCTCAAATTCGTCCTTTTTTCCGCGGGGGCCGGCATCATCCAATTCGTCTCTTTTACGCTGCTCCAGAAGCTGGCACATCTCCCCTACTGGTCGGCGTATCTGCCGGCGATCATCCTCTCCGTGCTGTTTAACTTCACGGTCAACCGAAAATTCACGTTCAAATCCGCAAACAACGTCCCGATCGCCATGGTTAAGGTCGCCCTCTTCTATGTGGCGTTTATTCCCCTGTCCACCTGGTGGGGCGACGCCCTGACGGAGCAGGCACACTGGAACGATACGCTTGTGCTGTTATTTACCATGCTCATCAACTTTGTCACGGAGTTCCTGTATGACCGCTTTTTCGTCTTTGGCAAGAGCATCAACACCAATGAACTCGGGCTCAAGGAGCGGGAAAAAATGAAGCAGGAGGCCGACGCCGCACAGCAGGAGAAAAAGGACCGGTAGCCGTCAAGTCCAACGGCAGACAAAAAAGATTCCTCTGACACAGCGGAAGGGAGGGCAGCAGCGCCTTCCCTTCCGTTCTATTTTGGTGTGCTCAACGATCAGTCTCACTTCTAAAAAGCTCCCGCAGCAGCTCTTCCAGTGGATACGTGCCGGGGGCGAGACAGCCGGGCTGCTGCGCCAGGGTACTGCCGGCACATTTTGCCAGCCGCTGCACGGTCCGCACGCGCACCCGATCCGCCATCTTCCATTCCTCCCGACGTACCGTTCCGCTATACTGCCCCCGCTGCCCGTGGCGCTCAAGGACGCATATCCGCTCCGCCACCGGGGAATTTCCATTCTGGTCCGTGACAGCGGAGCTCACCCGCCACTCTTCCGGCCTCCGGCCCATCGGTCATCCCTCCCTGCCATCATGAATATGCGGGCAGAAGCCTGTCCTTGCCTGTCCCCGGGCCGGGAGATCAAAAAAGCGGAATACCGGGCGGCGATCATCCATTATATTGAATTGGGGCCGGCTTATATAGTAGAACAGCACCGATGCCGAATCGGCAAATCACTTAAAAATCTTCAGTTTTCTTGTCACATTTCCCCGTTTGAATTGTTTTAATAGACATAGCAGTAAGTTTGATTCGGGGAGTGTGACATAAAAATGAAACCATTTTATCAAAGAACAGGGTTTATCATTGCCATGCTGATCGTTCTGCCGCCGCTGGGGATCTATCTGGTCCTGAAGCAGTCGCATTGGGACAACCGGCGGAGGACGGCGGCCGTCATTCTCTCCGCCTGCTGGTTCATCGTTCTTTTGATTGCATCGGCTATCGGCACGGATGATCCGGAAACCCCGGAACAGACTTCGCCGACTGCCCTCAGCAGCGATTCACGATCCGCTGAATACGGCGTCGATTTGCCGGAGACAACGCAGCCCGAAACACAGGAAGAAGAACCTTCGGCGGCCGAACAACCGCCCACAGTCGAGCCGGGCACGGAAAAAGCCGGCGCCCCATCCACCACAAGGAGCCCGTCCCCTGCCCGGGACACTCCGGCAGATGATCCCCCGGGGGATGACATCGGATACACCTATGTACTCAATACAAACACCAAAAAATACCACCGGCCATCCTGCCGGGACGTCAAACGGATCAAACCGGAAAATTACGCCACCTCCTCCACCATCCCGCCCGGATATTCCCCCTGCGGGCACTGCCACCCATAATCTATTTGTTGAAGGGAGGAAGCATCTGTGGATATCGCGGCCGCCTATATCCGTGTGAGCACAGACGATCAGCTTGAATACAGTCCGGACAGCCAACTGCGGCTCATCCGGGCATATGCCGATTCCCATGAATTTCTCCTTCCGGACGCTTTTATTTTCCGGGAGGCGGACGGCGTCAGCGGCCGCAGGGCGCAGAACCGCCCCGCCTTTCAGCGGATGATCGCGGCGGCGCGATGCCCGAAAAACGAGATCCGGGCGATTCTGGTCTGGAAATTTTCCCGTTTCGCCCGCAATCAGGAGGAGAGCGTCGTCTATAAATCACTCCTGCGCCGCGAATGCGGGATCCGGGTGATCAGCGTCTCCGAACCGATCGCGGCTGAGAGCGAATTTGGCAGCCTGATCGAGCGCATTATCGAGTGGATGGACGGATATTATTCCACCCGGCTGGCCGGGGAGGTGCGCCGCGGTATGGCGGAGCGTGTGGAACACGGCCGACCCGTCGCGGCGGCTCCCTTTGGTTATCAAATGAAAAACGGGCGTCTTTTCCCCGATCCGGACCGTGCTCCGGTAGTCCGTCAAATCTTCGCAGACTTCGCCGGCGGCTGCGGCTGCCGCGCCATTGCGCAAAAGCTCAACGCCATGGGCATCCGCACGGCGCGCGGCGGGGTGTGGGAGAGCCGTACTGTAAACTACATACTGCACAATCCCACCTATATCGGCCAGATCCGCTGGCATTCCAACGGTGCGGCCGGGCGGCAGTTTGACCTGCCGGACCTGCAAATCGTCCAGGGAGAGCACGAGCCGATCATTGATCCGGCTCTCTGGCGAGCCGCACAGGCGCGCTCAGCCAGCCTCCGCGAGCTGTATCGCGCAGGTGAGAAGCAAAGCCATACGCCGCATGCCTTTCAGGGGCTGCTGCGATGCAGCACGTGCGGACGCCCTCTCTCGTCGGTCGGCGAGGGTTATCAGTGCTCCGGCTATCTGCACGGCCAGTGCCCGGTTTCCCATTACATTTCATCCCAAAAGCTCTGCGCGCTGATCGCCCCGGCCCTTACGAAAGATCTGGCCGGCGGTACAATCACCCTGAGAGCTCCCGCGGCCAGCAGGCCCGCTTGTGCCGCGGAGCTGATTGAGCGCCAGATCGCCGCGGCACAGCGCCGCCTGCTCCGCAGCCGGGACGCCTATGAGCGCGGGATTGATACGCCGGACGAATACCGTGCCGCCAAGGAGCGGATCAGCGCGCAGATCGGCGTACTGGAATCACAGCTTGACGCCGTACGGAAGGAACCGCACGATACGAAAGAACTGAAAAACGGAAATTCATCCCTTGATGCGGCGGCAAATCTCCTGCTGCGTTCGCTGGTCGATCACATTGTGCTGGATCGGGATCAGCGCACGATTCAGATCGTCTACCGCTCCCCCGCCCTCCAATGAACGAAAAGAGCGTGTTTTGTAAAAATCGGATGCGTGCCGTATTTTGCAGCAGGGAGAAAAATGCAGGCATCCATATGCCGAACATCCGCCGAAGCGCCGCTCCATTTCAGATGAGAAATTCAAAGAATATGCAGCAGGCGTTCAAGGGCGTCCGTGATGCCGCTGCCGTCGTTGCACCCCGTGACCAGCCGCGCCGCGCTCCGAGCTTCCACGCACGCATTGCCCATCGCCACCGAATTCGGATAACCGGCGAGCATCTCCAGATCATTCATATCATCGCCAAACACGGCCACCTCACCGCGGTTGAGCCCAAGCGCTGTGCGCAGCCGCTCCACCCCACGGTATTTGGTCGCCTGTATATCCGTGATCTGGATCACCTTGCCGCCGTCGGTCAGATAGAACTGAGCCCTGCCGGCGCAGAACGTGCGCAGCGCTTCAACGAGATCCCTGGGGATCTGCGTAACGGAATCAACGATATTCTCATAATAGATCAGGATTTTCACCGTCCGCACGGCACAGTCCGGCGTGATGGGCAGCGCATCCTCCCGCCGGAACCCCCAGGCCGGGCAGGCCCAATCCGCGGGCGGATGATTAAAAGCGTGGCATTCGCCCTCCATTTGGAGGGCGATGTTCAGGCCCGGGTAACCGCTGACCTGCGCCACGCAGTGGGCCACCACCATTTGCGAAAGCGGATGATAGACGGTACGGCCGGCGATCACCTCACATGCGCCATTGAGAAAGGAGCCCCCAGCAAACAGTTCGGACTCCCTCCGTGTCCAGTTTAGCTGCCTGTCCAGAAGCGGCGGCCGCGCCGTGGCAACAAACAGGCCAATACCGCGCTCCCGGCAGCCCTTCAGCGCGCCGTACACCGCAGGCAGCAGTTTTTTCTGACTGTTGAGGAGCGTGCCGTCCAAATCAAAAAAGAGCGCACGAATCATCTAAAACGCCTTCGCTATGGCCTGAAAAAAGCCTGAATTTGAAAAAACCGGGAGCAGTGCTCCCGGTTTTCAGCTTGTTCCGATCAGATGGAAATTTCATGCGCCAGTTTGTAGAGATCCATATCAAAGGTCTTTTTCATGTTCAGGGCCTCGTAGATGTCATAGTCCACGATCGTATCCTTCTTATATGCGACAACGCGGTTGCCGATATCCTGCATCAGCAGTTTGACGGCATAATGCCCCATCTCGCTGGCGAGGACGCGGTCCCGCACCGTGGGAGACCCGCCCCGCTGGACATGGCCGAGTACGGTGGCCCGGCTCTCCACGCCGGTCTCCTTTTCGATCGTCGCGGCCATCTCCATGGTCCCGCCGATCCCCTCGGCAACGATGATGATAAAGTGCTTTTTCCCCGTCTTCTGGGTACGGCGCATCCGGCCGACGACATCCTTTTCAAAGTCATACGAGACTTCCGGCACCAGGATAGAGGTCGCGCCTACGGCGATTCCGGCATTGAGCGCCAGATAGCCCGCCGTATGGCCCATCACTTCAACCACGCTGCACCGGTCGTGGGATTCCGTGGTGTCGCGGATGCGGTCCACCATATCCACGATGGTGTTCATGGCCGTGTCGTAACCGATCGTATAGTCCGTGCAGGCGATATCATTATCGATCGTACCGGGGAGCGCCACACAGGGGATCCCCGCCAGAGACAGGTCGCGCGCACCACGGAAGGACCCGTCGCCGCCGATGACGACGATGCCGTCCAGGCCGACTTCCTTACAGACATCGACAGCCTTATTGACACCCTCCTGCGTTTTGAACTCCGGGCAGCGCGCCGTATAGAGCATGGTGCCGCCGCGATGGATGATATCAGATACGCTGCGAAGGTTCATCTCAAACATATCTCCGCCGATCAGTCCGCTGTACCCACGGCGGATGCCGAGCACCCGCAGGCCGTTTTCACAGCCCGTACGCACAACCGCACGGATTGCAGCGTTCATTCCCGGCGCGTCTCCGCCGCTCGTTAAAACACCGATTGTTTTCATCTTGAAACTCCCCTTGACTTTGTAATAAATTCAAAAGAAAAGCATTTTTGAACATTCAAGATATATGATACAATAAAGTGATGAAATAATCAAGCCTTTCCCGCCAGATATTTCCTGATTTCGCCCCATTACGGACGGTAGACCACGTTTTTTTCTCCGAGGACGGCGCGCAGCTCCCGGAGCATGGGCTCATTTGCGCTGACCCACTCCTCCGCCGGCGCGCGGACGTAACCGGAAGCGGCCGTATAGTAGTAGACAGGCTCCATCCCGTCAAAGATCCGCATGATCCGCTGCGCCTGACGGACGGCCTCGGAATCCATGGACTCCACCCGCAGGAAAAGGCCGCGCCGCGTGTGGCCCGTCTTGGAGGCGTGCCCCGCCGCCTCAGGAGACGCTTTCAGTTCCGCGAGCGAGGGGATGCGTTCCACGCGTTCACAGACGATCTTGGCGTCGCTGTCCTCCCGCAGGCTCAGACGTCCCCGCAGCAGAATCGGCTCATCCGCGCGGATCAGTGCGCCGTAGCGCTCCAGATCCGCCGCAAAAACAATCACCTCAATCTCTCCGCTCAGGTCCTCCACGCTCAGGAAAGCCATGGTGCTGTTGGAACGGACAACCTTTTTGCGCAGGGCGGTGACAATGCCGAAAATATGCACATGGGCGCCGTCGCGATAGGAGGCGGACTCCTGCTCTGCCGCGCGTACCAGCGGAGCGATCAGATCGCAGCGCAGGGCGTCGAACAGCGCGCGGTAATCGTCCATCGGATGGCCGGTGACATAGACGCCGATCGTCTCCTTCTCCCGGCGCAGCCGCTCCCGCGCGGTGAACTCCGGTACATCCGGAACAGCCGGTCCTTCCCCTCCGCCGCTCTGCGATGCTTGTCCCAGATCAAACAGGCCGATCTGCCCTTCAATGTTGCGGTGCTTTTCACTGTCGATATCCGCGATGATTTCCGGCAGCATCTGGAGCATTTGGCGGCGGTTGGCGCCCAGTCCGTCGAGCGCACCGCTGTAGATCAGGCTCTCCACCGCGCGGCGGTTAAAATCCTTCCCGTGTACCCGCTTGCAGAACGTGTACAGGGAGGTGTAGGCCCCGTTCAGTTCACGCTCCGCGAGGATGCGGTCGATAAAGCCGTTGCCCAGATTTTTGATTGCCAGCAGGCCGAATCGAATCCGGCCGGAACGGACGGTAAACTGCTTGCCGCTCTCATTGACGCTCGGCGGCAGCACATCGATCCCGAGGGCCGCGCACTCCTTGATATACCGCCGCACCTTTCCGGCGTCTTCGAGGACGCTCGTCAGGAGGGAGGCCATAAACTCCGCCGGGTAGTGGCACTTGAGATAGGCCGTCCGATAGGCGACAAGCGCGTAGGCCGCCGCATGGGACTTGTTAAAGGCGTAGGAGGCAAAGGAGGACATCTCATCAAAGATCTCATTGGCCACATCGGCCGGGACGCCGTTGCGCACGGCGCCCACACACTCCCAGGTGCCGTCCTCGCGCCGGAGGCCGTGGATAAAATTCCGGCGCTCGCGCTCCATCACGTCGTGCTTTTTCTTGGACATGGCGCGGCGCACGATGTCCGCGCGGCCGTAGGAGTACCCCGCCAGTGTGCGAAACACCTGCATCACCTGCTCCTGATAGACCAGACAGCCATAGGTGACATCCAGAATATCCTTTAAGAGCGGCGTCTTATACCGCACCCGCTCCGGGTGGTGCCTGTTTTCCACATAGGTGGGGATGGAGGCCATCGGCCCGGGCCGGTACAGGGAGATCACGGCGATCAGATCCTCCAGATATTCCGGCTTGAGCGCCATGATCGCGCTGCGCATCCCATCCGATTCAAACTGGAATACGCCCTCCGTCTTCCCCGCGGAGATCATCTGATATGTCGCCGGGTCCGCCGTATCGATCGTATCAATATCCAAGCTGACGCCGCGCGCGTTGACGAGCTTGACGCAGTCGTCGATCACCGTGAGGGTCCGCAGGCCCAGGAAGTCCATCTTCAGCAGTCCGAGCTCCTCGAGCGTGGTCATGGTAAACTGCGTGACCACATCGTCGTCGCTCAGGGCCAGCGGCACATAGGAGGAGACTGGTTCATGCGTGATGACCACGCCCGCCGCATGCTTGGAGGCGTGGCGCGGCATCCCCTCCACCTTGCGCGCCGTATCGATCAGCGCGTGGACCTGACTGTCGGACTCATAGGCCTCACGCAGCTCGCGGGACTGGGCAAGCGCCCCATCGATCGAAATATTAAAGGTGTTCGGGAATTTTTTGACCACGGCGTCCACCGCGGAGTAGGCCATCCCCATCGCGCGCCCGACATCCCGCAGCGCGGCGCGCGCCGCCATGGTCCCAAAGGTGATGATCTGCGCCACGTGATCTGCGCCGTACTTGCGCACCACATAGTCCACAACCTCACCCCGGCGCTCGTAACAGAAGTCAATGTCAAAGTCCGGCATGCTCACGCGCTCGGGATTCAAAAAGCGCTCAAAGAGCAGGTTGTACTTCATGGGGTCGATCCCCGTGATCCCGATGCAATAGGCCGCGATACTGCCCGCACCGGAACCGCGCCCGGGCCCCACCGGAATCTTCTGGGATTTGGCGTAGCGTACAAAGTCCCACACAATCAGGTAGTAATCCACATAGCCCATTGTGCGGATCACATCCAGCTCATAGTCGAGCCGCCTGCGATAGGACTCCGGCGCATTTTCTCCGTAGCGATCCAGAAAACCGCGTTCACACATATCGCGGAGATAGTCAAAGTGATCCCTTCCGTCCGGGACGTCAAAGTGCGGCAGCTTGGTGTGCCCGAATTCGAACTCCACCTGGCAGCGCCGGGCGATTTTTTCCGTATTGGCGATCGCCTCCCCCTGATCGGGAAAGAGCGCGCGCATCTCCGCCTCTGTTTTCAGGTAAAAATTGTCGCTGCCGAAGTCGAGCCCCGTTTCCTCATCGATCGTGTGGTTGGTCTGAATACAGATGAGGATCTTCTGAATCTGGGCGTCCTGCCGCTCAATGTAGTGCGTATCATTCGTCACGACGAGGGGGATCCCGGTCTCCCGTGAGAGGCGCACGAGTCCCTCGTTGACGACCGCCTGATCCGCAAGGCCGTGATTCTGCATCTCCAGGTAATAGTTTCCGCGGCCGAATACGCCCTCATACCACAGCGCCGTCTCCCGCGCGCCGTCATAATCGCCGCGCACGAGCGCCCGCGGGATCTCCCCCGCCAGACAGGCCGAGAGGCAGATCAGCCCCTCGTGATACTGCTCGAGCAGCTCATGATCCACGCGCGGCTTACCGTAAAACCCCTGCGTCCAGGCGTCGGAGAGCATCTTGATCAGGTTCTGATAGCCCGTGTTATTCTCGCACAGCAGGATCAGGTGGCTGTGCTCATAATCGAGGGAGCGCGTCTTATCAAAACGGGAACGCGCCGCCACATAGACCTCGCATCCGATCACCGGGTGAACGCCGGCCCTTTTGGCCGCCTTATAAAAATCGATCACGCCGAACATGTTGCCGTGGTCCGTGATGGCGACGGCATCCTGCCCGGCGGCTTTCACCGCATCCATCAGCCGGTCGATCCGGCAGACGCCGTCGAGCAGGCTGTACTCCGTATGCAGATGGAGATGTGCAAAGCCGGGCAAGTCGTTCACCGTCCTCTCCCCTTATGAATCCTCCGGAATCTCCGCGGCAATTTCCACAATGCGGCGCAGGCGGTGGTTCACCCCGGAACGGGAGATGGGATCGTCGATGATCTCCCCGATCTCCCGCAGGCTCATCTCGGGATTGTCCCGCCGAATCACGGCAATCTTACGCAGCTGATCCGGGAGGGAATTAAGTCCCCGGCAGCGCTCGATTTTGCGGATCGCCTCGATCTGCTGCATGGCGGCATCCACTGTACGCGTGATGTTTGCCGTCTCAAAATTCGTCTTACGGTTGATATTGTTGCGCATATCCTTGTACATCTTTACGCCCATGATTTCAAGTGAGGCGTTTGCCGCGCCCATAAATGTGAGGATATCCTCGATCGACTCGCTGTCCTTGAAATAGACCACGCGCACCCCCTTGCGCGTGACCATCTTGGGCCTGAAATCGTACTCTTCGAGCAGCTTCATCAGGTCGCGGGAGATGTTCAGATAGGGGATGGCAAACTCGAAGTGATAATCCTTGTCCGGCGCGGTAACGGTGCCGCACGCGAGGAATGCGCCGCGGACAAAGGCGCCGGCACAGCAATCCCCCGAAAGGTTGGCGCGGTTGATCCGCAGCGCACCCCCATGGGAATGGCCAAACTCGTCGATCACCTGCCGGCGGTCCTCCTCCCGCTCAACCTCTACGAGATATTTTCCGGCGTCGGAGACGTTCACCTTCACCTCCACGCCGCATACGTCCGCGATCATGGAGCGGTAGCACTCCGCCACCTCGGCATAGTCCGTCTGGATGCACATCTCGCGCGCCGAAAAGCTGCGCCCGAAGAGCGCGAGTGCATACGCCTGCGCACGCACACAGCATGGCTCCTGACCGGTCAGCGCCGCCAGCTCCTTTTTGACATTGTGAGAAAAAGACATGAAAACACCCGCTTACTTGTTGATATCCCGATGCGTCACGCTGACCGGCAGATCCTGCTCCCGGAGGTGATCGGCCAGCAGCTGTGCAAATGTGACGGAGCGGTGCCTGCCGCCGGTGCAGCCGATGGAGACCGTGAGCTGGCTCTTTCCCTCGCTGCGGTAGAGCGGGATCAGATAGTCGATCAGGCCGAACAGCTTGGGGACCAGATTCTGGGACTGTGGGAATTTCATGACGTAGTCGCGCACCGGTGCATCCATACCCGTCTGCTGCTTGAGCTCGGCGATGTAAAACGGATTGGGCAGACAGCGCACGTCAAATACCAGGTCCGACCCGCTCGGAATCCCGTATTTAAAGCCAAAGGAGTTGATATGGATCTTCATCAGCTCGTCCGGATTTTCCAGAAAAAGTCTGGATACACGATCCCGGAACTGACCGACCGTAAACTGTGAGGAATCAATGATATAGTCGGCAATCTGCCGCAGCGGAAGCAGGATCTCCCGCTCCTTTTCAATGGCGGTATTGATCGAGCCGGAGCTGCTGTCCAGCAGGGGATGCTTGCGCCGCGTCTCCTCGTACCGCCGCCGGATGGTCGGCGTGTCCGCATCAATGTAAAGGATCTTATAGGCGCAGTGCAGGCGCTTGAGCTCCTCGAGCGCCACGAAGATATCGCGGAACATGTCCCCCCCGCGTGCATCTGTGACAACGGCTACCCGGTCCCGCTTCTCCTCCGACTGGAGAATCAGCCGGGCGAAGGTGGGGATCAGCTTGGGCGGCATATTATCCACGCAGAAAAAGCCGATATCCTCGAGAATATCGACCGCTCTGGACTTCCCGGCCCCAGAGAGGCCGGTGACAATGATAAATTCCATGATTCACTCCTCCGGCGGTGTCAGAGCATCATCACTTCCGGCTCCAGTAAAACGCCTGTTTTTTCCCGTACGGTATCCTGAACGAGCCGGATCAGCGCCCGTACATCCGCGCACGTTGCACCGCCGGCGTTGATGATGAAGCCGGCATGCTTTTCACTCACCTGTGCGCCGCCGATCCGCGTCCCCTTCAGGCCGCACTGCTCGATCAGCGTTCCGGCAAAGTGCCCGGGCGGGCGCTTGAACACACTGCCCGCGCTCGGATACTCAATCGGCTGTTTGCTGCGGCGGCGCCCGATCAGCTCCTCCATTTTGGCGCGGATCTGTGCCGGATCGCCCGGCCGCAGTGCAAATTCGACCGCCGTGATCACACAGCCGTTGTGCTTATAGGCGCTGTCCCGATAGCCAAATCCGAGCCCCTCCCCCGAGAGCGTACCCGGTGTGCCATCCGGCGAAACATGATGGCATCGTACGACGACGTCCTTCATCTCGCCGCCGTAGGCGCCCGCATTCATAAAGGCGGCTCCGCCGACGCTGCCGGGGATGCCATAGGCGAATTCCAGCCCGGTCAGCGCACGATCCAGCGCAAAGCGGCACAGCCGCGAAAGGCTCACGCCCGCGCCGCAGCGCACGGTGCAGCCCTCCAGTACGATATCGGAAAAGCCCTCCTCCAGATGCAGGATCACGCCGTCATAACCGGCGTCGGAGAAGAGGACGTTGCTCCCGTTGCCAAGGACAAGCGGATGGATATCCGCGCGCGCGCAGGCACGGAGGATATCCTTGAGCTGATCTTCATTCCGCGGCGAGAGGACGGCCCGCGCCGCACCGCCGATTTTAAACGTCGTCATCGTCTTCAGCGGCACCTGACTGCGCACCTGAGCCCCTGCCGCGGCAGCCGCCGAACAGATCGCGTCCACAGAAGACATGGCAAAACCTCCGATTCAAGTTAGTAGGCCGATCACAGATCCAGGAAAGCGGCGCCGATGATCCCGGAATCATTGCCGAGCTCCGCACAGCGCAGGATCGTCTGGCTCTTGGCGTGCTCCGTATAGCGGTCGCGAACCACGCGCTGATTCAGCGGGATCAGGAGATTGTCCCCCTCATGGCTGATCCCGCCGCCGATGCACAGGACCTCCGGCTGGAAGGCATTGATCACATTGACGATTCCGCACGCCAGATAGTCGATATAGCGGTCCACAACCGCCTTACCCGCGGCATCCCCGCGGCGCATGGCATCAAAGGCAGTCCGGCCGTTGACGTTGTCATAATCGTTGCCCGCGATCTCCCACATCAGGCTGTCGTGTGCGTGGCGCATGGCGTCCTTTGTCTGGCGGATGAGCGCCGTAGCGGAGGAATAGGCCTCCCAGCAGCCGCGGCGTCCGCAGGTGCACTGCTCCCCATCCATGGCGATTACGGTGTGGCCCAGCTCCGCGGCAATGGAATTGGCGCCAGAATAGATCCGGCCGTTGATCACCACGCCCGAGCCCACGCCCGTGCCCAGCGTGATGGCGACAAAATCCTTGACCCCTCTGCCCGCGCCCGCAAGCGCCTCGCCGAAAGCGGCGCAGTTGGCGTCATTGTCAATATATACGGGCTTTTTCAGCGCGTCGCTGAGCATGCTGCACGCGGGGACCTGATCAAATTTCAGGTTGTTGGAATACTCGATCACGCCGTCCTCCGTGTTGATCGCCCCGGGGGAACCGAGGCCCACACTCGCGATATCCTCCATGGTGATGTGCGCGTCCTCAACCGCCATATGGCAGGCGGTGACGATATCGGCAAAAATTTCCTGCGCACTGCGCGGGAGCGCCGTCTTCATTTTACCCCTGCCGACGATATTGTATTCCTCATCCACTACGCCGACCGCTATGTTTGTGCCGCCCAAATCGATACCAATCCGATACATGCTGTGTAATTCCTCCAAGTGTTTTACTTTCTATATCCATATTAAAGCCGCAGGCTCAATAGGCATCCTTCCAGGGGTCCGGCGCGATCTGCTCGGAGGGGACGATGTCATTCTCCATCCCGAGCTGCACCAGCAGCTCCTGCGCGGCGCTGTACCCCATCTTCCTCTGCCGGTTGTTCATCGCGGCGATCTCCACGATGATCGCAAGATTCCGCCCCGGCTTGACGGGAATGACCGTCATGGGGACCTTGACGTCCAGAATCTCCACATATTTTTCGTCCAGCCCCATCCGGTCGTAGACCTTATTGCTGTCCCACTGCTCGAGCTGGATGACCATATCGATCTTCTCGGAGAGCTTTACGGCGCCCATGCCGAAGATCTTCCCCGCGTTGATGATCCCGATCCCGCGGATCTCGATAAAATGGCGGATATTGTCCGGCGCGGAACCCACCAGATTATTCTTGGATACGCGGCGGATCTCCACCGCATCATCCGCGATCAGACGGTGGCCGCGCTTGATCAGTTCCACGGCCGTCTCGCTCTTGCCCACGCCGCTGTCCCCGAGCAGGAGGACCCCCTCGCCCGAAACCTCGATCAGCACGCCGTGGCGCGTGATGCGCGGCGCGAGCTCCGTGTTCAGGTAGGTGATGAGGGCGGACATGCCGTTGGAGGTGGCCTCGTTGCTGCGCAGGAGCGGCACCTCATACTTCTTGGCATAGCGCGCAAGCTCCTTGAGGCACTCCATATTGCGGGTGATGACCACGGCGGAGGGGCGGCGCTCCATCAGGCGTTCGACGCTCTTGCGGCGGTCGGCGGGGAACTGATTTTTTAAAAATCCGTACTCCGACAGGCCGAGAAACTGAATGCGCTCGGGGTCGAAATATTTGTCCTCCTGCGCGAGGATCAGACCGGGGCGGTTGACGTCGCAGCAGGTGATATAGAGATCCGAGGGCTCCTTCGGGGTATAGAGGACCTCAAAGCTGTTGTCACGGATCACCTTTTCAAGGGAAACGGAATATTTTTCAGTCAAACATCTCCACCTCCGCTTCATTTTCCCGATATTCATATTATAAAACATAACCCTTAAACTTCCAATACTTTTTTTCGTTTTTCTGCCGAAATCATGGAGTTATCATTGAATTTTTCACAAATTCATAGTATGATAAACAAATAATACAAAAAGAGAAGGAGTCCGAACGCATGAACCTGAAAGTCGGTCTGATGAACGACGCCTTTCCCCCGACACTGGACGGTACCTGCACAACGATCTTAAATTACGCCAATATCATTCAGGAACGGCTGGGGCGCAGCGTGGTCATCACCCCGCGCGTCCGCGGTGTGGTGGACAACTATCCGTTTGAGGTCTATCGGTACGACTCCTTTTCGTTCTCCTATCGGGACGAGTACCGGGTGGGCTGGCCGTTCCGCCGCGCCCTGCGGGAGCGCGTGGCCGCGATGGATCTGGACATCCTCCACTTTCACACGCCGCTGGCCTCGTCCGTCTTCGGACGCCTGATCAACTGGGAGAGGCGCATCCCCATGGTCGCGACCTATCACACCAAATACGACTATGACATTCGCAAGCGCGTCCCCACCGCCTATCTTCAGAACTGGGCGCTCGACTTTATCGTGCGCAATCTCAGCCGCGCGGACGAGGTCTGGGCTGTGAGTGAGGGCGCGGGTGAAAATTTGAAAAAGATCGGCTATCAGGGCGATTACGTGGTCATGCCCAACGGCGTGGATTTCCCGAAAGGGAAGGTCCGGGACGAGGAGGCGCGCCGGATCGACGCCCTGCACGCCCTGCCGTCGGATGTGCCGGTATACCTGTATGTGGGGCGTATGATGTGGTATAAAAATATCCGCATCATCCTCGACGCGCTCAAAAAGCTCCGCGACGACGGACAGGACTTCCGGATGATCATGGTGGGCAAGGGGTCCGACGAGGGCGCCATCGACCGCCATATCGCCCACCTCGGGCTGAAGGACCGGATCATCCGCACGGGGAAGATCGGCGACCGCGAACTGCTGCGCGCCTACTACAGCCGGGCAGATCTGTTCCTGTTCCCCTCCGTGTTCGATACGCATGGGATCGTGGTACGGGAGGCGGCCGCCTGCGGCTGCCCCTCCCTGCTCGTGCGCGGGAGCAGTTCCGCCTGCGGCATCACAGAGGGGACGGACGGGTTTACGGCCGATGAAAATCCGGAATCGTTCGCCCGCCGGATCGCGGAGCTGACACAGCGTCCGCAGCTGCTGAAAACGGTCGGCGCAGGCGCGATGGAGAATCTCTATCTCTCCTGGGCAGACGCCGTTGCGGCCGCCTACCGGCGCTATGAAAATCTGTGCGCCAACTGGAAGTTCCCGCTCCCCTGTCACGCACAGCTGGACTCCCCCTTCCATCATATTACGGACGCGCGGTGAAAAAAACTCATTCAAAAAAATTCAGTTAAAAATTTGTAAAGAACGAGCGTTTGATTCCGAATTCAGCAGACGGGCGAGCAGCAAAATGCTTCTCACCCGTCTTTTTTTGCTTTTTTTTTCCCGATCCAGCAGACCGCAATCATACAAAATACGATCTATCTGCGACCGGAGGTGCTCCATTCACCTATTCTCTCCTCTTATCATTAACGCGCTCTGTTTTTGGTGCGGCCCGCATCGTCTTGCAAAAGAGATTCCAAAATGCAGGGAATCTCCGCAAAATCATCCACCCAGATCACCTGGATCCCCAGCGTGCGGAAATAGGCGTCCCGAATGCTGTTATCAATCCGCTGATAAATGTTCATCAGTCTACGGTCCCGGCTGTTCTCCCCCAGTCCGGCGGCCGGCCTTTTCCGCTTCATGATGGCAAAATGGCGCGGGGTATCCCCGGAGCGCGCCGAAATATCCAGCAGCCGTCTCATGTTTGGGTCCGTCAGGGAAGAGCCGATGAACAGACAGACATTTTCCCGGAAGGCATTCAACTGCGTAATATTGGACCAGCAGTAGGCGTCGCGATACACCTCGTGGTAATCCTCCTCCGAAAAAATCAGGGCCGTATCCTCCTGTGCGCCCGCCTCCGGCCGATACGGGAGGAATCCATGGACGTGATAAACATTGAGCACCGAGGAACTGACGCGATCATTTTCCCGGTACACCACGTTGTACGGAACCCCTTTTTCTTGAAGTTCTCGCTCAAGCAGGTCGTCAAAATTGTATGTGATCACGCCTTTGACACCGATATGGTTTCGCTTTGGTCTGGCGAGCTCGCCGATCGCTTCCAAAAGCGCGGATTCTGTATGTATGGCCTTCCCATAGAGAACACTGCGCACGATATTGTAGTAATCGGCGCTCTCCTCCGCTTCAAACGCCGTACGAATATAGCGCACCTGGGTCAGGGGGGATTCCTCCCGATTCGATGAGGCCAGCCGGCCGATTCGCTCGAGATCGGATTTCTCTAAAATCTCCCCCTGCGTTTTATAGTCGATCATCAGGACAAGCAGATCATGGATCATATCGTTCCACAGCGGGAGCCCGGCGTCATTGGAGACGCCCGCTCCCAGACAGAGCGTCAGGTTTTCCGACTGATAGGCCTGCCGGAGCCCCTCAATCCGGAGGCGCCTGGTATCCTGCTCTTCCCGATCGTTCGGCGCGCGTAAAATCGCCTCATCCGCCAGCGTCTTGCGCGGCGTGGAGAGGAAACCGATATAATTCGTCTCACGTCCCACATACGTCAAAAGGTCGTCATAATCCCACAGCATCACGCTGCAGCGAGCCGTATACGCCATCACCTCTACAGTCCTGCGCTTCTCTTCAGCGGGAAGCTGATCGCCTACAATCAGCAGAAAGCACTCATTCGCGGCCAGTCCGTCCACCCAGTGCGCAAAAAGCTCTCTTGCGTTTGCGATACTCAGCGAAGCGCGTATTTCAACATACGTTTTTTTACCGTTTTCCAAAATCCCCTGCGGAAATACTGCGTCATAGCGGACCCCGCCGCGCTTCTTTTCGAATACCATCGGGACGGACTTGGCCCTGGCATACTCCCGCAGCGCCATCAATGCAAAGTGCTCAAAAGCGGAAGCGGCTTCCAGCTCGGAGATGGCGGCATTCTTAAACGCCTTCAGGTTCTGATCCCGGACCGTTTTTACAATTAAAGCGCTGTCCACCTTCCCGATATCCCCGTCAAAGGCTTCCGAAAAGCGCCAGACACCGCGGCGCGGGTTCACAATCAGGCCGTACTTTTTCAAATAGGTACGCGCCCAGGCCAGACGGTATCGGACCTCTGTTCCAGGTCCCCTTGAGCTGTGGGGGATCTCCTGGGCCTGCGGGGAAATATGCATTCTGCAGATGGCTTCCCGGTCCAGATCGTCCAAGGACGCCCGCCCGCCAAGGCTTTTCAGCGCTTCCAAAACGGGGACGAACATTTCATCAAACCGGGGGATTTCCTTTTTCAAATCACGTTCCATATTTCACACCCGCCATTTAAACTTCTAAACGTATCTATTTTCATTATATCCGACCACCGTAAAATATCAAGACCTTTTTCGACAAAAAAAGGGACATGCACCCGTCACGGTGCATATCCCTTTAAAAAGCGCCCCGCCTGACAGACCAGGTCAGGCAAAAGCCGGTTATAAATTCTGCGCGATATTCTGGAATTTGGTGCGCGTCTGGTTGATCATCTGCTGATCGGCCATGGCCGGGCTGTACCAGCCGCGTTTCTGCATCTCCGTGAACAGGTCCGCCTGAATCATATGGTTTTCGCGCAGGATATTGAGCATATCGTTGCGCAACGTCTGATGCACGCATTCGTTGGCAAACGTATTGAAAAGTCCTGTGAGGCCCTTCTCTGCGGTGAGCATATCGTCCATGATGTCCTGATCGCAGAGGACGGCCTGCGCCTGTGTGGCCGGCATCGTTCATTCCTCCCCTGTTTTTAGTTCAAATGGCCCAGCAGCGTGTTGTAGTGCTGCAGATGCTGGGCGGCAATCTGTTCGCACTTTCCGCGGATCTGCGGGTCCGCCGTCATATTGGCATAATTTTTAAACTTGGTAATGATCAGCTTTTCCGCGCCGAGCTCGTCTTCAAGCGCGGAGAGCTCCTTCCCGGTGAGGTCTGCCATAAATAGAAAATCACTCCTTTTTTTGGTTTACACCCGTATTGTAAACTGAAAAAAGTGAATTATACACCGGTCATCCGGAAAAAACGGATCGAACCATACGGCAACCAAAAAGGCGCCCGGAAATCCGGACGCCATCCATTGTCAGCTCTGCGGACCGCGCTGGCTCTTGATCGCCTTGAGGCGGGAAAAATCCTCGCGCTCCTTTTCCTCAAGGGCCTCATTGATAAATTTGATCGTATGCTCAAACTGCGGGATCATGATATTGTGCAGCGCGTTTGCACGCTTCTGCGTCTTTTTGATCGCGCTCGCCAGACGGTACACGCTGTTCTCCACCTGGGCGAGCTCCGCCGTCAGGTGCTTGACGCGGTCGAACATGATGTAAGCCTCGTCCAACTGCGAATTGGTACAGTAGAGACCATAGTGCAGGTGCCGATCACCCGCCTCCCCGATGCGCACGATCGGGATCTCCACCCCCATGACGCTGCGGGAATCGAGCTCCACGCTCTCGTCGATCGGGATCGTCTGGGCCGCCTCATCACAGATGCCCAGCGTCACATTCGCGCGCTGAAGCGCAATATAGGCGTCCGCATAGAGCGTATCGATCGACCCCTGGATCTCATTGGCCTTGTCGATCAGATCCATCATCTCGCGCACCAAAATGTTGCGCTTGCGATCCATCAGCTCATAGCCGAGCTTTGCGAGCGAAAGCGACTTTCTGGTACTGATTAAATTGGACTTGGTGGGAAATACCTGCTTGGCCACCTGCGCTCACCTCCCTGTCAGGACTTTTGCGGCCTGTAGTGCTGATCGAGCATGGCGTCGTCCACGCGGTCAAGCTCGGAGCGGTCGAGCATGGACAGCAGCTCCCAGCCCAGATCCAGCGTCTGCTCAATGCTTCTGTTCTCATCGTACCCCTGATTGATAAAGCGGCGCTCAAATTCACGGCCGAATTCCATCAGCTTTTTGTCCGACTCGGACAGCTCATCCTCGCCGATGACGGAGGCGAGCGCCTTGGCGTCCTGCACCTTGGCGTAAGAGGCGAAGAGCTGCGTGGAGACGGCGTTGTGGTCGTCGCGCGTATAGCCCGCGCCAATGCCGTCCTTCATCAGCCGGGACAGGGACGGCAGGACGCTGACGGGCGGATAGATTCCCTTGGAGTCCAGCTCGCGGTCGAGCACGATCTGCCCCTCCGTGATATAGCCGGTCAGGTCCGGGATGGGATGGGTGATATCGTCATTGGGCATGGTGAGGATCGGGATCTGCGTGACGGAGCCCTTTTTCCCCTTGACGATTCCGGCGCGCTCATAGAGCGCGGCCAGATCGGAGTACAGATACCCGGGGAAGCCCTTTCGTCCCGGAATCTCCCCCTTGGAGGAGCTGAACTCACGCAGCGCCTCGCAGTACGAGGTCATATCCGTCAGGATGACGAGGATGTTCATATTCTTCTCAAAGGCGAGGTATTCCGCCGCGGTCAGCGCGCACTTGGGGGTGAGGATGCGCTCGATGACCGGATCGTTCGACAGGTTCAGAAACATGACGACGCGGTCCATGACGTCGGCCTCCTCAAACGAGGAGCGGAAGTACTCCGCGACGTCGTTCTTTACGCCCATGGCGGCAAATACGATGGCAAAGTCCTCATCGTCCCCGACGGATGCCTGACGCACGATCTGGACGGCCAGTTCGTTGTGCTTCATGCCCGAGCCGGAGAAGATCGGCAGCTTCTGGCCGCGGATCAGTGTGGCCAGCGCGTCGATGGAGGAGATGCCGGTGTTGATGTAATTGCGCGGGTAGATGCGGGAGACGGGGTTGATCGGCTCGCCGTTGACGTCGCGGTAGCACTCGGGATAGACCTCTCCCATTCCGTCGATGGGGCGGCCCAGGCCGTCGAACACCCTGCCGAGGATCTCCGGGGAGAGGGCGATCTGCATCGGCCTGCCGGTCAGGCGGGTGCGCGTATTGACCAGGGAGAGGTCATTGGTGCCCTCGAACACCTGAATCACGACGCGCTCCCCGTCGATCTTGACGATGCGGCCCACCCTGCTCGTGCCGTTATCGAGCCGGAGCTCGACCATTTCTTCATTGCTGGCGCCCTTGACGCCGTCGAGCACAACGAGGGAACCGTTGATCTCATTTAAACCAATGTGCTCCAGTATCATAGACATTCACTCCTAACCGGCTTATTTCAGGAAGGGGGCAAGCTTTTCGTCGATCTCCCGGAGATAGCCGTCGAAAAGTTCGGGCCTATCGTTGGGGATGTCATACTTCATCTTGACGAGCTTGTCAAACAGGCCCAGGGCGATGATCTTGGAGATCGGCACCTGACGGGCGACGACCTTCTGGCACCTGTGGTACAGGTGCAGGATAACCTCCATCATGCGCATCTGCTTGAGCATCGGGACAAACGTATCGTCCTGATGGAAGGCGTTCTGCTGGAGGAAGCCCACGCGGATCACGCGCGCGATCTCAATGATCAGCTTCTGATCATCGGGGAGCACGTCGGAGCCGATCAGCTTGACGATCTCCATCAGACTGTTCTCCTCCACAAGGAGGGCGGAGATCTCCTCCCGGTATTTCATGAAATTCTCGCCGACATTTTCCGCATACCAGGCGGACAGGTCGCCGATATATTCGCTGTAGCTCGTATTCCAGTTGATGGCCGGATAGTGGCGCTCGTACGCAAGGCTCTTATCCAGCGCCCAGAAGCAGCGGGTAAAGCGCTTGGTGTTCTGGGTGACGGGCTCGGAGAAGTCGGACCCCTGCGGGGAGACGGCCCCGATCACGGAGATGGAGCCCTCCTGCTGATTGAGGGTGCGGACATAGCCCGCGCGCTCATAGAATTCCGACAGGCGGGACGGCAGATAGGCCGGGAAGCCCTCGTCCCCGGGCATCTCCTCCAGACGGCCGGAGATCTCGCGCAGCGCCTCCGCCCAGCGGGAGGTGGAGTCGGCCATCAGCGCCGTATGGTAGCCCATATCCCGATAGTACTCCGCCAGCGTGATGCCGGTGTAGATGGAGGCCTCGCGGGCGGCGACGGGCATATTGGACGTGTTGGCGATGAGGATGGTGCGGTCCGTCAGCGGACGGCCCGACTTCGGGTCGATCAGC
This sequence comes from uncultured Oscillospiraceae bacterium, assembly GCA_949293315.1. Classification (GTDB taxonomy): domain Bacteria; phylum Bacillota; class Clostridia; order Oscillospirales; family Acutalibacteraceae; genus Onthovicinus. The sequence goes on along the minus strand of CASFCH010000004.1, from coordinate 34,623 downwards.
TCGCTGAATTCGGTCAGCGCCTGGGTCATCTCATTGCCGCGCTCTCCGCAGCCGACGTAGATGATGATATCCGCGTCGCACCACTTCGCCAGCTGATGCTGCGTCATCGTCTTACCGGTGCCGAATCCGCCGGGGATGGCGGCGGCGCCGCCCTTGGCGATCGGGAACATGGTATCGATCACGCGCTGACCGGTAACGAGCGGGCGCGTGGCGGGAAGGCGCTCGGATACGGGGCGCGGTTGGCGGATCGGCCAGCGCTGGCAGAGCGTCAGCTCATGCACCGTACCACGGTCGTCCCGGAGCTTGAGGATCGTGTCGTTCACACGGTACTGCCCGTTCGGCGCGCATGCGACCACCTCGCCGCTCATTTCCGGCGGCACCATCATCTTATGTGTGATAATGGGGGTTTCGGGGCAGGTGGCGTAGATATCGCCGCCCTTGAGCCGATCGCCCACTTTCGCCACGAGGGTGACGTCCCACTTTTTTTCCTCATCCAGCGGAGAGACGCTCGCCCCCCTGCTGATAAACGCACCGGACACCTGCTCGATCGCGGAGAGCGGGCGCTCGATCCCGTCGAAAATATTGGTGATGATCCCGGGCCCCAGGGTGACGGACATCGGTCCGCCGGTGGAATAGACCGGCTCGCCGGGGCGCAGCCCCGTCGTCTCCTCGTAGACCTGGATCGTTGTAAACGCCTTTGTCACGCCGATGACCTCGCCCACAAGGCGCTGCTCCCCGACGTGGACCATCTCCTTCATGCGCAGGGAGGTCGGGCCCTGCACGGTGACGACCGGTCCGTTTATTCCGAAAATCACATTGTTCTCCGCCATCAGCCCACCTCCTCTTCTCGATCATCAATCGGCAGCTTGGCGTGCGCAAGGAACCACTCCTTCTGCGCGGCAAGCCGCACCTCCAGCGTATCGTCCGCCACCAGCCCATTGGTCAGATCGCGCGCCCGGCATCCGCCGATCTCAATGGAGGGGTCCTCCTCCACCGTGCACGGACGGCCAAATGCGGTGCGGAGCGCATCGGCGTGGGGGAGATCCTGCGGGCGCACAAGCAGTACCGCCTCCCCGGGGACGGCGGCGGCGAGCGCCGCGGCGCTCCGCTCCAAAAAGGGTAGATAGTCCGGGCCGGACGCAAAGGCGCACAGCGCCTCGCGGGCCCGGGAGAAGACCTCCTGCTCCATCTCGATCCGGCGGCGGCTGAGCGCAAGCTTTGCACGGTTGTGCGCGGCGGCATATGTCTTATTGGCCTCAATGGCCAGCCTGTTCCGGCGCTCGCCGACGGCCTCTTGGGCACGTTTGGCATCGCGCGCCTCGCGCTCGGAGAGCCGGGAACGGATGTACTGATCTACTTCAGCTTCAATGGCGTTGCGCTTATCGATTGCGTCATGGTCGATATCCTCCAGAAAGAGGTTGACGCGCGCTTCACTTTCAGCCATGGGAAACACCTCAAATCTTTACGCCGATCGCCTCGCGGACATAGCGGGTGATCGAGTCACTCACGCGCCCGGCGCCGTGACGGTCCGGAATTTCGACAATCAGCGGTTTATCGTGAGTTTTTTTCAGGTTGTACACCTGGTCCTGACAAGCCTTGACCAGACGGTCCGTAATGAGCACGATCGCGATATCCTTATCGGCGATCGCCGCTTTCAGCGCCGCCTCGATCTCATCGGGTTCGTGCACGACTACGCCATCAATGCCCGCGAGCCGCAGGCCCACGAGGGTGTCGACATTGTCACTGATTAGATGGAAACGCATCTCATCGTCACCCGCCTATGCCGAGCAGGATCATGAACGCGATGACAAGGCCGTACAGCGCGACAGCCTCGCCCAGCGCCAGCAATACGATAGATTTACCAAACGTCTTCGGGTTCTCGCTCATGGCGGCGATGGCAGCCGGAGCGCCCGCGGCGAGCGCCAGACCGCCGCCGATGCCCGCCAGGCCGATGGACAGCGCGGCGGAGAGATACTTCAGGCCGGAGGCAAGGCCGCTGTCTGTGGAATCGGATTCTGCCTCCTGCTGCTCGGAGACGGAGGTGGAGGGCGCAGCGTCGGCCGCTGCGGCCGTATCGTCGCCGGCGGCAGCGGCGGTGAAGGCGAAGACACTCGCCATCACGACGATGGCGCCGAAGGTTGCGATCTGCATCTTAAACGCGCGCTTGACGGACATGCCCTTGGAATGGCGATAGACCATGAATGCGATGGAGCCGACGATGGCGAGGACCGGAACTGCGGCCAGGATTGCGATTGCGATGTTACTCATTTTGATTCCTCCAATTTTTGTTTGTGAAATTTCTTGTGGCTGCGCCGCTTTTCGGCGCGCTCCTGATAAGCGATTTTGACCCCCTCAAAGGGACGGCCCTCCCCTTCGTAGAAGCGGCTGAACATCTCATAGAACTCCAGCCTCAGGGCCTGAATTCCGGTGAGGAGCCCCTCGAGCGCCATGACCAGAATATTGCCGAAGATAATCACGACGATGTTCCCCTGTGCGATGGCGAATACGACCGTCATCATGGCGGCGTGAACTAAAACGAACGCGCCCACGCGCAGGAAGGAGATCGTATTGCTCATATAGGAGATGAAATAGTCGAGCAGCTCGAAGAGATTTTCAAGGATGTAATCACCCCAGCTCTCCGGCTTCCAGTGTGCGCGGTCGTCGATCAAATTGACCAGGATCCCCTCAAAGAAGAGGCAGATCACGGCCACGGCGATCACGGCGATCAGCGCGGCCGTCGGGATGACGACAGTGCCCGTGAACAGCTGGACCACCAGCGTCACCAGCGCGGCATACAGCAGGATGCCCATCACGCCGTTGTGGTGGAATACCGCCCGCCCGAACTGCTTCCGCTTGAGACTGACGAGCACATTCATAAACATGGCGACGATCACCAGGAATACGCCGATCCCGATCGAGAAGATCAGCAGCCCGATGACGGAATCCATCACCTCGAGCGGCTTGCCGTCCATCCCAAGCGCCGAATAGAGCGGATTGAGAAATTCTTCATCCCCAAAGAAGGACCCGTACACGAATCCGCCGAGCGTGGCGGCGATCCCACAGGGGATCAGGATCTTCCCCAGAGCCATCTTCTTGAGCTTCCACATCAGGTAGCCGAGGATCGCCAGAACGATCCCCTGCCCCACATCGCCGAACATGATCCCGAACAGGATCGTATAGGTGACGGCCACAAGGCCGGTGGCGTCGAACTCATCGTACGAGGGCAGGCCGTACATCTCAATGTAGAACTCAAATGGCTTAAAGAGCGGATTGTTCCGGAGCAGGACCGGCGGCTTGGCCGCGGACTTGACGTCCGGATCGCTGATCTCATAGGCGGAACGCCGGATCTTCTGCGCCCTGGCCTCAAAGCTCCTCGCCTTTCTGGCCGGGACCCAGCCGGCAAAGAAGAAGTACTGATCCTTCACGGCGGCATATTTGCGCAGATCGTACACCAGCTTCAGGTGCGTCAGGCGCGTGTACACCTCCAAAAACCGCTCCCGGTTCTCCGCCCAGTAATCGTCGAGCTGGGCGTTGATCTTCTCCAGGATCTCATCCAGAATCTCATTGTTCTTCTGGAGCTGTTCAATGCCCTGCTTGGCCGTTCCGGCGGCGCCGGGAATGTGAAGCCGGTTGAAGTACAGATTCTGGAAGATCAGATCCACCTCCTGGATCTTTTCCCGCGGGGCGAAGTACATTCCCCAGTAGTCGAACGCATCCACCGAGCAGGGGACAAAGAACACATAGGGGTTCTCCTCCTGCATGGCGAGGAGCTTTTCGTAGTTGTCCTTGGGCAGGTGGCCAAAGCGCACCTTGATATACTCGCAGTTGAACACCTCGTCCAGATCCATGTCGAAATCCGTGAAGTGGCGCAGCTGCTCAATTCCCCGCTCACAGGCCTGATGCTGCTCCACCAGATCCTTCCGGCTGCTGGCAAGGCGGCCTGCCGCACTGTTGAGCCGGTCGACAAAGGCGCGGATCTCCTCATCCGTGGGCGTGTGCCGGAGGTGTCGGACCGGAGCAATGTCGAATTTGGCATTTTTGGCAAACTCCTCCACCTTCTGGAGCATATCCGCATAGGGGTTGACATCCTCCATCGGCGTATAGCCCAGATCCACCGGCAGGTACTGCGCGGCCGGCTCCGGATGGAAGTCGCCGTCCATACAGCAGGTTTCGATCAGCTCATCGAGCTGTTCCAAAAATCCGGCCACCCCGACGAGCTTCATTTTTGCGATTGCCATAGACGATCACCTCCCTATCCATCGACGCCGATCAGCATGGATTTTATCTCTTCCGGCGGGATGGCATATCGGATCCCCTCAATAATGTGGGTGATATTGCGCACCTCGTTCTGTGCGAGGAACATATACGAAAACATCACGATATATGGATTGGTCGAGAAGCGGAAGGAGCGCTTTTCCAGGTCAAAGCGAACCTTTTGGACCCCCTCCTCCAGATAACTGTAATTCTTCTCCTTCAGGCGCTGGCCGATCCTGGTATTTTTCAGCCGGGCGAGAAAGTCCGTGTCCGTCGATGAAGCGGCGAGATATTCGAGCTCCTGTTTTGTCAGTGCGCTGCGTCCGAAGACGAGCACCCGGTCGATCTCCTCCTTGGAGGCGCGGATGGTGTGCTTGAGGCGGTAGATATTGATGATGTTTTCAATGTCGATCTCACGCTCAAAGAAATCGCGCACCTCTTTCCGGTAGCGGCCGCTGAATGCACGATCGGCAATATCGCACAGCGCGTTAAACTCGAACTTTTTCATCTCCGCTTCCAGAGAGAAGTAGTCGATCTCCCCGCTCTCCTTATACTGCCGGACAAACGGCTCAACGATCCTGAAGTAGTCCGTCCCGTTGAGCACACGGAGGATATCCTCAAACTCCTTGATCTCCGCCAGCGCAAAAAGGTTCAGCTGCGTATGCTCCGTCAGGAACGGCGGCATGGAATAGATGTAGTCCTCCGGATGGCGGTTGCACAGGTAGCGCAGGAAGGTCAGGATCTCCTCCACCTCCGCGCGGATGATAAAGCAGCGGTACAGCTCCGTCCCGATGGAGAGTTCATACCGGCACATGGAGGCATACTGTCCAAACAGGCGCTTGTGCAGGATGGCCTCGAGCTGCTTGCGGTGAATCGTCTCCGTCACGGCGTCCTGAAGGACGTCCGCGTAGACTGTTCTGTTTTTCAGATAGGTCGCGATTTCGCCCACATTTTTGCAGTTGAGCAGGTCATTGTAATCGGCCGCCGTCAGCTGCCCGGCGTACATGGCGTGCGCCTTGGCGAGGATCGTATTGGAAGAAAATCGGTTGAGCATTTTATTCACCCGCCAGCGTCCGTTTTACGATCGCGTCCACCCAGCCGTCCGCGCCCTCCCGGTACGCCTGTTCCAGGCGGTCTGCGGCGCGGGATGAGGCCCGCTCAATCTCCTGCGTGCGGCGGCGGACCTGTTCCGCACTCTCCGCGGCGAGGCGCTCAAGCTCCCGGTCCGTGTTGGCCCTGTATGTCTCGTCGATCTCTTTCAGCTTACTGTCAAGGGCTTTCATCTGATTGTCCCGATATTCCTCGGCCTCCTGCGCGCGCAGACGTGCCTTTTTATCCATTTCCACAATGGTGTCAATCATTTTTTCCACGGAAAGGCCCCCTAAACTCATTTTTGCATAGCTAATATTATAGTCGCATGTCAGCAAAATAGCAAGCGCAAATTTGACAAAAAAACGCCCACAAATGCGCCGATAATAATTTAAAAATATTTTCTGGTAAGGCTGCCCGCAACTCAAAAAATTCAGACTTGCGCCGTTCGTCATATCTGCGTACCGAACAGCCTGCCGTTGACTGATGGAGGTCAAAAATCCGCCCTGTGACACGCGGATGCGAGGGCCCCTCTCCCTCTCCAAACCCGGACTTCTGCAAAATCAATCACGGCCTTTTGCATCTGAATACAGATGCAGCCGATAGATTGCAAATCTTGCGATCGGCTGGGCAATACACATCTCCACAAACAGTGAGATTGCAAAGTTGCGCGGCCACTTATAGAAAAACATCCGGATAGGTTCCCAAGTGATGGAGCGCGTTCCGATCCACGTACCAATCACGGTCAGCAAAATTGACATTAAAAAAACCGTACACAGAATGTTGACCACGACATGTGCGTTAAAACTATCCCGACTGGAGACAATTTTGGCAGTCATTTTCTCCGCCGGCACATAGGTCAGCAGAACGATAGCGATCACGCTCAGCCAGATAAGCGGAAGGACGGAGAGAACATCCCGATAGACATACAGGTGGAAACCAGCCTCAAAGCAGGTAATCAGGGGAGCTATAATGTTTACGGAAATGACGGAGACAATCCCCATAAACAGGACAAATTCCCTCCTGTTGCGCGGTAGTTTCATGTGAAAATCCATTTTTAAACTCCTTTCAAGCGCAAAAAAAATTCAGCGTGGAATCTACAGATTTCACGCTGAACCATTATACGCGCTTTTATCGTGGTGCTATAATTATACCACGAGCGAAAGAAAAATTTCAAGCAAAAAATTTCAGTTTTTTACACGCAACATGCGGTGCAGAAATCCAGAATCTTACTGCTCCACATGCCATTTGACGCCCTGAGGCGTATCCTCAAGGACGACGCCGCGCGCCTTCAGTTCATCGCGGATGGCGTCCGCGCGCGCCCAGTTCTTCTCCTTTCGGGCCTGTGTGCGCTCCTCGATCAGCCTTTCCACCTCGTCGTCCAGGCTGCCGTTCTTTTCCTTCTTATTATACAGCAGGCCCAGAACGCCGCACAGCTCATGGAACAGGCTGCGCGCGCCATCGATCGTCTGTTTGGACGCATCTGCGCCGAGGACGTCCTTATTGATATCGCTGACCAGCTCAAAAATGCACGCCAGGCCGTTGGCCGTGTTCAGATCGTCGTCCATCGCGGCGATAAAGTCCGCACGGTGACCCGCAAGCCGGTCGAGCAGCGCCGCATCCGGCGTGCCGTCCGCCGCATTGTCAAAGGCGAAATCGAGCGTCTCGGCGCAGTTATAGAGCCGCGCCAGCGAGGCCTTGCACTGCTCGATGATCTGGACGGAATAATTGATGGGGCTCCTGTACTGGGAGGAGATCATCAGATAGCGAATCGGCTCATACCCATACTTTTCCGCCACGTCGCGCACCGTGAAAAAGTTCCCCAGGGATTTGGACATCTTTACATTGTCCACATTGATATACCCGTTGTGCATCCAGTAATGCGCGAAGGGAACGCCGTTGCAGCACTCGCTCTGCGCGATCTCGTTCTCATGGTGCGGGAAGATCAGGTCCTGCCCGCCGCAGTGGATATCGATCGTCTGACCCAGATAGCGGCGCGCCATGGCGGAGCACTCGATATGCCAGCCGGGGCGACCCTCGCCCCAGGGGGAAGTCCAGCTCGGCTCGCCGGGCTTGGCGGCCTTCCAGAGGGCAAAATCCATCGGGTCCTTTTTCAGCTCCCCGATATTGATGCGCGCGCCGGCCTCCAGCTCCTCAAGCGGCTGGTGGGAGAGCTTGCCGTACTCTTTAAATTTGGCCGGGCTGAAGTAGACATCCCCCTGCACCTCATAGGCGTACCCCTTTTCAATCAGCGTGGAGATAATATCAATGATCTCGTCGATATTCTCCGTGGCGCGGGGATGGACGGTCGCCCTGCGGATATTGAGCCCCTCCGCGTCCGTCCAGTATTCGTGAATATACTTTTCCGCCACCTCGGAGAAGGAGATTCCCTCCTCATTGGCGCGGCGGATGATCTTATCGTCCACATCGGTAAAGTTCTGGACAAAGTCCACCTGCATCCCGCGGTACTCCAGATAGCGGCGCAGCACATCGAAGACGCACAGCGGGCGGGCGTTGCCGATGTGAATAAAGTTGTACACGGTGGGACCGCAGGCATAGATTTTCACCGTGTTCGGCTCGATCGTGTTCAGTTCCTCTTTCTGTCTGGTGAGCGTATTAAAGATCTTCATATGCATCCTCCACTTTTCGACTCAGTTCTGCTTCCAGCTTTTCGATCGTATGATTCAGGTGTTCGATCTCCTGCCGGACGGGATCAGGCACATGCACCTGGTCCAGATTATCCACACGCATCCCATTGCGGCGCACCACACGCGCCGGGACGCCGACGGCGGTGGAATTCGGTGGGATCTCCTCCAGTACGACGGCACCCGCGGCAATATTTGTATTATCCCCCACCTTGAACGGGCCGAGCACCTTCGCCCCCGCACCGATCATGACGTTGTTGCCGATCGTCGGATGGCGCTTGCCGGTATCCTTCCCGGTTCCGCCGAGGGTGACGCCCTGATAGAGTGTCACATCGTCGCCGATCTCCGTCGTCTCGCCGATTACGACGCCGGTGCCGTGGTCGATGAAAAAGCGCTTGCCGATCTTGGCGGCGGGATGAATCTCGATCCCCGTCTTCCGCGACGCGCGCTGAGAGATCCAGCGCGCCAGAAAAAGCATGTTGTGCCGGTAGAACCAGTTGGCCCGCCGGTGCATGCGGATCGCCTTGAGTCCCGGATAGAGGAACAGCACCTCCAGCGCCGATCGCGCCGCCGGATCCCGGTCCCGAACGCAGGCAATATCCTCGCGCAGCTGCGCAAACATATCGATAACCTCCCCTGAAAATTCTCGGTTCAATAAAAAGCCCCCTGCGCCCGGATCGGGCACAGGGGGCGGCAATCATCCGCGGTTCCACTCCTGATTTCTCACTCGCAGGCCGGTAACGGGGCCAACCGTGTACGGATACTCGGCGCCGGCCGTTCCCCGTACAAGCTCATGGGTGCATTTCAGTCCCGGGCCGGGCCGGGACGCTCACACCAATTCCGCGTCCCTCTCTGTGGCTGCGCCGGAGACCTACTCTCCCAGTCATCGCTGATCTCTATACTCCTATTATATTCCTTTTTTGGAAAAATGCCACCTATTTTTTAACGCTGATATGTTTTCGCGCACCATACACATAAGTGGCGCCGGAAATAACGGTCAATCCGGCAATTATCCACATGAAAATATTGGAAACAAGCGCGAGCGGAAAACCCGCCGGAAGAATTTCGGAGAGCTGGAGCTCCTTCAGCAGCAGGACGAGTGCGATAAAAATCATCTGGCTGGCCGTCTTGAGCTTGCCCCAGATATTGGCCGCGATCACATTGCCGTCCGAGGACGCAACCAGACGAACGGAGGTGACGACAAATTCACGCGTGAGGACGAGCATGACCACCCAGATATTACACAGGTCCATCTGCATCAGGCCGAGCAGGGCCGCCGTGACGAGCATCTTATCGGCCACAGGATCCAGAAACTTGCCAAAAACAGTCACCTGCCCGTTTTTACGCGCCAGCTTGCCGTCGATAAAATCCGTCACCGCCGCAATCACAAAGATCGCAAAGGCAATCAGCGTGTGGTGCGGCAGGGACTGCCACATCAGGAAAATCAGGAACACCGGCGCCAGAATGAACCGGGCTACGGTCAGTTGGTTTGGTAAATTCATCTGTGGTCAAGCCTCCGTATTGTCCTCCGCCAGATCACCGATCAGGTCGTAGCCGTCCACATCCGTGACGCGGACCTTTACAAAGCTGCCGGGCTGCGGCGTATTGGTGCAGCGGAAGAGCACCCGTCCGTCGATCTCAGGCGCATCCATGTAGGTCCGCCCGGCGCACAGGCCGCTCTCCTCATCCGTTCCGTCCACGATCACTTCATACGTCTTTCCGATTCTGGAACGATTCTTCCTGTCAAATATAACATATTGCTGCTGCATAATCAACTCGCCGCGCCGATTTTTTACATCGTCGTCCACCTGATCCGGGAATTCTGCCGCGGGCGTCCCCTCCTCCGGGGAGTAGGCGAAGCATCCCAGACGGTCAAATTCCGCACGCTCTACAAATTCGGACAGCACGTTGAATTCCCGCTCTCCCTCGCCGGGGAAACCGGTCATCACCGTAGTGCGGATGACGACCTCCGGCAGGCGGGCGCGGATCTGATCGAGCAGGCCGAGCAGCTGCTCCGGGGAGCCTTTCCGGTTCATCCGGCGCAGGACGGAGGCATCCGCATGCTGGAGCGGCAGATCGATATAGGGCAGCACCTTCGGCTGGGATGCGATGGTGTCGAGCAGGCGATCCGTGATCCTGTCCGGATAACAGTACAGCAGCCGAATCCAGCGGATCCCGCTAATCCCGCACAGCTGATCGAGCAGATCCGGCAGTTTGGACGTATGGTAGAGATCCTCCCCATAGCGCGTGGTATCCTGCGCGACGAGGATCAGCTCCCGCACGCCGGACTCCGCCAGTGCGCGCGCCTCCGCCACAATTTTCTCCATCGGGCGGCTGCGCATATTTCCCCGGATATACGGGATCGCACAGTACGTACAGCGGTTGCTGCACCCCTCGGCAATTTTCAGATAGGCCCAGTGCGGCGGCGTTGTCAGCAGCCGCTCCCCCTCGAGGGGGAGATTTTCCCTGGGCGGGCACGTACAATAGGACTTTCCCGCCAGCGCATCCTGAACGATTTGTACAATATCCCCGTCCGCGCCGATCCCGGCTACCACATCCACCTCGGGCATTTCCGTCAGGACCTGATCGTTATACCGCTCCGCCAGACAGCCGGTGACGATCAACGCCTTTAAGCGCGCGCTCTGCTTGAGCTGCGCGGTCTCCAGGATATTCTCGATCGCCTCGCGCTTGGCGTCCTCAATAAAGCCGCACGTATTGACGATGATCGCGTCCGCCTGGGACTGGTCGGCCGTGATCTCAAATCCGGCGTTCTTCAGGCTTGCCAGCATCCGTTCGGCATCCACCTGATTTTTGGGGCAGCCGAGCGATATCATTCCCACTTTATCATTCATCATTCATTTCTCCGTCGTCGAAATCTTGACGCAGGCGCTCCATCACGCGCCGGACGTCCGAATAGCCGTATCCGCGTCGGGCCAGCGCGGCGATCGCACGGTCCCGGTCGCGCGGGCTGCGGCTGAAATAGGAGAGCTTTCCGCGCAGCAGATCCTCGATCCCCTCCTCCTCGTCAAACGAGAGCGCGGAGACCGTCTCCTGTGCCAGCTCACGGGGAATCCCCTTGGCAATCAGCCTGGCCGTCACGCCCCGTGCGGACATTTTCCTGTGGCGCACCAGTTCCTCCGCATAGAGCGCGGCATACGCCGCATCGTTGAGGAATCCGTATTCCTCCAGCTGGTCCGCCGCCCGCTCCGCCTGTTCCCGCGGGATCTCATCACGCATCAGGCGCTCGATCAGCGCACGGCGGGATTTCGGCGCGTAGGAGAGGAGATTCAGCCCCTTGTTATACGCCCGGCGGTACTCCGCCTGTTCCCGGAAGGCGTCCAGCTGCTCCCCCGAAACCTCGGATCCGGAGCGGATTCCCTGTGAAAACCAGAATTCTCTGTCGACAGTGAGCAGATACGCCCCGTCGACAGAGACATGTACTTTATCGCCGCGCCCCTGCCTGGCAGTGATGACCATTACAGTTCCTCATCGTCCTCAATGGCGATATCGAGCATCGCCTTGGAGGCCGATTTGGTGGGCGCCGCCTTGGATTTGGCCGGTTTTTCCGCCTTCTTGTCCGCCATCTCCGACTGGACGATGGACTGTTTGATCTGCTCCGTATCGGCGGCCTTGGCGGCGCTGTTCGCTTTGGCGTTCGCGCGGATCTTTTCCTCGATCTCCGCCGCCAGCTCCTTATTCTCCGCAAAGAGCTTTTTAACATTCTCGCGCCCCTGGCCCAGACGGGTCCCGTTGTAGGAGAACCAGGCGCCGCTCTTTTCAATGATCTTTTCCTTTACGCCGATATCCAGCAGCTCTCCCTCGTGGGAGATCCCCTTGCCGTACATGATATCGAACTCCGCCTCTTTAAAGGGAGGCGCCACTTTATTCTTGACGATCTTGACCTTGGTGCGCGAGCCGATAAACTCGTTGCCGGACTCCCCGGCCACCTTCAGCTGCTCCGCCTTGCGGACATCCATACGGATCGAGGCATAGAACTTCAGTGCGCGCCCGCCGGTGGTGACCTCCGGGTTGCCGTAGACCACGCCGACCTTTTCACGCAGCTGATTGATAAAGATGATCAGGCAGTTGGACTTGGAGATGGCGCCCGCCAGCTTGCGCAGCGCCTGCGACATCAGGCGTGCGTGCAGGCCGACGTGGGAATCGCCCATATCGCCGTCGATCTCCGCCCGCGGAACGAGTGCGGCTACGGAGTCAATGACAAGAATATCGATCGCACCGGAGCGCGTGAGCGCCTCCGCGATCTCCAGCGCCTGCTCGCCGTTGTCGGGCTGGGAGACAAGCAGGGAGTCCACATCCACGCCCAGGTTCGCGGCGTAGACGGGATCGAGCGCGTGCTCCGCGTCGATAAAGGCCGCCTCCCCGCCCGCCTTCTGCGCCTCCGCGATCGCGTGGAGGGCGAGCGTCGTCTTACCGGAGGACTCCGGCCCGTAGATCTCCACGATCCGGCCCTTGGGCAGCCCGCCGATCCCTGTCGCGAGATCCAGTGCCAGAGAGCCCGTGGAGATCGCATCCACATTCAGCGCATTGCTCTGGCCCAGGCGCATGATCGCCCCCTTGCCGAACTGCTTTTCGATCTGGCTCAAAGCCGTCTCCAGTGCCTTTTTCTTATCCGCCATAGCTGTCTCCCCCAAACGCCGGAGCTGATCCGGTACAAATGTTCTTGATTTCCTGAAAATTATACTATATCCCCCGAAAAAATGCAAGTCCTCCCGGCACGGAAAGGCGTAATTCTCCAAAAAACGGGACATAAAGTGAAAAAACAAAAAAACCACTTGCATTTGCAGTAGAAATCTGATAATATATTTTAGGTTAACGTTCATGTTTCACTTTGAAGGAGGTGCTGACACATGGCAAAATGCGAGTATTGCGGCAAGGATGTGTCTTTCGGAATAAAGGTTTCACATTCGCACAGGCGCTCTAACAGGACCTGGAAGCCGAACGTCAAACGCGTCAAGGCGGTTGTCAACGGTTCTCCCCGCAGGGTCTATGCCTGCACCCGCTGCCTTCGCTCCGGGAAGGTTACGCGCGCCGTCTGATTCCAGACGCGCAGAACAGATGGAACTAAAGCGGAACGCCCTTCTGGCGTTCCGCTTTTGCTTTTGAAAAAATTCCATTATAAGACGTACACACCCGAGCTGAGCACGGCGAACTCCTTCTTCGCACTGCGGAAGTATCGGTACACCGGCTCCGAAAAACGGCGGTGGTCCCGCACGGCATAGGTCTCCAGATTGACGCTGCGCACATTGCACCCCTGCTCATTGCACACATAGAGAAAACTCTCCGATCGGGAGAGCGACACCGGGCGCTCAAAGGTGCTCGACGTGCTCGATCCGATCCGGAACACCACGCGGCGCAGGCGCGGTGAATATTTGATCACGGAATTCCCGTTTGGGACCACACTCCAGAAACCGTCGCCGTCCGGAGCGATAGACCGGGCAAAATGCTCATGGTAGGTCAGCTCAGATGTGGCGGTGAGCTCCCCTGCCCTGGAAAAAAATCCCAGTTCCCCGCCGGGATAGATCACGGCACTGCCAGACTTTCCCAATCGGGCCGACTCGCAGGAGACAAGATCGGAGAGCTGATGACAGATCTGCTCATACGCCGGACCGAACTTACACATAAAATAGGCCTTTTTGGCCACATTAAAAAAGGCCATGGACTCCGCCTCAAAGGCGCGGAAAACCACAGAATGCTGCTTTTTAAACCCGTTTTCCCGGGCAATATATAAAAATCCATCCGGATAGGGAATGATATCCAGCGGAACCGATTCCATAATGCGTTTCATGCAAAAGCTCCCCAGTTTTTTGAATTTTGCCCTCCTTAAAGGGCTCTTATAATTAAGGAAAGGGAACGGTGTTCCCCGTAAAACACGTCGAAAGGATAAATTCGATAATATTTTACTTTATTTTCGCTCGCAGGTCAACAAACAGCACAATTTTTTTACATGGAAATTTTTCCTTCTCCGATCCCATATGATAAAATCATAAAACAAAAAGAAATTTATTGACAAGCGGAAGATTTTGTTATATCATATTTAGGCACTTGTAAACACCTGTGCCCTCTAAAATGATCCATTAGCTCAGTTGGCAGAGCACTTGACTTTTAATCAAGGTGTCCGGAGTTCGAATCTCCGATGGATCACCAGCAAAAAAACCAGTAGCTACTTTCCTTGTAGCTACTGGCTTTTTTCATCTTTTCAGCAGATTATCCAATGGAGAATACTGCGGGAAATAGACTGCCATTTTTCGATCAGTCAAGTGTACATACTTCTTGACCATTTCAAGGCTTGTATGCCCCAAAATATGCTGGAGGCTGTAAATATCCCCGCCGTTCTCCAAGTACCGTGCAGCAAAGGTATGACGCAGTAAATGAGGGCGCAACCGGGGAATATCTGCGCACTTTTTCAGCTTGCGGAAAAGCTGCTTAACGGTCGTAATTTCCAAGGGACATAAGGTGTCTTTTATTGTAAAAAGCGTCCTCATGCGCTTCTCCGAAACTGAACCGCCCCAGATTGTGCAGACGGTATAAAAAAGCCCCCAAAGGGTAGAATATTAAATTCAAGCAACAAACTGATTTCGTTTTTCAAGCGGAGTCAGTTTTGTTTTTGTTTGAATACGGAAATTGTTGTAAAGGATGGCGGCGCCTGTACGAGAAGTATAATATACCTAATACAAATTATTTAGTGAATATTTTTTGTGCAAAAGATTGAGTTTTTTGCTTGAATCCTGTATAATTGACAGAGAAATATCACTCTTTATTTGGAGGAAGCCCATGAAAAAGACTTTAAAGACCATTGGGATCGTCCTGGGGGCCATTGTGCTGGCGATCGTACTGATTCTCGCAGGATTTGTGGCCTTCCTGAGCATCAAGGAGTACAAGCCGGACGAGGTAGAGGCCGTTCAGATCCAAAATGCGGAAAATACGGCCGAATTTTCCGGCGACACGGTGACCGTCCTGAGCTTCAACACCGGCTACGCCGGGCTGGGCGACAACGCCGATTTCTTCATGGACGGCGGCAAAAACGTTAAATCCACGGACGAGGCGCGGATGCAGGCGAATATGGAGGAGATCATTGCCCTGATCCGTGAGACCGGCGCGGATTTCAATCTCCTGCAGGAGGTCGATCAGAATTCCAGCCGCACCTATCATGTGGATCAAACAGCGGCATACATGTCCGGATCCGGGCTCTCCGGCGCATATGCGCTCAACTACTCCTGCCCGTTTGTCCCCTATCCCCTGCCGCCGATCGGGCAGGTCCATTCCGGAATCCTGACGCTGACGGATCATTCCGTCTCCTCTGCGGAACGCATCAGTCTGCCGTGTCCATTTTCCTGGCCCATCTCCACGGCCAACTTAAAACGCTGCCTGCTGATCACGCGCGTTCCGATCGCGGGCAGTGATCAGGAGCTGGTGATGGTCAACCTCCATCTGGAGGCCTATGACGACGGAGCGGGAAAAGCGGCGCAGACGGAGATGCTTTTTTCCGTTCTCCAGAAGGAATATGAAAAGGGAAACTATGTAATTGCCGGCGGCGACTTCAACCAGACGTTCCCCGGCGGACTGGAGGCATATCCGACCCTTGAGACGACCAACTGGGTGCCCGGCGTGCTGGAAAACAGCGTTCTGCCGGAGGGATGGCGCTTTGCCTATGACACGCAGACCCCCTCCTGCCGCCTGCTGAACCAGCCGTACGATCCCGAAAGCCCTGCGACGCAGTACTATATCATTGACGGCTACATCCTCTCCCCCAACGTAGAGCCGGTCCGGGTGGAAACGCTGGATCTGGATTTTCATGCGGCGGATCACAATCCGGTGTATCTGGAGGTCCGTCTGAAGAAATAGCATCATAACGCATCGCGCTGCGTCCCGATTTTTGCAGCGGCGCACCGCAAAATTACCTGCTGCTTTTGAGATTCCCCAACGCTCTCTTTTCCACTACCTGTGTTAAACGGCAAAACATCTTTACTTTTTCCCAAGAATTTATTATAATCAGACTAAATAGAGGAGGGAATAATATGCAGCAACAGCCAAATCCGCAATTTTACACTGCGCCGCAGTATGCGCCGGCGCCGCCCGCCGCACACCTGAAAACAAACCGCGGACTGCTCAAGCTGATCCTGCTGAGCATCGTAACGCTCGGAATCTATTCCATCGTTTTCTATTCCGGCATTTCCACGGACATCAATCTGATCGCCAGCCGCTACGATGGAAAAAAGACAATGCACTACTGTCTGCTCTTTTTCCTCGTGGGGCCCATCACGCTTGGCATCGCCTATTTTGTCTGGTTCCACAAGATATCGTCCCGAATCGGCGGCGAACTCAGGCGGCGCGGAATTTCTTACAGCTTTGGAGCCGGAAGCTACTGGCTGTGGAATGTTTTGGGGAGCCTCATCATCGTGGGGCCGTTCATTTACGTTTACAAGCTGTGTAAGGCCATGAATCTGCTCGCGTCCAGTTACAACACACAGGGTTAAAGATGATAGGCGGCGCATGGTTTTCCATACGCCGCTCTTTTTATCTGCGGCGTTCTATTGACTTTTTTCCAAAAAGATCTATGATAAAGATGATGAATAACCGTTTTAATTGACAGGGGTGGTGGGGTATGAGAAAAATTGCAGCGTTGGCTCTTGCGATCCTGATGGGCACAGTATTGACTGCCTGCGGAGGAGAGGACCTTCCGGAGAGTTCCTCCGATTCCGCTGCGGCTGTCGGAGTCGTCTCAGGTACCGTGGATGTCGAGCCATCGTCCGAAGCGGGGAGCGATCCCGCCGCGGAGCCGGAGGCCACAAGGGCCGGAGACAGTGTACAGCAGCAGACGCCCGCACAAGGGGATCAGGCTCCCGTCTCCGCGCCGAAGGAGTACAGCTCCTACACCACGCAGGAGCTGTGGTGCAATAATGGCGGCAAAAGGATCTACGGCAAAATGTATCTGCCGGAGGGGGCGCCCGCGCCGATGCCGGCGGTGATCCTCTCCCACAGCTTTTCCCTGACGCACGAGTCCATGAATTCCTACTGCATTGCCCTGACGAAGAAGGGCTATGCCGCCTACTGCTTCGACTTCTGCGGCGGAAGCAAAGACAGCATGAGCGACGGAGAGACAACCGACATGACCGTATTTACGGAGGTCAGCGATCTGGAGGCGGTGCTGGATCATCTGCGTTCTCTGAGCTATATCGACCGGGACAACATCTTCCTGCTGGGGACCAGCCAGGGCGGGCTCGTCTCCGCACTTGCGGCCGCGGAGCGGCCGGCACAGGTCAAGGGGCTGATCCTGATGTATCCGGGGTTCAGCATGCCGGAGCAGATCACCAGCTTTTTCAAGGACCCGGACAACATCTCCGATACGATGCTGAGCATGTTTGCCATGACCGGGATGCCCGTGGGGCGCGAGTATGTCAAAACGCTGCACGGATTTGATGTGTACGCCCATATCAAAAATTACAGCCGGGACGTCCTGATCCTGCACGGTTCCAACGACTTTATCGTCCTTCCCAAATATTCCGAGCGGGCCGTCGAGGTCTATCCACACGCAACACTAAAAATCATCGAGGGCGCGGGGCACGGCTTTAACAGTGAAAACATGAGCATCGGCGGTAATTATGACGGCGTGGTGCTCCCGTATGTGTATGAATACTTACAGGCGCACACAAACTGATCCGATCTGAGTAGAGTAACAACAGCCCGTGGAGCATCCACGGGCTGTTTTGCCGTCTACTATTTCGCTTGAGCTATGGATTTCATAAACCGATCCAGCCGGCGCTGGTTGCGGATCACGGTGACCTTACCGCCGTATTGGCGGATCAGCCGATGATAATATCGGATCTTTGCGGGCGTCCGCCCACGGAACAGGATCCAGCATAAAAATTCAAGGTCCAGCTTTTCCGTGCAGCCGTCCGCCATGCTCTCGCGCGACCGGTTCCGAAACTTCCGATTCCGGCGGATGATGCGGTAGAGGGACGAAAACCGGTTGAACAGCATCAGAATGATTTGATCGGCCTGTTCCAGCCGATCCCGCTGGTAAAACCGCTGATAGTTCCCGTCAATCACCCAGTCCGGCTGTTCCATAAAATTCCGTACAATCGCGCGCGCCTCCTCCGTCGAACGCTCCCGCCAGTCCGATTCAAAATTGACGCGATCCAAATACAACAGCGGGATATCATAAACCTCCGCCAGATATTTTGCCAGTGTTGATTTCCCGCTTCCACTGTATCCCAAAACGGCAATTTTCATGTATCCTCTCCCCCGGTTCTCGCATCATACGGACAAGGAAAGACCGGTAATGCACACACGCATACCGGTCTTCGTTTGTTCTGATACCATATTTTTTACGCCAGCAGCGCTTTCATATCCTTGCCGGCGAGCAGGTGGAAGTGCAGGTGATGGACCGTCTGTCCGGCGCTCTCCCCGCAGTTTGTAATCACACGGAAGCCATCCTGAACGCCCAGATCCGCGGCGATCTTTGCGATCACCTCAAAGATATGCGCCACCACCGGGCTGTTCTCCGCCGTGATGGCGTTGGCGGCTGGGATGTGTTCCTTGGGAATCACCAGCACGTGAACGGGCGCCTGCGGCTCAATGTCGCGAAACGCGAGCACGGTGTCGTCCTCGTAGACCTTGTCGCTGGGGATATCACCGCTGATAATTTTGCAAAAAAGGCAGTCAGACATCTCTCATTGCTCCTCTATCATGGATTTTAAAATTCCCTCAGCGGCATCGAGCGCCTCGGAAACCTTGGAAACATCCTTGCCGCCGGCCATGGCGCTGTCCGGCTTACCGCCGCCGGATCCGCCCGCGATGGCGGCAATCGCCTTGACCAGCTTGCCCGCGTGCGCGCCCATTTTGACCGCCTGTGCGCCGCAGCAGGCGGCAAAGTTTACAGTGCCTTTCTCGCGGTTGACTCCGGCAAACACCGCAACAATCTTATCGCTCTTGGCCTTGGCCTCATCGCCCATGGCGCGCAGCTCACCCGCATTGGCGCCCTCCACGGCACTGGCGACAAGCTCCAGCCCGCAGACATCCCTGGCGTTCCCGAGCACGGCCGCCGCCTTCATCGCGGAGAGCTCCGCGGTGAGTGATTCAATCTTCCGGCGGTTTTCCTTATCCTCCGCCATCACCTGGCCGGCCCGTGCGGTCAGCTCCCGGGTATTAGAGGCTTTTAACATGGCGGCGCATGCCTGCATCTGGGCGAGGTTTTCGCGCACATAGGCGAGCGCGCCCGTACCGGTCACAGCCGTAATCCGGCGTACCCCTGACGCAACAGACGTCTCGGACACGATCTTAAACAGGCCGATCTCCCCGGTGTTCCGGACATGTGTACCGCCGCACAGCTCAATAGAGAAATCCCCTACCGAAACGACACGGACAATATCACCGTACTTTTCGCCAAAGAGCGCCATCGCGCCGAGCTTCTTTGCCTCGTCGATCATCATCTCACGGCTGTCTACCGGCTGTGCGCTGAGAATGATCTCATTGATCTGATCTTCGATTTTTTCCAGTTCCGCGGTCGTCAGCGCCTCGTAGTGCGTGAAGTCAAAGCGCATCTCCTGTGCATTGACAAGCTGACCGGCCTGCTCCACATGGGTGCCGAGCACCTGACGAAGCGCAGCCTGAAGCAGGTGGGCGGAGGTGTGGTTCCGCCGCGTAGCCAGACGCTGTTCGCGGTTGATCTCCGCATGGACGTTGTCTCCCACCTTAAAAGAGCCCTGTTCCACCGTACCGTGGTGCAGGAACGTCCCTGCGGACGTCTTGCTCACGGAGGAGACGCGGAACACGCTCTCCCCACAGGTGATCACGCCGGAATCGGCGGCCTGCCCGCCGCTTTCCGCATAGAACGGGGTGCGCGCCAGCACGATCGCACATTGCTGACCGGCGGATGCGCTGTCCAGAATCTCCTCACCGGCGAGGATCAGCGTAATATTGGAGTCATCCGCCATAGTCTCATAGCCAGTGAATTCCGTTTTACCGCCTGCGGAAACAGAGGCGTTGTTCTTCCAAGCCTCCCTGTCCATGTCCTTGCGGGCGGAACGGGCGCGGACCTTCTGCTCCTCCATCATGCGGTTAAAGCCGGATTCATCGATCTCAATCCCCTTCTCCGCGAGGATCTCCTTGGTCAGGTCAAAGGGGAAGCCGAATGTATCATAGAGCATGAACGCCTTTTCACCCGAGATGGAACCGTCCGCAATCATATCGGAGAGCATCTGCATCCCGGCGTCGATCGTGCGCAGGAAGCCCTCCTCCTCCACGCGGATCATCTTCTCGATCATATCCGCCTTTTCGGCCAGATTCGGATAGGCCTCCCTGTTGATATCGATCACGGTCCGGCACAGCTCATAGAGGAACGGATGATCCATCCCAAGGAGTTTACCGTGACGGGCGGCGCGGCGGAGCAGGCGGCGCAGGACGTACCCGCGCCCCTCGTTGGAGACAAATACGCCGTCCCCGATCATCATGGTGGCAGATCGGATGTGATCGGTAATCACGCGGATGGAGACATCCGTCTTTGGATCCGCACCGTACTCACTGCCCGTGATTTCACACACCTTGTCCAGAATATGGCGCACGGTATCCACCTCAAAAATGTTGTCCACATCCTGTACGATGCAGGCCAGACGTTCCAGACCCATGCCGGTATCAATATTCGGGTGATCGAGCCGGGTATAGTTGCCGCTGCCATCGTTGTCAAACTGTGTAAATACAAGATTCCAGTACTCTACATACCGGTCGCACTCGCAGCCGGGGCCGCAGTCCGGCTTGCCGCAGCCATACGATTCGCCGCGGTCATAGTGGAGCTCCGAGCAGGGGCCGCAGGGACCGGAGCCGTGCTCCCAGAAGTTCTCAGACTTGTCCTTGCGAACAATATGGGAAGGATCAATCCCCGTCTTCTTCGTCCAGATGTCGTAGGCCTCGTCGTCCTCCTCATAGATCGTCACATAGATCCGTGTGGGATCCAGACCGATGACCTGCGTGCTGAACTCCCACGCCCAGGTGATGGCTTCATTCTTAAAATAATCGCCAAAGGAGAAATTGCCCAGCATCTCAAAAAAGGTGCCGTGGCGGGCCGTGTGGCCGACGTTTTCAATATCCGGCGTACGGATGCACTTCTGGCACGTGGTCACGCGGCGGCGCGGCGGCTCGACCTCGCCGGTGAAATACTTTTTCATCGGCGCCATGCCGGAGTTGATGAGCAGCAGGCTCTTATCCCCGTTCGGGATCAGAGAGAAGCTCGGCAGCCGCAGATGCCCCTTGCTCTCATAAAAGCTGAGATATTTTTCGCGAAGTTCGTTCAGGCCTGTTGATTGCATGTTTTCCACTCCCAATGTCCAATAAAAAAGCGCCCGGATAGGACGCTCAAAGCCCTGGATAATTCCAGTTTATTATATACCTATCAGGCCGCGTTTGTCAATTCTGACAGAGCGCCATGATTCCCTCCGAGATCGCCTTGAAGACGGGGGCGCAGTCAATGCCGCCGGAGACGCCGTCCTCCTTCAGGATCACAACCGTGTACTGCGGCTCCTCCGCCGGAAAAAAGCCCGCAAACCAGGACTGATTCTTTTCCACGCCGTCGACGTATTGGCCCGTCTGGGCGGTGGCCGTCTTTCCGGCGGCGGTGAATTGCGCACTTGAAGCCGCAGAGCCCGACCCCTCGCGCACCGTCTTTTCCAGAAAAGACCCGATCCGCAGAACGTCGGTGCGGTTCACGGCGTTGAGCGGCGCCGGCGGATCCCACGCCTGCGCCTCGGAGCCGTCCGCATTGATCTGCGCCTCCACCAGATAGGGCTCGTAATACTGCCCGCCGGAGGCGAGGGTATTATACATGGCGGCGATCTGAAGCGGCGTGGCCGTCAGGCTCCCCTGACCGAAGGAAAAGTTGGCGAGCGCCGCCGGATTGGAGAGCTCCGCCTCGGACGGGAGTGTCCCCGCGTCCCCGACGATGCCCGATGTGATCTCGTTTTCCGCGCCGAATCCCAAGCGCTCCGCCATGGAAAGCACGGCCGGCACGCCGGCTGTCTGGCCGAGTGCAATAAAATACGTATTGCACGACTGCGCTACGGCCGTATCCATTGTGATCGTCCCATGGCCGCTCTCCTCATGGCAGTGAAAGACCGTATCCCCCACCTGAATACTGCCCGTGCAGGTGTACGTAAAGTTTGGATCAATCCCTGCGGCCAGAGCTGCCGCCACGATCACCGGCTTGAAAACGGAGCCGACCGCGTACGGGTGCAGGGCGCGGTTGATCAGCGGGGCATCCGGAGAATTCAAGTAATCCCCGATGCGATTGGCGTCGTAGGCCGGTCGGCTGGCCATGGCGCGGATCTTCCCGCTGCCCGCCTCCAGCACGATAACGGCGCCCCGGTCGATCCCGCCGCTGTCCATCGCCTGCTCGACGATCTGCTGAATGTCCCGATCCACCGTCAGGCGGACGCCGCCGCGGATCTCCCCCAGCGTATCGGTGACCTCCGCCTCACTCCCGGCGAGCAGGCGGCCGTTGGCATCCACCGCATACGTGATCCGCAGTTCCCCCTCAAATCGGCTCAGCCAGTCGTCATATGCCTTTTCAAGGCCGCTCTCCCCCTGGCCGCTGTCGCTGCCCGTATAACCGATGATGTGGCAGGCAAATCCCGACTCGGAATAGCGCATCGGATATGTCACCGCCGTCACGTCTCCGTTCCCGTCCGGTACGCTGTCGAGCAGGATCGCCGCCGGCTTTCCGCCGGAGAGCTGCTCGTAGAGATGCTTGAGCTCCTCTCCGGAGAGAACCTGTTCCATCGCCTTCAGCGCCTCCTGTGTCGGCTTGACGGCGGCGATCATACGGCTGTCCCGATAGGTGATCGGACGCATTTTGCAGTCGTAGATCACGCCGCGCCCCCGCTCGTTCCACACGGATACGGTGCTGTTGGACACCGCTGCCGCCGCCCATGCGCTGTTTTGAATTTGCAGCACGCGCATGGACAGCAGCCCGAATGCCAGTGCAAAAACGGAGAACAGCGCGACAACACGCTTATACATTCCATCACCGCCCAAATGTCGATTCATCCGTTTTATTATGTTCGAAACGGCGGAGAAAAACCGAAACATTTTTTCAAAAATCCATTTTCCATATTGACAAAACCGCGATAAACTGATAGAATAATGTTCGCATTCCGTTGCATGGGCCATTAGCTCAGTTGGTTAGAGCAACCGGCTCATAACCGGTCGGTCCGGGGTTCAAGTCCCTGATGGCCCACCAATTTTTTACATAGGGGTATAGCTCAGTTGGTAGAGCAGTGGTCTCCAAAACCACGTGCCGAGGGTTCAAGTCCTTCTGCCCCTGCCACCATGGCCCGGTAGTTCAGCTGGTTAGAACGCTAGCCTGTCACGCTAGAGGTCGACGGTTCGATCCCGTTCCGGGTCGCCATATGCTGCTATGGCTCAGTAGGCAGAGCACGTCCTTGGTAAGGACGAGGTCACCAGTTCGAATCTGGTTAGCAGCTCCAGGACGCCGCAAGCAAATTTTGCTTGCGGTGTTTTTTCATCCGGTTATAAAACAACATGGCGGAGCTTCCCCCTCCGGGACAAAAAAGTTTTGTAAAATGGAGAAAAATCATATGGCACACGCAGTTATTTTTGATATGGACGGGCTGATGTTCGATACGGAACGCCTCTATTGTCAGGCGTGGGATTACGCCGGGGAAAAGGCGGGCCTTGGCAGGACCGGATACATGGTCATGAAGACGCTCGGCACCAACCGGGAGACGGGGCGGGCCATCTGGCGCAGGGAATTCGGCGCGCGCTATCATCAGGAGGAGATCGAGGGATATACAAAGGAATTCTTTGATCAATACTACCGTACCCATTCCCTGCCCGTCAAAAAGGGGCTCTATCATCTGTTGGATTATCTGAAAGAGCGCGGCTTCCGCACGGCGGTCGCCTCCTCCACCCCGCGCGATCAAATCCTGAAGCATTTAAAAGAGACGGAGCTGACCGGATTTTTTGATCAGATCGTGGGTGGGGACTGTGTCAAAAAATCAAAACCCGATCCGGAGATCTATCTGCACGCCTGCGCTTTACTGAAAATGGAACCCGCGCACTGCTACGCGCTGGAGGATTCCCGCAACGGACTGCTTGCCGCCTCCGCCGCCGGATGCCGAACCATCATGGTGCCGGATCTGTGGCAGCCGGACGAGGAAATCAGAGGCCGCGTGCTGGCAATCCTGCCGGATCTGGATGCCGTACGGGATTACCTGGAGCATCAGGCCGAAAGTGAAAAGCAATAAATCAGCGCCCCCGGCCGATGATCGGCCGGGGGCGCTCCAATATGATACGCTTTACTTTGTAATATAATCCACCATATCGTAGAACCTGCCGTCCTTCAGGTAGACCTGCGGCACACGCTTGCTGATGCCGCAGATGATCTCATAATTGATCACGCCGCACATCCGGGCCAGATCGTCCACCGTGACGCTCGCCCCGTGGTCCGTGCCAAAGGCCGTGACCTCCATCCCCTCCTCAACGCCGCAGATCTCCGTGACGTCGAGCATGGTCTGATCCATGCAGATACGGCCGACGACGGGCGCCTTTTGCCCGTTGATGAGCATATACGCCCTGCCGGACAGGGCGCGCGGATAGCCGTCCGCATAGCCGACGGGCACTGTGGCGACCCGCATCTCCCGCTCCGCTGTAAAGGTACGGCCGTAGCTGATCTTGCTGCCGGCGGGCACATCCTTGACCATGGAGACGACCGTTTTCAGCTCCATCACCGGGCGCAGCGGGCAGGTGCCGCGCACCGCATCCGACGGATACAGGCCGTACAGGATGATGCCGGGCCGCACGCCGTCGAGCTGCATCTCCGGATAACAGAGCGTGGCGGCGGAATTGCAGCAGTGGCGCATCTCAAACGTGACGCCGCGCTGCGCGAGCCGCGCGATCATATCGAGGAACAGGTCGAACTGCAGCCGGGTGTAGACCTCCCCGTCCGCCCCCTCGTCCGCGGAGGCAAAGTGGGTGAAGATCCCCTGCGCAAACAGGCCCTCCATCCGGCAGACGAGCGCGATCTCGTCCACGCTGGCGCGGTCCTCCTCGCTGTCCTGATAGCGGAAGCCGATACGGGTCATGCCGGTGTCCACCTTGATGTGGACGTTGACGATCACGCCGCTCTCCCGCGCGCAGGCGGCCAGACGCCCGCCGTACCCGCGGTCAAAGACGGCCTGCGTAATATCGTTGACGGCCAGCGCCTCCGCCATCTCCGGCGGGGTATATCCGAGGATCAGGATCATCCCCTCGATCCCGGCGCGGCGCAGCTGGAGCGCCTCCTCCAGATTGGAGACCGCGAAGGAACGGCAGCCGGCCTCGCTGAGCTCGCGCGCCACATGCACCGCGCCGTGGCCGTAGGCGTCCGCCTTGACGATGCCGATGATCTGCGCGGCGGGGGTCACCCGCTCCCGGATGGCGTTATAATTCTCTTTCAGCGCGTCGAGATCCACCTGAATCCACGTCCGCTTTAAAAATTCTTCCATACCATTACCTCTGCTATTGATCGTCATCCAGCTTGAGCACGGCCATGAACGCCTCCTGCGGCACTTCCACCTTGCCGAAGCGGCGCATGCGCTTTTTGCCCTCCTTCTGCTTTTCGAGCAGCTTCTTTTTCCGCGTGATGTCGCCGCCGTAGCACTTGGCGAGCACATCCTTGCGCATAGCCTTGACCGTCTCGCGCGCGATGACCTTGCCGCCGATGCAGATCTGGATGGGGATCTCGAACATCTGGCGCGGGATATTGTCCTTGAGCTTTTCGGCGATTTTACGCGCGCGGGGATAGGCCTTATCCGCGTGAATGATGAAGGAGAGCGCGTCGATCACCTCGCCGTTGAGCACCACGTCCAGCTTGACGAGCGCGCTCTTCTGATAGCCGATGATCTCATAGTCAAACGACGCATAGCCGCGCGTGCGCGACTTGAGCACGTCGAAAAAGTCGTAAATAATCTCATTGAGCGGCAGCTCATAGTGGATATCCACACGGTCCGGCGCGAGATACTTCATATCACGGAACACGCCGCGGCGGTCCTGACACAGGTCCATAATCGCCCCCACGTAGTCCGGCGGGGCGTAGATATGCGCCTCGGTCACCGGCTCCTCGCATTCGGCGATCCTGCCCGGATCGGGGTACATGGTGGGGTTGTCGATCTCGAGCATTTCGCCGGAGGTGGTGGTGATGTGATAGACGACGCTCGGGACGGTCGTCACCAGATCCAGATGATACTCCCGCTCCAGCCGCTCCTGGATGATCTCCAGATGCAGCAGGCCCAGAAAGCCGCAGCGGAACCCGAAGCCGAGTGCGCCGCTCGTCTCCGGCTCATAGGAGAGGGAGGCGTCGTTGAGCTGCAATTTTTCCAGCGCGTCGCGCAGGTTTTCATAGTCCGCCCCGTCGGCCGGATAGATGCCGCAGAACACCATGGGGTTGACCTTGCGGTAGCCGGGCAGCGGCTCCGAAGCCGGGTTGGAGGCAAGCGTGACCGTATCGCCCACGCGGGCGTCCGCGACCGTCTTGATGGAGGCGGTGATATATCCGACCTCCCCGGCCGCCAGCCGCTCGCACGGCTCCAGGCTGGTGGGGCGCATATACCCGACCTCCACCACGGTAAACTCCGCGCCCGTGGCCATCAGGCGCATGGTATCCCCGGCGCGGATGGTCCCATCCATCACGCGGACGTAGACGATCACGCCGCGGTAGCTGTCATAGATGGAGTCGAACACGAGCGCGCGCAGGGGCGCCGTCTCATCGCCCTGCGGCGCGGGGATATCGGAGACGATGCGCTCGAGCACCTGCTCCACGTTCTCCCCCGTCTTGGCGGAGACGCGTGGGGCGTCCATGCAGGGGATGCCGATGATATCCTCCACCTCATGGGCGACGTGTTCCGGGTCCGCTGCGGGCAGGTCGATCTTATTGATAACCGGAACGATCTCCAGATTGTGGTCGAGCGCCAGATAGGTGTTCGCGAGCGTCTGCGCCTCCACGCCCTGCGAGGCGTCGATGATCAGCACGGCCCCCTCGCACGCGGCGAGGGAACGCGAGACCTCATAGTTAAAGTCCACATGGCCGGGCGTATCGATCAGATTGAGCTCATAGGTCTTGCCGTCCGCGGCCGTGTAGTCGAGCTTGACGGCGTGCGATTTAATAGTTATGCCGCGCTCGCGCTCAATATCCATATCGTCCAGAATCTGCTGGGTCATGTCGCGCTTGGCGACGCAGTCCGTCAGCTCCAGCAGCCGGTCCGCGAGGGTCGACTTGCCGTGATCGATATGGGCGATGATGGAAAAATTGCGGATTTGTTCCCTGGGGACGGGCATCGTAACACCTCTTCCGGATAAGCTAACGTCTATTTTACCATACAGACCGGTGCATTGCAAATATTTTATCGCGTATCAAGGCGGACGGCATAAAAGGGAATTTCCGGTACAGAATAAAGACAGAATCCGTAAAATCCGCGGGCCGGCGCGTAATCCTCCGGCCGCCTCACAGGGGGAAAACCATGGAGATGGCACTGACATTTTTAAAGGCATTCCTGATCGGCGGGCTGATCTGCCTGATCGGCCAGCTGCTGATCGACCGCACCAAGCTCACACCGGCCAAGATCCTCGTGACATTCGTCGTACTGGGCGTGATCCTCGGCGGGATCGGGCTGTATGAGCCGCTGGTGGCGTTCGCCTCCTCCGGGGCGACCGTGCCGCTGACGGGCTTTGGCAACGTACTCGCCCAGGGGACGAAAGAGGCGATTCAGGAAAAGGGACTTCTGGGCGTGATCGCCGGCCCCCTCACGGCCGGGGCCGTGGGCATCACCGCCGCCATGCTGTGCGGCCTGATCGTCTCCTGGGTGACAAAGCCGAAGGATAAATAGACGGAAAAGCGCACCGCTGAAATTTGGGAGCACGCAACCTGAAAGAGCAGCTGGCCCGGCGGCACAAAAAACGTGCCGCCGGGCCAGCTAATCAGGCGATTCCGCGATTATGGGATTGGATCACTATGGACATATCCGAGAGAATGGTCTTTGTATGATCGCCAAGTTCAATTCGAAATTCAAAATCCTGATAGACAAAATACGCATAATTCCCACTCGTGCCAAGGTTTTCCCCAACCTCAAAGGGAATTCCCGTATCCTTCTCAACCGTTAAAATGTCGGCTGAATCTGCAAAATTCGAAAACAATTCGCCCGCCGTGGTGTAAAGGACGTTGCAGCGATCATGATCCTCCGGCTGTTTCTGCCCGGTATAAGCGCCTATATTGCTGAATTCCTCAAAAAAATAGAGATGATGCGGTGCTTTTTCAAATTCAAAATAATATCCGCCGTTCCAAAATCCCTTGTCAATGATCGCGCCATATTTTTGACTGATCTCTCCATAAGTCATCCCGAGCTCCGAAAAAGCCGACGGATTGATTGTGATTGGCTGCGCTTGAGGACGGGCTGCGGTTGTGAGCTGTTCGGTGCCTGGCTCCTGCTGTACGGTGGTGGGTTCCGGCTGCGCTTCCGTCGGAATCTGCACTTCAGTTTCCGCAGATGTCGCGGGCGGCACGGTTGATCCGGATTCAGTCGTCTCGGCCGCACCGTCGCTTCCGCATCCCGCAAATGCGGTGAGAAAGATGCTTCCGGCCAGAAAGAGGCCGAAGCAGGCAATTGCCTTTCGCATGGATGTTACCCCCTGTTCTATTATTTTTGGACACGCCGCCTGCGAATCAGAACGGCGGCAATGACGGCTCCGGCCACCAGGACTGCACCCAGAATGCCAAGGGTGATCCACAGGGCGGAAGGAGCGCTCCCCTCCGCGGGCTGATCCTCTGCTGCTGCGGCTTCCGATGAATCCCGCTCGGATGCGATCGCTGCGGCGGTTTTTTCCGCCACGACATAGGTGCTGAAGTGATCGGTTTCAAAGGTGACCGAATCGCCGTCCACCGCGCAGGGCAGCTCTGTTTTCACCCCATTTTCGTCCATGTAGTAGATCGCCAGCCGGCTGCGGTCATACCCCTCCGGGATGGGGATGGAGACGGTCACCTTCCCATTCGGCTGAACCCGTACCCCGCCGCTCTCAAGTGCGAGGTCGAAAACCGAGAAACGGTCGGCAATCTCCGTCATCAGGCTCTCCACACGGTCGAACGTCTCCCCCTGCGTGACAGGGGAAGCGGACAGCTCCGTGCCGTCCGGGAGCACACCCTGCTGTGCGCCGACGCGGATGCCCGTCTCCTCACTGACGACGATCACAGGCTGGTCGTCCACCTTGGGGATATCGGGAACCTGTGTCGTCCCCTCCGCAGCGCCCGGCTGCGTGCTCCCGCCGGAGGGGGAAGCGGAATCCTTCCCCGGCGCGGTCGTTCCGCCGCCGGAGGGAGAGGAGGGCTTGGCGTTGGGATCGGTCACATTGATAGTGATGATTTTTTCAGGGTGGTATCGGTGGTCTTCGTAGACATTTTTTTCGGGTTGGCCTCCCCAAAACCCGTCTCCTCCCAGCACTAATCTTGAACCAGATGTGTTAATTTGATGATAAACAATCTTGAGCTGTACGGTTCCGGCTCCGGTAAAGGTCAGGGTCTCGCTGGTGGAGAGCGTGTTGCTGTAATCCTGATCGCTCTGCCGGACCAGCTCCTTCCCCTCGATCACTGTGACAGAGGGCTGATAGGCAAAATATTTATCCGTATTGGCCCAATCGTCATTGGAGATATGAAAGTTCGGATCTTGATCGTGCGCAAGAGCCTCGGCATAATCAGCGACTTTTTTGTTTTTAATATGGTGATTGGTCAGTGCGGTGGTCAATCGAATCGTACTGCCGATCTTGACGCTTGACGGCGCATTTGTAGTAATAACCGGCTTTTCAATAACAACTTTAATTTTGCTGTTTTCCAGTGTTTCTTTTCCAACCTCTTTATAATACCCATCAAACCCGCCTTCTGCCTCTCCGGGGTAAGGCTCCCGGAGCCCCAAAATTTCAGGAGTAATTACCCACTCTCCGGGGTAAGCAGGAGTCCAATCGTCGTAGCGAAATACATCATAGGAAACATTTCCCTGCGAATCAACATCGTATTCCATAGGTCCTCCGGCTCCACCAGGAGAAATATCGGGCGGCCCTTGAATATCTTCAAATGGCGCGATTATGTCATATGGGACATTATGATAATACAGCTTGGTATCTGGAAGGTCTGCTAAATTATCTCCCAGCTTGATCGACGATGGAAAATTGTGCGTGACGTAAACCTCGCCCGCGGCCTTGGCCTGGAATGCTATGCCGCCGCACAGGCCGCATACGATCGCCGCACAGAGCAGGGCGCACACTGTTTTTTTCATGATTCATTCCTCTTTTCCGCAATGATTTTGGTTGGCGGATCATGGGATCCCCCGCCGCTGTTTTGGGCGGGGGTGCAAATAAAATGTTAATTGGCGTACTTTTTTTCAATCCCCTCAGGGTTGCCCTGAAGCCGCGCCACGGCGTCAAGCACCTCCAACAGCGCCTCCGGGCGGATACATTGGAACTCGTTCCCCTGCACGGTTTCGACCGGAACACCGGCGGCCCGCAGGATTCTGCGGATTTGGGAACACACCTCCGCCGCGCCGTCTGCCGAATATATGGCATACGTCGTCAGGCTTACCGCACTGTTCCCCTGTCCAATTTCCGGCTCCGCAGGAACTGCCGAATACCCCAGCTTAGACCATTCCGGATAATCCGGCGCGCTGAAAATACGGACCTCTCCTTTTTGCGTCATACATTTTTCCTCCCCTCGTCTCAAAAGGTGTACCTTTTGAGAAATCCTTTTGATATTTGCACACAGGGCCGTTTTTTGTCAAAATCGATGGGGAGCCGGGGCGATTTTATCCGTTTCCCTTGTAATTTGTCAAAGGCTGTGGTATACTGAGGGTGAAAAAATCCGCTCTCAAAAGGTACACCTTTTGAGAGCGGATTTTGTTTCCTCTTCCCGTTTCGCGCGGTACTCGGCCAGCCGCCGGTAAAAGGTGGCCTCGCTGATCCCGCCGCACTGCCGGAGGACCTCCGCCAGCGGAAGCGTCTTCCTCTCCCACGCGTCCACCAGCTCCCCAAAGCATTCCGGCATCTCCGCCGCCGGGCGGCCCAGATGCTTTCCCCGCCGTTTGGCGGCCGCGATCCCCTCCGCCTGCCGCTGGAGCAGGTACGCGCGCTCCAGCTCCGCAACGGCTCCAAATACCGTGAGCATAAATTTCCCCGTCGGGGTCGTGGTGTCGATGTGCTCCTTTTGGCTGACAAATTCCACCCCGCCTGCGGCCAGCCGCTCCGTCAGCTCCAGCAGATCCCGCGTATTCCGGGCAAACCGGCTGATGCTCTCCACCACCACCGTATCGCCGGGCCGGACCGTCTCCATCAGCCGGCGCAGCTGGGGCCTGCGGGCATTTTTCCCACTCCTGTGTTCCGCAAAGATCCGTTCCGGCGCGATCCCGAGCGACGCCATCAGGTCCAGCTGCCTGTCCTCATTCTGATCCGCTCCGGAAACCCGGACATATCCATAAATTTTCATTTTCCCGTCCAACCTTTCCCCGATCTTTTTTTCTATTCAATCATATCCGAACCGCCATCCAATAGAAAAATGTTCGCCCGGGGAAAGGGCTTGCGATTGAGACGCGCAGCCGTCATTCACCGCAGAATCACGCAGCTGAAAAAAGCCCGGCAGAAAACTGCCGGGCGCAACGCTGTCCGGACGGGCGCCGTTCAAGCGCCGTCCCCTCTTTTTCCTTACTTGTTTTTGGATTTTCTCCTACGGATGGCCTTCACGGCGAACACCGCGCCCGTGATCAGCGCCGCAGCGCCGACGGCGGACGCCGCCGCGATCAGGCCGATAAAGGTCTTTTCCAGATCCTTGTAATCCTCGTCGGACTTGACGGAGGCGACATAGCCGTTGTTCTGATAGACCTTGACGTCCTTGATGATAAAGTCGTTTGTACCGTCGCTGTGATTTTCAAACGGTCCGAGGTCCTGGGCATACGGCCCCACCTTGTCCGGACGGATCTCGACCGTCAGGCGCAGACACTCCGGTACCGTGGAAACGCCGCCGTAATCGCTGGCCCAGACGGCCTTCCCGTCCACATAGAACACATACGCCTCCGGCGTCCACTTCAGGGCATAGGTGTGTTCCTGGCCGTCATACAGATTGTATCCGACGTCCGCGACGCTGCCCTGGCTGCGGTACCACGGCGCGTCGTAGGCGTCATAGTGCAGCGCCTGCCCGGTCTGCGTCGGATTTTGGCGGCCAAAGGAGGACTCATAGACGTCGATCTCCGTGCCGTCCTTCCCCTGATGGCCAACCTTACCAACGTAGTCGCTCTGCAGCCAGAACGCGGACCACATACCCGTGCCGCGCGGGACGATCACAGTCGCCTCAAAATAGCCGTACGCCTGTGTGAAAAGCGGACGTGCATTTTCACCCGTGACGCGCGTCTCGATCCCGCCGGTGAAGATCCCCTCGGACACGCCGCAGACGTCGCACTCGTGATCCTCCTGACGCTCGCTGTGGATGACAAGGCCCTGATCCGTAAACTCGATCATCTGCGGGCACCAGTACTCCACATTGCGCAGCCCGTGCGGGGACGGCGCCCACTTGGCGGCAAGCAGCTCGTCCATATTTTTTATCGTTGTAAAATCGGTGTGCAGCGTCTCCACCCAGTTGCCGTCGTCCAGATCGGGAAGCGCGGTGTCATACTTGGATTCCCAATCGCTTTTGGCGCTGCCGGAAAATGACGCGGCGGCCAGCACCGCCGCAGAGCAGAGCGCACAGGCCCTCATCCATTTCATTTTTCAATTCCTCCTCAATCCGTTACCGCCATGTTTCTGTCAGGAATGGCAGCTCTCGCCGCCGTGGCCGCCGCAGCCGTGATCGCCGCAGGCGTGTCCCTCGCCGTGGCCGTGATGGCCGCATGAGACGTTCGGATCGGAATGCAGGCAGCCCGCAAGATAGTCATCGACCGCCTGATCCGTACTGCCATGCACGCCGCCGAAAACCTGAATGCCCGCCTGCGCCAGCGCGGCCTTTGCGCCGCCGCCCATGCCGCCGCACAGGAGCACATCCACCCCGCGGCTCTTCAGGAATCCGGCCAACGCACCGTGGCCGTTGCCGTCCGTACCGATGACCTCCGAGCGGAGAACGGCGCCGTTCTCCGTCTCATAAATTTTAAAGAACTCCGTCCGGCCAAAGTGCTGAAACACCGCACCGTTTTCATACGTCACTGCAATTTTCACCATTTTTATTCTCCTTTGCATCCTGTCAGTGAAAAAGCGGACGGCAGGAGCCGTCCGCTGAGTGGTTTGCAGAACTTAGGCGACTGTCTCGGAAACGAAATCGTCGTCGCAGCAGGAGCAGGATACGTAGTTTTCATAGTCATCGCTCGGGATGGACTGTTTCTTGGCCATGACCTTGTTGACAACGACATAGACGGCCGCGCAGGCGCCGGCGATCGCCGCGATCACTGCAAGAACCTTCAATACCTTTTTCATTGGACATACACCTCCGATATATTTGACATTTTGGACTACACCGTCATTATACCCAAAACAGGGGCGGATGTCAACAGTATTCCCGTTAAAAAAGCAAAAAACAGAACCGTTACCGATCCTGTTTCCTTGCACTTATGCTGTCCGGACCATACTGCCGATCCAAAAATCTTACGCCCTGTTGAGCTTTTTGACAAGAGCGGACTTTTTATTTGCAGCATTGTTCTTGTGGATCAGGCCCTTGACCGCGGCATGGTCAAGCTTTTTGACCGCCACCTTGACAGCCTCCTCCTTGTCCGCCGCGTTCGTCTCGATTGCGGCGTTGGCCTTCTTCAGCGCCGTCCTGAGAGCGGACTGGGCAGCCTTATTGCGGGCATTGTTGCGCTCACCGATGAGAACGCGCTTTTTGGCGGATTTGATATTGGGCATACAGACACCTCCTCCGGCATCAATCTCTAATCACGGATATTAATGATATCATCTTTTCACAAAAAAATCAAGTTCTTTTTTCACCAAAAGAACAGGCGCCCCCGTTCCGCTGTCTGTCAAAGTGACACAAAGCGCGACGGGCGCCGATTCTCCCGTGAAAACGATCCGCTGATCCCCGCCGCAGCCACCCCTATTTGCATATTTTTCCATTCCCGCTCCCATAATAAAATCAGACTGGAGGATGAATCAATGGAATGGAGAACAGATCTTGCAATCGAGCGCCGGGAAATTCTTGGCAACGCGGGCGATGGGATCGAAACACAGGAGGAGACGCAGGGCGGACTGCATATCACACGAATGCGGATCGCCACCCGGGAGGCCGCCGACCGTCTGGGGAAAGCGGTGGGGCTGTACGTCACGATCACGACGCCGCCGCTGGGGAACGTCCCGGGATACGATCCCGAGAGCGTGGAGACTGCGGCGCAGGAGATCGCCGCCATGCTGCCGCAGCAGGGCGCGGTCCTGGTGATCGGACTGGGCAATACCCGCATCACGCCGGATGCACTGGGGCCGCGCGCGGCGGGAACCGTGCTCGCTACGCGCCATATTGCACGGGAGCTGGCCGAACAGGCCGGGCTCGGGGACCTGCGGGAGGTCTGTGTGCTCAGCCCCGGCGTTCTCGGGCAGACCGGCATGGAGACGGGCGAGATCATCCGGG
>CASFCH010000003.1 GCA_949293315.1 uncultured Oscillospiraceae bacterium | reverse complement strand
TGAGACGACGCTCGGGGTTTGGATGGCTGGAACTTGTCATCGGGATCTTGATGATCCTGTTGGGCATTTTGGCTTTCGCAAGACCGGATACCGCCTTGACGGGAATGGTGTTCGCCTATGGCATCGCCGCCATTGTGATGGGGATCGCCGATATCGTCCTGTATATTCAGGTGGAGCGGTATACAGGCCTTGGGCCCGTTTTATCCCTCATCTCCGGAATTTTGAGCGTGATGTCCGGCATTATGCTGATCGTATATCCGAAAGCCGGCATGCTGGTGCTGACAGTCCTGTTCCCGCTCTGGTTCATCGCCCACTGTATTTCAAGGCTGGCGCACGTCGGACACATTCGTTTTGTCGCGGGGAAAGGGATCTACTATTTTTCCCTGATTATTTATATCATCGGATTGATCCTGGGCTTTATGATGCTGCTGAGTCCGCTTTTTACCCTGACTGCTGTCAGCTATCTGGCAGGGACCTATTTGATCCTGCTTGGGATCGACGCGATCGTGATCGCATTCAGCCGTGTGGGCACAAGGCGATAGAGAAAGTCAAGCCCCGGAAACCGCATTGCCCAAACCGGTTGGGTGTGCTTTACCGGCGTCATATGTAGATTGCCAAAAGAAACGCCGCGATGATACACCATGAAGGCCCGCAAACCGTTTTCCCCCAAAAATACAGGAGTCTTATAAATACGGGTCAAACGATATGCTTTCACCATTAGGAAGGCCCCGCCGCCGGATGTCCGGCGGCGGGGCTGATGTGATCGGGCAGGACCGCGCCCGCCCGAATGGATGAATCAGCAGCCGCAGTCGTTGCAGCCACAGTCATTGCAGCCGCAGTTGTTGCAGCCGTTGTTGCACCCACAGCCGTTGCCGTTCCAGTTCCAGCCCGTTCCGCAGCCGCCGAAGAGCAGGATGATGACAAGGATGATGATCCAGGAATTACCGCCGCCAAAGCACATAACCGTTTCCTCCTTAAAATTGTTGTTTGTGTGGTTTGCTCATCTGTAGTGTGCACGCAGATCAGCAGCCGCAGTTGTTGCAGCCGCAGTTATTGCACCCACAGCCGTTGCCGTTCCAGTTCCAGCCCGTTCCGCAGCCGCTGAAGAGCAGGATGATGACAAGGATGATGATCCAGGAATTCCCTGAGCCAAAGCAATTCATGCCGTTGCCTCCTTTCTTGGTTTACATGCCCATTCTATGGCGGGTTCGCAAAATGTGTTACGCTTTTTCCGTTTGCCCGTATAGGCCGGTTTTGCCGTGCGTAAACTAATCCTTGCAGACGCGCAGACGGTGGGAGGATGAAAAATGCGGATATACCCTCAGGACAAAAAGCCCTATATGGCGGACTTTGAAATTTCCGACGAACTGGCGCCGGATCCGTTTTCCGAGGAACCGGAGCCGCATACGGCCGCACACTGCAACCGGATGGGGCAGCGCATATCGCCAAAAAGAAAAAATGCGAAAACCAGGCAAAATCGTAAGGAAAATTGAGATAATCAGCGATATTCAGGAAAGAAGTCTTATTTTTGAGATTTTTGACTTTTATTGACTTTTGACAAAGGGTACGAGGGCGTGTATACTTAAAATCAAAGAAAGTCAAAATCAAAGGTGATAGTCATGAATCTTAGTAACATGATTGCCGACATGATTGCCGGCATGGTGGCCGAGCAGAACGGATATGCGGAGATCCGGCGCAATGAACTGGCCGAAAAGCTCGGGTGCGTGCCCAGCCAGATCAACTACGTGATCTCCTCCCGCTTTACGCCGGAGCACGGCTATATTGTGGAGAGCCGGCGCGGCGGCGGGGGATATATCCGCATCAGCCGCGTGCGCTGCGACGCCGGAACGGCGGTCATGCACGTGATCAACTCCGTGGGGGAGACGCTTGATGCGGCGACCATGCGCGCCTATCTGATCAATCTGCATGATAACGGGCTGATCGACAGCCGAACGGCCAAGATTGTGCTGGCAGCGGTTTCCGATTCCTCCCTGCATGACGTCCAGCAGGAGAAGCGCGACCGGGTGCGGGCCAGGATCTTTAAAAATATGATGATCAATTTGACATGAAGGGGGCGGCCGTAATGATCTGTCAGTATTGCGGAAAGCGTGAGGCGACTACGCATATCAAAAAAATCGTAAACGGGAGGGCGGAGCAGGTGGATCTCTGTCCGGCGTGCGCCTCCCGGCTCGGGTACGGCAGTATTTTCCCCGGGCTGGGTCTGAGCGACTTTTTGGGCAGCTTCCTGGGAGAGCGCGGCGGAGACGGCCGCGCGCAGGCACTGCGCTGTCCGCAGTGCGGTTGCAGCTTTGAGGATATCGCAGAGAGCGGACTGGCGGGATGCGCACAGTGCTATCAAACCTTCCGGGACCGTCTGGCCCCGTCGATCGCCCGGATTCACGGGAAAGCGCATCACGTCGGCAAGGCGGCGCAGGCCGCCGGCGCACGTGTTCGGGCGCGCAGCCGGCTGGACGCCCTCCGGGAGGAACTCAACCGCGCCGTAACGGAACAGGACTTCGAACACGCGGCGCAGCTGCGGGATGAAATTAAGGCCTTGGAAAGCGAGGCGAACGGCAATGGATAAATGGTATTTGCACGGAGGCAGTGAGGACGACGTCGTCCTGAGCACACGGATCCGTCTGGCGCGAAATCTGCGGGAAGCGCCCTTCCCACACCGGCTGGATGCCGGCGCGAGAAAGGCGGTCAACGAGCGCATTCGGTCGGCGATGTTCGCACTGGGAGGCATCCGGGAGGGGGACTACCGATATGTGGAGATGGAAAAGCTCTCCCCGGCACAGGCAATTTCGCTTGCGGAACGGCACGCCGTCAGTCCGGAGTTTGCCTCCGACCGCTCGGGCCGGGCGCTGATTCTCAATCAGGATGAGACAGTCAGCGTAATGCTCTGTGAGGAGGATCACATCCGGCTGCAGGTCCTGCGCCCCGGGCTGGATCTGGAGAGCGCCTACGATACGGCCGATAAGCTGGACACGGCGCTTGACGGCGCGCTGGGCTTTGCCTTTGATGAGGAGCTCGGCTATCTGACCGCCTGTCCGACCAATATCGGCACCGGCATGCGGGCGAGCGTCATGCTTCACCTGCCCGCGCTGACACGCGGCGGCCAGATGGGACGCCTGTCGGCCACGGTATCCAAGCTGGGGCTGACGATCCGGGGCGCCTACGGAGAGGGCAGCAGTCCGCTGGGGGATTTTTACCAGCTGAGCAATCAGGTCACACTCGGCATCAGCGAACGCGCCGCCATCGACAATCTGAAGGCCATCGCCGTCCAGGTGGTCTCACAGGAGCGAACCGCACGTGAGAGCGCCCGGGGAGACGCTGAGTTTGAGGATTGGATCTGGCGCGCCTATGGGACGCTAAAAAACGCCCGTCTGCTCTCCGGCCGGGAGTTTACGGATCTGATCTCCGCGGTGCGTCTGGGCGCAGCGATGCAGCTGCTCCCGGTTGTGGTGACCCATGTGGATGATCTGCTCTTTTCCATGCAGGCGGCCACCCTCAATGCCGCACAGGGGCGTGAGCTCTCCGCGCGGGAGCGCGATCAGCTGCGGGCCCGGCAGGTGCGCGAGCGCCTGTGATAATAGTATAAAGTCCTTTAACAGGAGGTATCCATATGTATAAGTTTACTGGTTTTACCGAGCGCGCAAATGATGCGCTCAATACGGCGATCGAGACCGCCCAGAGCATGGGGCATGCCTATATTGGCAGCGAACATCTGCTCATCGGCCTGCTCCGCGATTCCGACGGCGTTGCCGGAACGGTGCTCGCCCAGTTTGGCGTGGAGGCCGGGCAGATCGAGTCTCTGATCAAGAGCACGATCGGCATCGGCTCCCCGACGGTTCTGACGCCGAACGATTTTACCCCCCGGACCAAGAATCTGATCGAGACCTCGATCATGCTCGCCCGTTCCATGGGGCACAGCTATGTGGGCACGGAGCATCTGCTTCTGGCGATCCTGCGCGATCCCGGCGCCTGCGCCTCCCAGTTTCTGGGGGAATTGGGCGTGTCCGCGCAGGCGGTGATGGAATCTATTGAAAACAGCCTGGGCGGCGCTTCCGGGGCTGCGGCCTCCAGTGCGTCGGGCGCCGGGGCAAAGGGGAAATCCTCTACGCCCACACTCGAACAGTTCGGCCGCGACCTGACGGAGCTCGCCCGGCAGAATAAGATCGATCCGGTGATCGGCAGGCAGAAGGAGATCGAGCGGGTGATCCAGATCCTCTCCCGCAGGACAAAGAACAACCCCTGCCTGATCGGGGAGCCCGGCGTGGGCAAGACGGCCATCGCAGAGGGGCTGGCGCTCAAGATCACCAACGGCGAGGTTCCCGAGCTGCTGAAAAACAAGCGCGTGATCGCGCTGGATCTGACCGGCATGGTTGCGGGCACCAAGTACCGCGGCGACTTTGAGGAGCGGATCAAGACGGCGCTCGACGAGGTGCGCAAGGCCGGTGATGTGATCCTCTTTATCGATGAGATCCACACCCTGATCGGCGCCGGCTCCGCGGAGGGCGCCGTAGACGCGGCGAATATCCTCAAGCCGTCTCTGGCGCGGGGTGAAATCCAGGTCATCGGGGCCACTACGCTGGACGAGTACCGCAAGCACATTGAGAAGGATGCCGCTCTCGCGCGCCGGTTCCAGCCCGTCACGGTCGGTGAGCCGACGGAAGAAGAGGCTGTGGAGATTCTCCGCGGTCTGCGTGACAAGTATGAGGCACACCACAAGGTGAAGATCACGGACGATGCGATCAACGCCGCCGTGAAGATGTCCGCCCGCTATATTTCAGACCGCTACCTGCCCGATAAGGCGATCGATCTGGTGGATGAGGCGGCATCCAGGGTAAGGCTGAATGCCTTTACAGCTCCGCCGGATCTGAAAGCCATGGAGGATCAGCTCAAGAGCCTCTCTGAGGAGAAGGCGGCGGCCGTGAACACCCAGGATTTTGAACGTGCGGCCAAGCTGCGCGATCAGGAAAAAGAACTGCAGGAGAAGCTCGCCGAGCAGAAAAAGCTGTGGGAGGAGAAAAACTCCCGTTCCACAGGGGAGGTGACGGCCCGCGAGATCGCCGAGATCGTCTCCTCCTGGACGGGGATCCCGGTCGCCAAAATTTCCGAGGAGGAGAGCCAGCGCCTGCTGCATCTGGAGGAGGAGCTGCACCGCCGCATCGTCGGGCAGGATGAGGCCGTCTCCGCTGTGGCGCGCGCCATCCGGCGCAGCCGCGTGGGCCTGAAGGACCCGCGCCGCCCCATCGGATCGTTCATCTTCCTCGGCCCCACCGGCGTCGGAAAGACGGAACTGAGCAAGGCGCTGGCCGAGGCGATGTTCGGCGATGAGGACGCGATGATCCGTCTGGATATGTCCGAATACATGGAGAAGCACACGGTGTCCCGCCTTGTCGGTTCGCCGCCCGGATATGTCGGGTATGAAGAGGGCGGTCAGCTGACGGAAAAGGTCCGCCGCAAGCCCTACTCGGTCGTCCTGTTCGACGAGATTGAAAAGGCGCATCCCGATGTGTTCAATATGCTGCTGCAGATTCTGGACGACGGCTTCCTGACCGATTCTCAGGGCCGCCGGGTGGATTTCCGCAACTGCGTGATCATCATGACGTCGAATGTGGGGGCCCGTCTGATTACGGAGAAGATCTCCTCCCTCGGGTTCTCCGCGCCGGATGAGAACACGGAGCAGCGCGAGAAAAACGAGAATGAAAAGATCCGTAAAGAGGTCATGGGCGAACTGAAAAAGACCTTTAAGCCCGAATTCCTCAACAGGATCGATGAAATCGTTGTATTCAACCGCCTCAATCAGGAGGATATCCGCCGGATTGCGGAGCGCCTGCTCACCGGTTTGCAGGAGCGCGTGAAGAGCCTTGAAATCCGTGTGGACTTTGACGCTTCCGCCATAGATGCGATCGTGGATGAGGGATTTGATCCCGTGTACGGCGCCCGTCCGCTGCGCCGGGCCATCCAGTCCAAGATCGAGGATGCGCTCTCCGAGCAGATGCTCAGCGGCGTGGTCCGGGCGGGCAACGCCTACACCTGCCGGTTCAAAGACGGGAAGTTCGTCTTTGAACAGCAGGCGCAGGAGCCGAATACAGCGAGCGCTGAGCAGTAATTGATCCCGGAGTAAAAGACATCCCCCGGTTCCGTTCAGGAACCGGGGGATGTCTGCTTTTTAAAAGCGTATATTATGCATGGGCGGCGTGCGCCAGCCGGCCCGGAGTCAGGGCGATGCAGATATCGTCCGCCTGCGGAGGGCCCGCTTCGGGCGTCGGGGACTGCGGACCGGTGATCTCCACCGGGATCCCCTGCCCGCGCAGGAAGCGGAAAAAGGTCTGCTGAATCTGCATACAGGGCGAGACGGAGGAGAAGGTCACATTCAGCGTGTTTTGGAACGAGACGGCGGTGGCATAGATCTTATTCTTTACCGTCCTCCCCAGGACAAAGTCAAAGCGCTCGATATAGGGCTCCATCTCCTCCGGGACTTTGACAACGCCCAGGTTGGAGAAGGGGGAGGTGTATTTCTGCTCTCCAAACAGGCGGAATCCGGCGTTGATAAAGGGCCGCTTCAGGAAAGAGGGGGCGATCTGGGAGAGGAGCATCATTTCGTCCGAAACATTTTTGCACACGGAGCGGCGCAGGGACTCCTTCTGGAATCCGGCATGGAGGTGTGCGGAGACGTAAGTGAGAATCTCCTGAAAGGTATACGGCTCGCGCCGGGCGGGCAGACCGACATTGTAATACATGGCAAAATTGCGCAGCGTGTTGGCGTGGAACAGCGGCCGCAGGTTGGCAGGCACGTTGATGCGCACCGGGCGGCGGGCGCGTTCATCTTCATCCATATTGACATAAAAGGCGTAGATATAGGCGGAGACAAGGTAGTCGTTGACCGTGACGCCGAGTGCGTGCGTGACGGCTTTGATCCGGTCCACCGGGATCAGCCCGTGACAGATATGGAGATCGTCGTCAACAATCTCGGCACTGTATTGGTAGGCGTCCGGTTCCCGGCGGTTCAGACCGTGTTCCCGCGTGGCGATGCGCTTGTACGCATCTTCAAATTCTCCGGCCTGAGGCGCCTGACGCGGATCCAGCACGCCCTGCGTACAGGGAATGGCCGCCCCCTCGCGGATTCGAAGATATTCGGCGAGCAGGCTCTTGAGATAGATCATAGCGCCGGTGCCGTCCGTAATGCAGTGGAAAAGCTCTACGCTGATTCTGCGGCCGCTGTACAGGATGCGGAACATCGGCCGATCTCCTTTTCCGATCGCAAGCGGGCGGCAGGCGGGGCCGCTCTCCTGAAAGACGATATCCGTGTTGTCCACGCTCTCCAGGTAATCCCAGCTCAGGCCGCTGCGCAGCTGTACATAAAAGGTCGGGAAGCGGTTTTTCAGCCGGGCGGCCGCCTCCTTTAAAGCGGAGGGATCGACCTCCCGCTTCAGAACGGCGCCCACCCGATAGGTGGCACTCCATTTTTTGCTCCGGGAGGCGGTGTAGGCGAGAGAGGCATTGTCAAGTTTGAACTGTCTTTTCATAAAAACCATCCTTTGTTATCGACTTTGCTTTGAAGTAATAAGAACAATTTTATCTGGTATTAAATACCATATCACATAACGTTTGCGGATTTGTTAAGCAACTATGAATAATTATAAGAAAGAATTTAAAACCGGGTTCTGAACCTGAAAGTGCTTCCAGCGCGTCTATACAAACGCACAAAAATATGGTATAATGACCTCACAGAACAGCACCAAATCAAAGATTTGGGCTGTTCTGGAGAACATTGTTACGCTGGATCAGCCGGGCTGTCGCCCTCACCCGCCTTGCGGCGGGGCGCTTAAAGCGCCTGATCCGCGTAATAATAACCTCACGGAACTCGCAGCGAAGCCGGAGGTTGGGGGGGGTCGGAGAACATTGTTGCATACCCGCTCGCACAGATGCGCTCGCGGACGATGTAATAATAACCTCACGGAACACCAACAAAATCGAAGATTTTGGGTGTTCCGGAGAACATTGTTACGCTGGATCAGCCGGGCTGTCGCCCTCACCCGCCTTGCGGCGGGGCGCTTAAAGCGCCTGATCCGCGTAATAATAACCTCATGGG
>CASFCH010000002.1 GCA_949293315.1 uncultured Oscillospiraceae bacterium | reverse complement strand
CTGATCCAGCGTAACAATGTTCTCCGGAACACTCCAACCTTCGACTTCGCTGCGAGTCCCGTGAGGTTATTATTACGCGGATCAGGCGCTTTAAGCGCCCCGCCGTCAGGCGGGTGAGGGCGGCAGCCCGGCTGATCCAGCGTAACAATGTTCTCCGGAACACCCAAAATCTTCGATTTTGTTGGTGTTCCGTGAGGTTATTATACCATACTTTTCCACCCATTAAAAGCGCGGCTGTGGACTTTTTCGGCAAGTTGTTATATACTTATCGTATGAATCATGAATTGGGACGGAGGATTCAACGATGAAAAAAGCAGCAGCCGCTCTTTGCTGTGCGGTATTCCTGATAACCGGCTGCCTCTCCGGGTGCAGCACGCAGAAGACAG
The DNA here is from genome assembly GCA_949293315.1 of uncultured Oscillospiraceae bacterium. Classification (GTDB taxonomy): domain Bacteria; phylum Bacillota; class Clostridia; order Oscillospirales; family Acutalibacteraceae; genus Onthovicinus. Next base: position 22,928 of record CASFCH010000002.1, on the reverse strand, counting down.
CCCTCACCGTCGGGGAGGCCGAGGTGCGCGATGAAGTCTATCTGTACTTCCTCGACCAGGCTGCCCGGGAGCTCATCGGCAGCACAGATATTTCCGATCCGCCGAGTGCTTCTGCCCCGGAGACGGCGCAGGAAAGCGCCGCGCCTGTGACTGCCGCTTCACAGGCCGCCGCGGACGAGCCCGACGCCACCGCCGTATCTGCCGCCGCCACATCCGCCGCTTCCTCCACTGCGTCCGCAGTATCCATTGCCGATCTGTACGCCCGCGCGGACGAGCTGTGCGCCGAATATGTGGCTGTCAACTCCCTGTTTGAAGCCTATGACTGCACCCTGCCCGTGAGTGAGAAATCTGCCGCCTCTGTCAACACCAATGACCGCTGGCGCCTCTATGGGAGCTATTATGAAGCTCTGGGCGTCTCCAAACAGACGCTCTATAAAATCGAATATAACCGCGTATGCCGCGGCGCCGTGCTGGACGCCCTGTACGGTGCGCAGGGCAGTGAGCCTGTCCCGGAGGATGAGGTAAAAAAGTATTATGAAGACCATTATATTGTATTCCGGGCGATCAGCGGCTATTACACGGACATTGATGAAGCCGGAAACACCGTGCCCATGAGCGATCAGCAGCGTGCGGAAACAGACGCCGCCTTTACCGCGATGGCGGATAAGCTCAACGCCGGGACGGACATGGACGACGTATATAACGAATACCTGGAATCCCTCGGCAACGAGGACCCCCATGAGTCGGTGCAGGTCCGCGTCGCCTCCGCGTCCGATCCCGGATATCCCGCAGGCTTCTTTGACGCGGTTCACGCACTGGAACAGGATGTGGCTTCCGTCGTCCGGCTGGACGACTACATTTACGTGATCGTCCGGTCGGATCCCTACACGGGAGATTCCACCTACTATGAGCAAAATAAAGATGCCTCCCTGCGCGCGATGAAGGCCGATGATTTCGACGCCGTGGTCCGCACCTGCGCGGAGGGCTTTACGGTCACTCCCCGGGAATCCGTCCGGAAGCGGTGCCTGAAAAAGGTACGCCGGCAGTTTGAAAACGTCGTTTTTGAATAGATCTTTCGCACCCCATACTTTAAAAAGCGCGGTTGACAGCCCTTTTGTAACGTTACAGCCCGATCCCGATGCCCGCCAATGTCATCAGTTCCTATTGGCCTGAACCGCTCAGCGGCGGGATCGGCGAGCACGCCTACGATACCGATCCCGCAATCCGGGACGAGGTCCGGCTGCTCCGGTACATGAATTTAAATGATGGAGGAGAGAGCCGCACATGAGGCGTATCCTTTTTGTCTGCCTGGGCAACATCTGCCGCAGTCCCATGGCGGAATTTGTCATGAAGCAGCTCGCGGCGCAGGCGGGCGCGTCCGATCAATTTGAGATCGCCTCCGCCGCCACAAGCGCCGAGGAGCTCGGGAACGGCGTCTATCCCCCCGTGCGCCGGCTGCTGCTGCGCCACGGGATCGATCCGGCGGGCAAGACGGCGCGGCAGATGACCCGATCCGACTACGCCTATTATGATCTGCTCATCGGAATGGACCGGGAAAACCTGCGCCAGATGCATCGCATCTGCGGCGGGGACCCGGCGCAGAAGATGCACCTGCTTTTGGCATATGCCGGCCGCGCGGACGGGATCTCCGACCCCTGGTACACGCGCGACTTTGAACAGACGTGGCGGGATGTGCAGGAGGGGTGCCGCGGGCTGCTGCGTCAACTGCTGCCTGCGGATTGAATTATTTCGGTCTTTTTCCGGAAATCTCCGGATGGACCGCTATTTTTAAAAGAGAGGGAACTGAACATGAAACCCGAAAAAATGAAAAAGCGCGACGTCTTTTTCCTCGGTCTGACGCTGTTCTGCATGTTCTTTGGGGCCGGGAACCTGATTTTTCCGCCGTTTCTGGGGGCGCAGGCCGGGACGGACACCTGGATCGCCATGGCGGGCTTTGCGATCACGGCCATCGGCTTCCCGGTGCTGGGCGTGCTGGCCGTAGCCAGGTGCGGCGGATTCGATCAGCTGGCCGGCCGCGTGGGGAAAAAATTTGCCGCCGTGTTTATCATCCTCGTGTACCTGTCCATCGGCCCGGGGCTGGCCATCCCCAGGACGGCTTCCACCTCCTTTGAGATGGCGGTAACCCCCTTTACAGGCGAGCCCGCCGGCTGGGTGCTCCCGGTCTATTCGCTGGCATTTTTCCTGGTGGCGATCCTCGTCGCCCTGCGGCCGGAAAAGCTGACCGAACGGATCGGGAAGCTGCTGGCCCCGTGCCTGCTGCTCCTGATTCTGGTGATCGTGATCGGCTGTCTGATCCAATCCCCCGGCGGGTATGGTCAGCCCTATGGGGACTACGCCGCAAACGTCTTTGCCCAAGGCTTTTCGGACGGCTACCAGACCATGGACACCCTCGTGGCGCTCAACTACGGCATCATCATCGTGCTGAATATCAAAAACCACAAGATCCGCCAGGAAAAGAGCATCATTCACTACACGATCCTGCGCCGGGGAAGGCGGCGCGGAAAACGGCGCGGGCGTGCTGACCAATCTGGTATCTTGGCTGTACGGGCCTGTCGGCTCCGTAATTCTGGGGCTGATCTTTGTCATTGCGTGCCTGAACGTGTGCATTGGTCTGCTCAGCAGCTGCTCCGAATACTTCCACCGCATCGCCCCCAGGCTGTCCTACCGCGCGTGGCTGCTGATCATGGCGGCCGTCAGCTACCTGATCTCCATCCTCGGGCTGAACACGATCCTGAAGGTGTCCACCCCGATCCTGCAGGCGCTCTATCCGATGGCGCTCGTCCTGATCCTGCTCGGCCTCGCCGACCGCTTCACCCGCCGGATTCCGCTCTGCTACCCGGTGGCCGTCGCCTGTACCGGCGTGACCAGCGTGCTGTACGCCCTGATCCTCTCCGGCCTGCGCATTCCGGGGATCACCGCGCTGATGGAGGCGATGCCGCTGTATGACGCCGGACTGGTCTGGCTGATCCCCGCCGCTGTCGGCGCCGGTATCGGTGCGGCGGCGAGCTGTATCCGCAATCATAAAAAGTGCGGCAGCCTGCTCCTGCCGGAACAAAATCAGGATAAAAAGCTCCCGTAAAAGCCAACTCGGGCGTCGGATGCAGGGATCCGACGCCCGAGTTTCTGTCTGTCCTGTTATTGGGCCTGCGCGCTGAGTTCCGCCAGCTTCCGGCGGATGCGCGCCATCGCCTCGTCGGGATCATCCGTATCCAGTACGGATGCCTCCATGGGGCAGGGGCCGTCCCCCGCACGGTTGACAATCCCCGGAACAAGACGGGCATATTCCGTTGGGACTCCGTATGCATTCAGCACCGCAAGCGCCGGCTCGCTGACCGTATCGGCGTAGAGCCTGACGATCCCCGCCTGCACGAAGAGAAAGGCTGCCGCTCTGCCGACGACCTTATCCGCAGCGGAAAAGCCGCGCAGGCTGACGCCGCCGTCAATCCAGTCCAGCACCGGCCGCACGCCGCTCGCCGTGCTCGTATAAAGCGCGTCCCCCCGGCATACGGCGCAGGTATTCCCCGCCCGGCGGAGGGCGGCGCATGCCCGCTCGAGATCAGTCATGCCTGCGGACTCCCTTTTCCACCCAGAACAGGAGCAGCGGCAGCAGCGCCCACTGGAGCAGGATTCCCGGAAGGCCCGTCACGACGCTCATCCAGATTGAGGAGACGGCCACCGGGCTGCCAAAGGCATACACGGCCAGCAGTACGGCGATCGAACGCAGGGCACGGCCGGCGACCTGCGCGATGAGCAGCTTTGCAAAGGACGGCATGCGCGTTTTGGCGAGAAGGCCGGCCGCAAGGCCATACCCCGCCAGTTCCGTCAGAATAAACGGCAGCATCAGCGCAGTGGGCATCCCGGAAATCGCGAAGCTCACAAGCGGGCTGAGCACTCCGGCGGCAAGGCCGGCCGCCGGCCCGGCCATCAGGCCGATCAGCAGCACCGGGATGTGCATCGGGAGGAAGGTCTCCCCCAGTGCCGTCCCCAGTCCGGAGACGGCGCCGAGCGCGTGGAACAGCTGCGGCAGGGCCACGGCAGCCACTACGGCCACGGCTGTGGCGGCCGTCCGGGCCTTCAAGGTCTGAAAGACGAGCGTTTTTTGAGCAGTCAATGTATTTTCCATGATGGATCAACTCCTGATTCAATTTTCTGTTGGGCGGTTTATCCGCGTTTTCTCATAGGGAACTTATTTTTCAAACGCCGCGGCCACATCCCGCAGATAGCGGCGGATGGGCAGGTGCTGCGGGCAGATCTGCTCGCACTTGCCGCAGCCGATGCAGTCGGACGCCCTGGCATGGTCATGCGTGTATGTCTCATAGTACCCCTGCTGGATGGAAAAGCCCTGATTCACCGACTGCCTGTCGGCATTGTAGAGGGCGAAGCACTTGGGAATATCGATCTGCTTGGGGCATCCGTCCGTGCAGTAGCGGCAGGCGGTGCACGGAATGGCGATCGTGCCGTTGAGGATCTGCACCGCGCTCTCGATGGCCTGGTACTCCCGCGCATCGAGCGGCCTGAAATCGTCCATAAAGCTCATATTGTCCTCAAGCTGCTCCATGGAGGACATCCCGCTGAGCACCATCATCACGTCCTCCTGGCTCGCGGCGAAGCGGAGCGCCCAGGACGCCACGGACATCTCCGGGTGGATCTCCCGGTAGAGCGCCTCCGCCTGCGGCGGGACCTTGGCGAGGGAGCCCCCCTTCACCGGCTCCATGACGATCACGGGCTTATGGTGCGCCCGCGCGACCTCCAGGCACCGGCGGGACTGGATCCCCGCGTTGTCCCAGTCCAGATAATTGACCTGAAGCTGGACAAAATCGACCTCCGGATGATCGTTCAGGATCTCATCGAGCACGTCGGCCGTATCGTGGAAGGAGAAGCCCATCTGCCGGATCAGGCCCTTTTGCTTGAGCCCGGCCACATAGCCGAAGGTATCCAGCCGCCTGGCAATCTTATAGTGCGCCCTGCCCAAATCGTGCAGCAGATAGTAGTCAAAGTAATCGACCCCGCACTTTTTCAGCTGCTCATTAAAAATCCGATCCTGGTCCTTTTCCCGCTTGAGAAACACCACCGGCATCTTCGTCGCCAGGGTGAAAGAATCCCGCGGATGGCGTTTGACCACGCTCTCCCGCACGATCTCCTCACTGGTAAAGCTGTGGTACATGTACGCCGTATCAAAATACGTAAATCCCCGTTCCAGAAAGGCGTCCACCATCCGGCAGACCTGCGCCATATCCACGCTCTTGGCGTCGTTCGGATCCGTCTGCGGCAGGCGCATCATGCCGAAACCGAGTTTTTTTGCCGCCATAATAATCCCCCTTCCCGCACTCCGCCCCCACGCATTCCCGCGCAAGCCGGACGGAGGCCCTGTCATTCTTTTATTATAATACACTTTGGAGTGTACTCCAAGTCAAGTCTTTTTTACAGAAAATCCGAAGCCTATGATCTGCCCGCCCATTTTTCAGGTATTGCTCCCGTCAAGGGGATAACGCGAACCGCCGGATCCCGGATATCCGCCCCCAAACAACAACAGAGCCCGGATCCCTCCGGACTCTGCTCCCGTACGGCGCTCCTCTCCGGTCACGCGTTGGTCAGGGTCTTGCAGTCATGATCATAGAGCAGATCGTCCGTCTGCTCGATCGTATAATGGTGATTGAGCGCAAACTCGATCAGCGCATCCCGTATCACGCGGGGGTAGAGGGGCGGCCGCTTCCCCGCCGTGAGCAGATGGTCCGTCTGGGTGACGTTCATGCCGCAGGCGATCGCAACACACAGCAGCTTATCCCGATCCGGATGCTTAAAGCCGGAAAAAATCTGATAGCCATACACCTGACTGAGCCCGCTTCTGCGGATCACGGCCGATTTGGTCTGGCCCGTCTGCTTTAAAAACTCCGCCAGAAACTGGGGCACATCCGTATCCAAAAAGCGGTCCTGCTGCTCGACGAGGAATGCTTCGATATCATCACAGCAGTTCAGATCGTTCTCCATCTCAATCGTTGTCTTCTGGTACTGGGCCATAATATTTTCTTCCCCCTTGTCAAACAAACGAGCATATCTTATAATTAATATACAATATTCCGAATGGAAATTCAAGGGATTTATTGGATAGGAGTGGGGTAAGAATGGAGCAGGAGCAATCCCGGTACAACGTGATCCGGACACTTTCCGATACGCAGCGGGGGTGTACGCAGCTTGTCTGCAAGTCCTCCTCCAGCCAGCTGTATATCCGCAAGTGCGTCAACCGGGAACTCCCCACATATTCCAGACTGCGCGGCTGCAGAATCGCCGGGGTCCCGCAGATCTACCATGTGGAGATCAGCGGCGGCAGGACCGAGGTGATCGAGGAATTCCTCAACGGAAAAACCCTGGAGGAATATCTTCGGATCAACGGCTTTTTTTCCGATGCGGAGGCGCGCCGGATCCTGACCGTCCTGTGCCAGATCCTGGGATCGATCCATAAAATGGGGATCATCCACCGCGATATCAAGCCGGGCAACATTCTCCTCACCCCCGGCGGAGCGCTGTATCTGATCGACTTTGACGCAGCTTGCGAATACGCGCGTCCGGGCACCGAAAACGCCCTTCCGCTCGGCACCAGAGGCTATGCCGCCCCGGAGCAGTACGGTTACGCCCCTACGGACTGCCGCTCTGATATCTATGCGCTCGGCGTCACGATGAACCGCCTGCTCAACGGCAAAATGCCCGATGAGGGGATCGCGCCGGGGCCGCTGTCCGCCATCATCCGCAAGTGTACGCAGATCGATCCAAAATTTCGCTATTCCGACTGTGCGGAGATCCTGCGCGATCTCGGCGCGGAACAGGCTGCGGCCCCCGCTCCGGGCGGAGCGCCCCGCCCTGTGCCCTATCCCGATCCCGGCCCTGCCGCCGTCTCCGTCCCGGCCCGCCGGAAGGAGGGATGGCGCATTCTGGTCACGGGCATCCTCGCGCTGCTGTATCTGCTCGTGGAATTTTCGGAAAATCCTTTTACGCTGCAGACGTTTTCCGATTACTGTTTTGACCTGCTGATCATTCTGCCGCCCGCCGTCTATATTGTCGATCTGCTCCGGCTGCGTACCCGGCCGCCGTTCCCGCTCATGCGGAAGGATCCCGGGCGTATCTTTTTTGGGCTCCTGTACTTCGCAGTGTGGATCGCCCTTGTGATCATCGTCAACACCCTGCGCCTGAGCGGAAGCGTTCCCTCCATTTTTATTTAGCCGGCAGCATAATACTTTTTCCTTCTGTTGTGATACACTTGATAGTATCATATTTTACTTTTTTACATCACAAGTAGGAGGGAAAAACATGAAATGTCCATCTTGCGGAAAAGACAATGCCGATAATGCGGTCCTGTGCGCTTCGTGCGGAGCGGCCCTGCCGGTCAGCCCGGCGGCGCAGCCCCAGCCCGTTCCACAGCAGGCGGTCCCGCAGCAGCCCGTCTACCAGGCGCCGGTCCAGCCGCCCATGCAGCCGGCCCCCCAGAAAAAGAGCCGTAAAAAGGGCTGCGGCATCGCGGCGGGGATCGTGGCCGGCATCGTTGTGCTTGTCATCATTCTGGGCGCCGTATTTGGCGGCAATGATTCCGGAAGCGGCGAGGATAACGGTTCTCCGTCCGGCGCGGTTCAGAGCGAGGACTCTAAGGCGCAGCAGGGCTCCGGCTCCATCGGCGATTTTGCCGTGGAAATCAAGGACGCAAAGCTTACCAAGGACTATCTGGGCGATGACGCCATCCAGATCACCTACAGCTTCACCAACAATTCCGACGAGGCGGAGTCCTTCGGCGTTGCATTAAGCGCCAAGGCCTATCAGGACGGCGTGGAGCTGCAGACCGCCATTCCGGATTCGTCCTCCGATATTTCCACATGGGATCCGTACAACGACGTCAAGCCCGGTGTGACCACGGATGTCGTCATGCTCTACAGCCTCTCCAACAAGACCTCCAATATTGAAGTGGAAGTGATTGACTGGGTGGGGATCCATGATGAGACCGTCGTCAAAACCTTTACGCTTCAATAATCCTATCGTCCCTCAGCCGAAAGGCGCGGCCGCATCTGCGGGCCGCGCCTTTCCCGTTTTTCCGGAATTATCTCTCCCTATTCGCCCCCGCGCGTAGTGTCGGCCGGATACTGCCGCAGCACGGCGCGCAGCTGTCTTCGGTATTCCCCGCGCGCACGCTCCGGGGCCACCAGCTCCACCTGCGTCCCGAAGCCGAAGAGCCATCCGTAAAATTGCGGGCTCAGCTCCACGGTGACGTCCAGCAGAAAAGTGCCGTCCCCCTGCTCCCGCATATGCACATCGTATCCAAAACGGTCCATCATGACGCCCGCGAGCTCATTTTGCACCCGCAGTGTGACCGCGGTGCTCCGCCCGCCGAACATTCCGAACAGGGTGGCGGAATACGTCGCCAGATCGAGCGCCTCCAGTACCCGATGGCCCTCCCGCGCGGCCCTCTCCCGGGCAATGGACTCCATCTTATCCACCCGGAAGTGCTTGACCGTCCCCTCGCGGCCGTCATAGGCGATCAGATAATACTTTTCATCATTCCACATCAGGGAGTACGGGCTGACCCGATAGCGCGCCCCGCCGTGACGGTAAACCTTTTCGCGATACACATTGTACTCAAAGTAGGCAAAACTGATCTTCCGGTTGGCCAGAATGGCCGCATGGATCTCATCGATATTGTAATAGATGCTTTCGTTCATCGAGCGGATCCTGTTGGGGACATAGACGCCGCTGCCAAATTGGGCCGCCTGATAGCGGCTGGCGAGCGCGCCCAGCTTTTTCACGAGCTGCTCGCTCTTTTTTTGCGTGATAAAGCGCGAGGACTGCACGGCGTCCACCAGGAGCTTGAGCTCCGGCAGTTCAAAGGACCGGGATGCCAGGCAATAGCCGCCGCTGCGCCCCCGCTTGCAGATGATGTCCATCCCAAAACGGCTCAGCGCCTCAATATCGGAATAGACGCTCTTGCACGCGGCAGTGATCCCATACTCCGCAAGGCGGGCGATAATCTCCTCCGTGTTGAGGGTGTGTTCCTCATCCGTCTCCTCCATGAGCAGCCGTGCAATATAGAGAATTTTCAATTTCTGATTCCGGTCCTTTGGCATTCGATCACGTCCTCTCTCTTTAAAAATTTTATCATATATGATATACTAACTTCAATAGACGAATTTCGCCGGGCGCAGGGAGGGAATGGCATGACCGTAAAAAAAAGGCTGATTTTTTCCAATCTGTTTGTCATTCTGCTCTCAATTACCTTTATTCTGCTGGTGTTTTTCGTCACCTTCCTGGCCTTCTTCAGCGTCGTGGGTGTGACCGTGCGGGATATCGAGCAGCGCGACGGCGTGGCCAACAATATCCAGACGATCTCCGTCCACCGGATCGGCCGTTACTGCCGTGAGAGCGACCCCGCCGAAAAGGAGGAGATCGCCCAGAGCCTGAAGGAACAGGTGGCATACTTCGGCTTCAGCTCCCGCCTGACGTGCGACGGGACAACGATCTATTCCGACCTCACCGGGGAGGAGGAGGCGTTCCTGCTTGAAAATTTCACCCTGCTCTCTGCGGGCAACGCAGTCGCCATGGAGAATGACGACGCCGCCCTCGTACACTATGACTCCGTGGTACAGGGGGTGCAGATCCGCTTTGACGCCGTCCGGCTCGGATCTGCGGAGGGCAGCACGGCCGGCGCATGGCCCGATTCCTCGGAGGTATCCCGCTATGTGGAAATCTATACGATCCTGATTCTGGTCTGTGCCGTGGCGGCGATCTTTATCTCCATTGTATTTGTCTCCAGCAGGACGGCGCACGCCATTACCCGCCCGCTGGATCTGCTGCGCAAGGGCTCGCAGGAGATTAAAAACGGCAATCTGGACTACAAGATCGTCTACCACGGAAAAGGGGACGAATTTGAACATGTCTGCTCGGACTTTGACGATATGCGCCTGCGGCTCAAGCGCTCCGTCCAGATCCAGATGGACGCGGAGAAGCGCCGCAAACAGCTGTATGCCGGGATCTCGCATGATCTGCGCACGCCGCTGACGGCGATCAAGGGCTATGTGGAGGGCCTGCGCGACGGCGTGGCCAGCACGCCGGAGATGCGTATGAAATATCTCCGGACGATCTACCGCAAGGCCTGCGATATGGACGATCTGGTGGATAAGCTCTTTCTCTTTACCCGGCTGGACTCCGGGCAGTTCCCCTTCAATTTTGAGACGGTTTCATTCCGGAGATATCTGGCAAACTTTCTCGCTCAGCGGCGGGAGGATTATTCCGCCCGCGGTCTGGAGCTCCAATACGAGGATCAGCTCTCCGGTACGGAGCTGGTGCGGATGGACGTCCAGGAGATCAACCGGGTGCTGTCCAATATCCTTGACAACAGCGTCAAATACAAATCCGGCCCCCGGGGGATCAGCCGCATTACCGCCCGTTCGGATGCCGAGCACCTGATCCTCTCCCTGAAGGATGACGGCAGCGGCGTGGCGGATGCGGATCTGGACAATATTTTTAACGACTTTTTCCGCACGGATGAGGCGCGGATGAATCCCGGCTCCGGCAGCGGACTGGGGCTCGCGATCGCCCGCCATATCATCCGCGCGCACGGCGGCCGCATCTATGCCAGGGGCGGGACCGGCCTGACGATTATCATTGAGCTTCCCCTCACCGGGGAACAGGACAGGAGTGAAAATCACCGTGAAAAAGATTCTGATCATTGAGGATGACGAGAGCATCGCCGAGCTGGAACGGGATTATCTGGAGGCCAATGGGTTTGAGACGGAGATCTGTACCAACGGCCGGACCGGATGCGAACTCGCCGTTGGGCAGAGCTACGATCTGATCCTGCTGGATGTGATGCTCCCCGGCATGGACGGCTTTAATATCTGCCGCAGCATCCGCGAGGTCAAGGAGACCCCCATCATCATGGTTACGGCCAAGAAAGAGGACATCGATAAAATCCGTGCGCTCGGTCTCGGGGCGGACGACTATATGGTCAAGCCCTTCTCCCCCGGAGAACTGGTGGCGCGCGTGAACGCGCACATCAGCCGGTACGAGCGCCTGACCTCCGCCGAGCGGCCGGAAAAGAGCAGCGCCCTTATCATCGGGAACCTCAAGATCCTCCCCAAGGAGTGGCGCGTCTATGTGGACGATAAGCCCGTCAAATTCACCACGCGAGAGTTTGAGCTGCTGCTCTTCCTGGCCTCCAATCCCAATATCGTCTTTTCCAAAGAGACGCTCTTCGACCGAATCTGGGGGATGGATGCGATCGGAGACACCTCCACGGTTACGGTGCACATCAACCGCATCCGTGAAAAAATTGAGACGGACAGCACAAAGCCGCGCTTTATCGAGACTGTCTGGGGCGCCGGATATCGATTCAACATCCCTTCCGCATGACACGGTTTTAAAAACCGTATATGAGAGTATTATATAATTCATATTATTTTATTTATTTGTTCATAATTCGTTTTAAAAATCATGATATCATCTCCTCTGTAATCAAGAAACAGATCGGGGGAGTTTATCATGAAGTATTCATCCTGTACCGGGGAGCCGCGGGAGCGCCAGATTTTTGATATCCAGCGCAAGATCGTCGCGCATATGACGTCTCAGTCCTGGAAGGAGATCCCACACGTGGCCTATATCTACGAGCCGGACGTGACCGGATTTTTTCAGGAGTTCCGCGCCATGAACAGCGACGGCAGCCGCCCGCGGAAGGTCACCTTTAACACGCTGATGCTGCGCACTATCGTCGAAGGCCTGAAGGCCGCCCCTTCCATGAACTCCCATCTGGAATTCAACCCCTTCTTTGTCACGGGGGAATTTGATATCTATGATAATATTGATATCACCATGCCCTATATGCTCCCCAGCGGCGAGATGATGACGGTCAATCTGCGCGGCTGCGAGAGCCGCTCGCTTGACGATCTCACGGATTATATCGACCAGATCGGCCGCAAGATCGAAAAGACCAATATGGGCGAGGCGATGTACTCCGTCTCTTTGGAAAAATCCATCCTGGAGCTCAAAGAGCTGAAGCTGGCCAGCCTGGTCGGGCGGCTTCTCGGGGCCAAAGTGGGCCGCAACAGGATCCGACTGCTCAAGGGGCGGGAGAAAAAAGATTATGAGAAGATCCCGGAGAGCGAGCGCATCACCAAGGAGGATCTGCGCCCCGGAACCATCACGGTCTCCAATATCGGATCTCTTGATAAAAACCAGCACGGCATGGTCTCCCTGCTGGAGATCATCCCCCCGCAGTGTGTGGCGATCGGCATCGGCGCCGTGACGGATGCCCCCGGTGTCGTCGCCGATGAGAACGGCGTTAAGCGCGTGGATGTGGTCAAAAAGCTGCCCATGACCATCGCCTTCGATCACCGCGCGCTGGACTTTGACGCCATTGTACCCTTTATGCGCCGGCTCGATGAGATCTTTGCCGAGCCGTCCGTCATCCGTTCCTGGTAAATTCTGCTCTCTTAAAGGAGGAAGCCCTTTGAACATCATCCTGATCGGCATGCCCGGCTGCGGAAAAAGCACCGCGGGCGTTTTGGCCGCCAAATCCCTGTGTATGCAGTTTATCGATACCGATCTGCTGCTCCAGCGTGCGGGGGGCGCCAAGCTGCAAAAAATCATTCAGGACAGGGGGCTGGATTCCTTTATGAAATTAGAGGAGGAGGTCCTCTCCTCCCTGACGGGGGAAAACTGTGTGATCTCCACCGGCGGCAGCGCCGTCTACTATGCGCGCGCCATGGAGCACCTGCGTTCGATGGGGCAGATCGTTTATCTGCGCCTGACCTATGAGGAAATGTGCGCACGCATCCACAACCTGGAGACGCGCGGCATTGCGATGCGCCCCGGCATGACCCTGCACGATCTGTATGCGGAGCGCTGCCCGCTGTATGAAAAATATGCCGACTGCATCATCGACTGCACAACGGGCACGGTGGACGACACCGTGGCGTCAATCTGCGCCGCCGTAAATCCCGGCGGCACAGATCCCATGGCCTCCATCTGAAAATCCTGTGCAACATAATGGGCTTTTCTTGCAATAAGTATACAGGCAATCCATTCAGTCTTTCATAGAATGGCAGAAATGCGGCGGCAGAGGAAAGGCCCCTGCCGCCGCTGTGTTGAATCCGAAGACCTGTCGGGAGACCGCAATCGCACCGCCCCTGTGCTCCCCCGGCTTCAACGGAAAAATTTCCGGCACTTTTTAAACGCGGTGGGCAGGGCGATCTGGCCGTCGAGCTGCTCCGGCGTAACCCAGCACAGGCCCTCCCCCGTGCTGGAACACGGCGCAAAAAAGGCTTCCATCTGCCACTCGACATGCGTAAAAACATGGCGGACGGTCCCCGCACGCTCCAGACGCTCCGCCTCCAGGCCGGCCTGTTCCAGCCAGCAGAGGAGCTCCTGCTGCGTCTTCTTCCCATCCAGGCATGGGAACTCCCACAGGCCGCCGAGCAGCCTGCCCTCCTGCCGTCTGCGCACGGCGATCTCCTCTCCGCGCCGGAGCAGCAGCACCGTTTTGCACTCCTTTTTGCGCGCCGGCTTCCTGGTTTGGACGGGATAGTCCTGCTGCTTCCCATCCCGAAAAGCACGGCAGAGCCCTTGCAGCGGGCATTCTGCGCACAGCGGCGCGCCGTTGGGCAGGCAGACGATCGCCCCGAGTTCCATCAGGCTCTGCGTGAAGTCCCCGCATCTGTCGACGGGATAGATCTCCGCCAGCACAGCCGTCATCTGTTTTCGGACAGCCGGGTCGGCAATATCCGCTCCGCTCTCTGTGATCCGGGAGAGGACGCGCATCACATTCCCGTCCACAGCCGGGATGGGCTGCTCAAACGCGATGGACGAGACCGCCCCGGCCGTGTACTGCCCGATTCCGGGAAGGGCCAAAATTTTCTCGTATTCCCGCGGAAATACCCCGCCGCAGGTTTCCACGATCACACGCGCGGCCTTCTGCATATTCCGCACGCGGGAATAATAGCCGAGCCCCTCCCACAGCTTGAGCAGTTCCTCCTCCGGCACTTCTGCCAGACTTTGAATGTCCGGCAGCCGGTCCAAAAAGCGGCAGTAGTAGGGGATCACCGTATCCACCCGCGTCTGCTGCAGCATGATCTCGGATACCCAAACCCGGTACGGATCCGTGTTCTCGCGCCAGGGCAGGATGCGTCTGTTGACAGCATACCAGTCAAGCAGCGGCATGACGATTTTCTTCAGCTCAAAACCGCTCGTGTTGAAGACATTTTCCTTCGCCATATGGTACCCCCCATTCTTTTGTCCCCCTATTATACCCGGTCATGGGAATCGCTGTCAAACAGAACACAACGGCGCCCCGGGGAACCGGGGCGCCGAACGTTTATAAGCCGCCGTCAATCCACATAGAGGTGCATCGGCCAGGCCAGATACTCGAGCTCGTCGAGTTTTTCCGCAGTGATATAGCCTGCCGGCGCGTTGAGGATTGTCGGGATCCTGTTGACGACGGACGCACAGGTGTGCGCCGGGGTATCCGGCTTTTTGAGCGTAAAGACCGTATCCGGCTCGCCGGTGATCTTCCAGTCGCACATGTCGCCGTCATCCGGACCGTACACCTTGCCGATGCACTGCGTCTCGATCACCGGGCCCTGGAAGGTCTCCGTGGTGACGACGGCGCTCATACCGATGCAGTTGCCCTTGGGGATGGTCTGGCCGGTCGTCTCGCACCAGAGGTCCTTATCATAGAAATAGGGCACGCACTTCTGCGTGTTGGATTTGATCGTGAGGCCGAGCTTGTTGCACAGCGCCTCGTTGGAGTTCCAGACGTAGGACGGCTCCAGCGTGGTCGGATGGGCGATCTTCTCCTCGAATTCCTCCGGCGTCAGGCCCACGCCGTGGGCGTTGGCCAGCGCAAGGCCGTAGTCCTCCACATTGTAGCTGACCGCGCCCTCGATCTTATCGATCCGGTGGACGGCGCCCGCGACGGTGCCGATCCAGTTGACCCAGAAGATATCCTGCATGCCGGTGCCGGTAATGGTACACCCGTTTTCCTTGGCCATCTTATCGAGCCGGTTGGTAATGGCCGCCGCCGTCGTCCAGGAATAGATCGCCTCCTCGCAGGTGGTGACCACGTTGATCCCACGGGAGAGGCACTTTTCCAAGTGCTCCTGCATATCGGTCATAAAGCTGAACAGCGTCACGACCGCGATATCCGCGTCGCACGCGTCGAGGACGGCGTCCGCATCGCTGCTGATGGGCACATTGAGCTTGACGCCCAGCTCGGCGTAATCGCCCACATCCATCCCGACGATCTCGGGATTCACATCAATGGCACCGACAATCTCCGCGCCCTTCTCGTACAGATAGCGCAGGGTGTACTTTGCCATCTTTCCGCAGCCGTACTGGACTACACGAATTTTTTCTCGATTCATCATGTTGATCCCTCGCTTTAAAAATTAGATTTTCCCCAGACAGTATACCCACCTGTGGACGCCTTTAGTATAGCGCGGCCGGATTTTGAAATCAATTCGCAAAACCTCCATTTTTCGGTGCGCCCATTTGTTAAAAATATAACAAAATCCCGCCGCATTCCCCGCGCTGTCCTCTACCCCGGCAGCGCTTGAAATGGACGCTTGACATTTTCCCACTTTGGCAGTATGATTAAAAGAGGACGGTATAAATACCTGCCCGGAGGGAATACAGTTCTCAGGGGCTGTATTTTTTAAAAAAGCATTATATACCCTACGGGGGTATGGTATTATACGTGATCCATCCTCCGCCAGAAAGAAGGCTTGTCATGAAGCAGGAACGCTTTGATGTCACCGGTATGACGTGCGCCGCCTGTTCCGCCCGCGTGGAAAAAGGCGTGCGGGGGACGCCCGGCGTGTGCGACGTATCCGTCAATCTGCTGAAAAACAGCATGGTTGTCTCCTATGACGACACGCAGACCGATCCCCAAAAAATCATCACCTCCGTGGAAAAGGCGGGCTACGGCGCCGCGGTCCAGGAGCGTCAGACCTCCGCCGCTGCGGCCGCGCCTGAGCACAGAGATCCCAACGCCATTGCCAGGCGGGAATATAAGCGCGTGCGCAGCCGCCTGATCGTATCGGCAATTTTCGCCGTCCCGCTGTTTTACATCTCCATGGGCCATATGATGAACTGGCCGCTCCCCTCCTTCCTGCTCGGGGAGCAGAATGCAATGACCTTCTCGCTCGTGCTCTTTCTGCTCCTGCTGCCGATCGTGATCGTCAACGCCAGATTTTACCGGCAGGGCTTTAAATCGCTGTTTCACGGTGCACCGAATATGGATTCCCTGATCGCCATCGGATCCGGCGCCGCGATCGTGTATGGGATATACGCCATGTTCAAGATCAGCTTTGGCCTCGGGCACGGCGATATGGAGACGGTACACCACTTTATGATGGACCTGTACTTTGAGTCCGCCGGCATGATCCTGACGCTCATCACGCTGGGCAAATTTTTCGAAGCGCGCGCCAAGGGCAAGACGTCCGACGCCATCACCAAGCTGATGGATCTGGCGCCAAAGACCGCCATCGTCCAGCGCGAAGGGCAGGAGGTCGAAATCCCGGTGGAGGAAGTCCGCTCCGGCGACATCCTGATCGTCAAGGCCGGGGAGTCGATCCCCGTGGACGGGACCGTGACGGAGGGGAGTTCCTCCGTGGACGAGTCGGCGCTGACGGGCGAATCCATTCCGGTGGAAAAGCAGCCGGGCGACACGGTCATCGGCGCGACGATCAACAAGGCCGGCTACTTTAAAATGCAGGCGACCAAGGTCGGCGGGGATACGGCGCTCGCCCAGATTGTAAAACTGGTGGATGAGGCCACCAGCTCCAAGGCCCCCATCGCAAAGCTGGCCGACAAAGTCAGCGGCGTCTTTGTTCCCGCAGTCATCGTGATCGCCGTGATTGCCGCTGCCGCCTGGCTGATCGCGGGATATGATTTTGAATTTGCCCTTTCGATCGGCATCTCCGTACTGGTGATCTCCTGCCCGTGCGCCCTTGGGCTTGCAACGCCAACCGCCATCATGGTGGGTACCGGCAGGGGCGCTGCGAACGGCATCCTGTTTAAATCCGCGCAGGCGCTGGAGACGGCGCACAGCGTCAAGACCGTCGTGCTCGATAAGACGGGAACCATCACACAGGGCAAGCCGGTGGTCACGGATATCGGCGCCGTGCACGACGTCGGTCCGCAGCGGCTGATGGAGATTGCCGCTTCGCTCGAGAAGCTGTCCGAGCACCCGCTGGCGGAGGCGATCACCGCCGAGGCGGAACGCCGTCAGACCCCCCTGCTCCCGGTGACAGACTTCCGGCAGATCCCCGGCCAGGGGGTCGAGGGGCTCATCGGCGGCGTGCGCTGCCGGGCCGGGAACCGCCGTCTGCTCGAACAGGAGGGGCTGTACACTTCCGAGCTGGCCCGTCAGGAATCGGAACTGGCCGAAGCGGGAAAAACGCCGCTCTTCTTCACGCGGGGCGGTCGGCTGATCGGTCTGATCGCCGCGGCCGATCCGGTCAAGCAGGGCAGTGGCCGCGCCATTGCGGAACTGCGGGAAATGGGCATTGAAACCGTCATGCTCACCGGGGACAATGAAAAGACAGCCCGGGCGATCCAGCGTCAGGTTGGCGTGGACCGCGTGATCGCGGAGGTTCTGCCGCAGGACAAGGAGCAGGAGATCCGCCGCCTGCAGGAGGCGGGCAGAAAGGTTGCCATGGTGGGCGACGGCATCAACGACGCCCCGGCCCTTGCCCGCGCGGACGTGGGCATCGCCATCGGCGCGGGGACGGACATTGCGATGGAATCGGCCGACGTCGTGCTGATGAAGAGCAGCCTGATGGATGTGCCTGCGGCCATCGGGCTGAGCCGCGCCGTGATCCGGAATATCAAGCAAAACCTGTTCTGGGCCTTTTTCTACAACACCATCGGCATCCCGATCGCCGCGGGGATCTTCTATCCCGCCTTTGGGCTCAAGCTCAGCCCCATGATCGGCGCGCTGGCGATGAGCTTCAGCTCCGTGTTCGTGGTGTCTAACGCGCTTCGGCTGCGTTTTTTCAGGCCCAAATACCACACAGGCGAGTCGGAAGCGGCCGCCGCATCCGTTCAAAATACGCTCCGGACCTTTGAAATCGAGGCGCCGGAGCCCCAAATAAAAGGAGTGTCTGATATGAAAAAAATCGTAAAAATCGAAGGTATGATGTGTGCGCACTGCGTCAAACATGTGCAGGAGGCCCTGTCCGCCGTGGACGGCGTGGATGACGTCCAGGTGAGCCTGGAAAACAAAAACGCCGTTGTCACCGCCGGAACGGAGGTAACAGACGCGGTCCTCACCGCCGCCGTCCGGGACGCCGGCTATGACGTGACGGGGATTGAGGACGCATGAAGGCCGACCGGAAATCTGTCGTCCGCAAGCTGAAGATCGCCCGCGGCCAGCTCGACGGCATCTTGAAAATGGTGGAGGAGGACCGATACTGCATCGATATCTCCACCCAGATCCTTGCGGCGCAGGCGGTGCTGCGCAGCGTCAATCAGGAGATCCTGCAGGCGCATATCCGCGGCTGTGTGCGCGACGCATTGGAGACAGACCAGCCCAACCCCAAGCTGGAGGAGGCGCTGGAGATACTTGAAAAAATGGCCCAGTAGTGGCATAATAAAAGAGCGGGGCGGCGCCGTCCCGCCCTTTTCCGTTCTGCAATTTAGTCCCGGGGGGAATTGAAACATGCAATTATGTCAGGGAATGCCCGGATCCAGCTACACGGTCGAAAAAATCGACCTTCCCATGGAGATGGAGCGCCGTCTGGAGGCGCTCGGGATGACGATCGGCACGCCGATCTCCGTCCTCAACCGCAAGGGGCGCGGGATCCTGATCATCAAGCTGCGCGGCACGCGCTTTGCGCTGGGGTATAATATCACTAAAAACATCCAAGTGAGGTGCGCCGCGTGAAACAGGACATGACCATTGGGTTCATCGGCAACCCAAACTGCGGCAAGACGACGCTTTTCAACGCCTACACGGGGGCCAACCTGAAGGTGGCCAACTGGCCCGGCGTCACCGTAGAAAAGGTGGAGGGCGCCATCCGCAGCCACAACCTGAACATCCGGCTGGTAGACCTGCCCGGTACATACAGCCTGACCTCCTACACGATGGAGGAGCAGGTCTCCCGCCAGTTTATCCTCAGCGACGAGGTGGACGTGATCATCAACGTCGTGGACGCCTCCGCGCTCGAGCGCAGTCTCTACCTGACGCTCCAGCTCCTGGAGCTGGGCAAACCGGTCGTTATGGCGCTGAATATGATGGACATCGTCCAGAAGCGCGGCATGGAGATCGACATGCACCGCCTGCCCGAAATGCTCGGCATCCCGGTGATCCCCGTCTCCGCACGCAAACGCACGGGGCTGGAATCGCTGCTGCACGCTGCGGCACACCACCGCGGGCAGCCGCACGATCAGCTGATTCACGAGCACCCGTATACCTCTGCCCACCGTCATGATCACCATCGGGAATACGCCATGGTATACCGGGATGAAATCGAGGATAAGATCGATTTTATTATCGACGCTCTGCACAAAAAATACCCGGATCTGAAAAACTACCGCTGGCACGCAATCAAGCTGCTGGAAAACGACAAAGAGATCTCAGACCGCTATCCCGTAGATCTGAGCGGTATCCTTGACCGCAATTATGAGTCCGATATCATCAACGAAAAATACGATTTCATCTCCGAGATCATCGACGAGGTCCTCATCCATAAACAGCGGCAGGACCAGTTGACGGAGAAGGTGGACCGGGTGTTGACGCACCGAATCTGGGGGATCCCCGCCTTTCTTGTGATCATGGCGGTCGTGTTTTTCCTGACCTTTACCGTGGGCGACTGGATCAAGGGGTACTTTGAACTCGGCGTCGGCTGGTTCTCCGACAGTGTGGCGCAGGGGCTCGCCGCCATCCACACCCACGAGATCCTCTCCTCGCTGATCGTAGATGGTGTCATCGGCGGCGTCGGGACGATCCTCACCTTCCTGCCGAATATCTTCATCCTCTTCCTCGCGCTGGCCCTGCTGGAGGACAGCGGCTATATGGCGCGCGTCGCCTATGTGATGGAGGGGATCATGAGCAAGTTCGGCCTGTCCGGACGCGCGTTCATTCCCATGATTCTGGGATTCGGGTGCACGGTTCCGGCAATCATGGCCTCCCGCGCGCTGGAGAGCAAACGGGACCGCTATAAGGTGATGCTGGTCACCCCGTTCATGAGCTGCAGTGCCCGTCTGACGATCTACATCCTCTTTGCGGAGATGTTCTTTGCCGAAAAGGCGATGATCGCCGCCTATTCCATGTACCTGATCGGCATTCTGGTGGCCATCGCGGTCACGGCGATCCTGCACCTGATCGACCGCAAAAAGAGCCCCAATTATCTGCTCATTGAGCTGCCGGAGTACAAGGCCCCCAGTGCGCGGACCGTGTTTATCTACGTGTGGGAAAAGGTCAAGGACTACCTGACCAAAGCCGGCACCACCATTTTTATCGCCACGCTCATCATCTGGGCGCTTTTAAACTTCGGTCCGCAGGGCTTTTCCGCCGATATGTCCGGGAGCTTTGCCGCCTACGTGGGCAAATGGCTGGTGCCGGTCTTCGCCCCCATCGGGCTCGGATTCTGGCAGATTATTGTGGCGCTGATTGCGGGCATCTCCGCCAAGGAGGTCGTCGTATCCAGCTGTGCGGTGCTGTTCGGTGTGATGAACGCCAGCTCCGCCGCAGGGATGAGCACCTTTGCCGCAACGCTCGAGTCCATCGGCTTCGGCCCGCTCAATGCGTTCTGTCTGATGGTCTTCTGCCTGCTGTACATCCCCTGCGCCGCCACGCTCGCCACCATCCGGAAGGAGTCGAACAGCTGGAAATGGATGTTCTTTACCGCGGCGTTCCAGCTGGCCGTGGCATGGATCGTCACCTTTGCCGTCTACCGGATCGGGCTGCTGATCGTGTAACCACACGTTCAGCCGGCCGGCAGCGCATATGATAGAGGAGGAGAGAATATGAGTATCGTCAAAAATGAGGCTTCCATCAAAAACCCGATCATCGCCGCGGTGCGTGAGCAGCTCGAGCACCGCGCCACATGGCTCTACTTGCTGTGCGATGAGGCGAGTAAAAAGGGCCTGACGTGGGAGGATTTCGCCAATCCCGCCGTACGCCGCTGCGGCCTGTTTCAGGGCTCCGGTCTGGTTAAAAAGGGCGGGACCAAAAGCCTGAAGGGCCTGAAAAGGACGCTCTTTACCCTGCCGGCGCGCTGGGTCTTTGAAATCAGAGTGGGCCAGTGCACGGACGACGCCATGGATCTGGATTTCCACTACTGTCCGCTCGTCAAGGCCTGGCAGAAGCAGGGATGCACGGATGAGGAGATCTCCCGCCTGTGTGATATTGCCATGTGCGGCGACCATGCCATCGCGGAGAGCTACGGCTGTGATCTGCTGCTGCCGCAGACCATCGCGCGCGGCGCGGACACCTGCCAGCTGCGCTTCCGCCGCAAAAAATAGCACTTTTCATATTGTACGGGACTGCTGCAAAATAGAATACGACAGGGACTTGTATGCATGACAGCTCCTGCTCCGCAGGTGGGACCCCTTTGTCCGCTTTCGCGGACATTTCCACCTGACAGCGGAAGCCAATGTTCATTTGCACAGACCATTCAAGCCTTCCCCTTGAGGGGAAGGTGGCGAGGCCGCTGGCCGAGACGGATGAGGTGTTCTGCTGCGTTTTACGCTGGCTGAATGCGAGGCACTGGATTTTCCACCTCATCAGTCGCCTTACGGCGACAGCCCTGCTCCGCAGGCGGGACCCTTTTGTCCGCTTCGCGGACATTTCCCCTGACAGGGGAATCGCCCGCAAGGGGAAGCCAAAAAACGCAGGCCAAAAGTCTGTACAATCCTCCGTAGGGAACGCCGCCCCCGGCGTTCCGAAAGGGAGCCACAGCGGAAGAAAAAGGTTCTGGCTGTCAACCGACTCCCTCCGATCTCACATTCGCGTGCCGGTTTCCCGTGCGTTGAAGAAAAGGCTTGGATTTTAGGAGGATTTTCAATTTCATCTTCTTTAGGGCCATTCCGCGAACCTTTCATCTGTACAGCGGAACGCTGAGGACAGCGTTCCCTACGGGGATGGTGCAAAAAGGAAGCATGCGCCTCAAAAATCCCCTGTGCAAAAGCCGGAGCTGATCACACGCCGCCCAAAGTCTGTGCACACTTTCGTAGGGAACGCCGCCGCGTCGCGATCAACTTTTTGCGGGGATAAAGGGCGGAGTCTGTACAAATCTCGTAGGGAACGCCGCCCTCGGCGTTCCGAAAGCGGGGCTGACGGGGAGCAGCGGGCGATGGCTGTCACCCGGAATCCCTCCAGGCGCGCATCCGCGTGGCCGGACGCACTGAAAAATGAAAATGCAACAGCGGTTTATACTCAAAACAGACATCACAAAATAACACGCCCCTCAAAAGAAGCGGCTTTGGCTTCCTTTGAGGGGCGGTTTTTGCGCATATCTTTGGGACAGGCTGTTTTGCAGCAGCCCCGTTTTTATTTATTCCGCCTTTAAGTCCCGCGTGGCAATAAAGTCCACCCCAGTACCACAGATATCCGGCACCACGACCTGCCCCAGATGCACCGGCGCCTCCAGCACCAGGCCGTCGAGCGCCTTCATCGCCTCAAAAATCAGCCCCTTGGGGATGGGGGCGCTTGTCTTGACGGGGCAGCGCGGGTACATCGCCCCCCGTACCGCAACCGTACTGGTAAGGGTACGCGTCGGATTCTCCAGCTCCGTGCGGCCGTATTCCGCCCCGCGGGGGCACCGGTTCCCGGTTACCTGATACCCGTTTCCCTCATCCACGCGCAGGCGGCATCCCTGCGGGCAGACGATACAGATGATCTCTCTCATTTCTCCGCCTCCTCTATGGCAACGGTG
>CASFCH010000001.1 GCA_949293315.1 uncultured Oscillospiraceae bacterium | reverse complement strand
GATCTTCTGAATCCCCCTGCAAAAGGTGGCAGGGAGGACCGATCTGCCGAACTCAACGAGAACAGCCGCCGACTGGTGGAGACGCTCAAGAGCTTTGGCGTGGAGACCAAAATCGTCGATATTGCGCAAGGGCCCTCCGTCACCCGGTATGAGCTGCAGCCGGCCGTCGGTGTAAAGATCAGCAAGATTACAAATCTGTCTGATGATATTGCGCTCAACCTCGCAGCGTCCGGCGTCCGTATTGAGGCCCCAATTCCAAACAAGCGCGCCGTCGGAATTGAGGTACCCAATCAAAATCGCTCCATGGTCACCGCACGCGAGATCATCGATACGCCGGAATTCCGCCAGGCAAAAAGCAAACTGACCGTGGCGCTCGGCAAGGATATTACCGGTCAGGCCGCCTATGCGGATCTGGCGAAGATGCCGCACCTGCTCATCGCCGGTACGACCGGTTCCGGTAAGTCTGTCTGCCTGAACTCCATGATCATCAGCATCCTGTACCACGCCCGGCCTGATGAGGTCAAATTTCTCATGATCGACCCGAAGAAGGTGGAATTCAGCGTCTATAACGGCATCCCGCACCTGCTTGTTCCGGTTGTGGGAGAGCCGCGTAATGCGGCGGGCGCCCTGAACTGGGCTGTGACGGAGATGCTGGAACGGTATAAGATCTTTTCGGATAACAACGTCCGCGATATCAAGGGCTACAACGCCCTGTGTGCGCAGGATCCGGAGAAAAAGCCCATGTATCAGATCGTGATCGTCATTGATGAGCTCTCCGACCTGATGATGGCGGCGCCAAACGAGGTGGAGGATTCCATCTGCCGTCTGGCGCAGATGGCGCGTGCCGCCGGGATGCATCTGCTGATCGCCACACAGCGCCCGTCCGTAGATGTCATTACGGGGATCATCAAGGCCAACATTCCCAGCCGTATCGCGCTCTCCGTCTCCTCGCAGATCGATTCCCGCACCATTCTGGATATGGCCGGGGCGGAAAAGCTCCTGGGCAATGGCGATATGCTCTTCAGTCCCATCGGCAACTCCAAGCCGATCCGTGTTCAGGGCTGCTACCTGAGCGATCAGGAGGTAGAGCATGTGGTGGATTATATCAAAAAGCAGGGCAGCTGTGAGTACGATGAGAATGTGATCAAGGATATCGAGAGTATGGCTGTCAAGGAGAAAAAGAAAGCCGGTCTGGACGACGAGGAATCCTTTGACAACCCGGATGGGGAAATGCTCACCCGAGCCATTGAGGTCGCGGTCGAGGCACAGCAGGTGTCTGCCACCTTCTTGCAGCGGAGGCTGCGTGTCGGGTATGCGCGTGCTGCACGCCTGATCGATGAGATGCACCAGCGCGGTGTGATCGGTCCCTCGGAGGGGAGCAAGCCGCGCAAGGTCCTGCTGAGCAAGGAGGCGTGGCTGGAGATGTCCGCGCTCAACGACGCGCCTCCGGAGGCCGGGGCGCAGGATACGGAAGAGGAAGAAAGTTGAAAAGAAAGAGACGGCTTTCAGCGAAAAAGCGGCGCGCGCTCTCCCGGTGTGCAGTATGGCTGATTGCGGCGGTGTCCGTTGCGCTGTCGGGTGTGATCACGTACGGCGATCAGCTCGGCCTGGACACGCCAAACTGGGAGCAGATCAAGGCCTCCGTCGGCGCGCAGGATCAGGCGAATCTCACCGGCTTGCCGGTCAATGTCCTGTATCTCGATATCGGCCAGGGTGACTGTGAACTGATCCACACGCCGGAAGGCGCCATTTTGATCGATGCCGGCGAAAACCTTCCGGAAAACGCGGCTAAAATCATCTCCTTTGCCCGCCAGCTGGAGATCGACCGCTTTGACTGTGTGATCGCCACGCATCCGCACTCGGATCATATCGGTTCCATGGCGGATGTTCTGGAGGAAATTCCGGCGGATCGGATCATCATGCCACAGCTCCCCGAGGCGCTCACTCCAACTACAAGGGTGTATGAGAATCTTCTGGACACCATTGATCGGCTGGATATTCCGCTTCTGCCCGCCGTCCCGGGAGAGCAATATGAGGTCGCCGGTGTGACATTGGAGATTCTCGCACCGCTCACAGAGGACGAAAACCTGAATAACATGTCCGTAGTTGTCCGGATGCGCTATCGCGATGCCTCATATCTGTTTGAAGGGGATGCGGAGAGCGGATCGGAACGCGAGATCCTCGACAGCGGCGCTCCCCTGCATGCGGATATTCTGAAAGCAGGGCATCATGGCAGCCGAACCTCCAGCACCAAGGACTATCTGCTGGCGGTTCGGCCGAAAATTGCCGTTATTTCCTGCGGTGAGGGGAACTCCTACGGCCATCCGCATCAGCAGACGCTGGATAAACTGGAATCCCTGGGCATCCAATATTTTCGCACAGACGTTAACGGCACCGTCACGATCGGGACGGACGGCAAGACTTATGAGGTGATTACCGAACATGATGAAGCGGCGTGAGTCCGACGGCGAAACATTCTGGATCATTGATCGGATAGAGGAGGGGATCGCCGTCTGTGAAGACGGTGCGGGCGGCCACCTGGACATTTCGATCTCCGAAATTTCCGGCCCGGCTAAAGAGGGGAGTGTCCTTCTCCGCGAAGAGGGGCGGTGGCGGTCCGATCCGCAGGCGGCAGACGTCCGGCGCAGGCGGATTTATAAAAAGCAGCGCGATTTATTTCAAAGGCATGGTAAAGAGGAGAATTCCTGAAGCAGTTTATGCGGAAAAATTGGATCCGGACAGATTTTTTACAAAACATCTTGCAAGTACGTGGGGAAAATAGTATAATATTTTTATCTTTGACGTATAAAACGGAGGTATATGAATGAACGCACTTGTCACGGCACAGCTTTTGGAGGCCGGCACTCAGAGCAGTACCAGCCCCATATATATGATCCTGATGATGGTCGCGCTGTTTGCAATCATGTATTTTGTCATGATCCGCCCGCAGAAGAAGCAGCAGAAAAAGGATCAGGAGATGCGCAACGCCCTTCAGATCGGTGATGAGATTACAACGATCGGCGGCATTATGGGACGTGTGGTCACCTTTAAGGAGGACAGTCTCATCATCGAGACCGGCGCGGACCGCAATAAGATGAAAATCACCCGCTGGGCCGTACAGACCAACAACACCGCCAACGAGCGCCTGCAGGCTGAGCGCGAGGCCGCGAAGGCTCAGGCTGAAAAGGATAAGGCCGAGGGCAAAAAGAAAGGCTGGGGCCGTAAAAAGGATAAG